>NZ_JBFUKM010000007.1:0-359452 GCF_056400825.1 Allobosea sp. P4_H5 | reverse complement strand
GTCGGCTCCAGCGCGGCGACGACATCGACGAATTTCTCGATGTTCTTCTGCTCGACCTCGATGTCGAAGCAGTCGATCCCGGCGAATTTCTTGAACAGGACAGCCTTGCCCTCCATCACCGGCTTGGAGGCGAGCGGGCCGATGTCGCCGAGGCCGAGCACTGCGGTGCCGTTGGTGATGACCGCGACGAGGTTCTGGCGCGAAGTGAGTTCGGCCGCCTGCGCCGGGTCCTCGACGATCGCCTCGCAGGCGGCGGCGACGCCGGGCGAATAGGCCAGCGCCAGGTCGCGCTGGTTGCCGAGCGGCTTGGTCGCCTGGATCTCGAGCTTACCAGGCTTGGGAAGGCGGTGGTACACGAGCGCGCCAGAACGAAGGTCCGCCGACAAGGTGCTCTTAGCCATCCCACGCTTCCTCTGCGCTACCGTTGTGACTTGAGGAGGTCGCGCGGAAACGGGTGGGCGTCAAGCCGGAGCGGGCGGCGAAAGACTTGTGCCGCCGGGAAAACAGGGCCGCACTTCGCCGGCAAGTGCGGCCGGATCGCCGGAAATGTGACGTTCCGCGTTCCGTGAAACAGCCGTGAAACAAAACTAAACATTACAAAGAAATAATGATTTCAAAGGCCTCGGCTGTTGCAGACTACCTCTCGCCGGACCCGTGGATCTGATCCTGACGGGGCGCTCTCGGGAGGAGTTGATGGAAGCGACGCGTTCCGCCTTCGAGGAAGTCGTCTCGCTGCGACAGGCCAAGCAGCTGATCCAGTGCATGGCGCATGAGCAGAGCTTCCTGCTGCTCTCGCCGCCCGGACTCGGCAAGTCGGAGCTGGTCTATGAGGCGGCGCGCGAGGCAGGCCTGCCCTGCCGCTCGCTGCTCGGTACCCAGATCGCCCCGGAGGACGTCAGCGGCATCCCGCGCATCGTCGGCGAGCGCTCGGTCTTCTGCCCGCCGCGCGTGCTGCTGCCGGAGAAGCCCGAACCGTTCTGCCTATTCCTCGACGAATTGCCGGCCTGCTCACCCGATGTCCAGAAGGCGTTCTATTCGCTGCTGCTGGAGCGGCGGCTGGGTGAGCATGCCCTGCCGAAGGGCACATGGGTCGTCGCCGCCGGCAATCGCCTGCAGGACCGCGCTTTGGTGCGGGCGATGAGCTCGGCGCTGGTCAACCGCGTCACCATCCTGCAATTGCGCGTCGATACCGCCGATTGGCTCGCCTGGGCCCAGCGTGCCGGCGTGCGGGCCGAGATCCGCAGCTTCATCGCGACCATCCCCGATGCGTTGATGCGGCCGGTGCCGGCCGAGCCCGTGCCCTTCTCGACGCCCCGCGCCTGGACCTTGCTGTCACGGGCCCTCGACATGGCCGACAAGGCCGGCTTCCTCAGCAATGAACTGCGGCGTGCGCTCGCCTTCGGCCGGCTCTCCCCGGAGGACGCCGTGGTGTTCTGCGCGCTCGCCGAGGATTCGATCGGCGCGGTGCGTCCGCTCGAGGATTATCTGCGCAAGCCCGAGCTGCTGCCGAAGGGCGATTCTGCCCGCTGGTTCATCCTCGACTGCATCCGCCAGTTCGTCAGGGATGGCCGCGCCGAGGGCATGAAGCCGGCGGTGATCAATCGCTTCCTGCGCAGCCTGTCGCCCGAGCACCAGCTTCTCATCCTCAACGACATGGTCGAGATCTGGGGCGCGCTCGGCGCGGACCGGGCGATGTACGACCTCCTGCGCAAGGTCGCGGCATGAGCACGGCGCCCGATCTTTCGGTTGCCGACCGCGCCACCCATGCGCGGATCATGCGGGGCCTGCGGCTGGTGACAGTGCCGTTCCCGCATCTGGCCGGGCTTGCCGCCGCCGTGCGCGTCGAGATCGACGAGCGCGTGCCGACCATGGGCGTTTTCGCGTCCGGGCGGCTGCTGGCGAACCCGTCCTTCACGGCAAGGCTCTCCGGCGACGATCTCGTCTTCGTGCTTGCCCATGAGCTGCTGCATCTGGCGCTGCGGACCCATGACCGGGCCCGCGGCAGCGCCGCGCTCGAGTTCAACTACGCCCACGACTACATCATCAACGACATGCTGCGGCATGCGCTCGGCACCACCAAAATCCCGGCCGGTGGGCTCGACATGCAAGGCGCCCGCGAGCGCTCGGCCGAGGACATCGTGCTGGAGATGCGCCGCACCGGCAGTTACATGCCCTCGCGGACACAAGTATGGGAAGGGCAGGCCGTGACCGTCGAGCAGGTGCTCGGCGCAGCCCGGCAGGCGCCTGCCGGTGCGATGGGCGATGCACTCGACGCCCAGCGCGAGCGCGAGCTTTTCCCCGAGGACAGCGCCGACCAGGCCGAGCGGGCGCGGGCCGTCCGCGACCTCGCAGGCCGCGGCATGGTGCTGGCGAAGGCGATGGGCGCTCTGCGCGGCAGGGGCGACAGCGCAGGCGGCCAGCAGCAGAGCGTGCGGGCGCAACGCGGCTTCTTTCACACGCCCTGGCATGTCGTGCTCCAGGCTTGGCTCGACGGCGCCGCGCCCGGCGAGCGCACCTACACCCGCGCCTCGCGCCGCGGCCACGACCGCAGCGATCTCGTGATGCCCGGTCGCAAGCGCCATTCCTGGATGCTGAACGTCATCCTCGATACCAGCGCCTCGATGAGCGACGATATCCCGAAGGCGCTCGCCGCCATCGCCGATTTCTGCGATGCGGCGGGGGTCGACGAGATCCGCGTCGTCCAGTGCGATACCGTCGTCACCTCGGACGAGGTGCTCTCTCCGTCAGAGCTCGCCGATTACCAGATCAGCGGTTATGGCGGCAGCGACCTGACGCCGGCGCTCGCCGCATTGGCGGACGATCCACGTGTCAGCGCCGCGATCGTCATCACCGACGGCGACATCACCTATCCCAACGAGACCGTCCCTTACGCGGTGCTCTGGGCACTGCCGAAACCCTCGGCCTCGTTCCAACCTTCCTATGGGCGGGTGATCGTCATGCAAGCGGGAGGCGCATCGTGAAAGTCGTTCAGGATCTCGTCGCCTATTTCGACAAGCGCGGGAAACTCTCGCGCCGGCAGCTCAAGACGCTGCTCGAGCAGAACTCGATCGCCTCGAATGCGCCGACTAACATGCACGGGCTCTGCGAGAAGGTCGGCGCCGTCTATTATTTCCGCGTCACGGGCGTCCTGGAAGGCCAGCTCTGGGGCACGGACATCTACAGCGGCGACTCGACGCTTGGCGCAGCCGCCGTCCATATGGGTCTGTTGAAGCCCGGCAAGACCGGGGTCTTCAGGGTGACGGTGGTGACGCCGCCGGAGGAGTTCCCCGGCACCGAGCGCAACGGCGTCACCAGCACCCAATACGGACGCTATCAGTACGCCTGGCAGCTCTCGCCGCTCTGAGCTTGCGATCCGAGCCGAAGCTCAGGCCGCCAGCGCGCCGACGCCACCATCGTGCAGATGGCAGGCGGCGACATGCCCCGTCGCGATCTCCTTCAGCGCCGGGCGCTCGGCCTTGCAGCGCGGCCCCGCCTGTGGACAGCGCGGATGGAAATGGCAGCCGGACGGCGGGTGCAGCGGCGAGGGGATCTCGCCTTTCAGCGGCGCGAAGCGCTTCTTGCGGGCACTGATCGTCGGGACGTTGGCGAGCAGAGCCTGCGCGTAAGGGTGCTGCGGACCCTTGAACAGTTCGCTTGCTGGCGCCGCCTCGACGACGCGGCCGAGATACATGATCACGACCCGGTCGGAGAGGTGGCGGACCACCGAGAGATCATGGCTAATGAAAAGATAAGTCAGGTTAAGTTCGTCACGCAGCTTCATGAAAAGATTCAGGACTTGGGCCTGAATCGATACATCAAGTGCGGCGACGCTCTCGTCGCAGACGAGGAACTGCGGCTTGACCGCCAGCGCCCTGGCAATGCCGATGCGGGCGCGCTGGCCGCCCGAGAACTGGTGCGGATAGCGGCGCCGATAGGTGGAGTCGAGCCCGACCCGGTCGAGCATCTCGGCGACATAGGCGTCCTGCTGCGCCTTCGGCACCAGCCCGTGCACGACCGGCGCCTCGCCGACGATGTCGGTGACGCGCAGGCGCGGATTGAGCGAGGACATCGGGTCCTGGAAGATCATCTGGATCGCGAGCGTCGCCGCCTTTCGCTCCTCCGACGACATCTCGTCGGTGTAGCGCCCGCGCCAGGAGACGCGGCCGGAGCTGGCATGATGGACACCGGCGACGACGCGTCCGAGCGTCGACTTGCCGCAACCGGACTCGCCGACGAGGCCGACGACTTCGCCCTGGCGGATCGAGAGATCGACGCTGTCGACAGCGTGGACGGTCTGCTCGCTGTAGTTGGCTCCGAGCAGGTTGGCGAATTTCGAGGCTGCGTCGAGCGGCTTGGTGAAGCGTTTCGAGACGCCTTCGAGCGTGAGGATCGGCGTGCTCATGCCGCGACTCCGGCGAGGTTCAGCGGGTGATGGCAGCGCACGCCGCGCTCGCCCGGGAAGGGGGTGACGTCGGGAGCGATGGCGAGGCAATCCGCCTGCGCATAATCGCATCGCGCCGCGAAGGCGCAGCCCTGCGGCAGGCGCGCCAGCGAGGGCGTCGAGCCCCTGATCTGGCGCAAGGGGGCGCCGGGCTCACCCTCGGCCGGCAGCGAGCCGAGCAGGCCGCTGGTGTAGGGGTGGAGTGGGGTGTCGAGCACCGGATCGACCGCGCCGGTCTCGACGATGCGGCCGGCATACATCACCGCGATGCGGTCGGCGAGGCCGGCGACGACGCCGAGATCATGGGTGATCCAGACCAGCGCCGTGCCGGTGTCGGCGCAGAGGCCCTGCATCTCCGCCAGGATCTGGCTCTGGATGGTGACGTCGAGCGCCGTGGTCGGCTCGTCGCAGATGATCAGAGGCGGGCGGTGCAGCAGGGCGATCGCGATCGCGACGCGCTGGCGCATGCCACCGGAGAACTGGTGCGGATAAGCGTTGAGCCGCTCCTCCGGGGAGGGGATGCCGACCTTGGCGAGCGCGTCGCGGGCGCGGTCCCGCGCCGCCTTGTGCGAGACCTTGTCATGGGCGGTGACGGCTTCGATCATCTGCGTATCGACGCGCAGGACCGGATTCAGCGTCATCATCGGGTCCTGGAAGATCATCGCGACCTCGCGGCCGCGGACCTTGCGGAAACCCTCCTCGTCGAGCCCGACCAGTTCCTTGCCGTTGAGCTTGATCGAGCCCTCGACGATTCTGCCGGGCGGATCGATCAGGCCCATCACCGAAAAGCCGGTGACCGACTTGCCCGAGCCGGATTCGCCGACGAGGCCGAGCACCTCGCCGCGATCGACGCGGAAGGAGACGCCGTCGACCGACTTCACCGTGCCGGCGCGGGTGAAGAAATGGGTCTTGAGGTTGGTGACCTCGAGAACTGGCGCCATGCTCACTTCTCCAGCCGCGGGTTGAGCACGTCGCGCAGGCGGTCGCCGACCAGGTTGATCGAGACGATCGTCATCAGCAGCGCAAAGCCGGGGAAGACCGAGATCCAGTAGCTGCCCGAGAGCATGTACTGGAAGCCGTTGGCGATCAGCACGCCGAGCGAGGGCTCGGTCTGCGGCAGGCCGACGCCGAGGAAGGACAGCGTCGCCTCCAGCGAGATCGCATGGGCCGTCTGCACGGTGACGATGACGATGACCGGCGCCAGGCAATTCGGCAGGATGTGCCGGAAGACGGTGCGGGCATGGGACAGACCCAGCGATTGCGCCGCCTCGACATATTCCTTGCGTCGCTCGACCAGCGCCGAACCGCGCACGGTGCGGGCATAATAGGCCCATTGCACCATCACCAGCGCGATGATGATCTTGTCGACGCCCTTGCCGAGACCCGCGACCAGGATCAGGGCGACCAGAACGGACGGCAGCGAGAGCTGCAGGTCGACCAGGCGCATGATCGCGTTCTCGGTGCGCCCGCCCGCATAGGCTGCGATCAGGCCGACCGCCGAGCCGATGCTTGCGGCCAGGATGCCCGAGAAGGCGCCAACCATCAGCGAGATGCGCAGGCCATAGAGGATGCCGGAGAGCAGGTCGCGGCCGACGCCGTCCGAGCCGAGCCACATGGTGAAGCCCTCGCCCGAGACCGAGCCCGGCGGCTGGCGCGAATCCATCACGTCGACACTGGCGAGATCGTAGGGGTTCTGCGGCGCGATCAGCGGGGCGGCGAGGGCGAGCAGGACGATCAGGATGAAGAGGGCGAGCCCGAACAGCGCCAGCCGGTCCTCGATGAAGGAGCGGATGAAGCGCCGGAAGGGCGTCTCCTCCTTGGCCTCGGCAGGCGGTGCGGCAGCGGGCAAAGCGGTGTCGCTCATGATGTCGCCTCCGTCAGGCGGACGCGCGGATCGAGCGCCGAATAGATCAGGTCAACCAGGAGGTTGATGGTGACGAACAGCACGACGACCACCATGACGTAAGCCACGATTACCGGTCGATCGAGCCGGGTGATCGCCTCGAGCAGCAGGCGCCCCATGCCCGGCCAGGCGAAGATCGTCTCGGTCACCACCGAGAAGGCGACGAGCGAGCCGAACTCCAGCCCGAGCACGGTGACGATCGGGATCATGATGTTCTTGAGGATGTGGACGCCGATGATCCGGCTCTGCGACAGGCCCTTGGCCCTCGCGAACTTGACGTAGTCCATCAGCGCCGCCTCGCGCGCGCCGGCTCGCGCCAGGCGGATCACCAGCGAGATCTTGAGCAGCGCCAGGTTGAAGGCGGGCAGGGCGACGTGCTGCCAGCCCTTCAGCGACAGCAGCGAGGTGTCCAGGCCGAGGATCGAGACGGTCGGTCCGCGCCCGGTCGCCGGCAGCCAGCCGAGGCTGACCGCGAAGGTCAGGATCAGCATCAGCCCGACCCAGAAGGTCGGCAGCGAGAAGCCGAGGATGGAGACCGCCATGATGAAGCGCGACAGCCGGCTCTCCGGCTTCAGGCCGGCATAGAGGCCGAGCGGCAGGCCGATCAGGACCGCCAGCACCAGCGCGACGAAGGCGAGCTCCAGCGTCGCCGGCATGCGGCTGAGGATCAGCTTGATCGCGGATTCGCCATGGACGAAGGAGCGGCCGAGATCGCCCTGGACGGCGTTCTTCAGGAAGACCAGGAACTGTTCCCAGATCGGCCGGTCGAGCCCGAGCGCGCGCGCCGTCTCGGCGATCTGCTGCTGGTCCATCTCAGGCGAGATCAGCATGTAGATGGGATCGCCGACGACGTTCACGCCGAAGAAGACGATCACGAGCATCGCCGCGATGACGAAGAGAGCTTGCGCCAGGCGGCGCAGGACGAATGCCAGCATGGTCCGGTGCCTTCCGGAGCGGGTACGAGGCCCCCTCCCGCCAGCGAGCCGACAGGATTGCGCCTTCGCATTTCAACAAGGAAAGAGTGTCGCGCGGTCCGGACCGGGCTTCAAGCCGGTCCGGACCGGATCGACGGGGGCCGGTTATTCCTTACGGATGCCGGTGGCGAGCGTGTACTCGTCGGTGCGGGCCTGCACCTTGACGCCCTTGCGGGAGGCCCAGGTGTTCAGCTGGTAATGCGTCGGGATCAGGCCGACATCGTTCATGCTGATCTCCATCGCCTCGGCCAAAGCGGCGTCGCGCTTGGCGTCGTCGACGGTGCGCAGAGCCTCGTCCAGCTTGGCGTCGAAGGCCGGATTGGAGTAGCGGCCGCGATTGGTCGCGCCCATGCCCTTCTTCGGATCGAAGGTGGCGAGCAGGGCCTTCAGCGAGTCCGAGGATTCACCGGTGCCGGCGCCCCAGCCGACCAGGATGAACGAGAACTCGGGCACATTGCCCTGGCCGCCTTGCGAGGCGCGGGTGAAGAAGTTCGCCGACGGCAGCGTCTCGACCTCGGTCTCGATGCCGAGGCGCGAGAACATCTGCGCGACAGCCTCGATGATCTTGGTGTCGTTGAGATAGCGGTTGATCGGCCCGTGCAGCTTCATCTTGAAGCCGTTGGGATAGCCGGCCTCTGCGAGCAGCTTCTTGGCGCCGTTGAGGTCGAAGGCGACCGGCTTCAGCTTCTTGGAGGTGCCGAAGAAGCCGTCGGGCAGGAGCTGGCCGGCGGGGATCGCCTCCTTCTCCATGATGCGCTCGACGATGCCCGGCCGGTTGATCGCCATCGACAGCGCCTGGCGAACCTTGAGGTTGCGCAGCGGATTCTTGATCTCCGAGCCGTCCTTGCCCTTGATGAAGGGCGAGACCTCGCGGAAGTGATCCATGTGGAAATAGATCACCCGGTTCGAGACCGTGCTCGAGACGTTGAGCTTGGCATCGCCCTTGAGGCGGGCGACGTCCGAGGTCGGCACGTTCTCGATCACGTCGAGATCGCCGGCAAGCAGCGCCGCGACGCGGGTCGGCGCCGAGGTGATCATCCGGAAGGTGACCTTCGACCAGGGCTCCTTGCCGCCCCAGTAGGTCTCGTTCGGGGTCAGCACGACGCGGTCGCCCGCGACATATTCGGCCTGCTTGTACGGGCCGGTGCCGCCGGCGGCGCATTTGCCGAGGTTGAAGTCCTCGGTGGTCGTGTCCTTGCACTTGGCCGAGATGACGCCGAAGGTCGAGAGGTCGGTCGGGACCAGCGGGGCCGGCTCCGTGGTCTTGATCCGGATGGTGTGCTCGTCGACCTTGCTGAATTCCTTGCCGCGGACATAGGCGTTGAAGCTCGACGGGCTTTTCGGCACGTTCGGCGCACGCTGCATGGTGGCGATCACGTCGTCCGCCGTGAACGGCGAGCCGTCATGGAACTTGACGTTCTTGCGCAGCTTGAATTCCCAGGTCGTGTCGTCGATCGCCTTCCAGCTCTCGGCGAGCGCCGGCTTCAGCTGCTGCTTCTCGTCCTGCCCGACCAGCGGCTCGTAGATGTGCCGAGCCATCAGGTTGTTGGGGGTGAGGTTGTGATAATGCGGGTCGAGCGAGCTGAGTTCGGCCGACAGGCCGATCTTGAGCTCCTGGGCCGATGCGATGCCGGCGATGCCGATGACCGGAGCTGCCAGAATGGCGAGCTTGAGAGCTTTCAGCCCCTTGGCGCTGAGCGTTTTCATTCCGAACCTCCCGATGGCTTCGAGGCGCCATCTTTCACAACTGAGCCGCGCGTGGCGAGTCGCCGGATTGGCCGGTCTGCCCCTGTTCTCGCCCGGCCGGGTTTGTAGAACGATTTCTTATACCTGTAAATTATACGGCTTGCGGTAGTATATAACCTGACTGCATAGATGGATGCGGAGCGCGGATAGGGTGGGCAGGTCCATGGTGAACACGGCAAGAGCCGCTCGCCCACCGGCATCGACCAGCGAGCGTCGCCCCCCGAGCTTGCGCGAACTCGAGGTCCTGCAGGCAATGATCGCCACCCGCAAGACGGTGGCGGCCGCCCAGATGCTCGGGATTTCGCAGCCCGCCGTGTCGCGGGCGCTCGCGGCGCTGGAAGCTCATGTCGGCCGCCCGCTCTTCGCGCGCGAAGGCGGCAGGCTTGTGCCCACTGCAGATGCCTTTGCA
The DNA here is from genome assembly GCF_056400825.1 of Allobosea sp. P4_H5. Classification (NCBI taxonomy): domain Bacteria; kingdom Pseudomonadati; phylum Pseudomonadota; class Alphaproteobacteria; order Hyphomicrobiales; family Alloboseaceae; genus Allobosea; species Allobosea sp. P4_H5. Next base: position 349,979 of record NZ_JBFUKM010000007.1, on the reverse strand, counting down.
CTCGACGCAGAGGCGCAGCCGATCTTCGCGGCCCTTGAAAGGCTGAACAGCTGGCCCGGGCAAGCCGTTCAGGCCAGCGTGCTGCGCATCGCGACCCCGCCGACCCTGGCTCAGTTCGTCCTGCCCCCCGTTCTGGCGGAGTTCCGCCGGCAGGAGCCCGATGTCGTGGCGAATGTCGAGATCGACACCAGTTCGACCGTGATCACGCAGGTTGCGGACCGTGCGGTCGATCTAGGACTGGTCGACATGTCGGCCTCGCATATCGGCATCCAGGGCGAGGCGATCCGGGAGGCCGTCGCGCATGTCCTGATGCCGGAGGAGCACCCGCTCGCCGATCGCGAGGTGCTGAGCCCGCAGGATCTCGCCGACGAGCCGATCATCGCCCTCGCGCGGCGTTTTCCCGAGCGCATCAAGGTCGAGCAGGCCTTCGCTGACGCCGGCGTGGCTCTGCGCCTGGTCGGGGAGGGCACGGCAGCGGTTTTCGTCGCGGAGATGGTCAGGCAGCGCGTCGGCCTGGCGTTGCTGAACCCGTTTCCGCTGACGCTCGGCGGCTTGCGGGGGCTGGTGGCCCGCCGCTTCGCGCCGGCCATCGCCTATCGGACAATGCTGTTGTTTCCGTCTGCCGGGCCTGTCGCGCCGGCGGCGCGCCGCTTTGCCGATCTGCTGATCGCGATGCAGCCGGAGGACGGCCTCACCATGCCGATCAGGTAGCTTCGAGCTGATCGGAGGCGCTCAGAACGCCTTGAAGGTGATGATCGTGTGAGTGTCGGCGATCTCGGGGATCGACTGCACCTTCTGGGCGACGAAATGGCCGATATCGACGTCGGCCGCGACATGGAACTTGGCGAGGATGTCGTAGTTGCCGGCGGTCGAATAGATCTCCGAGGCGATCTCGCGATCGGCGAGTTCGCTGGCGACCTCATAGGTCTTGCCGAGCTTGCATTTGATCTCGACGAAGAAGGTCTGCATCGCTTGGCTCCGGAATCCTGTCGCCTCTGGATAGAGCCTGCTGCGGTCGGGTCAAGCGCCTGCGAGTTCGGCGATGCGGCGCGTCATCGCGCTGTCCGGATCCGGGATCGTGTCCAGCACGGTGAAATGGTTGGCGCCGTCGATCTCCTCATAGCGCGTGCGCACGCCTTCCAGGCCCCAGATATCGGTCAGCCTGCGGCTCTGCTTGAGGTATTCAGCGCTCTCGGCCCCGCCGACGACCGCATCCATGACCAGCCCGGACGGCGCCGGCCAGAACAGCGGGCTTTCGCGCTCGGCGCCCTCCAGCGTCAGACCGAGCGCCTTGTTGATGCTGGTCTCGGTCAGGGGCTTCAGATTGTAGAGGCCGGAGATGCCATAGGCGGCAGGTACGACGTGTTCCGGCAGCTCGGCATCGACATTGCTCCAGTCCGTCGCCAGCAGGCAGGCGGAGAGCTGGCCGCCGGCCGAATGCCCGGCCGCGACCACCGGCAGATTGTAGCGCCGCCAGATCGCCGCGGCGGCCTGCTGCAGCTCCCAGACGATGTGGCCGACGTCGACCTCAGGGCAGAGGTCGTAGCCCGCGACCGCGACGGGGACACCACGCTGGTTCAGCCCGCGCGCCATATGCGAGAAGAAGCTCGGATCGAGCGCCTGCCAGTAGCCGCCATGGATGAAGACCACGATCGCCTGGCTCTTCACCGCCTCCGGCTTGAACAGGTCGTAGCTCTGGCGCGGGCCCTCGCCATAGCGGATGCCGAGCTCACTGACGGCGGTCTCGCGATAGGCCGCGGCATCGCGAGCCCAGCCGGCGATGAGGCCGGGGTGCTCGGGAACGCGGGCGCGGTTGTTGTATTCGACTTCGTAATCGGGGGCCGTGCTGGTGTCGCTCATCGGATCCTCGCCATGCCTCGGTGAAGCACGGCATCTGCTCAAGCTCGCGGGTGGGTGAGGGCGCTGTCTCGCCCATGCCTGCACTGTGCGCCATGGGCTTTGACAGGTCGAGAGACAAACGCGACAAGGCGATGCTCGTTCCGCCGGAGATGCCAGATGGACAATCCCGTTCTCGCCGAAGTCACCCGTGGCAGCACGGTCGAATCGCGCCATCGCGGCGCAGCGATCGTCGTCGATGCGGACGGGGCCGTGGTGTTCTCGCTGGGCGATGTCGAGCACCCCGTCTTTCCGCGCTCGGCGGTGAAGGCGCTGCAGGCCCTGCCATTGCTGGAGAGCGGCGCCGCCGATCGCTATGGCCTGATCCCGGCGGAGATCGCGCTCGCGGTCTCTTCGCATTCTGGTGAGGACCGCCACGCCGAAACCTCGCTCGCCATGCTGAAGAAGGCTGGCCGCGACGCGGGCTGCCTCGAATGCGGTGCGCATTGGCCGATGGGCGAGGCGGCGACGCGTGCGCTCGCCAAGGCGGGACGCGAGCCGAGCGCCCTCAACAACAACTGCTCCGGCAAGCATGCCGGCTTCGTCTGCCTGTCCTGCGGCATCGACGAAGACCCGGCCGGCTATGTGAAGGCGGGTCACAAGGTGCAGCAGGCGGTCCGGGCCGCGCTGGAGGAAGTGACCGGCGCTGCGCACAAGGCCGAGCTCTCCGGCACCGACGGCTGCTCGATCCCGACCTATGCCGTGCCGCTGAAGGCACTGGCGCTCGGTTTCGCCCGCTTCGGCACCGGCAATGGCCTCGGCCCCAAGCGCGCCGAGGCGGCGCGGCGCATTCGCGAGGCGGTTGCCGCCAACCCGTTCATGGTCGCCGGCACCGGCCGCTTCGACACCCGCTTCATGGAGATCTTCAGCGCCCGCGCCTTCATCAAGACCGGGGCCGAGGGCGTCTATTGCGGCACGCTGCCCGAGCTCGGCTACGGTATCGCGCTGAAATGCGATGACGGCGCCGGCCGCGCCACCGAGATCGCGATGGCGGCGCTGGTCGAGCGCTTCCTGCCGAGGCAGGGCGACGACGACGCGGCTTTCGCGCCCTTCCGCGAGACGATCATGAAGAACTGGAACGGCATCGAGGTCGGCCGCGTCCGTGCCGCGGAGGCGCTGCGGTCGCGTGCTTGACGGCAGTGGCGTACCGGCGCGAGGTTCGCCGCCCGCCTCCGGTCTCGTCCGATGCCGCTTGCTTCCACGCCCGATAAGAATGTTTCCGCAGTAGGCCGCGCCGGCGCTTTCGGCCGTGACCTGATCGCCGGGCTGACGCTCGCCGCGATCACCATTCCCGAGCAGATGGCGACGGCACGGCTGGGCGGCTTCGAGCCGCAGGTCGGCTTCTATGCCTTCGTCGCGGCGACGCTCGGCTTCGTCCTGTTCGGTGCGAGCCGCCTGCTGACGGCCGGCGCCGATTCGACGATCACCCCGATCTTCGTCAGCGGCCTTGCTGCATTGGCCGCAGGTGGCGCGATCCCGGCGGGCTCCGCGACCCTGCTCGCACTGCTGGTTGGGCTCGCTCTCGTCGTCGCCGGCCTGCTTCGGCTCGGCTGGATCGCCGATCTCCTGTCGGTGCCGGTGCTGACCGGTTTCCTCGCCGGCATCGCCGTCCATATCGCCGTATCACAGCTCCCCGGCCTGCTCGGCGTTCCCGGTGGCGGTCATCACATCGCCGAACAGCTTTCAGCGCTTTGGCGCGGGCTCGGCAGCGTCAACCTCATCTCGCTGGCGATCGGTGTCGCTACATTCGCGATCGTGAACCTGTGCGAGCGCTTCGCGCCGCGCGTGCCGGGAGCATTGCTGGCGCTCGTGGGAGCGACTGCGGCCGTCGGGCTCTTCAAGCTGGAGACGCGCGGCGTCGCGGTGCTCGGTGCCTTGCCCACGGGCTGGCCGAGTCTTGCGCCGCCTGTGCTCGACTGGGCCGATATCCGCAGTCTCGTCCCGCTCGCTCTGGTCATCGCTTTGGTGGTGATGATGCAGACGGCCACCGTCAGCCGCTCCTTCCGCGATCCCGATGGCTCTGAACCGAAGGTCGACCGCGATTTCATCGGCCTTGGCGCCGCGAATCTCTTTGCGGGGTTGGCCAGCACTTTTCCGGTCAATGCCAGCCCGCCAAGGACGGCCGTTGTCGCCGAGAGCGGCGGGCGCTCGCAGCTCGCTGCGGCGACGGCGGCGCTGATCGTGCTCGCGCTCGCCGTCGCTGGCGGCTCACTGCTGGCGCAGGTGCCGGTGGCGGCGCTGGCAGGCGTGCTGCTCTTCGTGGCGCAGCGTATCGTCCGGGCGGACGTCATCCGGCGGATCGCCGGCCAGTCCCGCTCCGAATTCGCGCTCGTGCTGCTCACTGCCGCAGCCATCGTCTGGCTGCCGGTCGAGACCGGTGTCGCCGTCGGGATTGGCCTGTCGCTATTGCACGGCGTCTGGATGACGACGCGCAGCGAGCCGATCGAGCAGTTGCGCATCCCCGGTACGACGATCTGGTGGCCGCCTGAGCCCGGCCGCCATGGCGAGCAGGTCGAAGGCGTGCTGGTGGTCGCCTTCCCGGCGCCACTGCTCTTCGCCAATGCCGATATCTTCCGGCGCGGCGTGCTGGCGCTGCTGGCGGAGCGCAGGCCGATCCTGCTGGTCCTCGATGCCGGCGGCATCCCCGCCATCGACTATACGGCGGCGCAAGGCCTGCTGGCCGTGGCGGGGGCCTGCCGCAAGCAGGGCGGCACCTTCGCCATCGCCCGGGCCGAGTCGGTGCGGGCGCTCCAGGCCTTGCGGGATTTCGGCGTGACCGCCGAGATCGGGGCGGAGTGCGTCTTCCATAGCGTCGAGGAGGCGGTGAGGGCGCTTGCCCCAATCGCGAAGGAGGCTTCATGAGCTACTCGGTCGAGCCGCAGCTGCATCCCGTCGCCATCGTCGAGCTCAGGCCGACGCAAATCACCGTCGGCATGCGCGAAGTCGAGATGAAGCGCATCCATTGGCGGGCCGAGCGCGAGGAGAAGGGCGCCGACTTCCTCGGCAGCCACGCCGTCCCGGTCGTCATCGGCCCCAAGCGCCGCCTCTACCTGATCGACCATCATCACCTCGCGCTCGCTCTGCATCTGGAGGGCGAGGAGCGGGTGCTGATCACCGTGGTCGCCGACCTGTCGCGGCTCGGCAAGGACGAGTTCTGGAGCGTCCTCGACAATCGCAGCTGGATGCATCCCTTCGATGCCGAGGGCACCAGGCGCGGCCGCGACGAGATCCCGCGCAAGGTCTCGGCTCTCGTCGATGATCCCTATCGCTCGCTGGCGGGGGCGCTGCGGCTCGCCGGCGGCTATGCCAAGGCCGCGGCGCCGTTCAGCGAGTTCCTCTGGGCTGATTTCCTGCGCCGGCGCATCAAGCCCGACCTCGTCAGGCGTTTTTTTCCCAAGGCGCTGCGCAAGGCGCTGGATCTGGCGCGGACCCGCGAGGCCGAGCATCTGCCAGGCTGGTGCGGGCCCCTGGATTGAGCGTCAGCCGACGGAATTGCCCTCGATCCGGATGCCGGCGGCGCGCTTGTCTTCGCTCTTCGTCAAGTCGCCGGTCACCGCCTTGCCGAATTCGGTCCCGACGACCGCGCCGAGTTTCGCCTCGCTGATCACATTGTTGGCGATCAACGCATTGCGCTCCTTGGGGACGAGCGAAACCGAGATGCCGATGCCGGTTCGCCTGACGACGTTGCCCGTCGCGACGAGGTTGCGCATCGCCCAGGACCAGCCGAGCGTGATCCCGACATCGCTGGCGTTCTCGATGACGTTGCCGGTGACGGCCGCCTCGGCCTCGACATGCAGGCCCGAGCCGCCGACGGGCTCCTTGCCCTTCGGCGCCAGCCCCTTCTGGGCGTTGCGGATGATGTTGTTGGCAACGACCGCGAGCCGTCCGCCATGGTCGAGATTGGTGACGCTGGCGCCCTGCGCGCAGTCCTCGATCAGATTATTGGCGATGATCGCGCCCTCGAAGGCGAATTCCGAGTAGAGCGCCGTCTCGCCGCAGCGCCGGCCCTGATTGCCGAGGATCTGCACGTTCGAGCCGGAATTGTTGCGGATGAAGGTCAGCGCACAGTCGCGCAATGTGTTGCCTTCGATCACGACGCCGCCGGCGCGGAAGAGGCTGATGCCGTTGCCGTTCGGCCCGTCGCCGCCGGCATCGCTGCGGATGCGGTTGAGCCGGTTGCCACGAACGAGGCTCTGATCGTCCCCGGCCTGGCTGCGCCAGAGCTGGATGCCGTTGTTGCCGCAATCCTCGACCGTGTTGGCCTCGATCGAGAGTCCGCGTGAGTCGAGCGAGAACAGCGCCGAATCCCGCATCGAGCGGAAGCGGTTGCGCTCGATGCGCCCGGCCGTGCGGTTGAGCGCCAGCCCGACCGAGCCGGCATTGATGAACTCGCAGTCGGACAGCGCAAGATCGAGCACCTCCTCGGCATTGAGCAGGCCGACGCGCTGGCCAAGCTTGATGTCGAGTCCGTCGAGCATGATGCCGGCGATGGCGGCGCGCTTGATCCGCCGCGCCACCAGCATCGGCCCGGCCTGCGCCGCGATGAACTGCGTTGCGCCCGGCACGCCGGTCAGCCGGGCATTCTCTGGCAAGACGACATTGGCGATGCGATAGCGGCCGGGCGCGACGATCAGCGGCGCATCGCGCTTCACCGCCTCGACCAGCGCGGCCTGGAGAACACGCGACTGATCCTCGGCGGAGCCGGGGCGCAGGCCGAACTGTGCCGCCTCGAGCCCGAGCATTCCGAGCGGAGTTGGCGTGCTCGGGCGCGGCGCCTGTGCCAGGACGGGACCCGCGGAGGCCGCGACCGTGCCGAAAAGGGCCGTCCGCAGCCAGTCGCGGCGCGAAAGCATCATCGAAGCCTCCATCATGCCGCAGAGCTTTCAAGAGGCATGCCGCGACCTGGCGCGGCTGCCGATTACAGGCCGAGCGCTCCGGCGATCTCGTCGGCGGCGGCAGTCGGCGCCATCTCGCCTGCGGCGACGGCCGCTTCCAGCTTTGGCGTGCGCGCCTTCAAGGCCGGGTCATGCCGGAGCTTGGCCTGCAGTCGGTCCTGCACCATCGCCCACATCCATTTGACGTCCTGCCGCCGGCGCTTCTCGGCGATCAGCCCCTTGGCCTCGAAACGGGTGCGGTGCTCCTCGATCTTGGCCCAGAGCGCATCGAGCCCGGCGCCGGTCAGGCCGGAGATCGTCACCACCGGCGTCGACCACAGCGGCGAGGTCGGCGCGAGGATGTGCAGCGCCGCCTTGTATTGTGCGGCCGCGGCGCGCGCGGCGGTCGCACCTTCGCCGTCGGCCTTGTTGACCGCGAGCATGTCGGCGAGCTCGATGATGCCTTTCTTGATGCCCTGCAATTCATCGCCGGCGTTGGGCAGCATCAGCACCAGGAAGAAGTCGGTGAGATCGGCGACCGCTGTCTCCGACTGGCCGACGCCGACCGTCTCGACCAGGATGACGTCGAAGCCGGCGGCTTCGCAGAGCAGCATGGTCTCGCGCGTCTTGGCTGCGACGCCGCCCAGCGTGCCGGAGGAGGGCGAGGGGCGGATATAGGCGCTGGGATCGACGGCGAGCTGCGCCATCCGGGTCTTGTCGCCGAGGATCGAGCCACCGCTGCGCGTCGAGGACGGATCGACCGCGAGCACCGCGACCTTGTGGCCCTGGCCTGTCAGATAACTGCCGAGCGCGTCGATCGTCGTCGATTTGCCGACGCCGGGCACGCCGGTGATGCCGACCCGGATCGCCTTGCCGGTATGCGGCAGCAGGCGCGAGAGCAGGGCCTGCGCCTGTTCGCGATGGTCGGCGCGCCGGCTTTCCGCGAGCGTGATCGCCCGTGCCAGCGCCGCGCGCTCGCCCCTGAGAATCGCATCGCCGAGCGCTGTAAGGTCGACCATACCCGCTGGTAGCAAGCGAGCGCCCGCAACGGAAGCGAGGCTTTCGGCGGCCCAGGCCATCGTCCCCGCTCTTGCCAAGTGGCGAGGAGGGTGAGACGAGTCGCGCGGGGTGCGGAGAGCCTGTCGCGTGTCCGGCTTGCGGTTTGTCGTTCTCGTCTCACTGTTGTCGCTCGTGCTCGCCGCCTGCGGTGGCCCGCCGCGTGTTCTGGTGGTTTCGGCGGCGAAGCCCGAGGACATCGTCGGTACGGTCCGCATCTTCGTCGCGACCTCGCGCGCCACGACCAGGCAGCCCGAATATTTCAGCGGCGAGCGCAGCCCTTCGGTCGGCTTCGCCCGGCTCGACATCAGCGTCCCGCGTACTCATCAGGTCGGTCAGGTCGAGTTGCCGGGCAGCGTCACCAGCGCCGGCGATCCGGCCAGCCATTTCACCGTGAGCGGCGTCGAGCGACTCACTGAGCCTGAGATCCTGAAACAGGTACGGGCGGAGGTCGCCAGGCGCCCGCAGGCCGAGCGCGAGGTGCTGGTCTTCGTCCATGGCTTCAACACCAATTTCGCCGACGCCGCCTTCCGCTTCGCCCAGATCGTCACCGATTCCGGCTTCAAGGGCGTGCCGGTGCTGTTCACCTGGCCGTCGCGCGCGCAGATCTTCGCTTACCCCTACGACCGCGACAGCGCCGATTTCTCGCGCGATGCGCTCGAAACCGGTCTACGCGTGATTGCCCGCGACCTCGGCGCCAACCGCTTCGATATCCTCGCGCATTCCATGGGGACGTTGCTCACGGTCGAGACCCTGCGCCAGGCGGCGATCCGTGGCGACGGCAGCTTCGGCGGCAAGCTGCGCAACGTCATGCTGGCGGCGCCCGACATCGATCTCGACGTGTTCAAGACCCAGCTCGCCGCGATCAAGCGGCCGGTGACCGTCTTCGTCTCCTCGGATGATCGCGCGCTCGACTTCTCGCGCCAGTTCGCCGGGGACAAGGCCAGGCTCGGGGCGATCTCGGAGAAGGACACCGAGGTCGTCGCCGATCTGCGCAAGGCCGGCGCGACGATCATCGATCTCTCGAAAGACCGTAGCAGCGACGACTACAATCACGGCAAGTTCGCGACGACACCGCGCATCGTCGAGATGATAGGAAAGCGGCTCGGCGCCGATGGTCTCGATGGCGGCACGAGCGGCAGCATGCTCGGACTCGACTCCAAGGCCTCGCCGTCCTTCGCCGCGCGCGACAAGTAACCGCCCCATTCTGGCCGCGTTGGTCTGGCCTTAAGGATTTGCGGCCAGAAGGTCCGCACGCCCCCAATCCTGGATCTCGCCAGTGACCTCGCCTTCGCGATACGCCGTTTCACGCCGCTCCTTCGTCGCCCTGCTCGGGGCGGGACTGGCCGGTTGCGCGCAGAGCGAAGCCTCCGTTTCGCCTTTCATCGGGCCGGCGGATTCGTCCAGCTTCGGCAAGGAGCCGCAGCTGCTGGTTGCGACCACGCGCAAGCCGATGGGCGACCGCGCACCTTATTTCGGCTCGGAGCGCGGCACCGGGCTGACCTTCGCCGAGGTCAGGCTGTCGGCGCCGGGCCGCGGCGTCGCTGCGCAGGTGAGCTCCGTCGTCAGCGGTGACTGGGCCGTGCTCGGCGTGACCCGGCGCAGCGCGACCGATGCCGCCCGGGCCTTCGCCGATTCGGCAACCGGCCGCGACGTGCTGCTCTATGTCCACGGCTTCAACGAGACCTTCGAAACGGCCGCACGCAGCGCCGGCCAGCTCTCGCATGCGCTCGCCTTCGAGGGGCGCACCGCGCTGTTCACCTGGCCGTCCGGCGGGGGATTGCTCGCCTATGCCTATGACCGCGAGAGCGCCCTCTGGTCGCGTGACGGCTTCGTCCAGACGTTGAAGGCGCTGGTCGCCAACCCGACGATCGGGCGGATCAACATCGTCGCTCATTCGATGGGCAGTTTCCTGGCCATGGAAGGTCTGCGCGAGTTGCGTGATTTCGAGGGGCTGTCCGACCGGATCGGGGCTGTCGTGCTGGCCTCGCCCGATGTCGATATCGACGCCTTCGAGCAGACCGTGCCGCGGCTCGGGCCGATCGCCCAGCGCATGACCGTGATCATCGATCCCGGCGACAGGGCGCTCGCCATCTCCTCGCGCATCGCCGGCGGCGTCGCCCGCGCCGGCGCCGCCGATCGCGAGCGGCTGGAGCAGCTCGGCGTACGCGTCGCCGATACTGCCGGCCGCGGCTGGAGCCTGCTGCGCCACGACCTTTTCCTGTCGAACAGCGAGGTCACGCAGGTGGTGCGGCGCGCGATCGACCGGGCGCGCTCCTGAGAACGGAGGCCGGAGCCTCCGTTCCCGGGTCTTGCTGCGTCAGCCGGCCGGCTTGAGCGCGATGACCGAGCGCGCCGCCTTTTCGATCGCCTCGCGCGAATAGAGCAGCGGCGCATAGTCGCCGGCGGCCCAGAGCGGGGCGAGATCGCGATAATGCGGGCTGTAAGCGTCGCCCGACTGGCCCGGCGTGTTGACGAAGCGGCTGTCGTCCCAATTGCCGACGTCCAGCACCATGCGGAACGAGGCGCCCGCGATCACCTTGAAGTCGGAGATGCGGTAGGAGGCCGCGCGCGGGCTGAAGGCCGAGCCGCCCATGGCGAGCCGGCCGACATTGAGCTGTGCCCGGTCCGGGCCGCCGGCGAGCGGCGACAGGGCATGATCGAACTGGGCGTGATGGATCTTGCCCCAGTTCCACGTCGCCGTGTCCGGGCCGAGCGTCTGCCGCAGCTCCTCCATCGCCGCTTTCAACGTCTCGAGCAGCAGGTTGTTGCGCGCTGCCTTCGGGTCGGTGCCGAGCGCGCTGTCGGGCGCTTCGAGATAGGCGACCACCGCAGCAACATCGAGCGGACCGATGACGCTGCGCGCCTTCTCAGGCACGGCCTTGGCCGTCAGGGCGCGGCCGAGATGCTTGCTCATCCAGACTTCGGACAAGGCTGCGGCGCCGCTGTCGACCGCAATCTCCTGGTTCCAGCCCTTGATCAGCTTCAACCCCTCCGCCGTGACCGGATCGTCCGAGGATAGAGGCGCCAGCAGGGCGGCGAGCTTGCGGGCATTGTCCGAATTGTCGTCGTTCTGCAGGGCCATCGCGTCGGCGAGCGTCACTTTGTTCTTGGTGCCGAGCACGGCCTTGATCCGGTTGATCCGCGAGGGATCGGACCATTCGAAGCCGATGCGCTTGGCGAGCAGCGGATGGTCCTTCGGGATGTTCATCTCGTTGGCGGTCGCGAAGAAACCATCGGTCGGGTTGTAGACCTCGGGCAGCTCGCCGGCCTTGAGGAAGCCAGTCCATTCATAGCGGCCGTCGCCGGGCACCGGCATCAGGCCGTCATGGTTCGGGCGCTGCGGTGCCCGCCCGCCGACGATCCAGCCGATATTGCCCTTGTTGTCGGCATAGACCTGGTTCTCGGATGGCGCGCCCCATTCGGCCATTGCCTTCTTGAAACCAGGCCAGTCCTTCGCCGTCATGTATTCGGCCGAGTTGAAATAGGCCGAGGTTCCCGGCTCGAACCAGACGGTGCGGATGGCGAAGGCGCGCTTCTCGTCGGGCTCGGCCTTCATGATCGGGCCGTGGCGGGTGAATTTCAGGTCGATCTGGCGCGGCGCCTCGCCCTTGACCTCGATCGTCTCGTTGACGGTCTTCATCTCTTCCCAGCCGCTGCCGTAGCGATACTGGTTCGGATTGGCCGGGTTGGTCTCGTAGACGTAGAGGTCCTCCTGATCGATCGCGAAGATCGTCAGGCCGAAGGCGATCTCGCCGTTGTGGCCGATCGAGATGCCGGGCAGGGCAGGTTCGCCGGCGCCGATCACCGAGAGGCCCGGTGCGTTGAGATGCACGACATAGCGCAGCGACGGCACGCCATGGGCGCGATGCGGGTCGTTGGCCAGGATGGGGCGGCCGGTCGCGGTGCGGCTCGCGGCGATCGTCCAGTTGTTCGAGCCGATGGTCGAGACACTGTCGCCGGCCGCAGCGAAGATGGCGTCGCGGTCGAGCGCCGCGCGCTTTTCGCCGGGAGCGGCGAAGGTGACGTCGCGTGTCGCGAGATTGTAGTCGTCGAGGATATCAGGCTTGATCACGCAGGGGTCGAGCCCGTCCGGCACCTTGGTCGTCACGCTCGGCTCCAGTACGCGCCGGAAGCGATCGGCCTCGATGCCGGCAGCGCAGGCGACGCGGGCGCGCATCACCTCGGACATCACGTTGCGGGTCAGGCCATGGCTGCGGATACGCACCACGTCCTCGGCGCTCCAGCGATCAGGCAGGGTGCCCGAGACGCGGAAATCGAGCGGCAACGGCTGCTTGCCGGAGCGCACCTCGTCGACGCGGGCGTTGATGCCGGCGACGAAGGCGTCGGTATAGGCTTTGGCGTCGGGGCCATAGGCCGCCCATTCCTTGCCCATCTCGCCGCGATAGAGGAAGAGCCGGGCGGCCCGGTCCTGCGCGACATAGGACGGGCCGAAATCCCTGGCCAGCAGTCCTAGCCCGCGCTTGCGCCAGAGATCGATCTGCCAGAGCCGGTCGCGTGCCGCGTTGTAGCCCTGCAGGAAGAGGGCATCGCGGCTTGAGGCCGCATAGATGTGCGCCACGCCCCATTGATCGAGGATCAGCTCCGCCGGTCCCTGCAGTCCGGCGACCGTCTGTTCGGAGCGCTTCACAGCGCTCGACAGCTCGGCCTTCGCGGGCAGGCATCCGGCGATGGTGACGGCGGCAATGGCAAACAGCGACGCTGCGCTGTAGGCGCGATCAGCTCTGCTCATGGTGTTCCTCCGTGCGGTCCGTCTTTGGCGACGGCCCTTGCCGGAGGAGCTTAGGGGGAGAGCGGAGGCTGGCCACCGCTCATGGCCACATGGCGGCCCTGCCGCGCCGGCATGCGATCTGGATCGTTCCTTGCGCGGTTGGACGTTCAGTCCTCGCGATCCTCCCAGTCACTGCGCAGCAGCGTCGTCACATGCTCGATCGTCGGCCGCCCGTCTGCCAGGCAGCGGCTGGCGACCTCGCCGGCAGGCCGATAGCCCAGCTTGCGCTGCATCGCCCAGGAGCTCTCATTGCCGTCGAAGTAGCCGTTGACCAGCTTCGTCAGGCCGAGATCGCGAAAGGCGAACCGGATCTTCGCTTCGAACGCTTCGCGTCCGTAGCCGCGCCCTTGATAACCGTTTGCGATCCAGATTCCGCCGCCACCTGTCCCGGCTGCCCGGTCGATCTTGTTGAGGCTGATCCCTCCGATCACGCGCCGCTCGGATCTGAGTTCGATCGCAAATTCGTACGCAATCGGCTGGGTGCCCGCGCTCGCCATCTCCCGGCATCGCCTGACCCAATCCCTGGCGTGCGACGCCGAATAGGGATGGGGAACGAAGGCCAGCCACCTTGCGACCTCGAGATCGTTCAAGCCCAGCGCGAGCTGTTCGATGTCTGCCTCGCTCCAAGGGCGCAGAACGAGGCGCGAGGTTTCGACTCTGATGTCCACGGCGTTGCAGCCTTCTGTCCTCGAAGCCACCTAGAGCGGCGGCAGGCCGACGCGCTTCTTGATCGTCGCCAGGGCGAAGTTGGATTCGACCGACTGGACGCATTTCAGCCGCGTCATCTTCTGCTTCAGGAAGCGCTCATAGCCCTCGATGCCGTCGGTCAGCACCCGCAGCAGATAGTCCTGGCTGCCGGTCATCAGATAGCACTCCGCGACCTCGGGCCAGTTTTCGACCGCCTTTTCGAATTCGGCGATCTGCTCCGTGTTCTGCTGGCTGAGCCGGACCGAGACGAAGACACTGAAGGGCAGGCCATAGGCCTTGGGATCGACGATCGCCGAATAGCCCTTGATGACGCCGGTCTCCTCAAGGCGCTTGAGCCGGCGCAGGCACGGCGTCGGCGACAGGCCGACTTTCTCCGACAGATCCTGATTGGTGATGCGGCCATCGTCCTGCAACAAGGTCAACATGCGGCGGTCGATCGTATCGAGCATGATCTGCTCCTCCGGGCGTTCAAGTGAGCAGGAAGCTGCAAAATCTTGCTCTAGTGCACGGATGATCGTTCATGCAATGGCCTTAGGATGGTCCTAGGCTCGCGTCGCGGCCGCGCTGGCCGGCGAGGAGGCAGTCATGAGCGACGACAACTACCATAAGGACCGGATCGCCAATCGCCGGCTCCATCCCGAGACCCTGATGATGGGCTACGGCTATTCGCCGGCCATGTCGGAAGGCGCGCTCAAGCCGCCGGTCTTCCTGACCTCGACCTTCGTCTTCGAGAACGCCCAGCAGGGCAAGGACTTCTTTGACCTGACCGCCGGCCGCCGCCAGCTCAAGCCGGGCGAGAAGTCGGGCCTGGTTTATTCGCGCTTCAACCATCCCAATATGGAGATCCTCGAGGATCGCCTCGCGATCTGGGACGAAGCCGAAGCCTGCGCCGTCTTCGCCAGCGGCATGGCCGCGATCGCGACGACCTGCTTCGCCTTCCTGCGGCCGGGCGACACTATCGTCCACAGCCGCCCGCTCTATGGCGGCACCGAGACGCTGCTGAAGAACCAGATGGGCGCCTTCGGCGTCACGCCCTTCGGCTTCACCGATGGTGTCGACGTCGCGCAGATGCGCAAGGTGGCGCAGGACGCCGCCGCCAAGGGCCGCGTCGCGATGATCCTGGTCGAGACGCCGGCCAACCCGACCAACGGCCTCGTCGACCTCGCGGCCTGCAAGGCCATCGCCGACGAGCTGGAGAAGTCGCAAGGCCATCGTCCGCCGGTCGTGGTCGACAACACCATGCTCGGCCCGATCTTCCAGAAGCCGCTGAAGCACGGCGCCGACCTCACCCTGCTGTCGCTGACCAAATATGTCGGCGGCCATAGCGACCTCGTCGGTGGCTCGATCAGTGGCTCGAAGGCGCTGGTGCGGCAGGTGAAGAGCTGGCGCGGCTCGCTCGGCACGCAGCTCGACCCGAACTCCTGCTGGATGCTGATGCGCTCGCTCGAGACGCTCGACATCCGCATGCACCGCGCCAACGAGAACGGCCGCAAGGTCGCCGACTATCTGCGCAAGCATCCGAAGATCGCCAAGGTCCACTATCTCGGCGACCTTGCCGAGGGCGACCCGCGCAAGGCCGTGTTCGACCGCCAGTGCGTCGAGCCCGGCTCGACCTTCGCCTTCGACGTCAAGGGCGGCGAGAAGGAAGCCTTCGCCGTGCTCGACAACCTCCAGATCATGAAGCTCGCGGTCAGCCTCGGCGGCACCGAGACGCTGGTCTCGCATCCCGCCGCGATGACCCATTCCGGCGTCGCCCGCGAACTGCGCGAGGAGATCGGCCTCACCGATGCGCTGATCCGCATCTCGGTCGGCATCGAGAACATCGAGGACCTGATCTCGGATCTCGCCCAGGCGCTCGACGCCGCGTGAGGGCAGGGCGGCGCCGCATTCTCGTCGCGGCGTTCGCCGCCACGCTGCTCGGCGGCCCGGCTTTCGCCGAGCCGCAGACCGAGAGCGTGGCCCAGACTATCTGCCGCCTGATCGAGGGCGCCGCGAAGACACACGGCTTGCCGGTCGCCTTCTTCACGCGATTGATCTGGCGCGAGAGCAGCTTCCGGCCGAACGTCGTCAGCCCGGCCGGGGCGCAGGGCATCGCCCAGTTCATGCCGGGCACGGCGAATGAGCGTGGCCTCGCCGACCCGTTCGATCCTGAGGCGGCGATCCCGCATTCCGCCGCCTTCCTCGCGGCGCTCAAGAACCAGTTCGGCAATCTCGGCCTTGCCGCAGCCGCCTATAACGGCGGGCCGAACCGCGTCGCGCGCTGGGTCGAGCGCGGCGGCATGCTGCCTTACGAGACTCAAGGATATGTCCGCTTCATCACCGGCCGCCCCGTCGAGGAATGGCGGCTCGGTGCGGGCGAGCTGCCGCCGCCGGCGACGCGCGAGGAGACCGATTGCCTCGCTACGGTCGCCTCGATCCGCATCACCACGCCGGCGGTACTGGTCGAGGGCGCCTATGGCCCGTTCGGCGTGCAACTCGCCGGCAACACCTCGAAGGCGCGCGCCATCGCTTCCTATCAGCGCGTCGCGGCCCGTTTCGCCTCGCTGCTATCAGGTAAACCGACCATGATCCTGGGCTCCGCCGTGCCGGGACGGGGCAGGGGCCGCTTCTATCGCGTCCGGCTGCCGGTGCAGAGCCTGCGCGAAGCGACTTTGGCCTGCAATCGCCTGCGGCAGGCGGGCGGGGCGTGCCTGGTGCTGCGGAATTGATGAAGCACGTCATTCTCGGGCGAAGCGAAGCGTAGACCCGAGAAGCTCAGGACGAGAAGGTGCAATAGGAGCCTCTTCCGGCCTGAGATGCTCGGGACAAGCCCGAGCATGACGTCAAATCCCCACCCGTCCCCACCCCGGCAGCTTCAGAGCCGGCCGCTGCAGGTCGAACCCCGCGACCAGCCCGAGCAGGTTGATCTCGACGCCCTCGACCCAGCCGAAGGTGATGCCGGCGAGCCCGTAGAGCGAGGCCTGCAGGCCGGTGCGGCTCGGCGTGAGGCCAGCATAGAGGCCGCCCTCACGCCAGTCCTTGCCGATCGCGGTCGGCGGCAAGGCGTGGCCGAGTTCAGGCACTTCGGCGAGGACATGCTGGACGAAGCTGTTCGAGTTCGGCCCGGGCCAGGCGGCATAGGAGCCGTACTCGCTGTAGCCATAGCTCTTTACGGCGTCGCGGATGCGCGGGATCAGTGCCTCGGCTGCTGCGCCCCTGATCTCGCCGACGACCTCCGGGACATTGCCGTACCAGCGCCCATCGGCGACGCGGACATTGACCCGCACCGGGTTGCCCCAGCCGACGACGTCGAAGCGGGTATAGGCCGAGGCATCCTTCTCCTTCATCACCACCCAGGAATGATGCGCGAAGACGCCGCGCCAGCGGCCGACGCGGGCGGCGAAGATGTGGACCGTCGCTTCCGGCTCGATGGCGGGCGCGGGCAGGAGCGCGGCACTTGACCAGTCTGCGCGGGCCCAGTCGGAGGCCAGCGGTTGCAACTGCCACCAGGCGGCATGGGTGCCCAGCGGCAGCAGGAAGAAGATCGCGAAGAAGAGGACGAAACGCCGGATCATGCTTCCGCGGAGAATAGGGCGCGCGGCGCCGGTGCCACAAGACGCTGCGGAGCGTCGCCGATCACGAAATCGAGGTTGAGGCTTTGCCGCAAGCTGCTAGCGTGCCCGCGCGAAATCTAAAGGAGGGGCAGATTGCGCACTTTGACGTCGGTTATGCATAGCTTGGCCGCTGCGGCGGCTTTCGGGCTCGCTCTTACAGCCAGCCCGGCCGGGGCGCAGGACAACAAGGAACTGCGCATCTTCAACTGGTCGGACTACGTCAATCCGGAGGTGCTCGACGCCTTCAAGAAAGAGACCGGCATCACCGTCGTCTACGACACCTTCGACCAGATGGAGACGGTCGAGACCAAGCTTCTCGCCGGCAAGACCGGCTACGACCTCGTCGTCGTCACCGCCTCCTTCCTGCCGAGACACATTCCGATCGGGCTCTATACGCCGATCGACACTGCCAAGGTGCAAAACCTCAAGCACGCCTGGCCTGAGATCAAGCAGCGCCTGTCGAAATACGATCCCGGCAACAAGTTCGCTGTGAACTACATGTGGGGCACCACCGGGATCGGCTACAACACCGCCAAGATCAAGGAGCGGCTCGGCAACGACGCCGTGATCGACAGCTGGAGCATCGTCTTCGATCCGGAGAAGCTGAAGAAACTCTCCAATTGCGGCGTGCACGTGCTCGACGCGGTCGAGGAGATGTTCCCGGCGGCGCTGCGCTATCTCGGGCTCGACCCCGATTCGAAGAACGAGGTCGATCTCAACAAGGCCGGCGAATTGCTGCGCAAGATCCGGCCGCACATCCAGAAGTTCCACTCGTCGGAATACATCAACGCGCTCGCCAATGGCGATATCTGCCTGGCGGTCGGCTATTCCGGCGATGTGCTCCAGGCCAGGAAGCGCGCCGTCGAGGCCAAGAACAAGGTCGAGATCAGCTATGTGATCCCGAAGGAAGGCGCGCTGATGTGGTTCGATTCCTTCGTGATCCCGAAGGATGCCGGCAATCCCGACGCGGCCCTGCAGTTCATCGACTTCGTCAACCGACCGGAGATGGCGGCGAAGAACTCGGACTTCATCCAGTATGCCAACGGCAATCTCGCCGCCAAGCCTTTGCTCTCGGCCGAGGTCCGCGACAATCCGGGCATCTATCCGACCGATGCGGTGATGAGCCGCCTCTATACGATCACGCCCTACGACCAGAAGACGCAGCGGGTGGTCAACCGGCTGTGGACCCGCGTCAAGAGCGGCAGGTGAGCAGGCCGGAGGCGGGTGGACGGCGCGCCTCGCCGGGCAGCGTCCGGCGCGACTTCCAGCCCTGGAACGATCCCGCGGCCAAGCCGCTGGTCGAGTTTAGGAACGTGACCAAGCGCTTCGGCGCGGTGGCCGCGGTCGACCGGCTGTCGCTTGCGATCCATCAGCGCGAGTTCTTCGCGCTGCTGGGGCCGTCCGGCTGCGGCAAGACTACGCTGATGCGCATGCTCGCTGGCTTCGAGCAGCCCGACGAGGGCGAGATCCTGCTCGACGGCATCGACATCACCGCCGTGCCGCCGCACAAGCGGCCGGTCAACATGATGTTCCAATCCTATGCGCTGTTCCCGCACCTCAGCGTCGGCGACAACATCGCCTACGGGCTGAAGCGCGAGGGCCTGCCCAAGGCCGAGATCGCCGCGCGCGTCGATGCCATGCTCGGGCGCGTCCGCCTGAAGGGCATGGAGACGCGCCGGCCGGACCAGCTCTCCGGCGGCCAGCGCCAGCGCGTCGCGCTCGCCCGCGCTTTGGTCAAGCAGCCTAAGCTCCTGCTGCTCGACGAGCCCCTGGGTGCACTCGACAAGAAGCTGCGCGAGGAGACGCAATACGAGCTGATGGACCTGCAGGCCGATCTCGGCCTGACCTTCATGGTCGTCACCCACGATCAGGACGAGGCCATGACCATGGCCGACCGCATGGCGGTGATGGACCATGGCCGGCTGCTGCAGATCGCGCCACCTGACCTGATCTACGAGGCGCCGTTGAACCGCTTCGTCGCCGAGTTCGTCGGTGACATCAACCTGATCGAGGGCAGGGTCACCGCCGTCGCGGGCGATCTCGTCACGCTGGAGAGCGGGCCTGTCGGCACGGTCGAGCTCGACGAGGATGCGCCGAGTTGCCGGCCGGGCGATGCGATCACCGTGGGCCTTCGCCCCGAGAAGATCGCGCTCAGCCATGACGAGCCCGGGCAGGCCATCAACAAGGTCGCCGGCGAGATCTGGGATATCGGCTATCTCGGCGACATGACGATGGTGCAGGTCATGGTCGGCGGCGACGAGGGCAAGCTCTTCAAGGTCTCGCTGACCAACCGCACCAGGCGGATCGAGCAGCCCTTCGCCTGGGAAGACAAGGTCTGGCTCTTCTGGGACGTCGAGGCCGGCATGGTGCTGGCGTCGTGAGTATGGCGCAGGACCATCTCCGTCTTTCCGGGGCTTCGCGCAGCGAAGAGCCCGGAACCCAGAACCGATGGCAGATAGCGGAAAGGCACGGCGTCGCTTTCGCTCTTTCGATGAACGGCATCGGTTCTGGGTTCCGGGCTCGCGTCTTCGGCGCGCTCCGGAATGACGGCGGAGCGCCGTCGTGAGCACGCCGGTTCCCCGAAGCAGCTGGACCGGTCGCGGCCTCCTGGTCGCGGCCATTCCCTATCTCTGGCTCATCGCCTTCTTCCTCGCGCCCTTCGTCATCGTGCTTCGGATCGCGTTGTCAGACGCTGCGACCGACCAGCCACCCTATGCGCCGCATTTCCCCGGCATCAGCCAGCTCGGCGAATTTCTCGGCGCGCTCGATCTCGAGAATTTCCGCCTGCTCGGCGACGATCCGCTCTACTGGCAGAGCTACCTCTCCTCGCTGCGCATCGCCGCGCTGACGACGCTGATCGCGCTCGCGATCGGCTACCCACTCGCCTATGCGATGGCACTGGCGCCCAAGCGCTGGCAGGGCATCCTGCTCGTCCTCGTCATCCTGCCGTTCTGGACCTCGTTCCTGATCCGCGTCTACGCCTGGATCGGTATCCTGCGACCGGATGGCCTGCTCGACATGGCGCTGATGGGGGTCGGGCTGACGAGTGAGCCCCTGCGCCTGCTCAACACCGATGCCGCCGTCCTGATCGGCATGGTTTATTCCTACCTGCCGTTCATGGTGCTGCCGCTGTTCTCGACGCTGCAGAAGCTTGACGGCACCTTGCTGGAAGCGGCCTCCGATCTCGGCGCGACGCCGCTGACCACCTTCCTGACCGTGACCCTGCCGCTGTCGGTCCCCGGCATCCTCGCCGGCTCGGCCCTGGTCTTCATCCCGGCGATCGGCGAGTTCGTCATCCCCGACCTGCTGGGAGGTTCCGATACGCTGATGGTCGGCAAGGTGCTCTGGAACGAGTTCTTCTCCAATCGCGACTGGCCGCTCGCCTCGGCGGTGGCGATCGTGCTGCTCGTCGTGCTCGTGCTGCCGCTGATGCTGCTGCAACGGGCGAGGGGAGCAACCCCGGGGGATGCTCGATGAGGCGCTTCGGAGCCTTCCATCTCGCCGCCCTCGTCGCCGGCTTTGCCTTCCTTTATCTGCCGATCGTCGCGCTGGTCGCCTATTCCTTCAACGCCTCGCGGCTGGTGACGGTCTGGGGCGGCTTCTCGACGCATTGGTACGGCGCGCTCCTACGCAACGAGCCTCTGCTCGACGCAGCCTGGCTGACGATCCGAGTCGCGCTGGTCTCGGCGACTTTGGCGACGGTGCTGGGGACGCTGGCGGCGCTGGCGCTGGCGCGCTACCGGGTCTTCGTGGGGCGTACCCTGTTCTCGGGCATGGTGATGGCGCCGCTGGTCATGCCCGAGGTGATCACCGGCCTGTCGCTGCTGCTCCTCTTCGTCGCTGGGGATGTCGAGCGCGGCTATTGGACCGTGGTGATCGCCCACGCGACCTTCAGCCTCGGCTTCGCCTGCATCGTCGTTCAGGCGCGGCTCGCCGGCTTCGACCGCTCGCTGGAGGAAGCCGCGCGCGATCTCGGCGCGACGCCGATGGAGACCTTTGTGACGGTGACGCTGCCGCTGATCTGGCCGGCGGTCGCCGCCGCCTGGATGCTGGCGTTCACGCTCTCGCTCGACGATCTCGTCATCGCCAGCTTCACCACCGGGCCGGGCGCGACGACGCTGCCGATGCGGCTCTATTCGGCGATCCGCCTCGGCGTCACGCCCGAGATCAACGCCGCCTGCACGATCATGATCGCAGCGGTGGCGGTCGCGGTGATCGGCGCGTCCCTGTTGATGAAGCGGGATGCGCTGGCGGGGCGCTGAGGTAAACGCCCGCTGAACGTCCCGCTCAAAACCGGTTCAGCCGAGCAGCGCGATAGTGCGTGCCAGAGCGGGAAGCGTTTCCGCTCCGGCACAAGGAGACATCACGATGTTTCGCACTCTCGCTTCTGCCGGCCTCATCGCTGCCGCTGCGCTCGGGATCAGCGCGGCATCGCCAAGCAAGGCCGAGGCCGGCGTCCTGATCCAGCAGGCCTACTATGACGGTCCCGGCTATGGCTGGCGTGCGCCACCGGCCTATGGCTACTGGGGCGTGCCGCGTTGGCGCCGCCACTATGAGGGTCCGCGCTTCTATGGGCCGCCGCCCCCGCCGCGCTATTATCACCGCTGGCGTGGCGGCTGGTGAGTTCTGAAGCCTGATGAAGCGCGGCGGATCACTCCGCCGCGTTTTTCTGCGCGTAGCCCAGCCGCTGGTTGAGCTCTTCCAGCAGCTTCTCGGCGGCGTCGGCGATGACGGTGCCGGGCGGGAAGATCGCGCTGGCGCCGGCCTCGATCAGGGCGTCGAAATCCTGCGGCGGGATCACCCCGCCGACCACGATCATGATGTCGGGCCGGCCGGCCTTGGCGAGTGCGGCTTTCAGCTCCGGCACCAGTGTCAGGTGGCCGGCCGCCAGCGAGGAGACGCCGACGATGTGGACGTCGTTTTCGACACCCTGGCGCGCCGCCTCGTCGGGCGTGGCGAACAGCGGGCCGATATCGACGTCGAAGCCGAGATCGGCGAAGGCCGAGGCGATCACCTTTTGGCCGCGGTCGTGCCCGTCCTGGCCCATCTTGGCGACGAGGATGCGCGGGCGGCGCCCGTCCGCTTCTTCGAAGGCCTCGCACATCAACTGCACGCGCGTCACGGCAGGGTTCATCTCGCCGACCTCCCGCTTGTAGACGCCCGAGATCGCCTTGATCTCGGCGCGGTGGCGCCCGAACACTGTCTCCATCGCCAGCGAGATCTCGCCGACGGTCGCCTTCGCCCGCGCCGCCTTGACGGCGAGGTCGAGCAGGTTGCCGCCGCCCTGCGCGCCATTGGTCAGCGCGGTGAGCGTCGCTTGCGTCTCCGCCTCGTTGCGCTCGGCCTTGAGGCGCCTGAGCTTGTCGAGCTGCTGGGCGCGGACCGAGGCGTTGTCGACCTTGAGCACGTCGATCGCCGCCTCGTTCTCCGGCTTGAAGATGTTGACGCCGATGATCGATTGCTGGCGGCCGTCGATGCGCGCCTGCGTCTTGGCTGCGGCCTCCTCGATCCGGAGCTTGGGGATGCCGGCCTCGATCGCCTTGGCCATGCCGCCGAGCGCCTCGACTTCCCTGATATGGCCCCAGGCCTTGGCGGCGAGCTCTGCGGTGAGCCGCTCGACATAATAGGAGCCGCCCCAGGGATCGATGATCCGGTTGGTGCCGCTCTCCTGCTGCAGCACGATCTGGGTATTGCGGGCGATGCGGGCGGAGAAGTCGGTCGGCAGCGCCAGCGCCTCGTCGAGGGCGTTGGTGTGCAGCGACTGGGTGTGCCCCTGCGTCGCCGCCATCGCCTCGATCATGGTGCGCGGCACGTTGTTGAACACATCCTGCGCCGTCAGCGACCAGCCCGAGGTCTGGCAATGGGTGCGCAAGGGCAGCGACTTTTCGTTCTGCGCCCCGAAATCCTTGACCAGCTTGGCCCAGATCAGTCTGGCAGCCCGGAGCTTAGCCACCTCCATGAAGAAGTTCATGCCGATGGCCCAGAAGAAGGAGAGCCGCGGCGCGAAGACATCGACGCCAAGGCCGGCGCGCTGACCGGCGCGGATATATTCGACGCCGTCGGCGAGGGTGTAGCCGAGCTCGAGGTCCTGCGTCGCTCCGGCCTCCTGCATGTGGTAGCCGGAGATCGAGATCGAATTGAACTTCGGCATGTTCGCCGAGGTGTAGGCGAAGATGTCGCCGATGATCCGCATCGAGGGCGAGGGCGGGTAGATATAGGTGTTGCGGACCATGAACTCCTTGAGGATGTCGTTCTGGATGGTCCCCGAGAGCTTGGCCGCCGGCACGCCCTGTTCTTCCGCCGCGACGATATAGAGCGCCAGCACCGGCAGCACGGCGCCGTTCATCGTCATCGACACGCTCATCTGGTCGAGCGGGATGCCGGAAAACAGCGTGCGCATGTCGTAGATCGAGTCGATCGCAACGCCGGCCATGCCGACATCGCCGCCGACGCGCGGATGGTCGCTGTCATAGCCGCGATGGGTGGCGAGATCGAAGGCGACCGACAATCCCTTCTGGCCGGCGGCAAGATTGCGCCGGTAGAAGGCGTTCGAATCCTCGGCCGTGGAGAAGCCGGCATATTGCCGGATCGTCCAGGGCTGGTTGACGTACATGGTCGGATAGGGGCCGCGCAGATAGGGCGCGATGCCCGGAAGCGTATCGACGAAGGGCAGGCCGTCGCGATCGGCAGCGGTGTAGAGCGACTTGACCGGGATGTCCTCCGGCGTCTGCCAGAGGTCGCCTGTGGCCTGGGGGGCGCTCGCGCCGGCCGCACCGTCGGCGAAAGCGAGTTTCGTGAAATCCGGGATCGCGGTCATGGCTTGCTCCCGTCTGGCCTGTCCCACCAATGGTGGAAATGATGCACTGGTCCGTGGCCGCGGCCAACCTTGACCGCGTCCGAGGCCGCGATCGCGGCCGAGATATAGCGTTTCGCCAACGCCACCGCCTCATTGAGAGCAAGGCCGTGGGCGAGGCCCGACGCGATCGCCGAGGACAGCGTGCAGCCGGTGCCGTGGGTGTTCTGCGTGGCGATGCGCGGCGCAACCAGGCGCTCGCGCCGGCCGTCCTTGCCGATCAGGATGTCGACGCTGTCGTCGCCCGTGCCGTGGCCGCCCTTGACCAGCACATTGGCCGGGCCGAGCGCGAGCAGAGCCTCCGCCTGCTCGGCCGCAGCATCTTCGGTCTCCGCCATGGCGGTTCCCAGCAGGGCGGCCGCCTCGGGTAGATTGGGCGTGACGATGGCGCAGAGCGGCAGCAGGCGGCGCTTCAGCGCCTCGATCGCGTCTTCGCGCAGGAGCCGGCCGCCGGAGGCCGCGATCATCACCGGGTCGAGCACGATGTTCTTCGCGTTGTGGCGCTCCAACCCGTCGGCGACGGTCTCGATCAGCTCGGCGGTGGCGAGCATGCCGATCTTCACCGCATCGACGGCGAGATCGTCGAAGACAGCGTCGAGCTGCGCGGCGACGAAATCGGCCGGGACCGGATGGATCGCGGTCACCGCAGTGGTGTTCTGCGCGGTCAGCGCGACGATGACGCTGGCGCCATAGACCTGATGCGCGGCGAAGGTCTTGAGGTCGGCCTGGATGCCGGCGCCGCCGCTGGAGTCGGAGCCGGCGATGGTGAGGGCGATCGGCATGCTTATCCCTTGCTGGTGCTGACAGGGGATATGGCGATCGCCAGCGCATCCTGCAGCACGGCGATGGCGTCGCCGCCCGCGAAGACGAAGTTCGTCACGCCTGCCTCGCGTAGCGCCGCTTCCTGCTCGCCCGGGCGGCCGGCGAGCCAAACAGTAGCGCCTGCCGCAGCCAGCGCAGTTGCGGCTGCGACAGCCTCGGCGGCATAGGCCTCGTCGGAGCCGCAGAGGCAAGCGAGCTTCGCCCCGGAAGCACGGAAGGCCGCGACGAGTGCGTCGAGATCGGTTGTGCCGGTCTTGGCGAAGCCGTCGCCGGAAGGCGCTGCGATGCCGCCGGCCTCGAACAGGTTGCGGGCGAAGCCGGCGCGGGCGGTGAAGCCGGCGATCGGCCCCAGCGTGGCGAGGAAGGCTTTCGGCCGCTCGCCGGCAGCTTCCGCGATATCGGCGCGGGCGCGCAGCGCCTCGAACGGCTCGGCCAAACGGATGCTCGGCAAAGCCTCGACCGTGATCGCATCACCGGCCGCATCGCTGCTCGGCGCAACTGCCGGCAGCGGCGCCAGCACCGAGACCGAGGCTTCCGACAGGTTGGGGAACTCGCTGGTGCCGGTGATCGGCTCGCGCCGGGTCGCGATCGCCTTGGCCCGGGCATCGCGCTCCCGCGCCAGCCCCTTCTGGATATGGCCGTTGGCGAGTGCGCCGACGATGCCGGTGAGGTTTCCGTCGCTCTCGGCTTCAAGGTCCTGGAACTTGCGCCAGCTCTGCTCGCACAGCGCCTGCGTCAGTGCCTCGAAGCCGCCGGCCCCAGCGGCCGGATCGGCGACGCGCCAGAGATTAGCCTCTTCCAGCAGGATCAGTTGCGTATTCCGGGCAATCCGGCGGGCGAAGCCGTCTGGCAGGCCGAGCGCGGCGGTGAAGGGCTGCACGCCGATCGAATCCGCCCCGCCGATGCCGGCCGAGAAGGCGGCGATGGTGCCGCGCAGCAGGTTGACCCAGGGGTCGCGCCGCGTCAGCGAGCGCCAAGCGGTCTCGGCGTGAATGAAGACAGGCTTGGGATTGAGCCCGCAGGCGCGCTGCACCCGGTCCCAGAGCAGGCGCGCGGCGCGCAATTTGGCGACGGTGACGAACTCGTCGGCATCGGCGACGAGGGTGAAGGAGATGGCGTCGCGCGCCTCGGCGAGCGGCAGACCTTCAGCTTCCAGCAGGCGCAGATAGGTCACCGCCGTTGCCAGCACCGCGCCGAGTTCCTGCGCTTCGGTCGCGCCGGCCTCGTGCCAGATCCGGCCATCGGCGGCGAGGAAGGGGCCGGTGAAGCCGCGCGCCTTCAGCGTGGCGATTGTCTCGGCAATGCGCTTGCCGAGCTCGGGCAAGGAGGGGGTGAGCGCCCCTGTACTCGCGAACGCGCCGATCGGCTCCATGCCGAAATCGATCTGGAGCGAAGAGGGCGCATGATCGCGTCGCGCGACGAGATCGGCCAGCAGCAGCGCATGCTTGCGGCCTCGCGGAGCAGGGTCGAGCCGGAGGCGAACGAGATCGAGCATGACGCCGTCGAGCGCCGCGTCGAGAGCATCTACGGAGGTCGCGTTGAGGCCGAAGCCGCGCGCTGCGGGCGCGCCGGCGAAACTCAGGCTGAGGGAATCGGCGCCGCCCTCAAGCTCGGCGAGGGCGAGCCTTGCCGCTTCGGCCGCATCCGGATGATCGACGCGCGCCGTGACGCGCCAGCGTCCGGCCTTGGCGCGCAGGGGGCGTGCGCCTTCCTCGGTTGCGGCCTCGTAGAGCGGTTCGATGCGGATGCCGTCTGTCGTCCGCCCGACCAGCTTCTTCTCGAAATCGGCGCCCTTCAGCACCTTGTCGACCGCAGCGCGCCACTGCGCTTCGCCCGGCGTGGCGAAGGCGTCCATGAAGGGCAGATCGGCGAGGACTGTCGAGGTCATCAGCAGCGAACTCCTTGCACGTGTTCCTCCCGCCATTCCCGTCAGGCGGTGGAGCACACGCCAGTTGGCGGCCCATTGTGCAACCGCGAAGTCCTGATTGCCATGGCTCGGCGCGAACGCAAATGCCCCCTTGGTCGGAAAGCCGTGCCGAAATGCCGATCCCCGCGACAGGGAACTCCTATGCCTGCAAACGAAAACGCCGCCCGATAGGGCGGCGTTCCGGAAACTTGTGGGGGTTGCGTCGGCTCAGACGAACTGGCCGAGGCCCGGGATCGCGCCGACGATCGCACCCATCGTGTCCTCGCCCGCCTGCTCGCGGCCGACGGCGAACATCTCCTTCGAGACGCTCTGGATCTGGCCCATCGACAGGCCGGCGCCCATCAGCTGGCCGCCCAGCGCCATCACGCCGCCGCCACCGCCCATCAGGCCACCGATCGTGCCGAGAAGCCCGCCCTTGGCGCCACCTTCGGTCTCGGCGAGTTCCTGCGCGCCCGGCAGCGCCGCCATCAGCTGGCCGATCTCGGCTGCAGGGCCTTCCTTCTGCAGGAAGGCGAGGATGATGCCGATCGCCTTCTTCGCCAGCGACTCGTCGAGGCCGGAAACGGCCGTGATGCGGGAGATCAGTTCTTCCATCATGCGATCCTCTTATGACGAGCCTGCTGGTGCTCTTAAGATAGTTTACACATAAACTATCTCGGATGGAAGCGATCTTCATGCTTCCGCCCAACCTCGCGTTTCGCTACATCCCTTGCACGACCTTATGGCAACGGAACAGGCGCGACCATGGCGGATGACGGCACGATCCTGATCGGCAAGAGCGAGAAGCCGGAGGTGCTGCTGCTCAAGCTCGCCAACCGCCACGGCCTGGTGACCGGCGCGACCGGCACCGGCAAGACGGTGACGCTGCAGGTGCTGGCGGAAGGCTTCGCCAAGCATGGCGTGCCGGTGTTCGCTGCCGACATCAAGGGCGACCTCTCAGGCATCGCAGCGCCGGGCAATTCCAAACCGCCCTTCGTCAAGCGCGCCGAGGAACTCGGGCTGAAATACCAACCCGACCAGTTCACCACCGTGTTCTGGGACGTGTTCGGCGAGCAGGGCCACCCCGTCCGCGCCACCATCTCCGAGATGGGCCCGCTGCTGCTGGCGCGCCTGCTCGACCTCAACGACACCCAGGAGGGCGTGCTCAATATCGCCTTCCGTATCGCCGACGAGCAGAAGCTCTTGCTGCTCGATCTCAAGGACCTGCGCGCGATCCTGTCCTTCATCGCCGAGAATGCGCAGGAGCTGACGACCAAATACGGCAACGTCACCTCCGCCTCGGTCGGCACGATCCAGCGCGCCCTGCTCGTGCTCGAGAACCAGAAGGGCGACCTGTTCTTCGGCGAGCCGGCGCTCGACATCAACGACCTGATGAAGACCGACCGCGACGGCCGCGGCGTGATCAACATCATGGCCGCCGACAAGCTGATGGCCAATCCGCGGCTCTACGCCACCTTCCTGCTCTGGCTGCTTTCCGAGCTGTTCGAGCAGCTGCCGGAGGTCGGTGACCTCGACAAGCCGAAGCTCGTCTTCTTCTTCGACGAGGCACATCTGCTCTTCAACGGTGCGCCCAAGGCGTTGCTGACCGCGGTCGAGCAGGTCGTTCGCCTGATCCGCTCCAAGGGCGTCGGCGTCTACTTCGTCACGCAGAATCCGCTCGACATTCCCGATACGGTGCTGGCCCAGCTTGGCAACCGCGTCCAGCACGCGCTGCGCGCCTTCACCCCGCGTGACCAGAAGGCGGTCAGGGCTGCCGCCGAGACATTCCGGCAGAATCCGAAGATCAACACCGAACAGGCGATCACCCAGCTCGCCGTCGGCGAGGCCTTGGTCTCGACGCTGGAAGGCAAGGGCTCGCCGACCATGGTCGAGCGCTGCCTGATCGCTCCGCCGATGGCGCAGGTCGGCCCGATCACGCCGCAGGAGCGGACGCAGTGCATGCGCGCCTCCGGCTTCACCGGCAAATACGACACGATGGTCGATCGGGAGTCGGCCTATGAGGCGCTGATGAAGCGCAAGGGCATGAATGCCGACGGCTCGCCGGTCGAAGCTTCGACCGAAGGCGGCGGCGGCATCCTCGATACGATCGGCGGCTGGCTCGGCGGCACTCGGGAGCGCCCGAAGACCGGCCCGGGCAGCCGCGGCGGGCCGCTGCCGCAGAGCATGACCGAGAAGATCATCACCTCGGCGGCGCGCTCGGCCGCCACCTCGATCGGTCGGCAGGTCGGTACCGCCATCCTGCGCGGTGTGCTCGGGAGCCTGACGGGCGGGCGGCGGTAGCGAGATCAGACGCCGTATCTGGCCATTGTCATTCAGATGCATTACATAGGGCTCCTGTAGGGAGCCTCGTCATGACTCAGAATGCCTTGGTGCAGGCGCGTATCGATGCTGACGTAAAGGACCGCGCGACGGCGGTTCTCGAGGGCATGGGCCTGACCGTATCGGACGCCGTGCGCATTCTGCTGACGCGGACGGCAAACGAGGGCGCGCTGCCTCTCGAACTCGTCAGCAATAGTGACGCGCACGACGCCTGGTTCCGCGCGAAAGTGCTCCAGGCGTTGGCGGATGAGCGTCCCGATGTCGAGGACGTCGAGGCCGAGGCCCGTTTTGCCGTGCGCCGTGCTGCGGCCCTTCGCAAGGGCGGCGGTAAAGCATGATGCGCTTGGTCTGGTCGTCGTTCGCTCTTGCCGACCGCGACGAGATCTTCAGCTACATCGAAGTCGACAATCCGAAGGCGGCTGCCGAGATCGACGAGCGGATCGCTTTCGCCGTGCGCCGGCTCCTTCGGTTTCCGGAAAGCGGTCGGCCAGGCAGGATCGCAGGGACCCGCGAATTGGTCGTTCAGCGCACGCCCTATATCGCCGTCTATGCTGTGACCGCAGACAAGATCCGGGTTCTTCGCGTCCTGCACGGCGCACGGATGTGGCCTGAGGATATGGACGAGTTGTAGACGCCGCCGCGACGCAAGCTGCTATGCGTCAGGACGGCTGGCATCGTGCGCGCGACCAGGCATGATGTCGCCACCGGAATCAGCCTCCAGTGAGTGCCATGTCCCAGCTTCCCGCAGTCCTCTCCCGCCTCGACGCCGATCTCGACGCTTCGCTGGCGCGCCTCTCCTCCTGGCTCGAGATCCCCTCGATCGGGACCGATCCCGCCTTCGATCCGCAGACGCGCCAGGCGGCCGAATGGCTCCGTCGCGACCTTGAAAGCCTCGGCTTCAAGGCCGAACTGCGCGAGACCGGCGGCCATCCGGTCGTGCTCGCGCATCGCCCGAAGCCCGGCGCGCCGCATGCGCTGTTCTACGGCCATTACGACGTTCAGCCGGTCGATCCGCTGGAGCTGTGGGACAACGACCCGTTCAAGCCGGTCGTCAAGGAGATCGAGCCGGGGCGGAAGGCGATCCTTGCCCGCGGTGCCTGCGACGACAAGGGTCAGGTCATGACCTTCATCGAGGCGATCCGCGCCACGCTCGCCGAGACCGGCGACCTGCCGATCGGCCTCACCATCCTGGTCGAGGGCGAGGAGGAATCCGGTTCGGTCAACCTGCCGGGCTTCATCAAGGCCAACGCCGCCGAGCTCAAGGCCGATTTCGCGCTGGTCTGCGACACCGGCATGTGGGACCGCGTCACGCCGCTGATCACCTCGACCCTGCGCGGCATGGTCTATCAGGAGGTCAGGCTGACCGCGGCCGATCGCGATCTGCATTCCGGCCTGTTCGGCGGCGCCGCCGCGAACCCGATCCATGTGCTGACCAAGATCATCGCAGAAATCCATGACGAGACCGGCCGGATCACCATCCCCGGCTTCTATGACGGCGTGCACGAGCCGACCAACGCGCAGAAGGCGGAATGGGCTGATCTCAACCTGACCGAGAAGGAATTTCTCGGCCAGGTCGGGCTGAAGCACTCGGTCGGCGAGCGCGGCCGCATGCTGATCGAGCAGATCCAGTCGCGCCCGACCTGCGACGTCAATGGCATCTGGGGCGGCTATACCGGGGAGGGCTCGAAGACGGTGATCGCCGCCAAGGCCTCGGCCAAGGTCTCCTTCCGCCTCGTCGGCGACCAGGACCCGGCCAAGATCGCCGCCGCCTTCCACCAGTTCGTGCGCGAGCGCCTGCCGGAGGACGTCACCGCCGAGTTCATCAGCCATTCCGGCTCGCCGGCGCTCGCGGTGCCGGTCGATTCCCCAGTGTTGCAGAAGGCGCGCAAGGCGCTGGCCGAGGAATGGGGCGGCCGCGTCGTCTCGATCGGCAGCGGCGGCTCGATCCCGGTCGGTGGCGACTTCAAGCGCACGCTCGGGCTCGATACGCTCTTCGTCGGCTTCGGCCTCGACGACGATCGCGTCCATTCGCCGAACGAGAAGTACGATCTGTCCTCCTTCCACAAGGGCCAGCGCTCCTGGGCCCGCATCTTGCAAGCACTCGCCTCATGAAATCCGTCTGTGTCTTCTGCGGCTCGAGTCCGGGCCATGATCCCGTCCATGCCGAGGGCGCCCGCGCCATGGGCACGGCGATCGCCAGGCGCGGCCTGACGCTGGTCTATGGCGGCGGTGCCGTCGGCCTGATGGGCATCGTCGCCAATGCCGCGCTCGAAGCCGGCGGCGAGGTCCATGGCGTGATCCCGCGGGCGCTGCGCGAGAAGGAGGTCGGCCACAACAAGCTGACCCGGCTCGAAGTGGTCGAGACCATGCACATCCGCAAAGCGCGCATGGCCGAGCTCTCCGACGGCTTCATCGCCATGTCCGGCGGCATCGGCACCTTCGAGGAGATCTTCGAGATCTGGACCTGGAGCCAGCTCGGCATCCACGGCAAGCCGCTCGGCTTCCTCAACATCGACGGCTTCTACGACGCGCTCGCCGCCTTCCTCGACAACACGACGAAGGCCGGCTTCATGTGGCAGGCCCATCGCGACATGGCGATGATGGAGACCGATCCGGCGGCGCTGCTCGACAAGATGGACGCCTACAAGCCGCAGACCCAGATCAAATGGGTGGAGAAGTCGGAGGTTTGATAATGCGTTTCTCGGACGGCTGTTGTCGTGCCGGAAAGGGCTAAGCTCAAGCCTCCCGGGCGTTGCATATATTGCGCGGGCGGGAAGCTATCCAAAGCCCATATTTGGCCTGCTTGGCTAAAGCAGGTTCTGCCCACGTTCAGTAACACTCACGAGAATGTTGTGGGTGAGTTTAGGACGTTCAAGAGCGTTGTACCAGGTCCTGCGCCTTCAGTGGAGATTCGGCAGGGATCAACCTTCAGCCGAAAGCTTCGGATCGTATGTCAGGATTGCAATAGCGGCTGGTGCGGAAACGTCGAGCACGAAGCAAAGTCTATATTGCAGCCACTGATAGCTGGTGATCCAGTGGAAATTTCTCCTGCTGATCAGCAGAAGATGGCGCTCTGGTTTGCATTAATTATCGTGCTTCTCGATCGTATCGATTTGAGGATGGCTGCGATACCTCAAGAGGATCGCTCCTACATAAAGATAAATTTGAGCCCGCCGCCTCACTGGCAGATGTGGATTGTGAAATATGATGGTGCTGCGGGGGGATGAGTTCGTATGCGCTACCACTGGTTTCCTGATGGTAAGCGACTCCAACCAAATAACTATCGACCCGGAGCGCATTGAAAGTGGGGAAAGCGTTTGTAATTCGAGAGTTGTGACATTCTGCGTGGGACGCCTTTGTATGCATGCGCTTGTCAGTGGCAGTGGATACAAGATTGGAGGCTACGAGGGCATCAACTTGATGCGGGTTTGGCCTTCGAGTTCTGTTTGGTATGACTGGAAGGCTGCCGTACAGGTTTCTCATCGTGAGATCATCGAGTTGGCAGAAAGTGTGCCGCGAAGCGCGCCGCCTGGGTTCCCGACACCGCCTCCGTTTCAGACCTACCAACCTTGAGCGCATCAAATGCGGGTAGGAATTTTTTCTTGACATCGTGACGCTGATCGGGTAGAGATCAGGAACGCTCACGAATTGCGCCTGAGACGAACGAAGCCGCCGCGTTGCCCAGCCGGCGGCTTTTGCGTGTCCGGGCCGAGCCGAGGTTTCCGATGACCGACGAGACTGACGAGAGCGCCCCGGCTCGGCCGGCGGCGAAGCGCAAGCCTGCGCCGCGCGGCCGCAAGGCTGTGATCAGCAAGCTCTGGAAGGCCGCGCAGACGCAGCTCGAAGCCCATGAGGCGCATCTGGCCGAATTGCCGGCCGGCACCGCCGCGAGCGAAGTCGACGCGAAGACGCTGGCGACGCTGGCTCGCACCGTGCGCGAGCTGGTCGCGCTGGATTCTGCTGCAGCGAGGGAGGGAGGAAAATCCGAGGATGAGCCCAGCCCCGCCGAAGGATTGCGCCGGGTCGATGAGCTTCGCAGCGAGCTTGGACGCCGTCTTGCGGTCCTTGCCGCCGAGGAAGCGGGCACGGCTGGTGCGCCGCCTCATGGAGACAGCCTCGCCTGAAGAGCAGCAGATCATCCTGACAACTTGGGCCACTTGGGCGCGCGCGGATCAGTTTCCCGCCCAGCAGGATGATTGGTTCAGTTGGCTCGTTCTTGGCGGACGAGGCGCCGGCAAGACACGAACTGGTGCCGAATGGGTGCGTGGCACGGCGCTGGGGCGTTGGCCGTTCGCAGTCGAACCCGTCGGCCGCATCGCCCTCGTCGGTGAGACGCAGGCTCAAGTTCGCGACGTGATGATCGAGGGCGTTTCCGGCCTGCTCGCGATCCATCATCGCTGGGAGAAGCCGGTCTGGTCGCCGTCGCGGCGGCGGCTCGAATGGGGCAATGGCGCGATAGCGCAGGTGTTCACTGCCGAAGATCCGGAAGGGCTGCGCGGGCCGCAATTCGGCGCCGCCTGGTCGGACGAACTGGCGAAATGGCCGAACCTTCAGGAGACCTGGGACATGCTGCAACTCGGCCTGAGACTCGGCGACCGGCCGCGCCAGGTGGTGACGACGACGCCGCGGCCGCTGCCGCTGATCAAGCGGCTGCTCGACGATCCGCGCGTCGCGGTCAGCCGGGCGGCAACCAGCGCCAACCGCTTCAACCTGGCGCCGAGCTTTCTCGACAGCGTGAGCCAAGCCTATGGCGGCACCCGGCTCGGCCGGCAGGAGCTCGAAGGCGAGATCGTCGAGGAGAGCGCGGATGCGCTCTGGAGCCGGGCATTGATCGAGGAGTGCCGCGAGGGTGAAGCGCCGCCGCTGGCGCGGATCGCGGTGGCGATCGATCCGCCGGCCTCCTCGTCGAAGCGAGCCGATAGCTGCGGGCTTGTCGCGGCCGGAGTCGACCGAGACGGTATCGGCCATGTGCTGGCGGATGCGACGCTCGCCGGGGCCAGGCCGCATGAGTGGGCGGCGGCCGCGGTCGCGCTCTATCGCCGGCTGGAGGCCGATGCACTCGTCGTCGAGGTCAACCAGGGCGGCGAGATGGCGGGAAGCGTCATCCGCGAGGTCGATCCGGGCGTTCCGGTGACGCCGGTTCGCGCCTCGCGTGGAAAATTCCTGCGGGCCGAGCCGGTGGCGGCACTCTATGCGCAAGGCCGGGTCCGCCACGCCGGCGCCTTTCCGGCGCTGGAAGACGAGATGTGCGACTTCGGCCCGACAGGGCTGACTTCCGGACGCTCGCCCGATCGGCTCGACGCGCTGGTCTGGGCGCTGACGCATCTGATGCTCGGGCCGAAGGGCCGGCCGCGGGTGAGGGGGCTGTAGCGCCCGACGATTGCAACAACAGCGAGAAACCCATGCTCAATTTCCTTCGCAGCCTGCGCGGTCCTGCCGCGCCGGAACAGAAGCGCTCGCGCATCGGGCCGCTGATCGCCCTGCACGAAGCTGGGCGACCGGTCTGGACGCCACGCGACTACGGTGCCCTGGCGCGCGAGGGCTATCAGCGCAATCCGGTGGTGCATCGCTGCGTCCGGTTGATCGCAGAGGCGGCGGCGCAGACCCAGCTGATCGCCAAGGTCGGGGACCGGGAGGTGCCGGAGCATCCGGCGCTGGCGCTGATCGAGCGGCCTAATCCGCGCCAGGGCGGCATCGCCTTCCGCGAGATGCTCTACGGCCACCTGCTCGTCGCCGGGAATGCCTATGTCGAAGCGGCGAGCATCGGCCGCGAGCCGCGCGAGCTTTATGCGCTCCGGCCCGACCGGATGCGGGTGGTGCCTGGCCGCGATGGCTGGCCTGAAGGCTATGACTACGCGGTCGGCGCCCAGACCATCCGCTTCCGCCAGGACGAGGGTGCGCTGCCGCCGATCCTGCATTTGTCGCTGTTCCATCCGGTCGACGACCATTACGGCCTCTCGCCGGTCGAGGCGGCCGCCTGCTCGCTCGACGTCCACAATGCTGCCGGCGCCTGGCACAAGGCGCTGCTCGACAATGCGGCCCGGCCCTCCGGCGCATTGGTCTATGACGGCCCTGAAGGCGGCACGCTGACCGAGGCGCAATTCGAGCGGCTGAAGCAGGAGCTGGAGGACGGTTTCCAAGGCGCGCGCAATGCCGGGCGCCCGCTGCTGCTCGAAGGCGGGCTCGACTGGAAGCCGCTGTCGCTATCGCCGGCCGAACTCGATTTCGTCGCCGCCAAGGGTGTCGCGGCGCGCGAGATCGCGCTCGCCTTCGGCGTGCCGCCACTATTGCTCGGCCTGCCCGGCGACAATACCCACGCCAATTTCGCCGAGGCCAACCGGGCCTTCTGGCGCCAGACGCTGATCCCGCTGGTCAGGCGCACGGCGCAGTCCCTGGCGCAATGGCTTGGCCCGGCCTTCGGCGATGCGCTCATTCTCGAACCCGATCTCGATGCGGTCGAGGCGCTGGCGGATGAGCGGGAATCACTGTGGCGGCGGGTGTCCGCCGCCGGTTTCCTTAGTGAAGACGAGAAACGTGAGGCGGTCGGTTATGGCCGCCGGGAGGTGTCGTCATGAGTCCGTTCGACGAAGCCGCGGCGGGGATCGTCGCGCGCGGCGATCTCGGCCATCTCGCGCTGCTGCTCTGGGCCTTCTGCGCCTCGGGGCTCGCCCTCTTCGCCCTGCGCGAGCTGATCGCCGCCAACCGGCGCTTCGACGAGTTCGTGCGCGAATTCGCCCGCTTTAACGCCCGCTATGAGGGAGGGGATTCATGAGCAAGTCCGGTGGCAAGCCGCCGCCCAGGCCGGCTCCGGCAGCTGTCAGATCGAGCGCCGCGGCGCCGCGTCCAGGCCGCCAGCCGCCGCGCGACGTGTTCGGCCGCTTCTTCGAGACGCTCGGGCAGCTCGACGCCAATGGCCGCGGCGGACGGGGAGGGGCGCGATGAGATCCGCCGTGCCCCGCTATCCCGCATTGGCGCGGGAGGCCAAGTTCCTGGCTCAGCCCTTGGCTCGGATCGAGCCGGACGGCGCTTTCGAGGGTTATGCCAGCCTATTCCGCATCGCCGATCTCGGCAGGGAGGTGGTCGAGCCCGGCGCCTTCCGCGACAGCCTCGCCCGCCGCGGTGCCGGCGGCATCCGGATGCTCTGGCAGCATGACCCGACGCAGCCGATCGGCCGCTGGCTCGAACTGCGCGAGGATTCCCGTGGCCTCTATGTCCGCGGCCGGCTCTCGCTTGCCGTGGCGCGGGCCCGCGAGCTGCACGCGCTGATGCGTGACGGCGCCGTCGACGGGCTCTCGATCGGCTTCCGCTCGCAGCGCGCCCGAACCGAACCACGCACCGGTCTGCGCCGCCTGGAGAAGGTCGACCTCTGGGAGATCTCGCTCGTCACCTTCCCGATGCTGCCGCAGGCCCGGGTCAGCGCCGTCAAGGCGCTGAGTTCACCTCGCCGCGCCGCCTTTGCCTGAAATCCACCTGAAGCCGCAACCACAGGAGATTCCATGACTGCGCTGAACCAGGCTCCCGAGACCAAGGCGACCGGCGAGGCCGCCGCCATTTATGACGATCTGCGCTATACGCTGGAGGCCTACCGCTCCACCAATGACGAGCGCCTGGCCGAGCTCGAGACCCGCATGGGCGGCGATGTGCTGACCGGCGAGAAGCTCGCCCGCCTTGACGATGCGCTCGACGAGACCCGCCGCCGGCTCGACCGGCTGAGCCTTGACAGTCGCCGCCCGGCCCTGGCTGCGAGCGAGGATCGCGATCCGGCCGTCGCCGAGCACAAGGCTGCTTTCGCGTCCTATGTCCGTCATGGCGAGGCCACCGGCCTGAAGTGGCTCGAAGCCAAGGCGCTGTCGACCGGCTCCGGCCCGGACGGCGGCTATCTTGCGCCCTCGACCGTCGAGGGCGAGATCCTGCGGCGCCTGGCGAGCGTGTCGCCGATCCGCTCGATCGCGACGGTGCGCACGATCTCCTCCGGCACCTATAAGAAGGCGTTCTCGACCACCGGCCCGGCTTCCGGCTGGGTGGCGGAGACGGCAGCGCGTCCGCAAACCGGCACGCCGACGCTGGCCGAGCTCTCCTTTCCGGCGATGGAGCTCTATGCCATGCCGGCGGCGACGCAGACCCTGCTCGACGACGCCATCGTCGACATCGACCAGTGGATCGCCGAGGAGGTCGAGAGCGCCTTCGCCGAGCAGGAGGGAGCCGCCTTCGTCACGGGCGACGGCGTCGACAAGCCCAAGGGCTTCCTGGCCTATCCGACTGTTGCTGACACCAGTTGGACCTGGGGCAATATCGGCACGCTGAAGACCGGTGTCGCCGGCGCCTTCACCGCGTCGAACCCGTCCGACATCCTGGTCGATCTCGTCTATGCGCTGAAGGCCGGCTATCGCCAGAACGCCAGCTTCGTGATGAACCGCAAGACGCAAGCTGCGGTGCGCAAGTTCAAGGACTCGACCGGCCAGTATCTCTGGCAGCCGCCGGCCGCTGCGGGCGCGCAGGCGACGCTGCTCGGCTTTCCGGTCGTCGAGGCCGAGGACATGCCGAATGTCGCGACGGACTCGGTCTCGATCGCCTTCGGTGACTTCCGCCGCGGCTATCTCGTTGTCGACCGGGCGGGCGTGCGCATCCTGCGCGATCCCTATTCCGCCAAGCCGCACGTGCTGTTCTACACGACCAAGCGCGTCGGCGGCGGCGTGCAGGACTTCGCCGCGATCAAGGGGCTGAAGTTCTCGGCCTGAGCGCTCGTCTCGGCCGCGTCAGCGGCCGAACCACCAGCTGTAGCTTGCGCTCGGGCGTGCGTTCTCGCCCGCCTGGCGCGGTTCGTCGCCGTAGTGGAGCAAGCGCTCGCTCGCCTCGGCGATCCAGGCGCGGTGGTCGTTGATCGGGGTGATCGCGGTGAAGCCGCCGCAGATCATCTTGACGCGCGAGCTCAGCGGCCCGCTCGACCAGGAAACGATGCCGACGAGATCGCGCGATCCGGGCGGGCCACGCAGCACGGGCCCACCGGAATCGCCGCGGCAGGCGCCGGCACCGAGGATCTCGCCACGGTTCTCGGTGTCGACCGCGACCTTGACCGTGTTGGCGGTGGTATAGTTGCCGGCGTTGACCAGGGTGACTTCGCGCAGCGTGCGCGCGGTCTTCTTGTTCGTCTCCGAGGCGAGCCCGAAGCCGGCCATGGTCACGGTCTCACCTTGCCACAGCCCGCTGCCAAGCGTCAGCGGCTGGATGTCGGCCGGCAGCGGCGAGGCAAGGCGTAGCAGCGCGAGGTCCGCGCCCGGCTGGGTGCGTGGCGTCGTGCCGGGCACGAAGGTCGGGTGCGGCAGCACGGCCGCCACGGCATGGGTGCGGTTGCGGAAGCGCTTGTCGAGGCTGATCACGCGGACCGCGCCGCCGGTCATCAGGCAATGCGCCGCCGTGAGCACGAGCTCGGAAGAGATCGCAGCGCCTGAGCAGAGCTCGCCGCGGCTGGTCTCGACCCGCAAGGTCGAGGCGCGCACGCCGTCG
This sequence comes from Allobosea sp. P4_H5, assembly GCF_056400825.1. Taxonomy (NCBI): domain Bacteria; kingdom Pseudomonadati; phylum Pseudomonadota; class Alphaproteobacteria; order Hyphomicrobiales; family Alloboseaceae; genus Allobosea; species Allobosea sp. P4_H5. The sequence goes on along the minus strand of NZ_JBFUKM010000007.1, from coordinate 311,635 downwards.
ACGGCTCGGGACTGTACGCCGCCGATCACGGCTTGGGCCGGCGCAGTCATCTGCAGGCCGGCGCAAAAAGCGATTGCGACAGTCGCGGCGCGCTTCGAAGTGGTCATGGTCGAGGCCATCATTGCCATGGTGCCAGTCTAGGGTTTGCTGCGGCGCAGTCCAGTGCTCTTCGCGTGAACGGGATGTCAGGGCGCGGTAGCCCAGTCGGCGCCCTCGCCCCAGCTCGATAGCGTCCGGTCGATCCAGCTGCGCTGCGGCGCGACCAGCACGCCCTGGCTGAGCAGGCCGCATTGTTTGCCGGCCGGGCCGGTCGACCAGCTGGAGACGGCGACCACGCCGTCCGAGCCGGCGACGATCGGCCCGCCGGAATCGCCCTGGCAAGCTCCGGCGCCGGGGCGCTTGCCGCCGGTCGCCGGATCGGACGCCCAGAGCAGGATCTTGCCGGGCCCGTAAGGCTCGACGGTGGCAAGTGCGGCCGAGCGATAAGTGCCGGTCGTCTTCGCATCGCCCTCGCGGGCGACGCCATAGCCTGACAACGTCACCGGCGAGCCGGCGCGCGGCAGGCCGCTATCGACCAGCGTCGCGGTCGAGAAGCGCGCCGGCAAAGGCGCGCTGAGCCTGACCAGGGCGAGATCGATCGAGCGCTGCCGGTTCGTGACGGATTTGGCGTTGAATTCGGGGTGCAGCGCGATCGCCGCCGGCTCGACCAGCATCGGCTCGCCGCCTTCGCGCCAGTGGATGCGCAGGTCGACGCGGGAGTCGGCACAGTGAGCGGCGGTAAGGATCGCCCGGCGGGACAGCACGATGCCGGTGCAGACGCCGCCGCGCGCATTGAGAACCATCACGGTCGCGCCGGCGACAGGCCCGCCTTCGCGCCCGCCGACAACGGCCGAGGCGGGGCAGGCCGCGGCAAATGCCGTTGCCAGGGCCGCCAGTGCAATCGCCGTTCTGCCACGCATCGAGCTGCCTCCGCTGTCGGGCTGGGCTCGATAGCGCATCAACGGCGCCGATCAAACCCGAAAGAGGAGGGATCATGACGCCGCTCGCTTTGACGCCGCCGGCCATCGAGCCGGTTTCGCTGTCGGAGGCCAAGGATTTCCTACGCATCCTCGTCGCTGACGAGGACGAACTGCTCGGTACCTTGATCACGGCGGCCAGGCTCATGATCGAGGCGGCGTCCGGCCGTCTGCTGATCGAGCAGGGCTGGCGAATCGTGCTCGACGCCTGGCCGCAGGGTGGCGAGATCCGCCTGCCGCTCTCGCCGGTGCGCGGCCTCACGGTGGCATGCGTCTATCCCACGAGTGGCCTTGCAGAGGCCGTTGCATCTTCTTCGCTGACGCTGGTCGAAGGCTCCGACCCGCCGCTGATCAGGATTGCAGGTCCGGTCCCTGCACCTGGCCGTGCCCATGCTGCGATTGAGATCGATCTCGTTGTCGGCTTCGGCGCGACGCGTGACACGGTGCCGGCGCCGCTGCGGCAGGCCGTGCTTCGCTTGGCCTGCCGCTGGTCCGAGCATCGCGGCGACGTGGTCAGCCGTGATGCGACGCGGCTACCGGTCGAGATCGCTGCGCTGGTCGCTCCGTTCCGCCGCGTGAGGCTGTGATGACCAGGGAGATCGGTAAAGGCCGCCCCGTCGGCGCATTGCGCCGCCGGCTGGTACTGGAGGCACCCGTCGAGACGCCGGACGGCGCCGGCGGGCGGCTCACCGGCTTCGAGACTGTCGCTGCGGTCTGGGCCCAGGTCGAATGGCTTTCGGGGAATGAACGCTGGCGCGGCGAGCGGCCCGAGCAGGCGGTGAGCCACCGCATCACCCTGCGCTGGCGTGCCGGCGTCGATGCCGGCCAGCGCCTGCGCGATGGCGACCAGGTCTTCGACATCCGCGCGGTCGGCGATCCCGATGGCGGCCGCCGGCGCCTGATCTGCCTGGTCGAGGAGGTCAGCCGATGAGCGACGCCATCCTGCCGCTGCGGCGCGCCATCCACGCGCATCTCTCGATTGATGCCGGGCTGACGGCGCTGATCGGAGCTGGCCGCATCCATGACGAGCCGCCGCGCGCCGCGAGCGGGCTCTATGTCGTCCATGGCGAGGTCGCAGCCGAAGATTGGTCGACCGGGAGCGATCGCGGCTGCGAGCAGAAGCTCTCGCTCGTCGTCTGGGCCGGGGAGAGCGCCTCCTCGCGCAAGGCGCTCGAGGCTGCGGCGCGCATCGTCGCCAGCCTGGAAGGCGCCGCGCTCGCGCCAGAGGGCCACCGGCTGGTCAATCTCAGCTGGCTGTCCTCGAAGCTCGCCCGTGATCCCAAGACCCATCTGCCGACGGTGACGCTGACCTTCCGGGCCGTCACCGAGGCGCTCTGACGCTAGATCGCCGCGCGTCCGGCAGGACGCAATAGCGGCGATCTATCTAATTGTTATCGCATCCGATTTTTCCGAAAAGTGGATCCCACTTTTCGGTCCGATGCCAGACGAAAGGACCGCCCATGCCTGCCCAGAAAGGCAAGGACCTCTTGCTCAAGGCCGCCGATGCCGGCGGCAGCTTCGTCACCGTGGCCGGCCTGCGCGCCCGCCAGATCGCCTTCAATGCCGAGGCGGTCGACGTCACCCATGCCGAGTCGGCCGGGCGCTGGCGCGAATTGCTGGCGGGAGCCGGCATGCGCCGCGCCAGCATCAGCGGCGCCGGCATCTTCAAGGACGAGGCTTCGGACGCACTGGTGCGCCAGATCTTCTTCGAAGGCGCGATCCGCGACTGGCAGGTGATCGTGCCTGATTTCGGCGTGATCACCGGGCCGTTCCAGCTCTCGACGCTGGAATATCGCGGCGACCACGCCGCCGAGGTCACTTTCGAGCTGTCGCTGGAATCAGCGGGCCAGCTCAGCTTCACGCTCGCCTGAGGGGAGGCCGCATGGTCAATCGCTACAGGGGCGAGGTCGCCCTGATGGTCGAGGGGCGGCCGCTGCCGATGCGGCTCACCCTCGGCGCGCTCGCCGAACTTGAGGATGCGTTTTCGGTCGAGAACCTGCCGGCGCTGGGCGAGCGCTTCGCCGCCGGCCAGCTTTCGGCCCGCGATATCACGCGCATTCTCTCTGCGGGTTTACGCGGCGCCGGCGGCGCGCTGGCCACGGATGAGGTCGCGGCGCTGCCTTTCGATGGTGGGCTCAACGGCGCCATCGCCGCGGCGATCGCTTTGCTCGACGCGACCTTCGCGCCGGCAGGTGAGGGGACGGAAGCCCGCCCTCCGTCGCCGCCGGTCGCCTAGGGGCACCGGCGGCGGCTCCCTTCCCCTGGCGCGAGGTCATGGCCTTCGGGCTCGGGCGCTTGCGCTGGACGCCGGACGCCTTCTGGGCGGCGAGTCCACGCGAAGTCATTGCCGCGATTGAGGCCCATCGGCCGGCCGAGGCAGGCGAACCGCCTTCGCGGCTGACGCTGGACGCGCTGATGCGGGCTCATCCGGACCCCGTTTCCCGTAACGATGAGTGGAAAGGCTGCGCCGATGGCTGACGAAGACGATTCGTCCACTTACTCCTCCTCTTTCGACGTCGGTGGCCTGCGCTCCCTCAACACGCTGACACAGAGCCTGAGCAAGTCGGCGCAGGCCTTCGGCAAGTCGATCACTTCGGCCTTCGCCAGCGGGATCATCGAGGGCAAGCGCTTCGAGGACGTGCTGCGCGGCATCGGCAACTCGCTGAGCCAGAGTCTGCTGAAATCAGCGCTGAAGCCGCTGCAGAACACGATCTCGAGCTGGCTCGGCTCCGGCATCAACAGCCTGGCCGGGCTCTTTACCGGCGGCATGGGCGGCGGCGGCGGTGGCGGCTCGCCGGTCTCGTTCTTCGCCGATGGCGGCGTCGTCGCTGCTCCTTCCTATTTCGCCATGGGGCGTGGGCTAGGGCTGATGGGCGAACGCGGGGCGGAGGCGATCATGCCGCTGTCGCGCGGTCCCGACGGCAAGCTCGGCGTGCGGGCCGGCGGTGGCGGTGATCGGCGCCCGGTCAGCGTCACCGTTCAGGTCTCGACGCCCGATGCCGACAGCTTCCGCCGTTCCGAGGCTCAGGTCTCAGCGGCAATCGCGCGGGCCGTGGCGCGCGGCAATCGCGCGCTCTGAGGCGCATATCATGACTGGACGGGGAGAGTCGGCATGAGCGGCTTCCATGAGGTGCGCTTTCCCACCGGGATCGCCCGCGGCGCCCGCGGCGGGCCGGAACGGCTGACCCAGGTCGTGACGCTGGCCTCGGGCCGGGAGGTCCGCAACAGCCGCTGGGCCCATTCGCGCCGGCGCTACGATGCCGGCTTCGGCATCCGCACGCTTGACGCCCTCGCCGAGGTCGTCGCCTTTTTCGAGGAACGGCGCGGCCGGCTCTACGGTTTCCGTTGGCGCGATCGGCTCGACTGGAAGAGCTGTGCGCCCTCGGCGACCCCTGCGGCGAGCGACCAGCAGATCGGCGTCGGTGACGGCGCCACGCGGGTCTTCCAGCTCTGCAAGCTCTATGGCGGCCTGCACGCGCCCTATGTCCGCCGCATCACCAAGCCGGTCGCGGGAACGGTGCTGATTGCCGTCGACGGAGTCGCGAAGCCGCAGCCGGCGGTCGTCTCCTGCGATCACGCGAGTGGGCTGATCACCTTCGCCGTCGGCCATGCTCCGCCGGCCGGCTCTGTCGTCAGTGCCGGCTTTGCCTTCGACGTGCCCGTTCGCTTCGACACCGATGCGATCGAGGTCGATCTGTCGGCCTTCGAGGCCGGCGACATCCCCAGAATCCCGATCGTCGAGATCGCCGACTGAAGGTTTCGCCATGCGGACATTATCCTCGGGACTCGCCGCGCATGTCGCCGGCGAGGCGACCACGCTTTGCCGGTGTTGGAGCCTGACGCGCCGCGACGGCGCAGTGCTCGGCTTCACCGATCACGATCGCGATCTCTCCTTCGACAGCATCCTGTTTCGCGCCAATGCCGGCCTGGAAGCCGCAGAGGCCAGCTCGGAGCTCGGCTTTGCGACCAGTGGCGGCGAGGTGCTCGGGGCCCTCGCAGCAAGCGGCCTCAACGAAGAGGATCTGTCGCGCGGCCTCTATGACGACGCCCGCGTTGCGCTCTGGCTGGTGAACTGGGCCGATCCAAGCCAGCGCACCCTGCTGGAGGCCGGTTTCGTCGGCGAGGTGAAACGCAGCGACAGCAATTTCACCGCGGAGGTCCGGGGTCTCGGCAAGGCTTTCGACGAGGAGCGCGGCCGGCTCTACACCGCGGGCTGCTCCGCCGATCTCGGCGATGCCCGTTGCGGCGCCGTGGCGCTTCCGGCGCTTGGGACGGTCTCTGTCACCGATGGCCGGCTCACGATCACGGCGCCGGTCCTCGGCAGTTTCCAGGACGGGCGCTTCAGCGGGGGGCGGCTGGTTTTCGAGGCGGGTCAGAACACTGGCTTTTCCACGGAGATCCGCAGCCATCGCAATGCCGACGGTGCCGTCATCCTGCAGCTTTGGCAGGCCGCACCGCGCCCGATCGCTGTCGGTGATCTCTTCACGGCGTTCCCAGGCTGCGACAAGCGCTTCGCCACCTGCCGTGACAAGTTCGGCAACGGCGTCAACTTTCGCGGTTTCCCGCATCTGCCGGGCAACGACTTCATCATCGGCGGCACCGGGGCAGGCGATCCCGGCGCGGGGTCGTTCGATGGGGGGAGCCTGTTCCGATGACCGGCGCAGATGCGACACGGGGGCGTGTCATCGCAGCAGCGCGCGGCTGGCTCGGCACACCCTATCACCACCAGGCCTCGCTCCGCGGCGTCGGCTGCGATTGCCTCGGCCTGGTGCGTGGCGTCTGGCGCGATCTCTATGGCGGCGAGCCGGAGCCGACGCCGCCTTATTCGCCTTATTGGGCGCAGCAGGGCGCGGGCGAGACGCTGGCACAGGCTGCGGAACGTCATCTGGTCTCGGTCAAGCCGGAGGAGGCATGTCCCGGCGACGTGCTGCTCTTCCGCTGGCGGGCGCATCTGCCGGCGGCGCATTGCGCCGTCCTGACCGAGCCGGACCGCATCCTGCACGCCCATGATGGTGCCGCGGTCGGCGAAGCCGCCTTCACCGGCTGGTGGCGGCGCCATCTCAGCCATGTTTTTGCCTTTCCGGAGCTCGACGCCTGATGGCCACGCTCGTTCTGCAGGTCGCCGGCTCGGTATTGGGTGCCGCCGTCGGCGGCCCGTTCGGCGCCATGATCGGCCGTTCGCTCGGCGCGATCGCCGGCGCGAGCCTCGACCAGAGCCTCTTTGGCGGTGGCGGCGGCACGCGCATCGTCGAAGGCCCGCGCCTCAAGGAGATCGACGGCCTCGCCTCGACTGAGGGCGCGCCGATCCCGCGTGTCTATGGCCGGGCCAGGCTGGGCGGTCAGCTGATCTGGGCGACGCGCTTCGAGGAGGAGGTGACGACCACCGTCACTCGCACCAAAGCCGGAGGCAAGGGCGGACAGAAGGCGCAGAAGACCTATGAGACCACTTACAGCTACTACGCCAATCTCGCGGTCGCGGTCTGCGAGGGGCCGATCGCCTTCGTGCGCCGCATCTGGGCCAATGGGCGCGAAATCGACTTCAACACCGTGGGGCTGCGCATCCATCGCGGCTTCGAGAACCAGGAGCTCGATCCGCTGATCGCGGCCAAGGAAGCCGGCGCCGCGCCAGCTTATCGCGGTACGGCCTATGTCGTGTTCGAGCGCTTCCCGCTCGCCGACTACGGCAATCGCGTGCCGCAATTCTCCTTCGAGGTGGTGCGCGCGGTGCCGGGCCTCGGCCAGATGATCCGGGCGGTGACGCTGATCCCGGGCGCGAGCGAATTCATCTACCAGCCGACCCTGGTCAACCAGGAGCCCGAAGCCGGCGTCACCATCGCCGAGAACCGGCATCAATTGCACAGCGCCACCGATATCGATGGTGCGATCACGCATCTGCTGGCGCTCTGCCCGAACCTGCGGCGCATCTCCCTTGTCGTCAGCTGGTTCGGCGACGATCTGCGCGCCGACCATTGCACCATCGCCCCGCGCGTCGAGATCGCCGACAAGAATACGCCGGACATGCCCTGGTCGGTCGCGGGACTCGACCGGACGAGCGCGCGCCTCGTGAGCCAGTCGAACGGCAAGCCGGCCTATGGCGGCACGCCTTCGGACGGCAGCGTCATCGCCCTGATCCGGCGGCTCCGCCATGTCTACGGACTTGAAGTGGTGCTCTATCCCTTCGTGATGATGGATGTGCCGGCCGGCAATGCGCTGCCCGATCCGCACACCGGCAACGCTTCGCAGCCACCTTATCCCTGGCGTGGCCGGATCTCCTGTTCGCCGGCTCCGGGCCAGTTCGGGTCACCCGACGGCACGCCGATCGCGATCGGGCAGATCGCGAGCTTCCTCGGCTTGGCCACGGCCGCGGATTTCTCGCTGGACGGCGATACGATCGCCTGCGCGCGGCCCGCGGAGTGGAGCTTCCGCCGCGCGGTGCTGCACGCGGCGATGCTCGCCAAGGCGGCCGGCGGCGTCGAGGGCTTCATCATAGGTTCCGAGCTCGTCGGGCTGACGCGGGTGCGCGGCGCGCCCGGCCATTATCCGATGGTCGCTGGTCTGGTTGCGCTCGCGGCCGAGGTCCGCGCCATCCTGCCGCCGCCGACCAAGCTGACCTATGCTGCCGACTGGACCGAATACGGCGCCCATGCGACCGATGGCGGGCTGGAGGTGCGCTTTCCGCTCGATCCGCTCTGGGCAAGCGTGCATATCGACGCGATCGGCATCGACTATTATGCGCCGCTCTCCGATTGGCGCGACACACCGGATCATGCCGATCTTTCCATCGCTCGCGGCCCTGCCGATGTCGACTATCTGCGCAATCGCCTGACTTCGGGCGAGGGGTATGACTGGTATTATTCCAGCCTGTCGGGCCGCTACGCGCAGACGCGCCTGCCGATCGCCGACGGCGCCTTCGGCAAGCACTGGATATTCCGCCCGAAAGACCTGCCGAACTGGTGGTCGAACCCGCATGTCGAGCGTTTCGCCGGCATGGAGATCGGTGCGACCGGCTGGCTGCCCGGTTCGAAGCCGATCTGGCTGACCGAAATCGGCCTGCCAGCCGTCGACAAGGGCGGCAATTCGCCGAACGTCTTTCCCGACCCGAAATCGATCGATGGCGGCTATCCGCATTTCTCGACGAAGGCGCGTGACGATCTCGTCCAGGCGCGCGGTATCGAGGCGATCCTGTCGGGTTTCGACCCCGCGCTTCCCGGTTTCGATCCGCAGCGCAACCCGACCTGGCTTTCGCTCGGCCCGCGCATGGTCGACCCGGCAAACATCTTCGTCTGGACCTGGGACGCCAGGCCGTTCCCGGCTTTCCCGGATCTGACCTCGGTTTGGGCCGACGGAGGGAATTAGGAGACCGGCCACTGGATCAACGGCCGACTGGAGGGCGTGACGCTCGACCGGCTGGTCCGGGCGGTCCTGGCCGATTACGGCCTGCCTGCGCCGGACGAGCTCGCCATCGACGGCTATGTCCTGGATCGACCAATCTCCGCGCGCCAGGCGCTCGAGCCGCTGGCGCAGGCCTTCGGCTTCGATGCCGTCATCTCGTCCGGCAGGCTCGCCTTCCGTGGCCGCGCCGCGACGATTGCGCGGGCGTTGTCGGCGGATGACCTCGTGCTCGATCGCAACGGCCAGCCCTTCGAATTGCGCCGGGCACAGGAGAGCGAACTGCCGCGCGAGTTGCGCCTCGTTCATATGGACGGCAACAACGACTACCGTCAGGCGACGGTGCGCTCGCGCCGCCTTGCCGGGGCGGCGCGGCGGGAAAATGCCGTCGAGCTCCCGATGGTCACGCGCCGGGCCGAAGGGCAACGGCTTGCCGATCAACGGCTGCAGGAGATCTGGGCCGGCCGCGAAACGCTCGAATTGGAACTGTCGCCGCGCTGCATCGACCTCGAGGCGGGCGACGTCGTCTCCCTGGAGGTGGCCGGCCAGCCGCGCCTGTTCCGGCTGACGCGCATCAGTGATGGTCCGACGCGGCGCGCCGATGCGCGCTCGGTCGAGCCCGCGATCTATCGCGGTGCGGCGTCGGGAGCGGCAGAGATACGCCGGCCGAAGGTGACGCCGCGGATCGCCGGCCGACCGGATGCGCTGATCCTCGACCTGCCGGTCGTGCAGGACACGCCGCCGCCCTTGCAATCGCTCGCAGCCTTCGCCGATCCGTGGCCCGGCGGGCTCGCGATCTGGCGCGCCACCGAGGGCATGCCGTTCGCCTTGGCCGGCATCGTCGCGGCACCATCGATCATGGGCGAAACCTTGAGCGCGCTGAGGCCGGGGCCGCTGTGGCGGACCGATTGGCATGCCTTCGTCGATGTCCGCCTGCGTGGCGGGGGTCTTGCCTCGGTCGCAGCGGAGGAGACGCTCGCCGGCGCCAACGCGCTCGCCTTCATCGATCCTGCCGGGCAGGTCGAGATCGTGACGGCGGCGCGGGGCGAACTTATCGGCGCGCGGACATTCCGGCTGTCGCAGATGGTGCGTGGGCTCGGCGGTTCGGAGGCGGCGGCGGCGCGGACATTGGCAGCCGGAGCGCGCGTGGTTGTTCTCGACGGCGCGGAGGTCGCGCTGACCACGAGTCTCGACGATGTCGGCCGGCAACTGCGCTACCGGATCGGGCCGCCCAATGCCGATGCCGCGTCGGCCTCGATGCGCGAGCTCTCCGCCATTGTCGGAACAGCACCGCTGCGGCCACTCGCCCCGGTGCGCCCGCGCGCCAAGCGCCTGCCGTCCGGCATCGCCTTGAGCTGGGTTCGGCGCAGCCGCGTCGGCGGCGATTCCTGGGAAACTGTCGAGGTACCGCTGGGCGAGGAGATCGAGCGCTATCGCGTCACGATACGCGCCGGCGGCGAGGTCATCAGGATCGTCGACGTCAGCGCACCGGCGGTGGTCTACGAAACGGCGCAGGAGCTCGCCGATTTCGGCAGCGCCCAGGCTGTGTTGGACGTCGAATTGGTGCAACTCAGCATTGTTGCCGGTGTCGGCCTTTCCCGGCGTGGACACATCGCCGTGCGCTGAGCTAGCCTCACGCCGATGTTCATGGCGCATTCACGCATGCCGGGCTAGCCCAATGGCGATGATGCTGCTCGACCCCAATGTCGCGTTTCTCGCGCTCGTGACTGCGACTGCCTCGCCGGTGGAACCGGTCGATGCGGCGCCGCCGATCGCCTGCCTGTCAGCTCAGGAAACGCGTGAAGCGGTGTCGGACGGCAAGGTCATGCAGCCGGCGGTGGCCTCCCGCCATGCCCGCGAGGCCGCGCCTGGCGAAGTCCTGCGGATCAGGCTCTGCCGCCAGGGCGACGAGTTCGTGTATGTGGTGACGACGATGAAGCGCGACGGCCGCGTCGCCCGGGTCACGCTCGACGGCGCCTCTGGCAAGGTGGCGGATATCCGCTAGTTCCGCTATTTCCCGTTCCTGATCCGCCAATCGGAGAAAAGCCGCCGTGCGACTGCTCGTCGTCGAGGACGACAAGGACCTCAACCGCCAGATCGTCAATGCGCTGGAGAATGCCGGCTATGCCGTCGACAAGGCGCTCGACGGTGAGGAAGGCCTCTATCTCGGCGAGACCGAGCCCTATGATGCGGTGATTCTCGATCTGGGCTTGCCCAAGGTCGACGGCGTCGCCGTGCTGCAGGGGTGGCGCCGGGCCGGCAAGACCATGCCGGTGCTGATCCTGACGGCGCGCGACCGCTGGAGCGACAAGGTCTCCGGTTTCGACGCCGGCGCCGACGACTATGTCGTGAAGCCCTTCCACATTGAGGAGCTGCTGGCTCGCGTTCGTGCGCTGCTGCGTCGTGCGGCCGGCCATGCGACAGCCGAGCTGATCTGCGGCCCGGTTCGCCTCGACACCCGCGCCAGCCGCGTCGTCGTCGACGGCAACCCGGTCAAGCTCACCTCGCACGAATACCGGTTGCTCGCCTATCTGATGCACCATCAGGGCCGCGTGGTCTCGCGCACCGAGCTGGTCGAGCATCTCTACGACCAGGATTTCGACCGCGATTCCAACACGATCGAGGTCTTCGTCGGCCGCCTGCGCAAGAAGCTCGGCGTCGACGTCATCGAGACCGTACGCGGCCTCGGCTATATCGCTGCCGCGAAAGCCTGAGGGGCGCCATGCCGGTCACGCGGCAGCGCTTCTCGCTTGGCGCGCGGCTCTTCATCTCGGCTGCGATCTGCTGCGCGCTGGTGCTGATCCTCGCTGGCTTCGGCCTTACGACCTTCTATCGGCGGACGGCCGAACGCGGCTTCGACGAGCGCCTCAGCGTCTACATCAAGGAATTGGTCGCCGACCTCGCCGCGCCGCCCGAGGCCGAGCGCCAGGCGATCGGTGATCTCGGCGAGCCACGCTTCGACCTGCCGCTCTCCGGCTGGTACTGGCAGATCATCCGGCTCGACGGCGAGCGCCCGAGCGTGCGCACGTCGCGCTCCCTGGTCGGCGGGCAATTGCCGAAACTGCTCGATCAGAACCTGCAGCCGAATCCACGCGGCCTGCGCGAGAGCTATATCTCGGGGCCGGACGAGCGGCGTCTGCGCGTGCTCGAACGGGAAATCGATGTCGGCGAGGATGGCCGCTTCACCGTCGGGGTCGCCGCGCCGGCCGACGAGATCGAGGGCGATATCCGCGATTTCCGCTTTGCCCTGACGCTGACCTTCCTCTTCCTCGGGCTCGCCCTTGTCGCCTCGACGATCGCCCAGGTCCGCTTCGGCCTGCGTCCGCTGGCGCGTTTGCGCTCGGCAGTCGGCACAGTGCGAACCGGTGAGAGCACCCGCATCGCCGGGCGCTATCCGCCCGATCTTGCCCCGCTTGCAGGCGAGCTCAACCAGCTCATCGACGCCAATCGCGAGATCCTGGAGCGCGCCCGCACCCAGGTCGGCAATCTCGCCCACGCCCTCAAGACGCCGCTCAGCGTGATGCAGAACGAGGCCGAGGCCAGCCAGGGCGTCCTCTCCCAGACGGTCCGCCACCAGACCGCGATCATGCGCGACCAGGTCCAGTATTATCTTGACCGGGCCCGGGCTGCGGCCTTGTCGGGTGCGCTTGGCGGCATCTGCGAGATTTCTCCCTCGCTCGACGCGCTGATCCGCACCTTCGAGAAGATCGCGCAGGGCAGGGCGATCGAGGGCAGCCACAGTGTGCCTGCCAGCGTCCGCTTTCGCGGCGAGAAGCAGGATTTCGAGGAGATGCTCGGCAACCTGCTCGACAACGCCTTCAAATGGGCGCGTACCGAAGTCCAGGTCAGCCTGGTACCGGAAGCGCAGGCCCCGGAAGGACGCCTCGTGCTGCTGATCGACGATGACGGGCCAGGCCTGCCCGACGAGGCGATGGCCGAGGTCCTCAAACGCGGCCGCAGGCTCGACGAGACGACGCCGGGCTCAGGGCTTGGCCTCTCGATTGTCGTCGATCTTGCCAAGCTTTATGGCGGCGGTCTCTCGCTGGAGCGTTCGCCGCTTGGCGGTCTGCGCGCCCGTCTCGTCCTGCCGGCGGTCTGACGTCGCATTGCCCGCGTGACCCTTTGTCGCCATCTTCGGACATGAACCGGCACCTTCGAACGGCTATGAACGGCGAATGCTGATCTGGATCATCTTCGCGGCCATGACGGGGGCTGCGGTCATGGCGGTGCTCTGGCCGCTCGGCCGCCGGGCGCCGGCCCTCTCCGCCGACACGGCCGGAGCGACCGCGCTTTACCGCGCCCAGCTCGCCGAGATCGATCGCGATCTCGGCCGCAGGCTGATCGGCGCCGCCGAGGCCGAGGCAGCCAAGGCCGAAGCCGCGCGCAGGCTTTTGCGCGAGACGGCATCGGAGATCGCTCCCGCCGGTGAGAGCGAGCCGGCACTGCGTCGGCGCCGAGCGGCCTCCGCCATCGCGCTGTCCTGCGTGCCCCTGCTGGCTCTGCTTATCTATGGCGCCTATGGCTCGCCGACGGTTCCGGATCAGCCGCTCGCGGCGCGGATGCAGGGCAATCCGGCACAGGATTTCGAGCTGGCGCTGGCGCGGATCGAGGCGCATCTCGCCGCCAACCCCACCGACGGCAAGGGCTGGAACGTGCTCGCTCCCGTCTATCTCCGCCAGGGCCGCTTCGAGGATGCCGCGAAGGCCTTCGTCAATGCTGTCCGATACGATGGTGCGACGACCGAGCGGCTTGGCGGCCAGGCCGAGGCCCAGATTCTCGCTGCCGGCGGCGTCGTCACGGCGGCTGCGCGCGAAAGCCTCGCCGAGGCGCTGAAGCTCGATCCGGCCAATCCGCGGGCTCGCTTCTTCATGGCGATCGCGCAGGAGCAGGACGGCCAGGTGCCGGCCGCGATCACGTCGCTCAAGGCTCTGCTCGCCGACGCGCCGGCCGACGCCCCCTGGACTGCGACCGTCCGGGCTCGTCTCGAAGGGCTGGAGCGTTCCTCCCCACCGTCCGACGCGATCGCCAGCCTGCCGGAGGCCGAGCGTATGGGTGCGATCCGCGGCATGGTCGACGGCCTCGCCGCGCGACTTGCCGAAGGCGGCGGCAGCCTCGCCGACTGGTCTCGCCTGATCCGCTCGCAGGCGGTTCTTGGTGAGCGCGAGGCAGCCCAGAGATCGCTCTCCACAGCGCGCCAGCGCCTGGTTTCCGATCAGGCGGCAGCGTCCGCTCTCGACGGCTTGCGCACCGAACTCGGCCTGCAGGAGGCCACTCGATGACCATCCAGGCTGGTATCCCTGCCTCGCCCCCGCGCAAGCGCCTGACCCGCAAGCAGCGTCGCCTCGTCGTGATCGCCTCGGCCGGCGTCGTCCTCGGCCTTGCGGCCGGCCTCGTCGCCTATGCGCTGCGGGATTCGATCGTCTTCTTCTACGGCCCGACCGAGATCGTCGAGAAGGGTCTTACGTCCGGCACACGCCTGCGCCTCGGCGGCCTGGTCGAGACCGGCTCGGTCGAGCGTGGTGCCAACCAGCGCGTCAGCTTTGCCGTTACTGACGGCAAGACCAGGACAATGGTCAGCTATACCGGCCTGTTGCCCGATCTCTTCCGCGAAGGGCAGGGCGTGGTCACCGAAGGCGTGCTCGAGGGGCCAGGACGGTTCCGCGCCGATTCCGTGCTCGCCAAGCATGACGAGACCTATATGCCGCGCGAGGTCGCCGACGCGCTGAAGAAGCAGGGCCATTGGCAGCCCGGCGAAACCAAGCCCGGCGCGCCCGCAGCGCCGGCCACGAAATAGGGCCGCGCCTGTGTTCGTCGAGATCGGTCATTTTGCCCTGGCATTGGCGCTCGGCGTCGCGGTCGTCCAGACGATCGTGCCTCTCTGGGGCGTGGCCCGGAACGATCCGGCCCTGGCATCGGTCGGTCCTGCGGCCGCGATCGCCAACTTCCTGCTGGTCGCGATTTCCTTCGGCTGCCTGATGGCGTCCTATGTGGCGTCCGATTTCTCGGTCGAGAACGTCGCTGCCAACTCGCACTCGACGCAGCCGCTGATCTATAGATTGACCTCTGTCTGGGGGAACCATGAGGGCTCGATGCTGCTTTGGGTCCTCATCCTCGTGCTGTTCGGCGCGCTGGTCGCGCTGTCGCGCCGCTCGCTGCCGCCGAAGCTGCGGGCCGGTACGCTCGCGGCGCAAGGCAGCGTCAGCGTCGCCTTCCTCGCCTTCACGCTGCTGACCTCGAACCCGTTCCGGCGGCTCGTCCCAGCACCGGGGGAGGGGCAGGATCTCAACCCGATCCTGCAGGACCTCGGCCTCGCCATCCATCCACCGCTGCTCTATGTCGGCTATGTCGGCTTCTCGATCACCTATGCCTTCGCCGTCGCGGCGCTGATCGAGGGCAAGATCGATGCAGTCTGGGCCCGCGCCGTCCGGCCCTGGACCTTGCTGGCCTGGACCTTCCTGACGCTTGGTATCGCCATGGGCTCCTACTGGGCCTATTACGAGCTCGGCTGGGGCGGCTGGTGGTTCTGGGACCCGGTCGAGAACGCCTCGCTGATGCCCTGGCTCGCCGGTACGGCGCTGATCCACTCGACCGTGGTGATGGAGAAGCGCGACGCGCTCAAGGTCTGGACGATCCTGCTCGCGATCCTGACCTTCTCGCTCTCGCTGCTCGGCACCTTCATCGTCCGCTCGGGCGTGCTGACCTCGGTGCACTCCTTCGCCAGCGACCCGCAGCGTGGCCTCTTCATCCTTGGCATCCTGATCGCCTTCATCGGCGGCTCGCTGGCGCTGTTCGCCTGGCGCGCGCCGCTCTTGAAGCAAGGCGGCCTGTTCGCACCGGTCTCGCGGGAGAGTGCGCTCGTCGTCAACAACCTCTTCCTGGCGACGGCCTGCGCCACCGTCTTTATCGGCACGCTCTATCCGCTCGTGCTGGAGATGGTCACCGGCGACAAGATCTCGGTCGGCCCACCCTTCTTCAACGCCACTTTCGTGCCGCTGCTGGTGCCCCTCCTGCTACTGTTGCCGATCGGCCAGACCCTGGCCTGGAAGCGCGGCGATCTGCTCGGCGCCGCCCAGCGCGCCCAGGTGGCCTTCGGGCTCGGCGTCGTCACCACGCTGGCGATCTTCGCCTTCGTGCGCGGCGGCCCCGTGCTGGCGCCGCTCGGCATCGGCCTCGGCGTCTTCCTCGTCGTCGGAGCGTTCTGGGAAGTTGGCGAACGTGTTGTCGGCCGCGCCAGCGGCGCATCGGCAATCCTGTCGCGGGCGAAGGGCCTGCCGCGTTCGGCCTGGGGCACGGCCCTCGGCCATGCCGGCGTCGGCATCAGTGTGATCGGCATCGCCGCCGTGGCCTGGGGCACCGAGTCGATCGGCATGCTCAAGGTCGGCGAGAGCCTGACCAGTGGCCGCTACACCGTGACGCTGGAGGCGGTGACGCCGCGCACCGGCCCGAATTATCGCGAGGATGCGGCCCGCTTCCGCATCGTCGCCGACGGCCGCGAGCTGAAACCGGTGGAGGCGATGAAGCGCATCTACACCGCTCGCGCCATGCCGACCACCGAGGCCGGCATCCGTACCGTGGGGCTTGGGCAGGCCTATATCAGCCTGGGCGAGCCCGAAGCCAGCGGCGCCATTGCGGTCAAGCTGCACGACAAGCCGCTGATCCTGCTGATCTGGATCGGCGCTCTGGTGATGGCGGCGGGCGGAGCGCTTTCGCTGACCGATCGGCGCTTTCGGTTGGCTGCGCCGCGGCGTGTGGCGGCACCGTCCGCGCTTCCGCAGCCGGCCGAGTGAGCTCGATGCGCAAGCTTCCGCTCCTCCTCGTCGGGGTGCTGGCCCTCTCGGCGCCGGCCATCGCCGTGCAACCGGACGAGGTGCTGAAGAACCCGGTGTTGGAGCAGCGCGCGCGGGGGATTTCCTCAGGCCTGCGCTGCCTGGTCTGCCAGAACCAGTCCATCGACGATTCCGACGCGCCGCTCGCCAAGGATCTGCGTGTCCTGGTGCGCGAGCGGCTCACCGCCGGCGACAGCGACAGGGCCGTGATCGATTTCATCGTGGCGCGTTATGGCGATTTCGTCCTGCTGCGCCCGCCGATGAACGCGCGCACGATCGCGCTCTGGGCCGCGCCTTTCCTGATCGTGCTGTTTGGCGCTGTCTTTTTGTGGCGTCGCCGCAATCGCGCTGCGGCACCGGCTGGTGTCACGCTGACGGCGGAGGAGCAGCGCCGGCTCGATGATCTCCTGCGCGAGGACCGCGGCTGACGACGCGCCAACCTTACGAAACTGTCATCGTCGGGCGAAATCCAGGTAAGGCGCCGCCCGTCATGGTCCATCTCACGAAGCAGGGAAGGCCCTGCCTCCCGCATCGAGGTGAGATCCATGACCGCCCAAGAGAACAACACCCCCGACACCACGACCCGCTCGCCGGCCACCGCCCGCTCGATCCTGAAGCGCGGCGCGATCGTTGCCGGCGCCGCGACGCTGAGCATCGGCCTGATGGCCGGCCTCGCCGACAATTTCCTCAATACCCATGGCGCCGCCAATGCGCAGCCTGTGCAGCTCTCCGGCCTGCAGCAGACGCAGCTGCCGGCCTTCGCCGATGTCGTCGATCGGGTTAAGCCCGCTGTCGTCTCCGTTCGCGTCAAGGCCAAGGTCGTTGCCACCGCCGACAACGAGGAGAGCGGTCCGGCTGGTGTCGAGGGCCTGCCCCCCGGCCATCCGCTCGAGCGCTTCCTCCGCCGCTTCGGCGAAGAGGGCATGGGCCCGCGCGGGCCGCAGCAGCAACAGCCGCGCGTGCAGCTTTCGCAGGGCTCGGGCTTCTTCATCAGCCAGGACGGCTATGTCGTCACCAACAACCACGTCGTCGCCAACGCGACCGAGGTCCAGCTCGTCACCGACGCCGGCAAGACGCTCTCGGCCAAGGTGATCGGCACCGATCCGCGCACCGATCTCGCGCTGCTCAAGGTCAACGAGTCCGGCAACTACCCGTTCGTCCAGCTCGCTTCCGGCAAGCCGCGCATTGGCGAGTGGGTGCTGGCGGTCGGCAATCCGTTCGGCCTCGGTGGTACTGTGACGGCAGGCATTGTCTCGGCCCAGGGGCGCGACATCGGCTCCGGTCCCTATGACGACTTCCTGCAGATCGATGCGGCGGTGAACCGCGGCAATTCCGGCGGCCCGACCTTCAATCAGAAGGGTGAGGTCATCGGCGTCAACACCGCGATCTACTCGCCTTCAGGCGGCAATGTCGGCATCGCCTTCGCGATCCCCGCCGCCACGGTCCAGAGCGTCGTCGAGCAGCTCAAGGAGCACGGCTCGGTCGCCCGCGGCTTCATCGGCGTGCAGATCCAGCCGGTCACCGCCGAAGTCGCCGACGCGATCGGCCTGAAGGATGCCAAGGGCGCACTGATCGCCGAGGCGCAGGCCAATGGTCCGGCCGCCAAGGCCGGCCTGAGGCGCGGCGACACCATCCTCGCGGTCAATGGCGAGAAGATCGCCGATGCGCGCGAGCTGTCGAAGAAGATCGCGACCTTCGCGCCGGGCGCCAAGACCAGCCTGACGATCTGGCGCGACGGCAAGGAGCGCGAGGTCTCGTTCGAGGTCGGTCGCCAGCCGGCGGCCTGACCGGGCCTATCCAGATCGGGGCATGCTCGGGCGCGTAGCGTCAGTCCACCTTGCAAGAGCATGTTCCGGGCGGATGGTTTCTCCCGGCTGTCACGTCGCCCCCTGCCGGGAATACCAGCCGTCACGGCGGCAGGTCGGATCGTCACCTCCGACCTGCCGCTTTTCGTTTTGATGAGGTAGCGTGCCGTCATGCGACTCCTGATCGTTGAAGACGACGCCGAAGCGGCAGCCTATCTGGTCAAGGCCTTTCGCGAGGCCGGCCATGTCGCCGACCACGCCCCGGACGGGCTCGAGGGCTATGCCATGGCGCAGGGCGGCGGCTATGACGTGCTCGTGGTCGACCGCATGCTCCCGCGCATGGACGGGCTTTCGGTGATCCGCTCCCTGCGCGAGCAGGGCGAGACCACGCCGGTGCTGATCCTGTCCGCACTCGCCCAGGTCGACGACCGGGTGAAAGGCCTGCGCGCCGGCGGCGACGATTATCTCCCCAAGCCCTATGCCTTTTCCGAGTTGCTCGCCCGGGTCGAGGTGCTCTCGCGCCGCCGCGGCGCTCCAGCCTCCGAGCCGACCACCTATCGCGTCGGCGATCTGCTGCTCGACCGGCTGGCGCACCGCGTCACCCGCGCCGGCGAGGAGATCGTGCTGCAGCCGCGCGAGTTTCGCCTGCTCGAATATCTGATGAAGCATGCCGGCCAGGTAGTGACCCGCACCATGCTGCTCGAGAACGTCTGGGACTATCACTTCGACCCGCAGACCAACGTCATCGACGTCCATGTCTCGCGCCTGCGCGCCAAGGTCGACAAGGGCTTCGAGCATCCGATGATCCATACCATCCGCGGCGCGGGATACATGGTCCGTGACACAGCTCGCTGATGGCCGGGCGGCCGAGGGGCAGCAGCCGGCCGGCCGCCTGCGCTTCCTGCCGCATCTTGTCCGCACGACCGCCTTCAAGCTGACGGCGATCTATCTCGTCGTCTTCGCGATCTTTGCCATCTTCGTGCTGGGCTATGTCGCCTGGAACGCCAAGAACCTGCTCGACGACCAGATCCGCTCGACCATCGATGCAGAGATCCAGGGACTGGCCGAGCAGCAGCGTCTCGGCGGCATCAGGCGGCTCGTCCAGGTCATCGAGCGGCGCTCGCGCGGACCAGGCGCCTCGCTCTATCTCGTCACCACCCCGCTGGGCGAGCGCATCGCCGGCAACATCGAGGCCTTGCCGCCAGGCACGCTCGACCGCCAGGGCGAGAGCGAGATCGAATACGCTCGCTCCTCCGAAACGCTGGACCAGACCAACCACGCCATCGTCCGTGTCTTCATGCTACCGGCCGGCTTTCGCCTGCTGGTCGGGCGCGATGTCGAGGAGCGCGAGCGGCTGCGCGTCGTGATCAAGCGCGCCGCAGCCTGGTCGGTCCTGCTCGTCGTCGTGCTCGGCTGCTTCGCCGGCTGGTTCGTGGCGCGGCGGGTGCTGAAGCGCATCGACGGCATGAACGACACCGCCCGCTCGATCATGGCCGGCGACCTCAAGGGCCGGCTTGCGATCGCCGGCACCGGCGACGAACTCGACCGGCTGGCCGGAAACCTCAACGCCATGCTCGACCGTATCGGAGAGCTGATGAGCGGCATGCAGCAGGTCTCGGACAATATCGCCCACGACCTCAAGACGCCGCTGACCCGCCTGCGCAACCGTGCCGAGGAGGCGCTGCGCACGGCGCAGTCGCCCGAGCAGTTGCGCAGCGCGCTCGACGGCGCGATCGAGGAGGCGGACGGGTTGATCCGCGTCTTCAACGCGCTGCTGATGATCGCCCGGCTCGAAACCCGCCAGATCAGCGACAGCATGGCGCCGCTCGACCTCGCCGAGATCGTCGACGGGCTCTCCGAGCTCTACGAGCCGCTGGCGGAGGAGGCAGGCCTCACTCTGTCGGCTTCCGTCGAGCCCGGCCTGTCGCTCACCGGCAATCGCGAGCTGATCGGCCAGACACTCGCCAATCTGATCGACAATGCGCTGAAATACGGCAAGCCGGAGGGCGATGCGCCGGCGACGGTCGTGGTGACGGCGCGGTGTGTCGGCGACATGGTCGAGCTCGGTGTCGCCGATCACGGCGCCGGTATCCCCGAGGCCGATCGCGGCCGCGTGCTGGAGCGTTTTGTCAGGCTCGACCAGAGCCGCAGCAAGCCGGGCTTCGGGCTCGGCCTCGCCTTGGCGTCTGCCGTCGCGCATCTGCATGGCGGTGCGATCCGCCTGTCGGACAACGCGCCCGGGCTCGATGTCGTGATGTCGCTGCCTGCCGCGCCTCCTGTGGACAGGCCTGCGGTGGAGGCGCCTGCAGGCTCGACATCGCAACCGGATGGGGCAGGGTTCCAGTCGGCTTGACGAAGGGCTAAGGCTCGCTCAGCCAGTCGACGCGGAGGTCAGTGTGGGCGAGCCCTTATGCGAACGCCTGAAGGCGGCGCCCGTCCTGCCGGCCCGCGGCAAGGTCGAGGCGCTCTGGCGCGAGGAGCTGATCGAGCGCCTGTTCGATGCCGATGCCGGCGAGCGGCTCGTCGCGCATCTGACGGGCAATGAAGCCTCGGCCGCTCTGGTCGCTGGCATCCTCGCCCATTCGCCCTTCCTCACCCAGATCATGCGGCGCGATCCGGAGGGGCTGTTCGCCTCGCTGACAGTCGCTCCGGAGGAGCGCCGCGATGCGCTGCTCGCCGACATCGCCGCCTTCGCCACACCGGAGACCGCGACCGCCGACCTGATGCGCGAATTGCGCCGCTTCCGCCAGGCGATGGCGCTGTTGATCGCGCTCGCCGATATCGGCGGCGCCTGGCCGGTCGAGACAGTGACAGCGGCCCTCAGCGCCACCGCCGACATGGCGGTGAAGCTCGCCAGCGAGCATGCGCTGCACCAGGCCGCCGGCCTCGGCCGGATCGAGCTTGCCGACGCCGCCGAGCCCGGCAAGGGTTCGGGCCTCGTCGTGCTGGCGCTCGGCAAGCATGGCGCCGGCGAGCTGAACTACTCCTCCGACATCGACATCGTCGTCTTCTTCGATCCGGAGATGGCCGAGGCGGCCGGCGTCGGCGAGCCCACCAGCTTCTTCGTCAAGCTCACCCAGCAGATCGCCCGCATCATCCAGGAGCGCACGCCGGACGGATATGTCTTCCGGGTCGATCTGCGCCTGCGGCCCGATCCCGGCTCGACCCATGTCGCCGTCGCCCTGCCGACGGCTTATGCCTATTACGAGACGGTCGGCCAGAACTGGGAACGCGCCGCAATGATCAAGGCGCGGCCGGTCGCCGGCGACCTCGACCTCGGCCGCCGCTTCATCGCCGATCTCGCCCCCTTCATCTGGCGCAAATATTTCGACTTCGCCGCCATCGCCGACATCCATGCGATGAAGCGACAGATCCAGTCGGTGAAGGGTTTCGAGACGCTCAGCCTGCCCGGTCACAACGTCAAGCTCGGCCGCGGCGGCATCCGCGAGATCGAGTTCTTCGTCCAGACCCAGCAGCTCGTCTTCGGCGGCAGGCGTCCAGCGCTGCGCGGGCCGCGCACGCTCGAGATGCTGGGCGAGCTCACCAAGGAGAACTGGATCAGCCCGCAGGCGCGCGACGAGCTGACGGAGTCCTATTGCTGGCTGCGCACCATCGAGCACCGGCTGCAGATGCGCCATGACGAGCAGACGCAGACCCTGCCGACGGACGCTGCCGATCTCGACGCCTTCGCGCGGTTCTGCGGCTACCCCTCGGCCAAGGCCTTCGGCAAGGATCTGGAGGCGCATGCCAGGCGCGTCGAGGGCCATTACGCCCTGCTGTTCGAGGACGCGCCCAGCCTCGCCAGCGAAGCCGGCTCGCTCTCCTTTACCGGCACCGAGAACGATCCCGAGACGCTGGCGACATTGGGCAAGCTCGGCTTCCGCCAGCCCGCGACCGCAGCCGAGACGGTGCGCGGCTGGCATTTCGGCCGCCGCGCCGCCGTCACCAGCGCCCGCGCCCGCGAGGTGCTGACCGAGCTGACGCCGGCGCTGCTCGTCGCGCTCGGCCGCACCACCGACCCGGATGGCGCGCTCGCCCATCTCGACAACGCCTTCGTGCGCATGCCGGCGGCGGTCGAGCTTTTGACCCTGCTGCGCTCGCATGAAGCCCTGCTGCAGCTCTTCGCCGAGATCCTCGGCAGCGCTCCGCGTCTTGCCAAGGTCGCGGCGCTCTATCCGCATGTGCTCGACGCGGTGATCGACCCCGCTTTCAGCGCCCCCCGGCACGATGCCGAGCGGGTGGCGCAGCGCGTGCGCGCCGTGGTCGGCACGCCGCCTCCCAGCGTCGAGGACGGGCTCGACCGCATGCGCGACGCCGCCCGGCAGGAGAATTTTCTGGTCGGAGCCCGGCTGCTCTCCGGCGTGATCAATGCCGAACAGGCGGCGCAGGGCTATGCCGCAGCCGCCGCCGCCAGCATCCGCGTCGCCTTCGACGATACCCGCGCCGCCTTCGCCGACGACCATGGCCTCGTGGCGGGGGCGGAAGCCGTCGTGCTCGGCATGGGACGTCTTGGTGCCGGCGAGCTCACCCCATCATCCGATCTCGACCTGATGCTGCTCTACGACCGGCCGGAGGAGGCCGAGGCCAGCGATGGCAAGCGTCCGCTCGATCCGGTGACGTGGCATGTCCGCTTCACCCAGCGCTTCGTCGCGGCGCTGACCGTGCCGACGCGGCGTGGCACGCTCTACCAGGTCGACATGCGTTTGCGGCCCGCTGGCAACAAGAGCCCCGCGGCGACGCAGTTCGGCGGCTTTACCGCCTATCATCAGGGCGAAGCTGAAATCTGGGAGGAGATGGCGCTGACCCGCGCCCGCGTCGTCGCCGGCGATGCCGGCTTGCGGGAAAAGGTCGAAGCCGCGATCCGCGAGATCCTGTTGCGCAAGCGCCAGCCGGCCAAGGTCGCTGCCGCCGTCGCTGAGATGCGGGCGCTGATCGCCAAGGAGAAAGGCGAGGGCAATGCCTGGGATCTGAAGCTCGCCGCCGGCGGGCTGACCGATCTCGACTTCCTGGCCCAGTTCCTGGTGCTCGCCTACGGCCACGACCATCCGCAGCTCCTCGCCCGCACGACCTCGGGGGTCTTCGCGGCGGCGCGCGACACCGGCGTCATCGCCGCGGGGGAGGCGGAGCGGCTCGCGGCTGCGGCGCGCTTCATCGGCGACGTGCAGCTCTGGCAGCGTTTCGCGGTGGAAGAGGACTTCGACCCCAAGGCGGTGCCGGAGCGCGTCCTGCGCCGGATCGCGACGGCGGTCGGCCTGCCGGATGCCAAGGTGCTGAAGGCGGAGCTCGACGAGCGCCGGGCGATGGTCCGTGGCCTGTTCAAGCAGATATTGGGCGCGGCGCAGAAGGCCTGAGCGCGGGACGCTCTCCTCAGGCCGCCTGTTCCAGCTCCGCGTTCGCCGGGCCCTTCAACGGCAGGTGGACCATCACGATCGTGCCCGAGCCCATGATCGAGCGGACACGCAGCGAGCCGCCATGCAGTTCCGCCAGCGAGCGCGCGATGGCAAGGCCGAGGCCGGAGCCGCCATGGCTGCGGATGAGATCGCCCTCGACCTGCTCGAACGGGCGCCCGATCCGGCCGAGCTTCTCGCGCGGGATGCCGATGCCGCTGTCCTCGACATAGAGGTTGAGCGCGTCGGGCGCCGGCTTGACCCGGACCGCGATCCGGCCGCCCTCGGGCGTGAACTTGATGGCGTTGTCGACGAGGTTGCCGACGATCTGGAAGAGGGCGTGCGCATCGGCCTCGAGGCGCATATCGCTGCCGAGATCGCTGGTGAGGGAGAGCCGTTTGCGCGTGATCTCCTCGCGGTGGCAGCCGATCGCCTCGCCGACCACGAGGTCCAGTGCGATTTCGGTCTTCTCGAGCTCGATCTTGCCGGCCTCGATCCGGGCCATGTTCAGGATGTCATTGATCACGGCGAGGAGGTAGCCGCCGCTGGAGCGGATGTCGCGGACATATTCGACATAGCGCTCGGAACCCAGCGGGCCGAACAGCCCGTCATCCATGATCTCGGAGAAGCCGAGGATGGCATTGAGCGGCGTGCGCAGCTCATGGCTCATATTGGCGAGGAATTCGGACTTGGCGCGGTTGGCGCTTTCGGCGGCGGCCTTTTGCTCCAGATAGAGCTCGGCCAGTTCGGCGAGTTGTTGCGCCTGCGCTTCGAGCTTCTGGCGCGAGGCCTTGACGTCGGTGACGGTCTTGAGCAGCTCGTGCTCGGAGCGGGTCAGGCGCTCCTCCTGCTGCTTCAGCATGGTGATGTCGGTGCCGACCGAGACCGAGCCGCCATCCTTGGTGCGGCGGCCGTTGATTTGCAGCCAGCGCCCGTCCGAGAGCTTCGCCTCGTAGGAATGGCTGCCGGAGCCGGCGCGCACGCTGCGGACCGGCTCGCGGTCGATGCTCGGCTGGGCGCTGTGGCTCATGATCTGCTCATAGGTCGTGCCGGTGCGCATCAGCTCCGGCGACAGCATGTGCAGCTGCTGGTATTTGGCGTTGCAGAGCACGAGCTTCTGCTCGGCATCCCAGAGCACGAAGGCTTCCGAGATCGCCTCGACCGCGTCACGCAGGCGGGCGTCGGCGGTGGCGGTGCGGGCAGCCATGCGGCGCTGCTCGGAGATGTCGACGACGATGCCGACGAGGTGCTGGGCATGGGTGCGGCGATCGGTGACGAGTTCGGCTCGCGCCTTGAGCCAGACCCATTCGCCCGAGGCGTTGCGGACGCGGAATTCCTGGTCGAGATGATCGGTCTCGCCGCGGCTGACCGCATCGGCCAGGCCATAGAGGTCGGCATCCTCGGGGTGGATGAAGGCATTGACCTCGCCGAAGGACATGAACTCGCCGGCGCGGTCATAGCCGAGCATGGCGTACATCGAATCCGACCAGTACATCCGGCCCTTGGCGAGGTCCCAGTCCCACAGGCCGCAATGGCCGCGGCTCAGCGCGGTGTCGATGCGGTCGCGCACGCAGTCGCAATCCTCGTCGGCGGCGCGGGCGCGGCGCGATTGCAGCACGAAGGCGGCGGTGATGCCGGCGAGCACGATCGCGGCCGAGCCGAACAGGACGAGGATGGAGCGCCGGCGCTCGTCCCAGACCGAGAGCGCGCGCTTCACCGGATGGAGCACCGCGACCTGGCCGAGCGGGGCGGCAAGGTTGCGCACGGTGGCGAGTGTCTCGATCCCGCCGGGCAGCGTGATCGGCATCACGCCGGCGCGGTCGGCGAAGACGGTCAATGCCTGCCCGGGGCCGAGCACGTCGACCAGGCTGCGCTCGCTTGCGCCGATCGCCGGCTCGCCGGCGACCAGCCGGCCGCCAGCGTCGCTGACATAGACGACGCGGCCGCGGCCGGCGATATGCTTGGTCGACAGGGGGGCGAGGACGCTGTCAGGGCGCTTGTCGTCTTTCGAGGCTAGATCGAGTTCGCGCACAAGCAACGCGGCGAGTGCTTCTAGGTCGATTGCGGCATCGTCGAGCGCATCATCACGCAGCGCCGAGGTCTGGACGTAGGCGCCCAGGGCGAGGAGCAGGACAAAGCCGGCGACAAGCGTCGGAATGACTTTCCGGAAGATCGGTTCCAGCTGCTCGAAGCGCTGATAGAGCGGATGCGTCAGGGATCGTGCTACGCCCAGAACTGAATTTGCGCGCACGTGTGCGCAAGCCGCGTCTGCACGCGTCATGCCCGTCCCCCTTCGGAAGCGATGTACCGACAGTAAGATCGAGAGACGTGCCGCATCCCCGAATCACAGTCAGTTGAATCCGCGGGACTCGCTTTGTCTAGCGGAAACTACGTCCTGCTCGTTGTTTTGCGCGCGCTGGTTGTGGTGGCGAATCGGTTGAATCCTGCGCGCGCAGGACTTCGTTAACCTTTGCTGGCGTGGCCGGTTAACGCGCGATTCTGGCGAGGGTGTCGGGGCCTCGAAAGGAGGCACAGAAGCCCTCCGAGGCCATCCCTTCAACCCAGCGAGCGAGCGGCGATATCGGAGACATCGCGCGACAGGTTGGGCGTCGCCCCAACCATGCGCAGCGCCGCCTCCGCCTTTGTCCGGCGGCCCGCCTCCAGCATGCGCCAGCTCTTGAAGGAACCGAGCAGGCGCGAGGCGACCTGCGGGTTGGTCCGGTCGAGCGCGATGACGATGTCGGCGACGAAAGCGTAGCCCTCGCCATCGGCGCGGTTGAATTGCGTCAGGTTCGCCGCGAAGCCGCCGATCAGGCCGCGCACCCGGTTCGGATTTCCGAGCGAGAAGGCTGCGTGGTTCATCAGCCCCTTCACGCGGGCGAGCGTGCCGTCTTCGGCGATCAGCGCCTGCGCCATCAGCCATTTGTCGAGCACCAGCGGCTCGCGGGCATAGAGTTCGCCGAAGCGGGCAATCAGCTCCTCGCGCTCGGCGCCCGGGATCAGCGTCATCGCCGCGAGCGCCGCGAGACGGTCGGTCAGGTTGTCGGCTTCGGCGAATTGGGCCAGCGAAAGCCGCGCGCCCTCGGCTGGAGCGCCGAGCGCGATCAGGCCGAGCGCTTCGTTGCGCAGGGCGCGTCGCCCGGCCGGCTCCGCCGCCGGCGAATAGGGGCCTCGTTCGGCGAGGTCTTGGCGCAGGGCCGCGAGCTGGTTCGCAACCGCGGCGCCGATCGCAGCGGAAAGCCGGCGATGGGCGCCATGCACGACATCCGGGTCGACATCACGGCCGATCTCGCGGGCGATGTCGGCCGGGGCGGGCAAGCGCAGCACCTGCGCGGCGAAGGCTGGGTCGGCCAGTGCCGGGCCGGCGAGGAAGCCGGAGAGCGCCTTGGCGAGCGCCGTCGCGGTCGTATCCAGCGTCGACTGATCGCCCTTGCCGGCACGCACCAGCGCCCGTGTCGCGACCGTCTGCAGCGCCTGCCAGCGGTTGAAGGAATCGCTGTCGGCGCTGAACAGCCGCAGCAGCTCGCCGTCGCCGAGATCGAGTTCGAGCCGGACCGGCGCCGAGAAACCGCGCAGCAGTGACGGCGTCGGCGCTTCCGGCAGGTCGGTGAAGGTCACGGACAGCGAGGGCTGGTCGAGCACCACCACGCCGCCGGCCTTCAGCGCCGGCGAGATGCTGGTCAGCGGCAGGTCGCCGCCTTTGCCGACGAGGCCGAGTGCGACGGGGATGACCACCGGCTTCTTCTCGGATTGGCCAGGCGTCGCCGGCGTCGATTGCGCCAGCTGCAGCGTATAGCTCTTCGCCTGGGCATCGTATTTGCCGGAGGCGACCACGGTCGGCGTGCCCGCCTGCTCGTACCATCCGGCGAAATGGGCGAGGTCCTGGCCGGAGGCCTCGACGAAGCAGTCGAGGAATTCCTCGATCGTCGCGGCCGTGCCGTCGCAGCGCTCGAAATAGAGATCCATGCCGCGGGTAAAGGCGTCCTCGCCGATCAGCACCTTGAGCATGCGGATCAGCTCCGCGCCCTTCTCGTAGACTGTTGGCGTATAGAAGTTGTTGATCTCCTTGTAGGCGCGCGGCCTGACCGGATGGGCGAGCGGGCCGACATCCTCGGAGAACTGCGTCGAGCGCAAGGTGCGCACATCGGCGATGCGCTTCACCGGGCGCGAGCGCTCGTCGGAGGAGAATTCCTGGTCGCGGAAGACGGTGAGGCCTTCCTTCAGGCAGAGCTGGAACCAGTCGCGGCAGGTGATGCGATTGCCGGTCCAGTTGTGGAAGTACTCATGCGCGATGATCGCCTCGATCGAGGCATAGTCGCCGTCGCTCGCCGTCAACGGGTCGGCGAGGACATATTTGTCGTTGAAGATGTTGAGGCCCTTGTTCTCCATCGCGCCCATGTTGAAGTCGGAGACGGCGACGACATTGAACACGTCGAGATCGTAGTTGCGGCCGAAGACGCGCTCATCCCAGCGCATGCAGCGCACGAGGGAATCGAGCGCCCAGCCGGCGCGCCCGGCCTTGCCCGGCTCGACATAGACGGCGAGCTCGACCTTGTGGCCATCGGCCGTGACGTAAGGCTGCCGGACATGGTCGAGCTTGCCGCCGACCAGCGCGAACAGATAGGCCGGCTTCGGGTGCGGGTCGTGCCAGACGGCGAAATGCCGCTCGCCGCCGGGCAGTTCGGCCGCAGCGACGAGGTTGCCGTTGGAGAGAAGCACCGGCGCCTGCGCCTTCTCGGCTTCGAGGCGGACCGTGTAGACGCTCATCACGTCCGGCCGGTCGAGGAAATAGGTGATGCGGCGGAAGCCGTCGGCCTCGCATTGCGTGCAGTAGACGCCGCTGGAGCGGTAGAGCCCCATCAGCTTGGTGTTGGCGCCGGGGTCGAGCGTCGTCTCGATCCTGAGCGAGAACGCCCGCGCCGGCGGTGCCTGGATTGTCAGCCCCTGCGGCGAGAGGGAGTACAGGGAAGGATCGAGTGGGACCTCGTCGAGCAGGATGGAATCCGGCGTCAGCTCGTCGCCATCGAGCACCAGCGGCGCGCCCGCATGGCCGGCCGGGTTCGGCCGCAGCTGCAGCTGGGAGCGCACCCTGGTCCGCGTCGGATCGAGGACGATGTCGAGATCGATGGTGTCGATCAGCCAGTCGGAGGGGCGGTAATCCTCGAGGCGGATCAGCGGGGCGTCTTCGGCGCGCATGGCAGGCTCGGTCGTTTCGGTTGGTTGTCGTCTTAGAGCACGGATTTGCGGCAGAACCACCCCGTCATTCCGGGGCAGGCCGCAGGCCTGAGCCCGGAACCCAGAAACGATGCCCCGGCCGAGAGAATCTAACGGCTACCGCGTTTTGCTGGAGATCGGCATCGGTTCTGGGTTCCGGGCTCTTCGCTGTGCGAAGCCCCGGAAAGACGGGGCGCTTCTCACAACCTGTCGGTCGTAACCGCCGGCTCGGCATGGCTGACCAGGCGGCAGACATCCGGCCGAGCCTCGCGAACCTTGCGCTCGATCTTGTCGACAGCGAGATGCACGGCGGCGACATCGAGCGCCCCATCGGCCCGGCAGTGATAGTTGACCACGAGGCCGTTGCGGGTCTCGCGCACGCGGACGCTGTGGATGTCGCGGATCGGGCCGCCGGCTTCGGCCAGGTGGGCCGCTTCCTGCGCGATCGCCTTGCCGATCGCCTCGACCACCTCCCAGGGCGCGTTGTGCCCGGAAGGCTGGCCGGTTTCCATCGGCTCGATATGGGTGTCGACCTCGGTCTCGCCGCCGAACTCGGCGCGGATCGCGTTCTCCAGCCGCGTGGCGATCTCATGCGCCTCGCCGAGGGGCAGAAGCGCGTCGACCTCCATGTCGAGCGAGACGGCGAGCCGCCCGCCGATCGTGTGGACGCTGACATGGTGCACCGGCACCTTCATCTTCAGCGCGATCAGCAGCACGCGTTCCAGCGCCGTCTCGTCGTCGACCTGGACCGGGTTGGCGGTGACGGTCAGCGCCGAATCCGGCTCGACAACCGCCAGAGCCCGCAGGAGATCGTCCTTGATCGCGCTGACGCGGTCGAGCGGCAGGGTCCGCGAGACCTGGATGCCGATCTCGCCCTGAACGACGCCGCCGGCAGGCCGCAGCCGCAGCCATTCGACATTGACGACGCCGGCAACGCCCTGCGCCGCCTCGCGCAGGCGCTCGGCGACGCCTTTCGGTGCGGCGTCGATCAGCGTGTCGACCGTGCGCCGCCCGAGCTTGACCGCAGTGGCGATCATGAACACGGCGAGTGCCAGCGCCGTCGCGCTGTCGGCCATCGGCACGCCCATCCGCGTCAGGATCAGGCCGAGCAGCACCAGCGCCGTGCCGACGAAATCGGTGGCGAAGTGCAGTGCCTCGGCCGAGAGCGCCTCGCTGCGGGTTTCCTTGGCGACCATGGTCAGCGTGCGCCAGCGCGTCGCGTCGACCATCAGCGAGAACAGCAGCACGCCGATGACCAATGGTGTCACCGCGACATGCGGCTCGGTTCCGCTCCAGAGGCGGTTGGCGGCCTCCCACAGGATCGCGCCGGACAGGCCGAACAGGATTGCGGTCTCCAGCAGCGCCGCCAGCGCCTCGAACTTGCCATGGCCGTAATGATGCTCGTCATCGGCCGGCTTGTCGGCGGCGCGCACGGCGAACCATGTGAACATGGTCGAGCCGATGTCGATCAGTCCCTGCAGCGCGTCGGTCATCAGGGCGAGCGAGCCGGAGAGGATCGCCGCGCCGAATTTGGCGAGCGTCAGCACGATGCTGGCGAGCACCGACAGCGTCGCCGCCTTCTGCTTGACCCGGGAGACCTCGGTGGGCGACACCGAGCCGGTCGGGTTCGGCGTGCGATCCTGCGTTTCGCTCATGATAGGTCCGCGCGAGCCCTCTTGGAATGGCGCCGGTTTGGCCCGATCCATCGACCAGATCAACCCCGGGAGACAAACTGTGCGCTATCTCCACACCATGGTCCGCGTCACCGACCTCGATGCCGCCCTCGATTTCTACGTAACCAAGTTCGGCCTGGTCGAAACTCGCCGGATCGAGAATGAGAAGGGCCGCTTCAGCCTCGTCTTCCTCGCTGCGCCGGACGATGCCGCGACGGTGAAGGAGCAGGGCAGCCGTGGCCGCCCGACGCTGGAGCTAACCTATAACTGGGATCCGGAGGTCTACACGGGCGGGCGCAATTTCGGCCATCTCGCCTATGAGGTCGACGACATCTACGCGACCTGCGACAAGCTGATGAAGGCTGGCATCACCATCAATAGGCCGCCGCGCGACGGCAACATGGCCTTCGTCCGCTCGCCTGACAACATTTCGATCGAGATCCTGCAGAAGGGCGAGCCCAAGGCGCCGGCCGAGCCCTGGCTGAGCATGCCGAACACTGGCGCGTGGTGAGCTGATTGCGAGCAGACATACTCCCTGATATCATAAGTTGATATCAGGGAGGCTCGCATGGGCATTCTGGTGCGTGATGAAAAGATCGATCGGCAGGTGCGCGAGCTCGCGAAGATTTCGGGCACGACGCTGCAAGGCGCGATCGGCATCGCCGTCGAGAACGAACTGAAGCGGCGCGAGGAGCGACGGGAACGGATTGACGAGGCGTTTCGGCGTGCGCACGCCTATCTGGCCCAGCATCCGGTGGTCGACGACGGGATGACGCACAAGGAATTCTGGGACCGCGAGCACGGCGACGCCTGATGTTCCTCGACGCCTCAGTCATCGTCGCAGCCATGACGGATGAGCCCGAGGCCGCTGCGATCAGGGCTGCGATGGTGGAGCAGGAAAAGCTTGCGACATCGGCGATCGCTGTTTTCGAGGCATCGTGCCGTATCGCCAGATTGCTCCGAATACCGATTGATGCCGCGCATCGGCGCGTCATGGAGTTTGCCGAACTTTCAGGAATCGAGCTTTTGCCTATTGAGGCGGCGATGTCGCTCGAGGCCCATAACTGTGCGGCCCGTTATCATCACCTGACCGGCCATGCCGCCCGCCTCAACATGGGCGATTGCTTCGCCTACGCTGCGGCACAAACCTCCGGCCTCAAGCTCGCCTACAAGGGCAATGATTTCGTCCACACTGACATCGACGGCATCCGCTTCGGAGCCTGATAGACGCAGCGGAGCTTTCGGACATTGACCAATATCCTTTTCGGCCACCTCGACGACGGCACGCCGATCCACGAAGCCGTGCTCCGTTCCCCTGCCGGCGCCGAGGCACGGGTGATGGAATGGGGCGCGGTGCTGCGCGATCTCGTCGTGCCGCTGCCCAATGGCGGGCGCCAGCGCGTCGTGCTCGGCTTCCCCGACTTCGCCAGCTACCCGAAGCACTCGCCGCATATGGGCGCGATCGCCGGCCGCTTCGCCAACCGCATCGGCGGCGGGCGCTTCATACTCGACGGCGCCGAATACCAGACCCCACTGAATGAGCACGGCCGGAATTCGCTGCATGGCGGCGGCCAGGGTTTTGGCAAGCGGCCCTGGACGCTGGTGCATCATGACGAGGCGAGCGCGACGCTGGCGCTTGTTTCTCCCGCGGGCGATGCCGGCTATCCCGGCACGCTGAATGTCCTCTGCCGCTACAGCCTCGCAGGCGCGGCGACGCTACGGATCGAACTCTCCGCCACCACCGATGCGCCGACGATCGTCAACCTGGCGCACCATTCCTATTTCCGCCTCGACGACGCCCCGGACATCCTCGATCACGAGTTCGAGGTCCGCGCCAATCTGATCACGCCGATCGATGCCGATCTGATCCCGGATGGCTCGGTCGCTTCGGTCGCGGGCACGCCCTTCGATTTCCGAAAGAGCAGGCCGATCCGCTTCGCCAATCCGGACGGCTCGCGCTTCTGGTACGACCACAATTATCTTCTCCGGCGCGACCGCCGCGAGCCGGCAGCTGCTACCGGCCTTGAGCTCGCCCATGCCGCGACTTTGCGCTCGCGTCGCTCGGGCCTTGCCATGGAGGTCTGGACCACCGAGCCGGCACTGCAGGTCTATGACGGCTTCAAGCTCGATACGCCGGTCGCGGGGCTGGATGGCGTCCGCTATGGCGCCTGCGCCGGCATCGCGCTCGAGCCACAGCATGTGCCGGATTCGCCCAATCTGCCGCATTTCCCGTCGACAGTGCTGCGCCCCGGCGAGGTCTATCGCCAGATCAGCGAATTCAGGTTCGGAGCGTAAGTCGTATGGCCGGCGTCTTCTGTCTCGGTATCGCGACGCTCGACTATGTCTACAGCGTCGAGCGCGTGCCCAATCCCGGCGAGAAGGATCGGGCGCGCGATCTCGTCGTCACTGGCGGCGGCTGCGCCGGCAGCGGCTCGGCTGCGATCGGCCGGCTCGGCGGCAAGGCCTGGCTGGCGACCCGTCTGGGCGATGACGCGGTCGGCGACACCATCGTCGGGCAACTCCAGCAGGACGGCGTCGACACTTCGCTCTCGCCGCGTTTCCCGGGCCTGCGCTCGCCGGTCTCCTCGATCCTGATCGACGCCCAGGGCGAGCGCATGGTCGTCTCCTATACCGACCCGAAGACGCCGCTCTCGCCCGACTGGCTGCCAGACGCGCTGCCAGCCGGCTGTGACGGCGTGCTGGTCGATACGCGCTGGGGCGAGGGCTCGCTTGCGGCGCTTAAGCTCGCCCGCAAGGCCGGCGTGCCCGGCGTGATCGACGGCGACCGCCAGCCGACCCATCCGGAAATGGTCACCACCGCCAGCCACGTCGCCTTCAGCGAGAAGGCGCTGAGCGAGATCTCGGGCGGGCAGGAGCCGCGGGCGGCGCTGGAAGTGCTGGCGCGCGATGCCAGGAACTGGCTGGCAGTGACCCTCGGCCCGCGCGGCGTGCTCTTCATGGAGCATGGCGGCATCGCCCATCTGCCATCCTTCCCGATCGAGGCTATCGACACGCTCGGTGCCGGCGATGTCTGGCACGGCGCCTTTGCGCTGGCGTTGGCCGAGGGGCAAAGCGAGCGCCAGGCCGTGCGCTTCGCCTCGGCTGTGGCGGCGATCAAGTGCACCCGCTTCGGCGGCCGGGCCGGCACGCCGAACCGCGAGGAAGTCGAGCACTTTCTCGCGGCGCATCCCTGAGGGAGCTTCAATTCAATCGCTGCTGTCGTCGATGCGTCAGTGCCGCGTCGCGCCCTCGTCACGCTGCTCGGGCATGTGATCGGCGGTGCGCTCCCGCGCACCCGATCAATCTGAGGAGAGCGTCATGCTGGCGATCCAGGGACTGAAATGCGTCTATGATACCGGCTCCCGCGGCTGGGCGATCGAGCTCGCGCTGAAGGGCGAAGGCGAGGAAGCCGTGCGTCGCTTCGATGTCGATGGCCCCGAGGATGCCGAGATGCTGATCGAGGCCTTCGACGAGTCGACCGCGAGCAGCTTCGACCCGGCAACGGGCGAGATCGTCTTCGCCTATGAATACGCCACCCTCGACGATGAAGACGAGGATGAGGACGAGGCGGAGAGCGACGACGAAGACGAGGAAGAAGACGAGGACGCCGAGGACGACGAAGACGAAGTCGCCGAAGACGAGGGCGAGAAGGTCAAGGCCTGAGGTGGAGGCCGCGCGAGACCATCGCGCGCGGCGCCACGTCCAGTCATCCCGAAGCCGCCGCGCCGGTCCGCGACCTCATGGGCAAGGGCGCGCGGCGGCAATGCCTGCCCCGACAGATGAGGACGAGGTGGCCCGCAACGACGTATTTGCGACGCGATCCTGTTCCAGCGTAACGATGCGTTGCTGCTGGTCCTTATCTCCGCAGGTGCCGGCCGCCGCACAATCGAACGATCCCAGGCCAGGCCGCGATGCAAGACGACGTTGTGTTCCCGTCTCTCCCGACGCTCGAGACCGGCAAGCTCAAGCGCGGTGTCTGCGCCATCAGCGGCGTTGAGCTCAGCCGCAAGAACCTGATTGCGCTCGGGACGCTGCGCCCCTCGCTGGTCGAGCATATCCGGCGCGACTTTCCCGATCTCGACGACAACAGCCTGATCAGCCTCAAGGAGCTGGCGCGCTACCGCACCCGCTATGTCGAGGAGATTTTGCGCGAGGAGCACGGCGAGTACACCGATCTCGACCGCGAGGTCGCCGAGAGCATCGCCCGGCAGGACACGATCGCCGAGAATATCGAGGACGATTTCGAGGAGCATCGCACTCTCGGCGAGCGCCTTTCGGACGGGCTCGCCAGCTTCGGCGGCTCATGGGCCTTCCTGATCAGCTTCGGCGTCGTGCTGGCGGTCTGGATGGTGGTCAATGTCGTTGCCGGGACGGGCGCTTTCGATCCTTACCCGTTCATCCTGCTCAATCTCGTGCTGTCCTGCATCGCCGCCATCCAGGCGCCGATCATCATGATGAGCCAGAAGCGGCAGGAGGCGAAGGACAGGCTGCGCTCCTTCAACGACTACCAGGTCAACCTCAAGGCCGAGCTCGAGGTCAGGCATCTGCACGAGAAGATCGACCATCTGATCACGCGGCAATGGCAACGCCTTGCCGAGATCCAGCAGGTCCAGCTCGAACTGCTGCAGGAGGCGCAAGTGCCGCGCCGCAAGCCGAAGCGGCGCAAGAAGCCGGCGGCGAAGAAGAAGGTGGTGGTGGCAGTTCCGGCGGAGTTGCCGGAGCCGGATTCCGCAGCCTGACGCCTGCTCGAACCTGATCAGGCAGCAGAGGGTGGTTGACAGGTCGAGGTGCGCTCTTTCTTGTGTCGGCTAACAAAATCGGCCGTCCAGGGAGGTTGCCTTGTTCCGTCTGTCTTATGCCGCCGCGCTCGCCGGCACCGCTTTCGCTGCCCTCGCGACGCCCGCTGCCGCGCAGGGGCAGGTCACCGTCTACTGCTCGATCCTCGAGGAGCAGTGCCGCGAGGGCGCCTCGATATTCGAGAAGGCGACGGGCATCAAGGTCCAGATGGTCCGCAAGTCGACCGGCGAGGTCTATGCCCAGGTCAAGGCCGAGGCCACCAATCCGCGCGGCGACGTCTGGTGGGGCGGGCCGGGCGAACCGCATCTGCAGGCCGCCGACGAGGGCCTGCTCGACGAGTACAAGTCGCCGAAGCTGGCGGAGCTGCACGACTGGGCCAGGCGCCATGCCGAGCAGTCGAAGTTCCGGACGTCGGGCATCTATCTCGGCGTGCTGGGCATCGGCTACAATCTCGAGACCCTGAAGGGCAAGAAGCTCGCCGAGCCGAAATGCTGGGCCGATCTGCTCGACCCCAAGTTCAAGGACGAGGTCCAGGTCGCCGATCCCAGTTCGTCCGGCACAGCCTATGTCTTCCTCGCCACTACCGCCCAGCGGCTCGGCGAGGACAAGGGCTTCGCGTTCCTGAAGAGCCTGCACAAGAACATCAGCCAGTACACCAAATCCGGCATCGCCCCGGTCAAGGCGACGGCACTCGGCGAGAGCGCGGTCGGCATCGCCTTCATGCACGACATGCTGACGCAGAAGCTGCAGGGCGCTCCGATCGGCATCGTCGCCCCCTGCGAAGGCACCGGCTACGAGACCGGCTCGGTCTCGGTGATCAAGGGCGGCAAGAACCCCGAGGCCGCGCGCAAATTCGTCGACTTCACGCTCTCGCCGGAGGCGCAGGACATCAACGCCAAGCTCAAGATCAATTCGATCCCGTCGAACAGGAACGCGAAGCTCTCGCCCGACGCGCCGAAATTCGAGGAGATCAAGCTGATCGACTACGACACCCCGCGCTGGGGCAGCCCGGCCGAGCGCTCGCGCCTCCTGAAGAAGTTCGACGACGAGGTGAAGGCGTTGCCGCGTTGAGGACGGTTGCGTTTAGTAGCACTAGCCTGAGCCAGTGCTACTAAATCGCTGTTGTTGCTAGGCGCAGGAGATTATCGCACCGGCGGCGCGTATTGCAGGCCGCCCTGCGTCCACAGCTTGTTCATCCCGCGCGGCAGGTTGAGCGGCGACTTGGCGCCAAGATGCCGGTCGAAGCTCTCACCGTAATTGCCGACCGCCTTGACGATCCGCACCACCCAGTCGTTGGTGAGGCCGAGGCCCTCGCCGAACTTGCCTTCGCTGCCGAGTAGCCGCTTGATCTCGGGATTGGCCGATTTCACCATCTCCTCGACATTGGCCTGGGTGATGCCGAATTCCTCGGCGTTCAGCATGGCGTAGACGGTCCAGCGCACGATATCGAACCAGGCGTCGTCGCCCTGGCGGACCCAGGGGCCGAGCGGCTCCTTTGAGATCATCTCGGGCAGGAGGTCATGCTCGGCGGGAGCCTTGAGCTTCATCCGGTTCGCGGCCAGCTGCGACAGGTCGGTGGTGTAGGCGTCGCAGCGTCCAGCCTCATAGGCCTGGATGGTCTCATCGAGGCCAGCATAGGCGATGACCTCGTACTTCATGCCGTGATTGCGGAAATAGTCGGCGAGGTTGAGCTCGGTCGTCGTGCCCTGCGCGACGCAGATCGAGGCGCCGTTGAGCGCCTTGAGATCCTTCACGCCCGTGCTCTTGCGCACGAGGAAGCCCTGGCCGTCGAAATAGTTGATCGCGGTGAAGTTGAGGCCGAAGCCGGCGTCGCGGCCGAGCGTCCAGGTGGTGGTGCGTGACAGCACGTCGATCTCGCCGCTCTGCAGCACCGTCAACCGGTCCTTCGAGGCGAGCGAGATGTATTTCGCCTTTTCCTGGTCGTTGAAGATCGCCGCTGCCAATGCCCGGCAGAGATCGGTGTCGAAGCCGCGCCATTGTCCCTGCGCATCAGGCAGCGAGAAGCCGGCGACGCCCTGGCTGGTGCCACAGATCAGATGGCCGCGCTGCTTGATCCGCTCCAACGTCGTCTGGGCCTGGGCCGCG
The DNA here is from genome assembly GCF_056400825.1 of Allobosea sp. P4_H5. Taxonomy (NCBI): domain Bacteria; kingdom Pseudomonadati; phylum Pseudomonadota; class Alphaproteobacteria; order Hyphomicrobiales; family Alloboseaceae; genus Allobosea; species Allobosea sp. P4_H5. The sequence continues at coordinate 274,422 of NZ_JBFUKM010000007.1, read as the reverse complement.
AGCGGAAGCGCCGCGGCGAGGCAGAGGCCCGCCAGGGCGCTGCCGAAATTGCGGGCATGTCGTGCTGAAAGTCTGAGCATGAGTTCCCCTCGTTTATTGGTCCGCTGATCTAACAGTCTGAACGTCGGACGAGCCAGAGATATTTATGCGGCTAATTGATTTGTCGGTGCATCCGGAGGTGCATCCGCCGCGTAATCAACGGGCCTGTAACTGTGGAGACCCGTCCCGGCATGTCCGATCCCGTTCTTGTCATCGCCCGCGCCAGGGTTCTTCCCGCCGAGCGCGAGCGCTTCATCGCGGCAGCGCACGACTGCATTGCGGCGACACGCCGCGAGCAGGGCTGCCTCGCCTACGACATTTGTGAAAACCTGACGGATCCCGGCCATTTCATCAGCGTCGAGAGTTGGGAGAAGCGTGCCGACGTTGACCGGCATATGCAGCAGGCTCACCTGAAGACCTTCCTCGCCATCGCCGGGACTTGCGTCAGCGCCGCTCCGGTGATCGAAGTGGTGGAACCGCGATCGGTCGATCGCCTCTGATCCATCACGCCACGGGTTTCTCCATGCAGCGCGCCATCTCCGTCGTCCGCAAGGCCGCGGTCAAGCAGGACCGGGTCGTCGAGACCCTCACCCTCGACCATCATGGCCGCAATGCTCGCCATGCCGCGCTCAAGGGCGATGGCGGGCAGGAGATCCTGCTCGACCTCGACAAGCCGACCGCGCTGAACGACGGCGATGCGGTCAAGCTCGAAGACGGCGGGCTGGTGCTGATCAGGGCCGCGGCGCAGAAGCTGATCGCGATCACCGCCGAGAATCCGCTGCGGCTGACGCGTCTCGCCTGGCACCTCGGTGGCCATCATGTCCCGGCGGAAGTTGCGGCCGATGCGATCTATGTCGAGCACGATGCCGCGCTGGCCGAACTGGTTCGCGGCCAAGGCTGTACGATGAGCGAAATCGAGCGGCCGTTCCAGCCCGAGCCCGAAGTCCATCACCACGACCATGGTGATGCCTGCGGCCATGATCACGGCCACGATCACGGCCATTCTCATGCCGGTCATAAGCACGACCACGGCCACGAGCACCATCATGCGCATGAGCATGGTGCGTCCTGCGGCTGCGGCCATGATCACCACCATGACGACCATGGCCACAAGCATGACCATGGCCATCACGGTCACGAGCACGGTCACAAAGGTCACAAGCACGATCACTGAGGCATGCAGCGCGTTCGGGCGGAAACCATGGCGCTCCAAGTCCTCGACGGCCGTGCCTTCTGGTTAGAATTCGCCCTGCGGCTGGCCCGCGCGTGATCTTGGTCATCGCCACCACGCTGACACTGCTCCTGGCCGCGATAGCCGGCCTGCATGCCTATTGGGGCAGCGGAGGCCGCTGGCCTGCGGCGAGCGAGGACGAACTGATCGCGACCGTTATCGGCAATGCGAGCGCGCGACGCATGCCGTCCCCGGGCCTATGCCTGCTCGTCGCGTTGGCCATTGCCATAGCGGCGATCTGGCCGCTGCTGCTGGTACAGGGATCGAGCCTAGGCACCACGCATTTGCTCATCCTCCTCGCTGGCGTCGCGATCATGGCCGTCTTCCTGCTACGGGGTATCGTGGGCTTCCTGCCGGCTTGGCAGCGGCTGCATCCGCGCGAGCCCTTCGCCAGCAATGATCGGCGCTACTATTCGCCGCTCTGCCTGCTGATTGCCGCAGGCTATGCGATTCTGCTCCTGCGGGGCTCTTGAGTGATGAGCATTTCCCTCTCGCTTCGCTGTTGTGGGCATAGGCGGCCGGTTCCGGACAGCTTTGACTTGCCTGCCATCGACAAGGCCGATCTCGCCCCATACCGGCGCGGATCTTGCTTCGAAGGATCGGGAATTCGGAGACCCATGTGCGGCAAACGCCACGATGCCTTCAGCAACAGGCGAGTGGGAAAGTCGTTGCACTGGTTTTTGATTTCATCGAGACCGCCGGTGGTCTGAAGGCGCCGGTTCTGAGCTGAGGGTTGCTTCGACGATGATCATGCGCGCGACGGGATTTCTTGCCATGCTGCTGGCTCTCGCCTCGACCCCGGCCTTCGCCCATACCGGCGCCGGCCCGGTCGATGGTTTCATGCATGGCCTGATGCACCCGCTGACCGGGCTCGACCATGTTCTGGCCATGGTCGCTGTCGGCCTCTGGGCCGGGCTCGTCGGCGGCAAGGCGCGCATCGCCTATCCCGCCGCCTTCGTCACCACGATGGCGCTGGCCGGCGCCTGGGGTATGTCCGGCGGTGCGCTCCCGGGCGTCGAGATCGGCATCGCTTTCTCGGTGGTCATCCTCGGTGCCGCGGTCGCGCTGAAGGCCTCGCCGCCGCTCGCTGCGGGCACGCTGGCCTGTGGCATCCTCGCCATCTTCCACGGCTTTGCCCATGGCGCCGAGCTGCCTGAGAACGCCAGCGGTCTCGCCTATGCGCTGGGCTTTATCCTCGCGACGGCGGTGCTCCATCTCGTCGGCATCATGCTGGCCGGCGTGATGGCCACCCGTGCGCCCCTCGTTGCGCGCATCGCCGGTGGCGGGCTCGTGCTTGCAGGCGTTGCGCTCCTCGCCGGCTGAGGCGGGCGTCATCGCCATGTCATAAGGAACCGCCAATCGCGCCGTCCTTTCAGGGACGGAGGTGGGACGTTGAGTCTGCATATCACCGGCGGCGAGGTGCTGGCCGACACGCTTGTCCGCGCCGACCTGGTCACGGAGGGCGAGACGATCCGCGGCTTTGACGGAGCCGTTCCCGCCGGGGCTCTGCACATCGATGCCACCGGCCTCCATGTCCTGCCGGGCATCGTCGATTGCCATGGCGATGCCTTCGAGCGCCACATCATGCCGCGGCCGGGCGTCTCCTTCGACATCGACCTGGCGCTGCGCGACGCCGACCGCGCCATCCTGGCGAGCGGCATCACCACCGCTTTCCACGGTGTCACCTGGTCCTGGGAGCCGGGCCTGCGCGGTGCCGACAACGCCCGCCGGCTGGTCGAGCGCATCGCGGCGCTGAAGCCCGAGCTCGGTGCCGACACGCGCTTTCATCTGCGCCACGAGACCTTCAACCTCGATGCCGAGGCCGAAATCATCGACTGGCTGGCGAGCGGCCGCGTCGGCGTGCTCGCCTTTAACGACCACACCGGTGGCATCCTGAAGTCGAGCAGCCGACCGGACAAGATCGCCAAGATGGTCGAGCGCACCGGACTGGCGCATGAGGATTTCATGGCGCTGGCCGGGAATGTCTGGAACCGCAGGGACGAGGTGCCGGGCTCGATCGAGCGGCTTGCGGCAGCAGCGCATGCCGCTGGCGTGCCCGTCATGTCGCATGACGACATGAGCCCGCAGATGCGGCGCTGGTATCGCGGCCTCGGCGTCACCGTCGCCGAGTTCCCGATCAACGAGGCGACGACGCGCGAAGCCGCGGAACATGGCGAGGCGATCGTCTTCGGCGCGCCGAACGTCGTGCGCGGCGGCTCGCATCTCGATTGCCCGGCGGCCGAGGCGATGGTGCGGGCAGGCCTCTGCACCATCCTGGCCTCGGATTACTATTATCCGGCCCTGCCGCTGGCGCCCTTCATCCTGACGTGCAAGGGCGCAGCCGACTTCGCCTCCGCCTGGCGGCTGGTTTCGCAGGGCCCGGCTGCGGCGCTCAGCCTTTCGGATCGCGGCACGATCGCGCCCGGCAAGCGCGCTGACCTCGTCCTCGTCGCGCCGGAGCCGCAGCCGCGTGTCGTCGCGACCATCGCCGGCGGGCGGCTGGTGCATCTGGCGGATCAGCGCCTCCTGGCCTGAGCGGAGGCGCTCCGTTCACCGGAACCGCAGCTTACGCTTGAAATGCCGCCGCGATCGCGCTGAGCGTCGCCGCGGCCCGGTTCTGGCTGACGCTCGAATGCAGGATGATCGGCCGCGTCGGCACGGCAGGAAGCAAGAGGCGTGCGCCGATCTCGCTTAGACCGGTGGGCGCCGCCTGACGGGCGAGCAGGGCGATGCCGAGGCCTGCCATCGCGGCGGCACCGACCGCCGCGGCGCCCTCGCCGGTGAAGGCCTCGCGCCAGGCAATACCGGCCGCTTCCAGCGCGTTCACCGCCATCAGGCGCAATTTGCAGGGTTCTGGCTGGGCTGCCAGCGGCAGCGGCTGCTCCCGGGAGATTGGGAGGTCCGGCGCGCAGAACCAGCCGAATTGTGCCTGTGTCAGCACTTCGCCATCGCGGCGGCTTTCGTCGTAGCGCAGGGCGACGACCGCATCGAGCTCGCCGGCATCGTAGCGCTGGAGCAAAGTGCGTGTCGCACCGATCCGCAGGTTCAGGGTCACCCCGCCATCGCGCTTGCTTGCGGCCTGAAGCAGACGGGCGAGGTCCGGGCCGACGAGATGATGCGTGATGCCGACGGAGAGGCGGACGCTGTCGCCGGAGAGGGCGTCGGTCGCCCGGCGATGCGCTGCCAGGAACTCGCGCGCCGGGATGAGAAAGCGTTCTCCGGCGGAGGTGAGGCTCACTCGCCTCGGCGTCCGTTCGAGCAGGCGCTGGCCCAGCCGCTCCTCCAGCCGGCGCAGCCGCAGCGAGGCGGCCGCCTGGGTGGTGTTCAGAATGCCGGCGGCGCGCGTGAAGGAGCGATGCTCCGCCACGAGGACGAAGGTCTCGACGGCTTCCGGGTCGAGCGTCGGGCGTGTTTCCATAACAGGATGATATCATTGAAACACGAATGGCGACAGTTTCGATCGCTTCGTCGACAGTGTTCTGTGGTGGCAGCGTCCCGAGAAAGCCCAGCTGCCCATGTCGAAGACCAGCCCGAGCCTCGTTCCCGAGGTGCCCGCGAGCCGCGCCGGGACCGACCCCTACATCTGGACCGTGCTGACCGTCGCGGTCGCGACGCAGACGGCGGGGTCGTTCGTCTCGCAGGGCGTCTACATCCTCGTTCCGTTCTGGCGGGATGCGTTCGGCGTATCGCTCGCTTCCGCCGCACTCGCGGTCACCGCCATGAACGGCACCCAGATCCTGACGATGGTTTCGCTCGGCCGCGCGATCGATCGCCACGGTGAGCGGGTCGTGGTCGGCATCGCCATGGTCGGCATGGCGCTCGCGATGGTCGCGGCGGCCTTCGCCAGCGAATTGATCGGGCTCTTGATCTGCATGAGCGTTTTGGGCGGCACCTACGCAGCGGTGCAGCCGGGCGGGACGCGCGCGATCATGCGCTGGTTTCCGCCGCAGCATCGTGGCCTCGCGACCGGCTTCCGCCAGGCGGCTGTGCCCCTGGGCACGATGATAGCAGCCGCGCTGCTGCCGCTGCTCGCCGTGCGCTTCGGCCTGCCTGCAGCCGCCTGGTCGAGCGCGGCGGTGTCGCTGCTTGGGGCGCTGCTGTTCCTGCTTTTCTACAAGGAAGGTGGGGCGGTCAATGCCAGGCGCGAGACGCCATTGCCCTTGCGCGAGCTGATCCGGACCGTCGGCGAAAATCCACGGTTCTGGCCGGTGCTGCGCCTCGGCATCGCCATGTCGGCGTTCCAGTTCACCTTCACGGCGCACGCGATCGGCTACATGGCCGACGCGCTCGCGCTCGGCATGCTCGGTGCGGCGAGCCTGTTCGCGCTGGCGCAATTGGCTGGCATTCCCGGCCGCGTGTTGCTGCCCTGGCTCAGTGACAGGCTGAGGCCTGGGCGGCGCTCCCAGTCCTTCGCCGTGACCGCGTTGCTCGGGGCCGCTGCCGCCGCGGCGCTCGCCGCGCTGCCGGCCGGCGTGCCCGCGCCGCTGGCGGCAGCCGTGCTCGTGCTCTTCGGCATCTTCGGGATCGGCTGGTTCCCGCTCTATTTGCTCGACATCGCCGAGATGGCGCCGCGCAGTTCGATCGCCTCGACCGTGAGCTTCGCTTCGACGCTGTGCCTGATCGTCATGGCGCTGGGGCCCTGGCTCTTCGGGGTGGTCGCCGACCGGTTCGGCTATGCCTGCGCCTGGGCGCTCCTGATCGTTCCGGTTGTCGTCACGGCGCTGCCGCTGCTGAGGAGCGGGGACCGTACAGCCGAGGCCTGAGCGGGCGAGGCCGCTTCAGAACAGCTCCTTCAGGCCGGCCGGCGTCTCTATTCGCGCGCGATAGCGCAGCTCGCCGCCATGGGTGATCGCTGGTGGGCGATCGATGTCGAGTTCTTCGTAAAGCTTGGCGACAGCGGCCGCGTCGGGATGCTCCAGGGAGAATGACAGGAGCCGGGCGCCGAGATCGGCCATCGCCGCCATCGAGCGCGGCTTGCCGCGCCGGTCGATAATCGACGGAGCGGCGCCGCCAAGCGGGAGCGAACCGTCTTCTGGAATGGTGAAGTCGAACAACGGCTCGGCCCAGGGCAAGGCGACTGTTCTACCGAAGACATGCTCGCGCCCGGCGATGACCGTGTCGATCGCGTCGGTCCTCGCCACCCAGCCGCGCAGGCGCCGGCCGTCATCCCAATCCGCCCGGACCTGTCTCTGATCGCCCAGCCCGAACCAGCGCGGGCAGGGCGGTTCGTCACCCTGCGGATCGAGGGCGACGATCTCCAGATAGGTCGCGTCGCCGAGCTGAAGCAGGTGGTTGTGCGTGCCCATATAGGCGTGCCGTTGCCCGAACGGCACGTCGAGATCGAGGCAGGCGCGCACATGCGCGACGCCCTCGGCCAGCGTCGGCGCGATGATTGTCAGATGGTCGAGCGCGAGCATGGCCGGCGTCGCAGGCCTCTCAGCTCGCATACCCTTTCACGCTCGACAGCGCCGTCATCACGCCGCGCAGCTCCGCCAGGCCGCGCAGGCGGCCGACCGCCGGATAGCCGGGGAACGAGCCCTTCTTGGCGTCGTCGAGCAACTCATGGCCATGGTCGGGCCGCATCGGGATGCGCCAATGCGTCCAGCCGGCTGCCTTGCGACGGGTCTGCTCGGCCATCAGCGCGTCGACCAGCGCGACCATGTCGGTGTCGCCGCCGAGATGTTCCGCTTCCATGAAGGAGCCATCCGGATCCTTGGCGACGTTGCGCAGATGCGCGAACCAGATCTTGTCGGCGAAGCGGCGGGCGATGCCCGGCACGTCGTTCTTCGGATTGGCGCCGAGCGAGCCGGAGCAGAGGGTGAGCCCGTTCGAGGCGCTGTCGACCGCACCGAGGATGAAGGCGATGTCGTCTTCGGTCGAGCAGATGCGCGGCAGGCCGAAGAGCGATCGCGGCGGATCGTCCGGATGGATGCACATGCGGATGCCGACCTCTTCGGCGGTCGGGATCACCGCCTCGAGGAAGCGCTTGAGATTGGCGCGTAAGCCCTCATGGCTCATATCGGCATAGCGCGCGAGGATGCGCTTCAGCCCGGGCACGTCGTAGCGGTCATAGGCGCCGGGCAGGCCCGCCATGATGTTGGCCATCAGCTTGGTCCGGTCGGCCTCCGATGAGCGCTCGAACCAGGCCTTGGCCCTGTCCATCACCTCGGCCGGATGGCCTTCGCCGGCGCCGGGCCGCTGCAGCATGAAATGGTCGACGACGACATATTCATGCAGGTTGAAGCGCAACGCCGTGCCGCCGCCGGGGAGGGGCTGGGCGAGGTCGGTGCGGGTCCAGTCCAGCACCGGCATGAAATTGTAGCAGACCACCTCGATGCCGCAGGCGGCGAGGTTGCGCAGCGACTGGCGGTAATTGGCGAAGATGGTTTCGAGGTCGCCTTCGCCGATCTTGACGTCTTCGTGGATGGGCAGGCTCTCGACCACCGACCAGCGCAGGCCAAGGCTCTTGTCGGCTTCGATGATCGCCTTGCGCGTCTCGATCTCCTCGACGCTCCAGACCACGCCATAGGGGATCTGGTGCAGCGCGTTGACAATGCCGCGCGCACCCGCCTGCCGGGCCTGGGCGAGCGTCACCACATCGTCCGGGCCGAACCAGCGCCAGGTCTGTTCCATCGTTGCTGTCCTTTTGGAGCGCCGTCTGTCGCGGCTTTTTTCAGGTGGGTTTGCTGAGCCCGCCGCTGGCGGCGAAGGCGTCGACATGGTCGCGCGCGATCGTCTCGATCGCGTCGAAGACAGTGCGTAGATGCGCCCGCATGGTGCGCTCGGCCCGCGCCTCGTCGCCGGCGCTGACGGCCGCTGCGATCTCGCGGTGCTCGCCCAGGATCATCTCCGACCAGCCTCCGGTGTCGAGTGACAGGCAGCGCACCCGGTCGAGCTGGGCCTTGACGCTCTCGATCAGTCCCCAGACCGAAGGGTGGCCGGAGAGCCGCGCCAGTTCGGCATGGAACTCCTCGTCGCCACGGAAGAAGCCGGCCCGGTCGCCATCGGCGAGCGCCTGCTCTTGCTGTGCGATGAGGGTGGCGAGGGCGGTCCGCCCGGCCTCGTCGATGTTCTTTGCTGCCAGCACGACCGTGCGGCATTCCAGCGTCTCGCGCACGAACTGGCTATCATAGACCGCGGCAAGGTCGATCGGCGCGACGAAGGTGCCGACCTGCGGCACGACGACGAGGAAGCCGTCCTCGACCAGCCGCTTGAAAGACTCACGCACCGGCGTCCGGCTGACGCCGAACTGCAGCGCCATGCGCGCTTCCGAGATCGCCTCGCCCGGGCGCAGGACCGCGTTCAGCACATCGCCGCGCAACGCCCGGTAGATCTGGTCGGTGCTCTGTCTCGCCGCGGCGATGCCCATTGCCAAGCTCTTGTTCACTAGTATACTAGGATACCGGCTCGAACGGAGGCGTCAACTCCGAAAGCCGCGATTTCAGTAGAAGCCGGTGCTAAAAGTGCCGCAAGAGCCCGCTTTCCACGGGCTGGGGAAACAGCAGGCGGCAAGGCCGCCGGGAGGGGAGATCATGGTCCAGGATACGATCCATCGCCGTACATTCCTCGGCGGCGTCGCTGGCATGGCCGGTATCGCGGCCGCGCCCGGAGCCTTTGCTCAGACGCTCAAGCTGCCCGCGTCCCCGCTCACGATCAGCGTCATCGACGTCGGCGGGGCGCTCGCCCTGGTCCAGACGCCGCTGGAGAACTACCCCAAGGCAAATCCCAAGGCCGTCTCGCGGATGGTCTTCACCAAGGCGCCCGCTCCCGAACTGCCGGCCAAGTTGAAGGCGCAGCAGGACGCTGGCCGCCTCGACATCGATTTCGTCATCGGCGGCCTGGACGTGCTCTCGGCCGGCATCGACCAGAAGCTCTGGGTCGAATTGCTGCCGCGCTTCGCCTCCGACCTGCCCAAGCCCGATGACATCTACCTGAAGCCGGCGCTCGCCATGCACAATCTCGGGCGCGGCCAGGCCATGGCGATGGTCTATTATCCGTCCGGCCCGCTGCTCGAATACATGCCCGACAAGGTCAAGACTCCGCCGACCACGGCGCAGGAGCTGCTCGACTGGACCAAGCAGAACAAGAACCGCTTCCTCTATGCCCGCCCGGCCAATTCCGGCCCCGGCCGCACCTGGATCATGGGCTTGCCCTACATCCTCGGCGACAGCGATCCCAAGGATCCGGCCAAGGGCTGGGACAAGACCTGGGCCTATCTGAAGGCCTTGGGCGAGAACATCGAATATTATCCCGGCGGCACCGGCGCGACGATGAAGGAACTCGGCGACGGCTCGCGCGACATCATCGTCTCGACCACCGGCTGGGACATCAACCCGCGTGTCCTCGGCGTCGTGCCGAAGGAGGCGAAGATCCAGGCGCTGAAGGGCTTCCACTGGGTTACGGACGCCCAGTACATGATGATCCCCAAGGGCGTCTCGGACGAGAAGCTCGCCGTGCTGCTCGACCTGATCCGCCACATGCTGACCCCCGCGCAGCAGGCCTACACCTATGACGAGGGCTATTTCTATCCGGGCCCGGCGGTGAAGGACGTGCCGCTCTCGATGGCGCCGGCCTCCAGCCAGAAGGCCATCGCCGAGTACGGCCGGCCGGAATACGACAAGCTGATCGCCGAGAACCCGATGGAAACCCCGCTCGACCCCGAGAAGATGGTCGTCGCCTTCCGCATCTGGGACGAGCAGGTCGGCGGCGCCAAGCGCAAATAGCCTCTGCTGAAACCACCAGGCAGGCCGGTCCTTGACCGGCCTGCCGCCTTGCTGTCGCCTGTCGGCAGCCACCCATCCGTTCGAACTCGATGGTCCTTCATGTCGATACATGCCGCGAATTTCCGCGAACTCAGGCTCGACCGGCTCTGCCGCGACTTCGGGACGCATAACGCCGTCAAGGACGTCTCGCTGACGATCAAGCAGGGCGAGTTCATCGCCTTGCTCGGCCCCTCCGGCTGCGGCAAGTCGACAACGCTGAACCTGATCGCCGGCCTGCTGCCGGCGACCGGCGGCGGCATCTGGCTCGACGAGAAGCGCATCGATCCGCTGCGCCCTGAGGAGCGCGGCTTCGGCATGGTCTTCCAGAGCTATGCGCTCTTCCCGCATATGAGCGTGAAGAAGAACATCGGCTTCGGCCTGAAGATGCGCGGCATGGCCAAGGCGGAGAGCGACCGCCGCGTCGCCGAGGCCGTCGCGCTGGTCCGCCTGCAGGGCCAGGAGGAGAAGCTGCCCGGCCAGCTCTCCGGCGGTCAGCAGCAGCGCGTCGCCATCGCCCGCGCCATCGCGGTGCAGCCGCCGCTCGTGCTGATGGACGAGCCGCTCTCCAATCTCGACGCCAAGCTGCGCCTCGAGATGCGCGCCGAGATCAGGCGCATCCACAACACGCTCGGCGCCACCACCATCTACGTCACCCACGATCAGGAGGAGGCGCTCTCGCTCGCCGACCGCATCGTGGTGATGCGCGATGGCGAGATCCGCCAGGTCGGCGGGCCGGAGGACCTGTTCTCGCGGCCGGACCATCTCGACGTCGCCGAGTTCATGGGCTTCCGCAACAAGGTCGCCGGCCGCGTCACCTCCACCACAGCTGAGTTGGCTACGGTTACGGTCGGCGAGGTCGGCGTCGTCGGGCGAGTGCGCTCGCCGGTCGCGGCCGGGCAGGGCGCCCATATCTCGATCCGTCCGGAGGACCTTCACCCGGTGGCGGATGGCGCGCCGGGGCTCGCGGCCAAGGTCATCTCGACCGAATTCCACGGCCGCGAGTTTGTTGGTTTTGCCCGCATGGCGGATGACACGCCGCTGACCTTCCTCGCCGATAGCCGCATCGCGCCCGGCACCGAGATTCGCCTCGCCGCCGCTCCGGATCGCGTCCTGGTCTTCGGAGGGGGCGCATGAGCACCCTGTCCGCAACCGCCGCCGAGATCCCGCTCAAGCAGCGCCTCGCCGCGCGCGGCCTCGACGGGCTGACCCTGCTCGTCCTGCCGGCGGTGTTCTTCCTGCTGGCGCTGTTCATCTACCCGTTCTTCTACGGGCTGTTCCTGTCCTTCAATCCGAAGGCGGGCGGGGCGCTGGCCAATTACCAGCGCTTCTTCTCCGACGCGTTCCTCTACGACACGATCGCGACCACGCTCTGGCTCGCCATGCCGGTGACGATCGTCACGCTGCTGCTGGCGATCCCGATCGCCTTCCGCGTCAGGCTGATGAAGAACCAGCGCCTGCTCACCACCATCCTGGTGATCCCGATCACGCTCGGGACCGTGCTCGTCGCGGAAGGCCTGCTGAACTATCTCGGCCCGCAAGGATGGTTCAACCGGACGCTGATGACGCTCGGCATCATCTCCTCGCCGGTGAAGCTGCTGCATAATTACTGGGGCGTGATGCTCTCGCTGGTCATCACCGGCTTCCCCTTCACCTTCCTGCTGACGCTGTCCTATCTCACCGGCGTCGACCCGGCGCTGGAGCAGGCCGGCGCGACGCTCGGTGCCGGGCCCTGGCAGCGCTTCAAGTACATCCTCTTCCCGCTGCTGCTGCCTGGCCTCGCGATCACCTTCTGCCTGAGCTTCGTCCAGGCCTTCTCGGTCTTCCCCTCAGCGGTGCTGCTCGGTGCGCCAGCAGGGCCGACGCGCGTCATCTCGATCGCGGCCTATCAGGCGGCCTTCGAGGAATACGACTACTCGATGGCCTCGGCGGTCGCGATGATCATGGGCATGGTCCAGCTCGCCATCGTCGTCGCGGTGCTCGGCATGCGCGGCATGCTCTATCGCGGCCCGGCCGGCGGCGGGAAGGGTTGAGCGCCATGGTGAAAGACACCCGCCTTTCCACCAAGCTCTGGGCCGCCGCCAACTGGACGCTGATCGGCTTCTTCATCGTCAACCTGTTCGGCATGATCGCCGCGGTGGTGACGAGCTCGTTCTCGACACGCTGGCTGCGTTCCTGGCTGCCGGACGGCTGGACGACGCGCTGGTACGGCGCCGCCTGGGCCGAGTTCCAGCTCGGCGACGTGCTGACGGTCACCTTCCAGATCGTCTTCCTCGTCGTCTTCCTCTCGGGGCTGATCGGCGTGCCTGCCGCCTATGCGCTGGCGCGGCGCGACTTCCCCGGCAAGAAGCTGGTGATGCTGCTCTTCCTGCTGCCGCTCCTGGTGCCGCCGATCACCTTCGGCATCCCGCTCGCGACGGTGCTCTACCGCACCGGGCTCGCCGGCTCGATGTCGGGCGTGGTGCTCGCCAATCTCGTGCCGACCGTGCCCTTCGTCATCTTGGTGATGATCCCGTTCATCGAGCAGATCGACACCAAGATCGAGGCGGCGGCGCGCGTCTTCGGCGCCAACACCTTCAAGCTCTTCATCCATGTCCTGCTGCCGCTGTTAATGCCCGGCATCCTTGCCGCGCTGCTGCTCGTGCTGGTCCGCACGATCGCGATGTTCGAGCTGACCTTCCTCACCGCCGGCCCGACCAGCCAGACGCTGGTGGTCGCGCTCTACTATGCTGTCTTCGCCGCCGGTGTGCGCGCCGTGCAGTCGATCGACGCCATGGCGGTGATCTACATGGTGACGACGCTGGTCTGGCTCATCATCGCGCTGCGCTTCGTCAACCCGACGCAGATCGTGGCGCGGGCGAAGCGCTAGGCTGGAACAACCGGCCACCTCCCGCATTCCTCCGCAGCCGGTCGAGCTGCGGAGGCGCTGAATGGTCACGAAGGGCAGGGAAGGCGCCAAGGCGAGCCGGAGCCGCCTACGCCATGTGACCGTCGACGATCTCACCATCAGGCGCGTCAGGGTCGGCCGCAATTTCGGCTATCGCAACCCTGACGGCAGCAAGATTACTGACGAGGAGACGCTGGCGCGCATCCGCTCGCTGGCGATCCCCCCGGCCTATGAGGACGTGCTGATCGCCGCCGATCCGCGCGCCCATCTCCAGGCGGCCGGCCGCGACGATGCCGGGCGCATCCAGCATCGCTATCACCCCGACTGGGAGAAGGTACGCGAGCGCCGCAAGCTCAAGCGCCTTGCCCAGCTGATCGATGCGCTTCCGAAGCTGCGCGAGCGCATCGCCGCCGATCTCAAGGATCGCACGCTCTCGCGCGCCAAGGCGCTCGCCTGCGCCGCTGCGATCATCGACCGTTGCCATATCCGCGTCGGCAACGAGGTCTACGCCCGCACCAATGGCAGCCATGGCGCCTCGACGCTGCTCAAGCGCCATATCTCCCTCACCGGCAAGCATGTCGGGCTCGCTTTTCGTGGCAAGGGCGGCAAGGACATTGTCTGCGGTCGCGATGATGCGCCACTCGCCCGCGCCCTGATGCGGCTGAAGACCTTGCCCGGGAAACGCCTGTTCCAGTTCTGCGCCGAAGACGGGTCGGTCGCCGCGATCAGCGCAGCCGACATCAACGCCTATCTGAAGGAGGCTGCGGGCCTGCCGGTGTCGAGCAAGGACCTGCGCATGCTCGCAGCCAATGCCGCCGCCGCCGAACTGCTGCTCTCGACCGAGATCGCAGCCAGCGAGCGTGGCCGCAAGCGCCAGCTCGCCGACATCATGCGCGCCATCGCCGAGCGGCTGGTCAACACGCCTGCCGTGGTGCGCAAGAGCTACGTCCACGCCATCGTCGTCGATGCCTATGCCAGCGGCCGCCTCAGCCGCGCCTATCGCAAGGCGCGCGGTCGCGGCGGTTGTTCGCGCATCGAGCGGGCGCTGGGATTGCTGGCTGCGTGAGCGGAATGCATGGCCGCCTGCCTGAGCCGGGCGTCGCCGGGGGTTGAACCGGCTCGCGCGCTGGTGATGCTCGGAGCAAATCATCCGAGGAAGCGCCAGGCATGTTTCTCACCAATTCCGACATGGTCGAGCTGATCGAGCTGCGCCATGCCCTGCATCGCGCACCGGAGATCTCCGGTGAAGAGCGCGAGACGGCGAAGGCGATCGTCGGCTTCCTCACACCCAGCGCGCCCGACCGCGTCGTCACCGATCTCGGTGGCCATGGCGTCGCGGCGATCTATGAAGGCGCCGAGCCTGGCCCAACCGTGCTGATCCGCTGCGAGCTCGACGCCCTGCCGATCGAGGACCTTTCCGGCGTGCCGCATTCCTCGCAAGTGGCGGGCAAGGGCCATCTCTGCGGCCATGACGGCCATATGACCACGGTCGCGGCATTGTCGCGCGGCCTCGGCCGGCAGCGGCCGCAGCGCGGGCGAGCCATCCTTTTGTTCCAGCCGGCCGAGGAGACCGGCGCTGGTGCCGCCGCAGTGATCGCCGATCCGAAGTTCCCGGAGATCGCGCCCGACTTCTCCTTCTCGCTGCACAACAAGCCTGGCCTGCCGCTCGGAGCGGTCCGGATTTCCGAGGGGCCGGCCAATTGCGCTTCGCGCGGGCTGAAGATCGTGCTGACCGGCCACACCTCGCATGCCGCGACGCCGGAACACGCGGTCTCGCCGATGAAGGCGCTCGCCCGCCTGATGCCGGAGCTGACGGCGCTCGGCCCCGGCGGAGCGCTCGAGGGCAATTACCGTCTCGTCACCGTCACCCATGCCAGCATGGGCGAGCCGGCCTTCGGCATCACCCCCGGCAGCGCCGAGCTCTGGGCGACGCTGCGCACGCTGAACGATTCCCTGATGGGCTCGCTCTGCGCCGAGGCCGAGGCACTGGTGCGCGAGGCTGCCGCTGCCGGCGGGCTCTCGGTGGCGATGGATTATCACGACGTCTTCCATCATTGCGAAAACCATCCCGAGGCGGTCGCGCATCTGCGCCAGGCCTGCGATGAGGAAGGCATCGCGCGCGGCGAGACGCCGCCGCAGCGCGGCTCCGAGGATTTCGGCCTGTTCGGCCGCTCCTCGAAATCGGCGATGTTCCTGCTCGGCTCCGGCGAGGGCACCCCGCCGCTGCACAACCCCGACTACGACTTTCCCGATGACCTGATCGCGCCGGGCGCCCGCGTCTTCATGCGCACGGTCCGCAATCTGCTAGGTTAGCCGTCGCCTGCTCCTGCGTGCTATGCGGCGCCTCGAACACAAAAGAGGTGCCCATGCGCAGGATCAGGGTCATCGGCATCGGCGCCGGCAATCCCGAGCACATCACGATCCAGGCGATCAGGGCACTGAACGGCGTCGACGTCGTGTTCGTGCCGGACAAGGGCGCCGAGAAAACGGCTCTGCGCGAACTGCGCGAGGAGATCTGCCGGCGCTATATCGAGCACGACAACTGGCGCACTGTGCCACTCACCGTGCCCAAGCGCGCCGAGGCGGGCAATGACTATCGCGGCAGCGTCGACGACTGGCATGCAGCGCTCGCCGAAAGCTATGAGCGCCTGTTCCGCGATGAGCTCGGTGAAGACCAGACCGGCGCGCTGCTGGTCTGGGGTGATCCGTCGCTCTACGACAGCACGCTGCGCATCATCGAGGCCGTCCGCGCCCGTGGGCTCGCATTCGACTATGACGTCATCCCCGGCATCACCTCTGTCCAGGCACTGGCGGCGGCGCATCGCCTGGTGCTGAACCGGATCGGCGAGCCCGTCACCATCACGACCGGCCGCAAGCTCGCCGAAGGCGGTTTTCGCGACGAGGGCGGCAGCACGGTGGTCATGCTCGATGGCGAGCAGGCTTTCGCGAAGATCGATCCCGCCGGGCTCGACATCTGGTGGGGCGCCTATCTCGGCGCGCCGCAGGAGGTCCTGGCTTCCGGCCTACTCGCCGAAATCTCGGACGAGATCGTCCGCAGGCGCGAGGCGGCACGCGCCGAGAATGGCTGGATCATGGACACTTATCTGCTGAGGCGACACGAGGGCTGACCGGCGGCGTTTGCCGTTAGGCCACCATACCGGTATAATCTGCACCGGCTGGCCGAGGAGTTTGACTCATGGACATCTCGCTCCGGCTTCGCGATCCGATCGCGCCGCAGCTCGTCACGGCGCTGCGCCAGGCGATCATCGTCAGCGAGCTTCGGCCCGGCGAGGCGCTCTCGGAGAAGGAGATCGCCGGGCGCTTCGGCGTCAGCCGCCAGCCTGTGCGCGAGGCCTTCATCAAGCTTTCCGAGGCCGGGCTGGTGCAGATCCTGCCGAGCCGCGGCACCTTCGTCATGAAGATCTCGATGCGCGAGGTCGCCAATGCCCGCTTCGTGCGCGAGGCGGTGGAGTGCTCTCTGGCGCGGGCTGCGAGCCGGCTGATCAACCCTGACGGCGTCGCTCGCCTGCGCCGCCTCATCGCCGAACAGGCTGCTGCCGCCGGGCGCAGTGATTATTCCGGCTTCACCGTATTGGACGAGGCCTTCCACCAGGCGATCGCCGAGATCGTCGATTGCGACTATGCCGGCAAGGTGGTCGAGAGCGCCCGCGCCCAGACCGACCGGGTGCGCTATCTCTCGCTGCCCGGCACCTCGCCGATCCCGCTGCTGATCACCCAGCACAACGCCATCGTCGACGCGATCGAGACCGGCGATGCCGACACGGCCGCGACAGCGATGCGCATCCATCTGCGCGAAATCCTCAACGCGCTGCCGCGCATCGCCGCCGAACACCCGGACCTGTTCGAGGACGAGGAATTGCCGGCGCATACGACGAGCATGCACCAGCCTTAGATGGCGCGCTGCGCCGCCTTCATCAGCGCCTCGGCGACACGCTCATAACCTTCCGCCAGGATCGCAGTCGCGACCCGGACATGCTCGGTCGGCCTCGCCGCGCATTTGCTGCCGGGCAGCACCGCGATGCCATGAGCAGCCAGCGTCACCAGCGCGAACTGCTCGTTCTCCACCGGCACCCAGATGCACAACCCGTCACTCTCCGGCATGGCGAGTCCCCGCTCGGCGAGGCAGGCGACCAGAGCTTGCCGGCGTTCGGCGTAGATCGCACGGGCCTGCGCCACCCTCTGGCCTGTCTCTGCATCGATCAGCAGCCAGGCAGTCGCTGCCTGCAGCAGCCGGCTGGTCCAGCCGGAGGAGAAGCTGCGATAGGACTGGATTTGCCGGATCACCATGGCCGGGGCCGACAGCACCGCGATCCGAAGGTCCGGGCCGAGCGATTTCGAGAAGGAGCGGATATGCACGACCCGCTCCGGCATGCTCGCGCCCAGGCTGATCGGCGAGTGGATCGAGACGTCGCCGATGCCGTCATCCTCGATCACCAGCGTATCGCTGCCGGCGAGCACCTGGCCGAGCTCGGCCAGCCGCGCCGGACTGACATGCTGACCGGTCACCGAATGGGTGCGTGGCTGGAAGATGAAGGCCGATGGCCGCCGCTCCAGCGCTGCGGCGAGCTCCGAGGGCAGGGGGCCTTGCGCATCGCGGCCGACCGGCAGGATCTCGGCGCCGAGATCCTCGATGATGTCGAGCAGCCGCATCGCCGTCGGGTCCTCGATCGCGATGCAGGAGCCGGGCAGCACCGTCGCATGCAGCACCGAGTAGACAGCATTGTAGCCGCCATTGGTGGCGAGAAAGGCGTCCGGTTCATAGGGCCAGTCCGGCGCCACGGCATTGCGCAGCACGGGCAGGATCGGCGTGCGCTCATAGCTGTTGAGGTTCTCGGCGGTCGCCGCCTGCGCCAGCGCCTCACGCAAGGGCGGCAGCAAGGCGGCGTCCGGAACCGCCAGAGAGAGATCGAGCGCATCCGGCCCGAAGTCGGCGACGCTGGCCATCCGCGTCGGCCGCGGCGTCGCATTGTCGCCGCTGACCCAGGCGCCGCCGCGCCCGCGTCCCGAGACGATCTTCTGCCGCTTCAGTTCGCTCCAGGCCTCCGAGACCGTGCCAGGGCTGACGCCGAGCCGAAAAGCGAGGTCGCGCACGGTCGGCAGCTTGGTGCCGACCGGCAGCAGGCCGGAGCGGATCATCTGGCTCAGATCGAGCGCGAGCCCCCGCGCGGTACGCTGCGTCAGGCGGCTTGCTAGCCAGGAGGCGTCGGGTTCGTCGTTCATCGACTCAAAAATGAATGTTCAGGAACGTAATAGCGATTGATCAGATAGATTGAACATTTATCGTGCCCCTCGTCCAAGGTTTTCTGTGCAGCGAGGCGATGGCTTGAAACCTGTGATCCGGCTGGCTCTGCGCGACTGGGACTTCATCACGCCGCTCTTGCTCGGCGACCTCGCTTCCGACCGCTTCGAGTTGAAGATCGAGCGCCTCGCGTCGTTGCCTGACGACTTCGCCAGCGATCCGCGCTTCGACGCCAGCGAGATCTCGTTCAGCCGCTACACCACGGGCCGAGCGCGCGGCGAGACCGGCGTCGTCGGCATCCCGAACTTCATCATGCGCGGCTTCCGCCATCGTTGCGTCGTCACGGCCGCCGACAGCAAACTGACCCGCTTTGACGAATTGCGCGGCAAGCGCATCGGCATCGCCGGCTGGCAGGATTCCGGCAACACCTGGACGCGTGCCGCCATGGCCGAAGCTGGCCTCGGCATCGATGACGCCTTCTGGGCGGTCAGTCGCCTTGCTGCCGACCACCCGATCACCGATCGCGTCGGGCGCTATGCCCGTCCGGGCCGGATCGAGGCGCTGCCCGGCCAGCCGCCTTTGCTCGATCTGCTCGCCGCCGGCGAGATCGCGGCCGTGCTGATGCCTTTCATGCCGAAGGGCTTCTTTTCGAAGGGCTCGCGCTTCCGGGCGCTGCTGCCGGATGTCCGCGCCGCCGAGCGCCATTACTTCGCCAAGGTTGGCTACGTCCCCGGCATGCACATCATCGGCCTCAAGCCCGAGCTCGCCGCCCGCGAGCCCTGGTTGGCGCAGGCGCTCAGCGATCTCCTCGACGAAAGCCAGCGCGTCTGGCTGGAGAAGCGCCGCCGCTATGCCGACACCACGCCCTGGCTGATCGACGAGCTGGTGCGCAGCGGGCATGATCTGCCCGAGAGCTGGAACGAGAGCGGGCTGGCCGCGAACCGGACGATGATCGCCGCGTTCATCGAGCAGCTGCGCATCCAGAACCTCGCCGAGACCGATCTGACGCCGGAGACCCTGTTCCCGGCCGCATCCGCGCTGGAAGGAGCCCATCGATGAAAGCCGCGCTCGGACAATTCGCCGTCAGCCGCGAATGGCAGGAGAATCTTGCCACCTCCGTCCGCCTGATGGGCGAGGCCAAGGCCGCCGGCGCCGATCTCCTGCTGCTGCCGGAGGGCATCCTGGCCCGTGACATCACCGACCCGGACATCGTCCTCAAGACGGCGCAGCCGCTCGACGGTCCGTTCATGGAGGGCGTGCTCGAGGCGAGCAAGGGCTCGGCCCTGACCACCCTGTTCTGCATCCATGTGCCGAACGGTAAGGGCCGTGTCTTCAACGTCCATGTTGCGGTCCGCGATGGCGCGATCGTCGCCGCCTATCGCAAGCTCCATCTCTACGACGCCTTCTCGGCGCTGGAGTCGACCAATGTCGAGCCCGGCGCCGAGGTGCCGCCGCTGCTGGAAATTGCCGGCCTGAAATGCGGGCTGATGACCTGCTACGACGTGCGCTTCCCCGAGCTCGCTCGGCGCCTTGCGCTTGACGGCGCCGATGTCCTGCTGCTGCCCGCTGCCTGGGTCCGCGGTCTTGGCAAGGAGGCGCATTGGGATGTGCTGGTCACCGCCCGCGCGCTGGAGAACACCTGCTATGTCGTCGCCACCGGCGAGTGCGGCCCGCGCAATATCGGCGCCAGCATGGTGGTCGACCCGCTCGGCGTCGCCATCGCCCGCGCCGGGGAGGCTCCAACGCTGATCTATGCCGATATCGATCAGGCCCGCATCGCCGCTGCACGCGCAGCATTGCCGGTCCTGGTCAACCGCCGCTTCGCCGGCCCTGAGCTCGCCGCCTAAGAGCGGGCCTCTAATCCACCCACAACGATAAAAGGGGACGTCGCCATGACCATGATCATGAAATTCGCCGGAGCCGCCGCGCTGGCTGCGGTACTCTTGCAAAGCCCGGCCTTCGCCCAGGACGCCAGCATCAAGATCCCCGAGCAGAAGGTCGACGAAGCCCTGCGCGCCAAACTGCCGGAGGCGATCCGCACGACCGGCAAGATGATCTCGGTCAACAACGGCTCCTTCCCGCCCTATGAGATCGTCACCGACGCCAAGACCCTCACCGGCGCCAGCGCCGATCTCTTCGACGCCATCGGCCAGCTTCTCGGTGTCAAGATCGAGCATGCTACGGTAAGTGGGCTCGCTGCGTCGTTGAGCGGCATCGCTGCCGGCCGCTACCAGTTCGCCTCGGGGCCGATCGGCGACTTCAAGTCGCGCCAGGAAACCAACGACTTCGTCGACTATGTCCGCGAGTTCGTGATCTTCGCCGTGCAGAAGGGCAATCCGAAGGCGATCGCCAGCCTCGACGACACCTGCGGCAAGAAGATCGCGGTGATGTCGGCGGGCTCCGCCGAGAAGGTGATCAAGGCGCAGGCCGAGAAATGCGCGGCCGAGGGCAAGCCCGCCCTTGAGGTGATGTCCTTCACCGATCAACCGACCTCGATCCTCTCGGTCCGCTCCAGGCGCTCGGACGGCTTCTTCTCCTCGCAGGCGCCGCTGACCTATTTCGTCCAGCAGGCCAAGGGCGATCTCGAACTCGCCGCAGTCGGCAAGCCCAACGGCTTCCAGGACCTGTTCCAGGGCGCGGTGGTGCCGAAGGGCTCGCCGCTCGGCGAGGTGCTGGTCTCCGCCATCAAGGTGCTCAAGGCGAACGGCACCTATGAGGCGATCTTCAAGAAATGGGGCATCGAGAACAATATGATCGGCGAGCCCGGCATCAACCTCTCGAAGAACTGAGCGAGCGGGCTTTTCATAGGAGCCCTCATCCTGAGGAGCCGCGCAGCGGCGTCTCGAAGGATGCTCCAGATGTCACCAGAGCCTCCTGAAGCATCCTTCGAGACGCCATTCCTGCCGGAATGGCTCCTCAGGATGAGGACGGTAGGGAAGGGGCCGGCCGTACCATGAGCAGCGCAGTACAATTGACAGATGACCGGCAGGCGGCGCTGCGCGACGTCGCCAACGCCCACCGCCCGGTCGAATGGGGGCGCTGGCTGCTCTGGGCCTTCGTGCTCGCAGTCTGCGCCAATTTCGCCTGGATCGTCGCCTGGAATCCGAATTTCGGCTGGCCGGTCGTGGCGCAATGGTTCACGGCCGAGTCGATCTTGCGCGGCCTTTACGTCACGCTCGGGCTGACCGTGGTGGCGATGGTGATCGGTGTCATCATCGGTCTCCTGCTGGCGATTGCGCGGCTCTCCGACGACCGGCTGTTCAGCGGCTTCGCCGGGCTGTTCATCTGGTTCTTCCGCGGCACGCCGCTGCTGGTCCAGCTGATCTTCTGGTACAATCTCTCGACGCTCTTCCCCGAGATCTCGATATCGATCCCGTTCGGGCCGACGCTGATCAGCTGGCACACCAACGATCTGATCACGCCGATGACGGCGGCGATCGCCGGTCTTTCGCTGAACGAAGCCGCCTATATGGCCGAGATCATCCGCGGCGGCCTGCTCTCGGTCGACAAGGGCCAGACCGAGGCGAGCGACGCCTTCGGCATGACGCGGGCGAGGGCGCTGTGGCGGGTCATCATCCCGCAGGCGATGCGCTCGATCGTGCCGCCGACCGGCAACCAGCTGATCAGCATGATCAAGGCGACCTCGCTGGTCAGCGTCATCGCCATGGCCGATCTGCTCTATTCGGTCCAGGCGGTCTACAACCGCACCTTCGAGGT
Source organism: Allobosea sp. P4_H5 (assembly GCF_056400825.1). NCBI lineage: Bacteria > Pseudomonadati > Pseudomonadota > Alphaproteobacteria > Hyphomicrobiales > Alloboseaceae > Allobosea > Allobosea sp. P4_H5. The sequence goes on along the minus strand of NZ_JBFUKM010000007.1, from coordinate 252,529 downwards.
CGTCCCGATGCTGATGGTCGCGGTGATCTGGTATCTCGTCATCACCACCGTCCTGAACATCGGCCAAGGTTTCATCGAGCGCTACTATGCCCGCGGCGAGCGCGGCGCAGTGGAGCGTATGCCCGTCATCGCGGAGGCGACGCCATGAGCCGGATCGCGAGCGAGGGCGCGCCGCTGGTCAGCGCCCGCAACGTCCACAAATCCTTCGGCCACAACGAGGTGTTGAAGGGCATCGATCTCGACGTCATGCCGGGCGAGGTCGTCGTCGTGCTCGGGCCCTCGGGCTCCGGCAAGTCGACCTTCCTGCGCTGCATCAACCATCTCGAAGCGATCGATCGCGGCTCGATCATGGTCGCCGGCGAGCAGATCGGCTACCGCCTCAATGGCGAGCGGCTGGTCAAGCTGTCACCTCGCGCCATCGCGGCGCAGCGCCGCCAGATCGGCATGGTCTTCCAGCAGTTCAACCTCTTCCCGCACATGACGGCGCTGGAGAACATCATCGAGGCGCCGGTCGGCGTCCATGGCCACTCCCGCAAGGACGCGACCGACTACGCCATGGAGCTGCTGGCTCGCATTGGCCTGACCGAGAAGGCGAACGCCTATCCGCGCCAGCTTTCCGGCGGCCAGCAGCAGCGCGTCGCCATCGCCCGCGCGCTGGCGATCCGGCCGAAGCTGATGCTGTTCGACGAGCCGACCTCGGCGCTCGATCCCGAGCTCGTCGGCGAGGTGCTCTCGACGATGCGCGATCTCGCCGGCCAGGGCCTGACCATGATCGTCGTCACCCATGAGATCGGCTTTGCCCGCGAGGCGGCGGACCGCGTCGTCTTCATGGATGGTGGCCTCGTCGTCGAGCAGGGGAGGCCGGAAGAGGTGCTGGCCAATCCGAGCCATCCGCGCACGAGGCTCTTCCTCAGCCGCTTCATCCGCGAAGCGGCCTGAAGAGCGCAACTCCGTCAGAGCTATCTCCTGGCGTAAACGCGCCGAGCTGCCTTGGCGGCTCGGCAAGGCGCCATGGTTAACGTTAAACGATCATTATCAGATATCTGAATATATTGATGGAAAGAGGTGTGAAGACCGCAGGAGACCGAGCATGGGCCATCCGCAATCGCCGCGGCAGCGCTTTCGCCTGACAGGTGTCGGGGCGGTCATCGGCATGGTCCTGACGGCGGCTGTCGCACTCGTCGCGGCTGCCGGCGCCTTCTCGACGCAACAGCTCGGCAACCGGATCCTGACCGAGACCGTTGCCCGCGAAATGACGAGCGCGCAGGAGACCTTACGCACCAGCCTGGACAGCGAGGTCAAGCGCGCCGTCTCCATGGCGCACGTCATCGCGAGCAATGCCCAGATCCAGGCGCGCTTCGCCGCCGGTGACCGGGAGGCCCTGGCCGCGGCGACCGTCCCCGGCTTCGCCGCGCTGAAGGCGAGTGACGGCGTTGTCCAGCTCCAGTTCCACGTCGCACCGGCGACCTCGTTCCTGCGCGCGCATCGCCCGGAGAAGTTCGGCGACGATCTGTCCTCTTTCCGATTCACGGTCGTCGAGGCCAACAAGGCGGGCAAGCCGGTCTTTGGTCTTGAGAACGGCGTCGAGGGCCTCGGCGTGCGCGGTGTGATGCCGGTTCGCTTCGAGGGGAAGGCCGTCGGAACCGTCGAGGTCGGCCTTGGCTTTGGCCAGGCGTTCTTCGACGCGTTCAAGAAAATGTCCGGAAACGACATCGCCTTCTTCGTCCTCGCCAATGGCGAGCTCAAGCGCTTCGCCTCGACGCTTCCCGATGATGGGCTGCTCTCGCAGGAGACGTTGCGGCTAGGGCTGGGTGGAACGACGGAAATCCAGCGTCTCGCCATTGCCGGGCGCGCCAGCGCCATCGTCTACGCGCCGGTCAAGGATTACCGCGGCGATGTGATCGGCGCCTATGCGCTCGTCTCCGACATCTCCGCTCTCAGCTCGATCATGGGCGCCGCCATGTCGGCTTCGGCCCTGGTTGCGCTCGTCAGCCTGATCTCGGCGATCGGCTGCGCCTGGATGCTGAACCGCTGGATCGCCGCCCCGGTCCGCGGCATGACGCGCACGATGACCGCTCTGGCACAGGGCGATCGCGACGTGCTCGTTCCGTCCCTGTCGCGTCGTGACGAGATCGGCGAAATGGCCCACGCGGTCGATGTCTTCAAGCGTGCTGCGGTCGAGAAGGAGGCCATCGCCGTCGAAAAGCGCCAGGCCGAGCAGGAGGTCGAGGCCCAGCGCCATGCCACCGACGCCGAGAGGTCGCGAAACGAAGCCGAACGCCAGGAAGCCACCGAGCAATTGGCTGTCGTGGTTTCGGCGCTCGGCGCCGGCCTCGAGCATCTGGCCAACGGCAATCTCGGCTATCGCATCGATCAGCCGGTCGCGGCCGGCTATGCCAAGCTGAAAGACGATTTCAACGCCTCGATAACGAAGCTGCGCGACACGATGCGTCAGATCGCGACCAATACGGAGAGCATGAAGGCGGGCGCCGGCGAGATCAGCCAGGCCGCCGACGATCTCGCCAGCCGCACCGAGCAGCAGGCCTCCTCGGTCGAGGAGACTGCGACGGCGCTCGACCAGCTGACCGCGACCGTGCGCCAGACCGCCGAGGGCGCGCGTCAGGCCAGCCATGCCACCACCCAGGTCAAGGGCGAGGCCGAGCAGTCCGGCCAGATCGTCCGTGAGGCCGTCGCCGCCATGAGCGGCATCGAGAAATCGTCCGAGGAGATCTCGCAGATCGTCGGCGTGATCGACGAGATCGCCTTCCAGACCAATCTGCTGGCGCTCAACGCCTCGGTCGAGGCGGCGCGCGCCGGCGATGCCGGCAAGGGCTTTGCGGTGGTCGCCTCCGAGGTGCGGGCGCTGGCCCAGCGCTCGGCGGATGCGGCCAAGGAGATCAAAGGGCTGATCRCCGCCTCCAGCATCGAGGTCGAGAAGGGCGTCGCGCTGGTCGGCCAGACCGGAACGGCGCTGGAGCGGATGTCCGGCGAGATCACCCGCGCCACCTCGCTGGTCGCCGAGATCGCCTCGGCTGCCCAGGAGCAGGCGACCGGACTGCAGGAGGTCAACACCGCCGTCAACGAGATGGACCAGGCGACGCAGCAGAACGCCGCCATGGCCGAGCAGTCGACCGCCGCCTCGCAGGCCTTGGCCCAGGAAGCCGACAGGCTCGCCGCGCTGGTTTCCTATTTCAGCCTTGAAGCTCCCGAACCATCACGCCGTCAGACTTCGGCGAGCCCCGCGCGCCACGCTGCCTGAAAGGGGATCGGCGTTCAGTCGCTCTCCAGCTCGCTCGCGCGCTCCAGCGCGATCGCGGTGCCTTTCTCGACGAAGTCCGCGATCAGCTCGAGTTCCTCGGCACTGTATTGCCGCATCAGTGCGGCCGAGCGCTCTGCCATCGGCGCGAATAGGTCCAGGAGCGGCCTGATCGGCTCCGGCACGATCCGGACGAGGACCTTGCGACGATCCTGCGGATCGGCAGCTCGCTCGACATAGCCCTTTTTGACGAGGCGATCGATCAGGCCGGTGACGGCGCCGCTGGTCAGCTTCGTATGCTCCATGATCTGCCCGGCGGTCACGGGACCGGCCAGCAGGATCATGTCCAGGCATTCGAGATCGACGGAGGCGAGGCCGGCCCGCTTGGCGACGGCCTGGCTGTGCAAGGCGCTGGCGGCCCCCATCCGGCGCAGGATCGTCATCAGGCGTTCGATCACCTGGTCTTGACTTGAAGGTGCCATCCGTCTCATATCTTAGTTGCTAAGATAATTAGTAAGCGAGATAAAATCATGAATGCGATCGTTCTGTCCACGGCGTTGACAGCGCTTCTGGCCAATATCGGGCTGGGCGGCGGAATCTTCGAGCACAGCGTGATCGACCGTGCCTGGCCCCGCAAGCCGGAGATCGTCCAACCCCGGAAGGGTGGGATCAGCCGCGTCCGGTTCTGGATTCCCGCTCATTCCACCTTCGAACTCGTCCTGCTCGTCACACTCTATCTCGGCTGGGGCCATGACGGCGTCCGCAAGGCGCTGCTCCTGGCGCTCGCCGCGCATCTGGCGCTGCGGCTTTGGTCGGCCTTCGACATGATCCCGAAGGCGATTGCCTTCGAGAAGGCGGAGACGGTCGACGAGGCTGCCGCTCACGACTGGACGAAGCGAAGCCTGATGCGGTTTCCGCTGGCGCTCCTCACCAGCGTGGCCGCATTGGCGGCTTTTGGCGCCGCTTGTGGCCTGAATCTGGGCTGAGTCCGCCAGCTTCCCAAACGTCGGTGCGAGAAGGTGAGTAGATTGACAATGTTTTGCATATAAGACAGAAATTCATATACAAATGAAAAACGCGGCGCCCGGCTCTGATCCGGAGGCGCCCGTCGCACCGGGGAGGGGCGATGGACCCGCTGAACGACAGCCAGGGTAGGGCCGTTGCGACCTCGTCCGAGCCGGCTCCGGCATCGGGCGCGAACGACATCCTGCTCGGCCTGCTCTTCGCCGCGATCGGGGCGGCCGCCCTCTATATCGGCCGCGATTATGTCTTCGGCACCAGCCTGCGCATGGGGCCGGGCTTCCTGCCGCGGATCGTCGCCGGCGGCCTCGTCCTGCTCGGGCTCGCGCTCGTCCTCCGCGGCATCCTCGCCGGCGGCTGGACGCTGCCCGTGATCGGCTGGCGGCCGATCGTCCTGATCTCGCTCGCCGTGATCGTCTTCGCCGCGACGATCGACCGGCTCGGCCTCTTCATCGCGAGCCTCCTGAGCGTCGCGATCGGCGCCTGCGCGGCGCAGGAGATCCGCTGGAAGGAGTTGCCTTTCGTGGCGCTCGGGCTCGCGGCCTTCTGCACCATCCTGTTCGGCTATCTCCTGAAGATCTCGATGCCGGTGTGGCCGCAATGAGCGAGATCTTCCAATCGCTGGCGCTCGGCTTTGGCGTCGCGGCTTCCCTGAGCAATCTCTGGTACTGCTTTCTCGGTGCGCTGATCGGCACGCTGATCGGCGTCCTGCCCGGCATCGGCCCGATCGCGACCATGGCGATGCTGCTGCCGCTGACCTATTACCTGCAGCCGACGGAAGCGTTGATCATGCTCGCCGGCATCTATTACGGCGCGCAATATGGCGGCTCGACCACGGCGGTGCTGATGCGCCTGCCGGGCGAATCCTCCTCCGTCGTCACCTGCCTCGACGGCTATGCCATGGCGCGCAAGGGCCGCGCCGGCACGGCGCTCGCGACCGCGGCGCTCGCCTCCTTCTTCGCCGGGACCGTCGTCACGCTGCTGATCGCGGTCGCCAGCCCCGCCCTGACCGAGCTCGCACAGAAATTCGGTCCGGCCGAGTATTTCTCGCTGATGGCGCTCGGCCTCGTCGCCGCCGTCGTCTTCGCGCAGGGCTCGCCCTTGCGCGCGGTCGGCGCGATCCTCCTCGGCCTGCTGCTCGGCCTGATCGGTGCCGACGTCAACACCGGCTTCGACCGCTTCACCTTTGAAAGGCCGGAACTGCGCGACGGCATCGGCGTCGTCGTCGTCTCGATGGGCCTCTTCGGCATCGCCGAGATCATGCTCAACCTCTCCGGCGGGCCAGAGGAGCAGGGCGAGCGCACCAGGCTGTCGCGGCTCTGGCTGACGAAGGAGGATTTCCGCGCGGCCTGGCCGGCGACCTTGCGCGGCACCGGGATCGGCGCGCTGCTCGGCATCCTGCCCGGCGGCGGCGCCATGCTCGGCTCCTTCGCCTCCTATGCGGTCGAGAAGCGGATCTCGAATACGCCGGAGCGCTTCGGCGAGGGCGCGATCGAGGGTGTCGCCGGGCCGGAAGCGGCCAACAATGCCGGCGCGCAATCCTCCTTCATCCCGATGCTGGCGCTCGGCATCCCAGGCAATTCGGTGATGGCGATGATGGCCGGCGCCATGCTGATCCACGGCATCACGCCGAGCCCCAACCTCGCCTCGACCCAGCCCCAGCTGTTCTGGGGGCTGATCGCCAGCATGTGGTTCGGCAATCTGATGCTGCTCGTCATCAACCTGCCGCTGATCGGCCTGTGGGTGAAGCTGCTCGCCGCGCCCTACCGCATGCTGTTCCCGGCGATCCTGCTGTTCTGCTGCATCGGCATCTACACCGTGAACAACAGCGCCTTCGAGGTCGGCCTCGTCGCCCTGTTCGGCCTGCTCGGCGTGATTCTGGCCAAGCTCGAGTGTCCGCTGGCGCCCTTGGTGCTCGCCTTCATCCTCGGGCCGATGATGGAAGAGAACCTGCGCCGCGCCATGCTGCTCTCGCGCGGCGACCCGGCGATCTTCCTGTCGCGGCCGATCAGCCTGGGATTGCTGATCGCCTGCGCTCTGGTGGTCGCATTGCTGCTGATGCCGAATTTCCGCCGGGCCCGCGAGGCGGCGACGGAAGGCTGAGTTTTGCTCAAAAAGGGGAGGATGACGATGATGAAACCCAGCAGGCGCAACGCGCTCGGCCTCATCGCCGCGGCATCCCTGGCGGCCCTGCCTCACGTCGCGATGGCTCAGGCCTACCCGACCAAGCCGGTGAAGATCATCGTGCCCTTCGCCGCCGGCGGACGCGCGGATGCGCTGGCGCGCATGCTGGCGCAAGGTCTGCAGGAGCAGATGGGTCAGCCCTTCGTCGTCGAGAACCGCGGCGGCGCCAGCGGCAGCCTCGGCTCCGACCTCGTCGCGAAGGCGCCGCCGGACGGCTACACCCTGCTGCTCGCCTCGACAGGCACGCAAGCCATCCTGCCGAAGATCAGTGCCAAGCTGCCCTATGATGCCGATCGCGACTTCACGCCGATTGCGCTGATGGTCGAGAGCTTCAGCTTCATCGGCGTGCATCCCGGCGTGAAGGCGAGCAACCTCAAGGAGTTCGTCGATCTCGCCCGCGCCAGGCCGGGTGAGTTCAACTATGCCAGCTCCGGCGTCGGCACCTACAATCACTTCGCCGGCGAGTTCTTCAACATCGCCGCCGGCTCGAAGATCACCCACATCGCCTATCGCGGCAGCGGCCCCTCGGTGAACGACCTCGTCGCCGGCCATGTCCAGATGATGATCGGCGGCGAGTTCGTCGAGGTCGCGCAGGCCGGCAAGGTCCGCATCCTCGCGACGACCAATCCGCAGCGCTGGCCGGGCCTGCCCGATATCCCGACTATGAAGGAGGCGGGCCTCGCTGAGTTCTCGGCGCCGCCGCTCTGGTTCGGGCTGCTCGGGCCGGGCGGCATGCCGCGCGAGCTCGTCGAGAAGCTCAACCAGGCCGCCAACAAGGCGATGAGTGACCCCAGGACCGTCGAGCGCGTCAAGGCGGCGGCGAGTATCGTGCGCACCGAGAGCGCCGACGCCTTCGGCAGCCTGATCAAGGCCGAGCAGAAGGCCTTCGGCGACGTCGCCCGGCAGACCAACATGAAGTTCGAGGAATGACCGGGCGGACGATCCGGCAACTCGGCACGGCAAGGGAGGAAGCGATGCTCAAGGGAAAGCTCACGCGCCGCATGGCGGTGCTGCTCGCTGCTGCGGGAGTGCTCGGAGCGGGCGCGATCGAGGCGGCGGCACAGGCCTATCCGGCCAAGCCGGTGAAGATCATCGTGCCATTCGCACCGGGCGGGCGCGTCGAGGGCATCGCCCGCCTGCTCGCCAACAGCATGAGCATTGATCTCGGCCAGCCTTTCGTCGTCGAGAGCCGCGCCGGCGCCGGCGGTGCGATCGGCTCCGATTTCGTCGCTAAGGCGGCGCCTGACGGCTACACGCTCCTGCTCGTCTCGGCCGGCACCCACGCCATCTTGCCGAACGTCGACAAGAAGCTGCCCTATGACTCGGTGAAGGATTTCACCCCGATCGCCAATCTCGTCGAAGGCTTCACCTTCCTCGGCGCCCACCCCTCCGTAGAGGCCAAGACTGTCGCCGACCTCGTTGCTCTGGCCAAGGCCAAGCCCGGCACGATCGGCTTCGCCAGCTCCGGTATCGGCACCTACGGCCATTTCGCCGGCGAGCTGCTCAAGATCTCCTCCGGCGCCGACCTGATGCATGTGCCCTATCGCGGCAGCGGCCCCGCGCTGAACGACATCGCCGCCGGCCATGTGCCGCTGATGATGGCGGGTGAGCTGGTGGAACTCGCCAAGGCCGGCAAGGTCCGCATCCTCGCGACGACCAATGAGCGGCGCTGGTTCGAATTGCCCGATGTCCCGACGATGAAGGAGAGCGGCTTCCCGCAATTCACCGCGCATTCCTGGATCGGGCTCGCCGGGCCGGCGGGGATGAATCCGGAGATCGTCGACAAGCTCAATGCCGCGGCGGGCAAGGCGCTGGCCGATCCGAAGGCGCAAGAGCAGCTCAAGACGCTCGGCGTCCTGCCGAACTTCTCCGGGCCGGCCGAGTTCGCCGCGCGCATCGCCGCCGACCGCGCCGTGTATGCCGAGATCGTCGCGAAGGCGAACCTCACATTCCAGTAGAGTGCCGGCGCACTATATGGAGGGCGGGAAATCTGCTAGGGCGCTGCGCTCGCCGGTCGATTTCCGGCAACGCCAGACCGTAGATGATGACCGCAGCAGACCACCGTTTCTCCGTGGCCCCGATGATGGATTGGACCGACTCTGCCTAATTCACGGCACCGCCAAGTACGTGTTGTACCTGTCGTTGTACTGAGAAAGCCGCCAACTGGCGGTGGCGGGCTCATTGCAGCGAAGCTGGGGCGGGTTACACGTGTCCGCCGGCAGGTTCTGTGGGAGGCGAAGCACGGGCCGGCTAAGGCTGCAAGTGCTAGGGCGGCTAACGCGTCTATGGGTAAGGGCGACGTAAACGAATCTGCTTCGCTTACGTCTTTCACAAAAGACACTGCACGGGCGACGGGCCGCGGTTCTCTCACCGCCACAATTCCGCCACGACCAATTTAAATGTTTAGTACGCTGTCGATGCGGCGGCAGACGCCGGGCCAGTGACTAGCCCCCCAGCCCCCTCAACGGCCCGGCGTCTAGGAGGCTTTTCCGGACCTCCGCATCTCCCGCAAGAGCGATTCAATTGCCAGGATCTCGTGATGGTCGAAGCCCTCCGCGCTCAGACCCTCGAAAGCCTCGGCCTCATCTAGATTGGGGATCGCGCCGGGCGTGTCCGCCAGCCGTCTGGCCACGGCGTACAGCGGGCCGATATCCCTCGCGTCCACGAGGGCGCATACGTCATGGCTACGCAACGCAGCAAGCAAAGCGTCTGTGTCGATCTCGAGTGTGCGTGCCATCAGGCGGCCCTCCGCATCTCTTCTGGCTCGTCGTCAAAGAGGTACTCGCGAATGACGTTCTCGAGCTCACCGGTATCCTTGCGAGCCTTGACGCCGACCTTCACGCTGAACGTTTTGAAGTGCAGCTCTTCGCTATCGGAAAGCTCAAGCACGCCGGTTGCGCGGCGAAGGCCGGCGAAATCGCGCTGGCCAATTTCCTGCGCCGTCTCGTTCTTATTCTCAAGGTTATAGTTGATGTAGAACGGGCGCCCTTCGTGCTCGCCGCCGACAATCTGCGCCTTGCACTTCAAGATCATGCCTGACCCGCTCGCGGTCGCGACATAATCCGACTCCACAATCTCCATCTGGTACTCGCCAGCCGGCAGTGGCGTATAGCCAGAAGACGGTTCGGCATCGGGGTTGTAGCTTCTGGTGATGCTGGCCATGGCGCTGCTCCTAGGGTTAACAAAATAACCGTAGGAGTTAGTTTGACGGGCGTCAACCAGAAAATAGCCGCAGGGGACACCTTGCTTGCCTTTAAGTACATGGAGCTATATGGGGTTCATGATTACGCCAGCGCAGATACGGGCCGCACGTGCCTTGATAGGATGGAAGCAGACCGACCTTGCGGTTGCCGCGGGGCTTTCTGAAATGAGCATCAAAAACATTGAGCGCGGAGACAATGACCCACGCGTGTCGACTCTTTCAGCGATCCAAAAGGCATTCGAACTCGCAGGGGTGATATTTGTCCCCGAGAACGGCGAGGGGCCGGGATTGCGTTTAAGAAAGATTGTGCCCGGGCAAATCGTACGCTTTCGAGCCAACTCGGAAATGGACGCCAAATTCCCAAACTCATCAGGCGAGACGTATAAGATTCAGGTATTTCATGCACCAACGAGATCGGCACCTAGAGGGCTGGTGGACCTGATTGATCTGGCAGGTATCCGTTACCCTGGCGTCCCTGTTTCTGAACTTGAGTTTTTCTGAAGGCCGTGAACGACCGCCATCCGCGCGAGATAAATGACATTGGCATCCGCCATTTCGTCTACGACCTTCCGGGCATCCGGATCGTCAAAATGCAGGCCGACGGCACGCTTGTTGGCTCGACGGAATACCCCGCGCACTATTTCGGCGGGACGGTCCCAAACACCGGCGACACGATCGGCATGATCTGGGGCGACGGCGACTACGAGCTCCAGTCGGTCCAGCGGCGCTATTTCCTGAATGAATGGAAAGGACGAGGGCCCCACTGGCTCGTCGTCGTGCGCGACGCTGACCAATCACCTCAAGCCGATGCGGTCTGCACGCACACGCTGCTCATGACCGACCTGGCGCAGGCGGTTGAAGACAAGAAGCCGCTCAAGGAAATCCAGGCGCGTGTGAATCAGTTGGACGGCCAGCCCACGCCGGGCGTACGTCGTTACAAGCCGAAAGAGCGCAAGCCGGATTAGGCGACCGATATTGGGCGAATCTACAGGCTTCGCTTCGTAGAACGCTGCACTAGACACCACAACTCGCGCGTGCATCATGCCCTACGAGATGGGGAGGGGCGAGCGTGTCAAAATATAAGAAGATGCCTTGGAGAGGCGGCTTTAGGTCGATCCCAAGCTCCGTAACTTCGGCAATCGCAGCACTTGATAGCGATACATTTATGGTAAGTGCCGTCAAGACAATAAAGACCGTCGAGATAGAATCAATATACGCGCACCTCATGCCGAAAGGGTTTTCTGATAGCCCATCGTCCATCCTGCCGCCAGCATCGGTAGGTATCTGGTCCGAAAGAAATCAAAACGGCTGGGAGATCGTCCGAAAAGATCTTCCTATGATTAAAAAGACATTCTATTGGGAAACGCCAAACTTTGGTGATGCCTCCCGGTTTGGCACTCACGCTCATATTCGAGTTCGTGACGTCTACCAGAGAGAATATTTCGAGGGCAGGAACTTCAAAATTGAAGTCCAGGTGCTGAAGCGGAGCCCTGTCGATGGATCAGCAGTTTGTCAATTTTCCATCACCTTTACCTTCGATAAAGCTCACGTCGACCAGATTGGTCTGCTTCTGGCGATAAACGTCCTGCAGGAGAATTGCGGGGCGATGGGGGTTATCTCGTCGGGCGCTACGCGTGAAGAAGTGGCCGCAACGGTCATGCTCGATTGGGAGATATTCCCGCCTGGCAGCCCCGCTGAGTTTATTGCAGCGTTTTCGAAGGGCAAGAAGCGCCCACCTGTGGGTATAGTTGAGGATCGAGTGAAACTGTTTTCGCTTCTCAAACCGAAAGCATTTCTGAAGGGTGCCGGCGGCTTGGGATCCTATATAGGAGCGCAGTATGCCGACGACTTAGTCGTCTTTGAGAACATGGAATATGGTAACGCATTATATATTCTATATGACGATTGGAAAGAGGTGTCCAAGCGATCGCGATACGAACTCATCCGCGGTACGGACGCTAATTTTGATCGTTTCCCACACACTTTTGGCTGGAAGAAGGCCTTTGGGAAAGTCATGTCCCAAGAGCGTAAGAAGCGCGGCCTAAGCTAATGAGAGAACCGCGTTAGAGAACGCAGCTATCTGGGGGAGTGACCCGTGCGTGTCTATTTCGTTGAGGCTGAAAGCCGACGTCTCATCCATTTCTCGGAAAATGCATCTCGGGGTGATTTTCAAGCTGGCGACCAAATCACGCTCAAAGTCGAGATGCACGGCCGGGAGGTTGAGTTTGTGGGAGTGATTGTTGGCGTCCGTCACCAGATCAGCGCATTGCCTGGCGCCGAAGAGACCCACTCTCTCGCGATCATGATTCAAACCCACTAGCCTCCGCCCGCCCCATCGCACTCGACGAAATAGAACATATCGGAACCATGGAGCGCTGCAGCTCCGGTTTCCCCTTCGCGTTTATCGCATTCGCGGCGTCATGAGCGACGTGTCGGCAGTCATCATCAGCGATGCCGCCGGTCGGTCGATTAATCTCCCCTGCGATCCGAACCCACTGCGCCGCGATGTTGCGCGACTGTGGTCGCCCGAGGAGGCCGAGGAGCTCGCCAAGGCGATCGCGCGGTGGCTTACAGATGGCGCAGAGAGGAATGAGGCCGCACAACCCTCTTGGCCACGCTAGCTACCCGCAGTCGCTTTCACGCCCTCTGCCGCCAGGTTTGCAACCCCGGCTGCGCCGATATCTTCATCCTTGAACTTACGGAAGGCACCAAGCGCAATGATCACAGTGACCGTCGTGATCGAGATAATGGGCGCCAAAAAGAGGGCCATTGCAACGGCGCTAGGAAGCGTGGACACCTTCCCGAACAGGAAGAACGCATTCAGGTAGCGACACACCAAATACGCCATAAAGCAAATGACAAGGATCGCGAATCCGATTGCGATCCAACGAATCCAGATACGCTGCTGGATTTCCTTTTTCAGGAGCTCGCGCACCTGAGCTTCGGCGCTAAGCTCTCCCAAATCTTTTTGCAGCTCGAGGGCGGCAATTCGGCCCTCGAGCTGGTTGAGGTCCGCCTGCACAACAGGGGACTCCTGAGGCGCAGGCAAAGGGATATCCATGGCCGGGGCGGGGCTTGCTTTAGTTCGTGCCGGCCGACGCACGGTTCGCCTGTTCACGCTTCATCTCGTAGTGCGGAAGTATCAAATCGTTGGGGATAGGCGCAAACCACCCCCATCGCTTCGTCGCCGTATCCCACGGACTCCCGGGCTCATGCGTGAGATCCGAAAGTTTCGTAGCGGGGAGCGAGCCGTAAATTCGATAAATCTCTTCCAACAGATGAATGTCAGAAGCGGCCGGCGCCATGCCTGGAGCCGGTACTGGGCTGTGAACATCAATGCCTTGCTGACGAAAGGCATTGTACACATCCGGAATTACCGGCCCGTACTTCCACGCCTCGATCTTATTGGCGATCAGCGGCGAGCGGCGCATCTCCAAATGCCAACCGTGTGCGATATAAACGAGCTTCAAGAGCGCCATGATTGAAAGGCGCCGCCCATCCTGTGCAGCTCGGCCAACGAACCAGTTGGCAATCTGCCGTGCGTCGTACATCTTGCCCTCCTTTCGCTAGCTAACGCGAGACACACCTCTCCCGTCGTACCGGTTTGCGAATTTTTCGCGGCCACCGACGGGCACAAAAGAACGGTTCAGACGCATCCAAGGATCCATCCGATTCGGACTGTACCTGTGGACAACACCAATAGCCACCCGGCGCATCGCGCGCTGAATGGCTGATATCACCCGCATATAGTTACACCTCGACGTGAACAAAAGGTGTCAGGAGTGGCGCCTCAAATGGGCTGTTCGCTGTGGACACGCCGCGCTTGGGACTAGACCCGTTTCTGCAAGCGTGAGCTGATGCCCTAGGAGGAACTTCAGCCTGTAGGAAGCAATGGCCAACAACCTTCATATCTCTTACGATCTCAATACGCCAGGAAAGGACTATTCGGCAGTGTTCACTGCCATTCAGTCCTTGGGAGCGTGGGCGAAAGTGCACAAGTCGTTCTGGTACGTGCGCAGCAACTACACCGCCGAGCAAGCCGCGAAGGCCGTATGGGCTGTTATGGACGCCTCAGATACCGTGTACGTCGCCGATACGACCAACAATACGGCATTTTGGTTCAACCTCCCGGAGGAGGTCAGCAATCAAATCAAGTCGAAATGGCATGCCGGCTAATTTCGGCGCTGCCCCGCCCGCCATTGAGGCCCGCTGGGACGCCCGCAGTCGGCCGTTTGCCGATAAGCTGCACTCCTCAGAACAATGGAACTGCGGATTCCTGCGAGGTCGACTATCGTCCGCTGCAAAAATCCCCCGACGCCGCCAGGGTAAGCGAGTACCTGTCTCTTACCGACTTCAACGAGGAAGTCCGGCGCGTCTTGATTGAGGCCATCTAGATCGACGAAAGGCGTCACCGAGCCGACCTCGATCGGCTGCAGTTCGAACGCACCGGCGGGGGTGCCGTTGGGTGCGTAAGTTGACACCAGCCATGCCTCTGGCCCGCGCTCGTCCGACACACCGGCCAGGACGATATCCAGCCGGGATGCTTCGACGGGCAAAGCGGAGCCGTGCGTCTCGACGATCTGTCGCAAAACATCGCTGGCGCCTGCAACAAGGTCGTCGAACGAGCGGCCAAGTTCGCTGAACGCCATAAACAGAACCGGTAGCAGCGATCCCAACCCGCGCATGGCAAAGACGGCATTGGCCTGCGGAAGGTGAAGAATCTTGGCCCCAGCGAAGTTTCGCCCCGGCGCGGCGTAAAGACCGTCTGTCACGATTTCAACGGCGCTTGAGCTCACGCGAACGTTGATGGCCGTCATCGCTGTAGGAGCCCTGTCTGACCGACCGGCCCGGCGATTGTGATCCCGTAAGCGAGGATCGGGGCCAATGTAGCAGCGGTGCCGGCGGAAATACCTGCGCTGGTCGCAGCTGCCGTGATGACCGGGATAAGAACAACAGGCATTACGCAGCCACCCCCAACACGGCGCCGATCCGATCGTCCCACCGCCTGACCACCGCCGTCTGGATCGACTGCGGCCGAATGATCGTGACCTGGCAAAAACCCCCTACGCCGGCCACGGGAGCCCCTACGCCGGCATGCTGACCACGAACCTTCCGCTGCTCCTCCATCAGCATGACGCCCGTGCTGATGGAGTCCTCGCTAGGTCCCCGTGCCACGCACCGCGCTTCAAGATCCGCATCGAACGGCGAGACCGCCAACGGTCCAAGGGGCTGCAGTTCCCAGGCTGGACCGTACAGCGAGTGCGACGTGACGACGTAGGATTCCGGCTTGCCGCGGCCTTCCGACCAACCCGCCAAGTAGACCTCAATCTCCGGGCCGGAGGTGCACAGAGCGTAACGGTCGCGGCCAACAAAATAGAAGTTTGATACGGCCAGCGCGAAGCTCTCAACGAGCTCGTCGAATGAGCCGTAGGCGTCGTTGATAGTCTGCGCCAGTTCCTCGGCAAAGCCCTTCGGCCCGCGGCAGGAAATGGCGCAGTTCAGGTGCGCCAGGATGGACACTTTCTGCCCGACGGCACCGATCGTGCCGTCGCCGTAATATGACGCGCCGTCGGTGAACATGTAAATGGCGTCTTCAGTCTTGATAATATTGCAAGCGCTCACGCGGCTTTCCTCTCAATTCCATAGATAGATCCAACCGGCCCGCCGCCGATCAGCGCCGCCTGTAGGGCGGCTTTTGCCAATTGTTTGACCAAGTTGCGCATGACATCTTCGGCCTTCTCGCCGTCAATAATCAGGTCGCTGAGCGCGTCGGTGATGCCGTCGCCGAAGAACTTGCTGGCGTCGTTGAAGCCCTCGACGGCCTTCTGGACTTCTTCAACCTTGACCTTGGCGTTGGCATATCCGGTGGCGGCCTCGTCGATCTTGCGGCGCATTTCCTCGGTGACCGGAATGTTGGCGCGCTTCGCCGCGGTCTCTAGTTCGAGCGCTTCGCGAGCCTTGGCCTTTGCGAAAGTGCCTTTTCCCTCGGTCTCCGCCTCGAGCAACAGCGCCTGGCGGCGCTTTTCGCTGGCGACCAAGGCTTTCTCATAAGCGTCCAGCGTCTCTTTGCTGGAGCCACCTCCGCCGCTTCCGCCGCCCTTGTCACCAGGGACTTTGAAGTCGTTGATGCTGACGGTAGGGCCGTCCTTTCTGCCAAGTCCTTTCGGCCGGGCCGTGGGGAGGGTGGTGGTCTTCAGCGCGTTGGCGAATTCAACCTCACCGGCCCGAAAATCTGCCAGCGCCTTCCGGTTCGCAGCCGCAGCAGCTTCGTTTGCGGCAGCCTGCTCCGCGGCTACCGTAGCGCGCCCGCCCGCGTTTGCCGTGCCCGTTTCGCGGGCCGCGGCCACACGAGCGGCGCGTTCATCCTGATATGACAGAGCCTGCTGCCGCTGCACGCCGGCATTGGCCTTGGCGAGCTCGCCGAGTTTGTCGATGAGCGCACCGACGGTCAGCACGGTCGACGTCGCTGCCGACCCGATGCCTGCCATGCTACCGGCGACGCCGTCGAGTCCCTTCACGAGCGCGGGCGTCAGCCCAACCGCTTCGTCGAACTTGCCGACTGCAAGGGTGAACTCGTTTTTGAGCCGCTGCGTCGCCTGCTCCGTCGTCGTGACAGCGCCGGCAAGCTTGTCGCGAAGCACCTGCGCGCCAGCGAGGCCTGCTCGATAGAACGCCTCGGACGAAACCTTGCCGTCCTTGACCAAGGTGGTGAGCTTGGAGACATCGCCGCCGGCTTCCTTGAGGCCGGCTGCAACAGCCTGAAGGAGCGGATAGGCGCCGTCCAGCAGCGAGTTGTACTCTTCGGCCTGAACCTTACCGCCTGACAGCGCCTGACCGAGCTGCAGCAGGGCGCCCTGAGCTTCCGTCGCTGACGTGCCGCCAACCCTCAACGCCTGGCTCACCAGGTCGGTAAACTGCAACAGCTCGCCCGACGAAGTATTGAGCGTCGTCTGAGCCTGGCTGACGCGCCCGTACAGGCTGGCCAGAGCTTCGAGCGGCACAGCGTTTTCTTGCGCGGATTTCGTCAGGGCGTCGAGCACATTGCCGCGCTGCCCATCGGAGACGCCTGCGACCTTCAGGGTGTTGATGATCTTGGCGTACTCATCGCCGGCCTTCCGGATATCGTTCAGCGCCGAGCCGACGGCGATGCCGGCGAACGCGCCAGCGACGCGCTTGCCGAGAGCACTGAAGGACGCGCCAACGGATTTCTCCATCTGGTTCGCGCGGTCTTCGAGCTGTTTAAATAGCCTGTAAGCCTGGGAGTTCGAGCGCTTTAGCGCGTTCTCGAACCGTTGTGCGTTGACCTCAAGGATGAGGCTGAGCTTTTCTGCGTCCATAATGTCCTGAAAAGAAAATGCCGCCCGAGGGCGGCGTGAATGCGCTAAAGGGCGCTTAGAGTTGACGGGATATCGCGCTATCGAAAGCGGTGCAGAACGGCCGCAATGGGCGCGTTGGCGGTGACACCGCAGCAGCGATGCATTAAATTCGCTCTTTCTCTGAGGGACGATTCAAATGTCGCAAGCAGCGCTATTGAATGCCGAATTTGGAGGTATTCAGATGATAGTTGCCAATTCGGAAAAGCCACCCGAGCCCGCGCCCCCACCGCCACCTCCGCCAGATGTCATGGAAGTAAAAGGCGGAACACCTCGGCGCTAGGTCAAAAAATAGGCCCGCGCCGGTGGGCCTCAACAAATGCGGCGACCAATGCTCCGGCAATGGCCGCTGCGATACTGATGGTTCTTGCTCTTTGGAGCAGATTTGCCATCTTTCTATTGTGCTTGCGATTGTCAGAATAGGTCTTATCAAGTTCTTTTAGATAATGATCGACAACAGCATTTTCTTCAATTTTATTTTTGATCGCCCATTCCCAAAAATCAGGCGTTCTTCCTGGTAGACCTACCGGAGTAATTGCCATGACGTTCACGCAATTAATTGCCGCCCAAAAGAAGCCTATGGCGACGACGGCGAGACCGAACCCCGCTCCTACAGGTACCCAAGCATTTGGCGCGAACGCGGACGCAGAGCCGGCTCCAGCAGCAACCGCAATCGTTATACAGAAACCCAGATAGCTCATGGCCTGTCGATCTGTGGACAGAATGAGGTCTAACAATGCCTTCTGACGCTGCCGGGCGTCGTCCATCGCGAATTTATTCAAGTCATCCATTCAATCAGGCCCCGAGGCTTCGCGGGAAATAGAATAGCAGGTCGCGTTCGCGAGGGACGGAAAGCTCAATCGAAAAATTCGTCCGCAGGATCCGGCTCGCGAGGCGCATCGAGCAAGCCAACACGGCCCGCATCTGCCGGCGTGGCACCCATCTGACCTAGACATTGCCGCAACAGGTTCATCGACTGGGTGCCGACTTCCTGCCCAGCGATCATGCGGCCCATAACGGTCGCTGCGATGCTGACAATGCCGCGGTGACTGCTGTTGAGCCACGGAATGCTGGAACGCAGTTGCTCCCAAGCCTCGCGCGGCCTGGTCGTATCCGTATCGCGAAGCCAGTCAGGCGCGTCACCAAGATCGTCGTCGATCATCGGTTCATTGCGCCCGGTGAAGCGGGCGGGATCGCGCTTATCGCGACCCGTGAGACGGGCTTTTGCCAGCGGCGTGCGCGGCATTGGCATGAATGGAATTTCCTTTTGGGGTCATGATTTGAACTGCGGCGCTCTGCGCGCTGGTCCCCCACCGTTCCGGCGATTCCGGTCGCTGGAAAGAGCCGATGTACCCCCCGGGGGCTAGCCGAGACACCGCAACACCTCTGCACGCTCTGCCGTGACGGGCTTGGCGTTGGTCGCGATCGTGCTGCCGTCCTGTGTACGGAACGGTTGGTACTCGACCGGATCGCCGACTGACGGAGCATGGTCACCGAAGACGCTACGATGCACGAAGAGCGGGCCGGTGGTTGAGCGTATACGAACGCCGTGAACCCCGATCGTGATAACCTCGCCGATCATACTGGAATGCCCCGCAGTCTCATGGCTGCTTGGGCCTTCCGGCGCAGGCGCCTGGCGGCGTTGGTGGCGTTGTCCTGGCCGCTGCGGACTAGTGCGGCTGTCGTGCCAGGGTAGGCCGGCAGCGGGCAGAGGGATACTTCGTAAAGCAGCACGTCTGTAATGGAGCGCTCGGGCAACCCTTCGTCGGGATCCGTCCAGCTCTCGGCAAGGACGCTGAAGCCAAAGCTGCAGCCGAACACCTCGCCGCGGTCCAGTGCTGACAGAGCGGTCATCCCGGCAGGCGAACGCTCATCCAACTCGAGCCTGAACCAAAGGCCGCGCTGGCGCTCTTCTAACTGCAGCGTTCCGGCCGAGAGGCGCCCCAGCACGGAATCCCACGTATGATTCCAGAGAGCAAGAACGTCACCCCGGAAATAATTCTTCTTTTTGAATGCCCCCGGAGCGATGCTTTCGTAATAATCGCGCCCGATCTTTTCTTTCTGGCCGAAAACAGCGGCATAGCCTTCAGCGATATTGCCTGAGAATGTCGCTGCGCCGGTGCGAGTCTCAATATTTTGCAAGCTTTGCCTCCGCTCGGCGCAGGCGAGCTTCCCGGTCTGCTGTCGTCATCTTCGGCTTGCGGGTCCGGACGATCGCTTGCGCGAATTTTTTCGCGTCGAAGTCGGCGGGTGCGCTAGTCTTTCCTGCAAACGTGATCAGATGCGGAAAATCGGGGCTGGTCGCGTCGGCGTGCTCGATCTTAGACATACCCGGCCTCCTTCGCAGAACGCGTGAACACGCCGATCTGGTTGCTGAGAGAATTGGTCCTCAGCGGACCGAGCAACGACGACTCAGCACCTTCCGCCTCGATTGCCAGAACCACGTCGTCAACTGCGCGGCGAGCTTCATCAACGGATGCGAGAGCCTGCAGAAGCACAGACATGCGCTTCTCAATCTCCGGCCGAACCGTGTGGAAAACGGCAACGGATGCGGCAGTCTCGAGGTCGCGTCGACGCTTCATCGAAATTGCGAGCGCGTCATTGACGTCGACCATCATCGAACGCACGTCTTTCAGACGATCCACATTGGCTGCCTTGGGCGACTGCTTTTCGCCGAGGAGCGCAGCCACACCGGGGCGCAGATTCGGCGTGTCGTCTTTCGAAATGGCTAGGACAAGCGCCCGCTCCTCCGATCGGAGGTCGGCTATTGTTTTGTTGAGGGTGGTCAAGCGCTCACTCAGCTGACCGTATTCAGAGTGAGCCTCCGATAGGCTGGGAACGCGGAAAGGTTCGGCCGGCGCTGCGGCCTGCTTCTTGAGAAATGCCATTACTGGTCCTTGGAAAATAGAGAGCGGACGGCCGAAACGAAGGCGCCGCCGCGAATGGTCACAGACCGACGATGGCCTGCAGCCCAAGCGCCGCGAGGATGGCCGGTCTCATGGAAAGCAGACGATCTGCCGTCGCGGTCGCGGAAAATGACCTCAGCTACGGGCGCGGACACGAACTCAATGTTCGTCTCGGCAACCAAGCGCTGACCCTCCAGATCGCCGAGCGCGAGCTCGGCTAGAATCCGCAAACGCTCCCATGCCGTTTCAGTGAGATGAGACGGGACGTCTGCGGTCGGCGGTAGGCCGCCTGGCGTCATTGCGCCCAGGCTGCGGTGGGAGGCGACGACATCGCCAAGGCCATTCTCCATTGCCGAAGCCGCAAGCAGTGCGAGAAAGTCTTGAACGTCCAGATGAGGGGAGCGGCGCGGGCCGCCAGTTGGGGTGATGTCGGCTTCAGCGAGCCGACGGTTGACCTGTTTGGTTCGGCTGGTCGGAAAGCCGATGTATTGCTCGATGGTGGCGAGCACGCTGTTTAGCGTCGCCATGGAAATCCTTTGAATAAAACCACGGTGCGTGGTGGCGAGTTACGGGACAAAAAAGAAACGACCACCGTTCGGGCGGTCGCGGGCTGTCGCGCAGGCGTTGTTGCGTGCACGAAGTTCGAGCGCTTGCGTAGCGACGGGTTGCCGCACTAGGCGCGAATTTCAACTATGGGAACAATACCACCACATAGCTGTACACGAATGTACATGAGCCCGTGGTTTGGGCGCAATTCTTAGTATTGATTTCATCTTATCATATTGGGTGCACTGAGGTGCACCGTGCCTGCGCTGCAGGCACGTGCTTCAATGGCCTGCTACCTTACTCCGCACAACTCCCCGGAAAATGGACCTTACGCTGAATGTTTTTTCAGCGAGGCAGACGGCGTCTTCATTTCCCTCTTACCTTACTCCGCATGAGAATGTGGCAAAACGGCCATTATTTCGCCTAAATTTGCATTAAGTTATTGAACTTAAAGGGTAAGATTGTGGCGTTGACAAATTGCCGCAGGCGAAAGAATTTCGCGTATTACCTGCCTGCCTACGCTTCCGCGAGGCCTTCCGGGTCGGCGGCATACCGCCCGAGAAATCAAAAAATCAAAGATCCCGAAAAAAGATGCGCATGAGAACACGGCGGGTGCGCATCCTAATGTCATCGCGCAGCGATTTTGATGCCTCCCCGCGATTGGCACGGCCTTACCCACAATCTCTGATTGGCCCGCCGCTTGCGGTTACCAGCTTCGCTGTGCCTGTGCCGACCCAGTTTGGAACAGAATGTGTTGAGTGGGGTCACCATGAAGCAAAAACGAGATCGCCTACGGTTTCTCTCGATAATGGCGCAGGCACGCAAGAAACGACGGAAGGCAAGACTTGCCGCGCAAGCCAGACCGGCCGAGCTGAGGCTCGTTTGGTCATCTGACTGGGAAGAGGATCCTGTCAAAAAGTAGCCTCAGGCCTCGCGCGCAAGCCCGCGAGGCCTTCTTGCGATCACGCCCGAGGACGGCGCCGTTCCTGCAGGCCGGGGGCGGGGAAGATTGATGGCCCCGGGGCTAACACGCTGTGGACACGGCATGCTCTGCTATCGACTCCTGGTTGAGTGACGTAGGATAATGCCCTCTCTTTTGTAGTGCTGGAGGGCATTATGGCTGGTCGTTTTCAAATCAAGTGCATCAACAAGGACAATCGCCTCAGCGCATACGAGCGGATTACGCACGTCGGCGGTTTCGGCACAAAGCAATGGAAGCTCGAGGTCGCGACGGTGATCGGACGTATCGAGCGTGGGGAGGAAGCTTATTACGTCAGCCGGCCGCAGGGCGATACGGTCGACGTCATCGTTGCGGTTAGCAGGTTCGGCAACAAGTACATCAAGACGACCGCTGACGGCGATGAACCGAACAACCTGCTGAGCCTGCCCGAATGCCCGTGATTGGTACGGCGGGCCGGTTTTTGTTCGATTTTCTTCCGGACACGCCTCCCCGGACATCCGGACATCCGGACACTCCCTAGGAGGGGAGTGTCCGTGTCCAATGTCCAAGATGTCCGTTGGGAGGTTATGCGCACCTACTGGACATCGCTTTGGACACGTCCGGACATGTCCGGAGCAGTGTCCGGGAGGCGAAATAGATCGCCATCAAGGACGACTTTCTCCAGATCCACCAACCTAGCCCGATGCCGACGGAACTTGCGCGCAATGCTGTCGGCGTTCCCCGCAGGCTCGGACGCGATATAGGCGGCGCACCATTCAGACTCGCTCATCGACCCTGCTGCGGTAAGGATGGCAAGTGCGCTCTCCCACGGCTCCGCCTTGGCGGTCGTGCTCGACACAGGCTTGAAGTCCGCCATACCGACAGCCATGACGGTCGGAACCGGTCTGCCCTTGGAATCCACCAACTCCGGCGCTGTGACGGTCTCGAGGGCAAAGAACAGCGGCGCGAAGTCAGCGCCTCGGTGCTTCACCTGCCAATGCAGCTTGGCGAAGCCCACGTCTTTCGTCAGCACCAGGTTGCCGTCGACTTCCGCAATGAACGCGCCACCGCCGCGTGGCTGTAGGTTTGCGGGATCCGGATTCTTGGTCGGGTGACAGGCCACAAACACAGCGGGCTTGCCTGGGAGCTCCGTCAGCGCGCGCAAGTCTCGAGCGTGCTTGCCGAGAGCAGTGTTGCCGTTCTCGTCCTCGCCTTGAAAATAAGCGGCTGACGTGTCCACCACGATCATGTCGGCGCCGCCTAGTCGCTCAACATCCAAACCGATGCGCGCAACCGCAGCTGGGATTGAGAACGTGCCAGCGATGAAATGCACGTCCATATCGGCAGGGTCGAATCCGCCATGATGCGCCATAGCGAGCCAGCGCATGCGCACGTCGTCGGGATTCTCGCCCGCGAAGTAGACGACGCGACCATTGCGCACCTCGCGTCCGCATAGGGGCGTTCCTAGCGCCGTGGAAGCCGTGAGCGCTAGCAGAACGGCTGTTTTGCCTGTGCCAGTGCCAGCGGTCAGGGCGTATAGGAAACCCGCCTGCGCTACGCCGTCGAGATGATAGTCGGGGGGCACAAAGCCACTGACGAATTCCGCGCTGGAGACGATGCCGGGATAAACCGAGCCGCCCTTGCGGTTGTCGTTGCTGGCGACCGGCGGGAACCAGTTGGATTTGCCGGTGAGCGTTCCGACCTTGACGTGGTCGCCCTTCCTGGCTGCATCCGCGATGTCCCGATCAAGGCGCAGACGGGCAATGCGTTCTTCACGCTCGCGCTCACGTTCAACGCGGCGCACCTCTACCTCGGCCCAGTCACGTCGGCGGGTGTACTCTAGATGGTGCGCGTGTTCGGCCGGCGATGGCTCGGGGGCGCTCGGCTCGAGGTCTGGCAATTCTGCCAGCGGACCTATGAAGTGGTACAGGCCGGTGTCTTCGTAGTCGTCTTCGCCGATGTCGACGGCGTCAGTATCAATTGCTGAAACGGACAATGGGCGTGAGCCTCTCGTAAGCCGCTACCGCGGCGTTGGTTATGTCTTTGGCGAAGGAAGGGGAGAAGAACGCGGCGCTTTCACCGAATGCCTTGGGCGCGGTGGCGCGGTACGAACCGTCCGGCTTCCTGCGCAACGCCATGTTGCGCAGTGTCAGGTCCGGGGTGACGGACACATTGAATCGGGCAACCGTCACGGTTGGTCCTGGTCCTCCGTATGGTACTGGATGAAGGTCTAGTATCTGCATCGATACTCCTGGCTAGGCCGCCCGCTGGGCGCGGTCGTTGTCATTGCAATGGGCGTACACGCCGGTTCGGCGCGAGTCGGCGAGAAAGGTGTCAAGGTCGGAGCGGTCGTACCGGACGTTGCCCCCGATCTTTAGGTACACAGGCCCGGTGCCTGTCATACGCGTCTTGTTGAGCCAAGATGCTGATTTTCCGATATAAATCGCGGCGCCCTTGGTATCGAATTTTTCCACTTGATTTCCCTTCCCATTCCGCTATTATTGACTTAAGGCGCTCACTCGCCAGAGTTGGGCGAAACAGCCGCCTTTATAGACGATCTCAGTATCGTTTGTCAAGCCCTTTCAGGGGCTGACATCGCTTATCCTGACACCTGCTGACAGCGCGCGAGCCATTTCCAGTCGGCGAACTTATCGCCCGACTCGCGGATATGGCTGTATCGCTGCAAGCTCTGCCATGAGCGGTGGCCCGAGACCGAGGCGACCTGCGGAATAGTCCGGCCCATTTCAAAGAGGCGCGACACGCCCTCGTGCCGAAGGTCGTGAAAGTGAAGGTCGACGATCTCTAGGAACTGGCACGCTCGCGTGAACGCCGCGCCAATGGCGTCGCTAGTGAAGGGGAATATCTCGTCCCGAACCTTCGGCATCGATTTGATGATCGCCATCGCTTCCGGCGTGACTTCGACCCATACATCGTTGCCGACTTTCTGGCCCGGGTGCTTCATATCTTTGACCAGAATACGCTGATGGGGCTCATCTAGATCGGCCCATTTGATGCGGGTGATCTCTTCCATGCGGCGCGTCGAGAATATCGCGAAGGCGACAATCTTGACCATCGGCGCGGATTTTGGAGCGCGTTTCTGGCGCGCGGCGAAGTGCGTCAGAATGCGATCCAGCTCGCCGAGGGTAGGGCGACGGTCGCGCTTCGCTGACTTCGCTGTTGTACCGAGCTTTCTCAGTACAACATGGGCGTCCTTGATGGCCGCTTTGTCTAGCTTGTAGCCCCACGCCGGCTTGGCGAGATCGAACACGGCTGCCAAGTGCGATAGGTAGTTGCCGACCGTCTGGGGCTGCCTGCCGCCAGTTAGCAGCTCTTGCGCAAAGGCGACGACGTGGTGGCTGCGGATGGTGCTGCAGGCCATCTCGGCGATGGCGTATCCTTTTATGGAGCGCAGTACCTGCGTCTTGGTGCGGCCTATCTCTTTCTCGGACTCGGAGGTGTATTTGTCGATCACGTCGGCGAGCGACGGATCCGGCTTGCGTAGGTCATCGAGGGCGCCGGGCTTATCTAGCTCGGCTTCGCGCAGGCGCAGCCAGGATTTGGCTTCGCGCTCCTTGTCGAAGGTCTTGTTCTCCCGATGCAGGAAAATCTTGCCCTGCTTTCGCACGATCTGCGCGGTGTAGCCGATCGAGCCATCCTTGCGGCGGCGTGCTAGAATGGTCCCCATCAGGTACAACACGCTCCTGCGAAATACAACATTGTTGTACCCAAGTTGGAAAAATCGGGCAATAGCGGGAAAAACGCTGACAAAGGCTGACACGATAGAAATGGGTACAACGACTTGATAAATAAGAGAAATCAAGCAATTTCAAGTGCTTGGCGTTTTAGTGTTGCCCCCATGATGGACTGGACAGATCGGCATTGCCGGGTCGTTCATCGCCTGATGTCGCGCCGCGCCCGGCTCTATACCGAGATGGTGACGGCGCAGGCGGTGGTGCGCGGCGACCGGCAGCGGCTGATCGGCTTCGACGAGGTCGAGCATCCCATCGCGCTCCAGCTCGGCGGCAATGATCCCGCGCTGCTGGCTCAGGCGGCGAAGATCGGCGCCGATTTCGGCTATGACGAGATCAACCTCAACTGCGGCTGCCCGTCCGACCGTGTCCAGGGCGGGGCCTTCGGCGCCTGCCTGATGCGCGAGCCGGTGCTGGTCGGCGACTGCGTCGCGGCGATGAAGGCGGCGGTTTCGATCCCTGTCACGGTGAAATGCCGCATTGGCGTCGACGACCAGGATCCGGAAGCCGCGCTCGATGCGCTGACCGCTTCCGTGAGTGCGGCCGGCGTCGATGCGCTCGTGGTCCATGCCCGCAAGGCCTGGCTGCAGGGGCTCTCGCCCAAGGAGAACCGCGAGATCCCGCCGCTCGACTATGAGCGCGCCTACCGCCTCAAAGCGGCCAATCCCGATCTGATCGTCTCGCTCAATGGCGGCATCAGGCAGCCCGAGGAATGGCTGCCGCATCTCGCGCATCTCGACGGCGTCATGCTCGGCCGCGAGGCCTATCAGAACCCCGAGGTGCTGCTCGCGGTCGATCCGCTGCTCTTCGGCGAGGCCGCGCCGGTCCCGGATGCCTTCGCGATGCTGGAGGCGCTCGAGCCCTATGTCGCCGCCCATCTCGAACGGGGCGGGCGTTTGCATGCCTTTACCCGCCATCTCGTCGGGCTGTTCCCGGGACGGCGCGGCTCGCGCCTGTTCCGCCGCCATCTCTCCGAGCACTGCGTCGCAGCGGGGGCGGGCCTCGCCGAGCTGCGTGCCGCCATCGCTCATGTCGAGCGGGAAGTCCCGCCGGCGATCGCCGCTGAGTGACCCCGATGGCTGACCAGACTGCCGATCCTACCCTCATTGCCCGCATCGAGGCGAGCTTCGCCAAGCAGGCGATGATGACGACGCTGGGTGCCCGACTCGTGCGCGTCGCGCCGGGCGAGGTCGAGATCGCCATGCCGGCGTCGCCGCATCTCTCCCAGCAGCACGGCTTCGTCCATGCCGGCGCGGTCGCGACCATCGCCGACAGCGCCGCCGGCTATGCCGGCCTCACCACCATGCCGGCCGGCAACGGCATCCTCACCGCCGAGTTCAAGATCAATCTGCTGGCGCCCGCGACCGGCGACGAGCTCATCGCGAAGGGCAGGGTGATCAAGGCCGGCCGCACCTTGACGCTCGCCATGGCCGAGGTCTTCGCGGTGGCGGACGGCAAGCCCAGGCTCTGTGCCATGCTGACGGCGACGCTGATGACGATCGTGGCGCGCGAGGGCGTCAGCGACTAGCGCACTGGCCGCTTTCGGCAGGGTACCTCATTCGAGCACATTCCTGCACCTTTGCCCGTCTTCTGGACTTGTCCGATCTGAGGTCAGCTCGATCGCAGCGAGGGTGTGGTCGACATCCCCGCAGGCGCCTTCGCACAGGCGCCGCGGTTCGCATCGGCCGGAATGAAGTTGCTCGTGCCCGGTACGCCAGGGCCATGCGCCGACCAAGAGGCGTCAGCCACATGCGCGACGCGATCGAAAGCGCATCGGGAGATGGGAAGGCCGTCGTCGCCAGGGACGACGCAGGCTTGACCATCGATACGGCTCACTGGACGCTGACGGGTGCGTCGCCCGCCGGGCAGGGCCGCGGCAAGGCCCCCGGCATCCGGCAAGACGTCCTGGCGAAGCCTGATCAAACGAGCCAAGCGCCGCTGCGGCGCCGATTCATCCCCTTGGCGTGCGGGGTCGCTGCGGCGGTCCTGCTTCTCCTTGTCCCGCGCAACGCGGATCGACCGGAGTCCGGTCAGCTGCGGGAGCGCGTGCCAGTCGCCCTGCCGTCCGGCGAGGCCGCGAACATCGCCGCCATGTCGCGGGAGCTCGTCGAGGCCCGAGGCGCCATCGCTGCCCTGAAAGCGCAATTGCAGGCCGACGCCAGCAGAAACGAACAGTCCTTGCGGCAGGAGCAGGACAAGGCGGCAGCCCAGGCGCAGGAAGCCATAGCTGCGCGGCAGGAATTGGTGGCAGCGGCGGCGCAGCATCGTCAGGCGCTCGATGGCGAGCGCGCGCAGCGCGCGGCGCTGGCCGATCAGCTGTCGGCTTCGCAGCGCGAATTGCAGGCGCAGGCGGCACAGCTGCGGAGCGCAAGCGACGACATTGAACAGCTCAAGCAACTCGCGACGGCAACGAGTTCCCAGTCGCTCGAGCAGGAGCGGCAGAAGGCGGCCGCCCTCGCGCAGGAACTGTCAGCCGCGCAGCGCGAGGCCGCCGCCCAGGTGGCGCAGCTGCGCAAGGGCGGCGAGGAGACGGCCCAGCTCAGGCAGGCGGAGGCGGCGAAAGCGGCGCAGGCGCTTGAGCAGGAGCGGCAAAGGGCTGCCGCCCTCGCTCAGGAGCTTTTGGCCACGCAGCGCGAGGCGGCGGCGCAGGCGGCGCAATTGCGCAAGGCAGGTGAGGAAGCGGGGCAGTTCAGGCAGACTGACGCCGCGAGGGCTGCGCAATCCCAGGAGCAGGAGCGGCAGAAGGCCGCTGCCATCGCCCAGGCTGCAGCCGCACGGCAGGCGTTGACCACGGCTGCGGCGCAGCACCGGCAAGCACTCGACGACGAACGTGGGCAGCGTGCCGCATTGGTGGCAGAACTGGTGGCAGTGCGGCGTGAGAACGAGGCGCAGGCGGCGCAATTGCGCAAGTCTGGCGAGGAAGCCGGCCAGCTTCGGCAGGCGGAAGCGGCGAGGAGCGCGCAAGGGCTCGAACTCGAGCGGCAGAAGGTGGCCGCCATGGCGCAGGTCGCGGCGCTGCGACAGGAGCAGGCTGCCGCGACCGCGCAGTATCGCCAGGCTATCGAGCAGGAGCGCGCACAACGGGCGGCACTGGCCGGTGAGTTGTCTGCCGCGCAGCGCGAGGTCGAAACCCAGCTGGCACAGCTGCAAAGCACGCGCGGGGAATCGGAAAAGCTCAGGCAAGCGAGCGAGGGCACGATCGCGGACTTGCGTCAGGCTCTCCAGCAGGAGCGCGACCGGGCCGCGACCGCTACGGAGGAACTGGCGTCACTGCGCGCTGCGACGGCGCAGTCCGCGTCCGTATCCAGAGAGACTCCCAAGCCTCCGCAAGCCGTGGCCGCGAGCGCTGGCGCGACACTGCCGTCGACGTCGGTGGAAGCTCGAAACAGCCCCGAGGCGATGCGGCTGATCGCCAGGGCGAGCGCGCTGCTCGCTCAAGGTGACATCGGTTCCGCCCGGGCCGTGCTCGAACGCGCAGCCGACATGGGCAGTGCCCGGGCGAGCTTCATGCTCGCGGAGACCTACGATCCCCGCATCCTGTCCGCCTGGGGGACCTATGGCACGCGCGGCGAGATCGCCAGGGCGCGCGAGCTTTATGCGCGGGCGCAGGTCGGGGGCATTCAGGAGGCGAAGGATCGTGTCGATGCGTTGCCGCGCTAGCGCTCGACCTGCCGTCGGCTGGAAGGATCACGGGCGCGCGTTCTAGGGAGAGTTCGGGATGAGGATGCCTTCTGGACGGTGCCTGCTCCTGTTGGTCGGGCTGGCGGCGCTTGTGCCGATGCTCGCGTCGCCCGGCCTGGAAGCCCAGACATTGCAGGCGAGCTCCGGCCAGCCGCGACGCATGGTCCGGCCGGCCGCAACGGAGCAGGACAAGGCCAATGCCTGGACGGTCGGTCTCGCAGCGGGGCTGCTGGAGGGCGCGCCACTTCGCCTGGGTGCCGAGATGGCCCGCGTCGTCGACGATGGCTACAACCTGCACGTACTGCCGATCGTCACCCGTGGCGCCACCGAGAACCTGAATTCTCTGCTCTATCTGCGCGGCATCGACACGGCGATCATCAACTCCGATGCGCTGGAGGAGTACAAGGCGCAGCTGCCGCAGATCCGGCGCAAGATCACCTATGTGCTCAATCTCTTTCCCTCGGAACTGCATGTCTTCGTGCGGCCCGAGATCCAGAGCCTGCAGGACCTCGTCGGCAAGAAGGTGAACTTCAACACGCTCGGCACCGCTGCCGCCTATTCGGGGCCGCTGATCTTCAGCCGCCTCGGCATCAATTCCGAGAACACCTTCATCCCGCATCAGGTCGCGCTGGAGCAGATGCGCAAGGGCGAGATGGCGGCTGTGGTCTTCATCACCTCGAAGCCCGTCGACGCCTTCGTCCGCGGGCGCTTCGAGCCCGGCTTCAAGTTCCTCCCGGTCGCCTACGACAGCAGGTTCGAGGACTATTACCTCCCGGCAGTGCTGGAGGCCGGCGAATATCCCGGGCTGATCAAGGCGGGCGAGCGGGTCTCGACGATCGCGGTGCCGACCGCCCTGGTCGCGTTCAACTGGGCGCCACAGACCAATCGCTACGAGCGCGTCGCCCGCTTCGTCGACCTCCTGTTCAGCCGTGTCGAGAAGCTGCAGGCGCCCGGCTTCGACCCGAAATGGAAGTCGATCAATCTCGCTGCGACCGTTCCCGGCCTCGACCGCTTTCCGGCTGCGCAGGACTGGCTGGATCGCAAGGCGCAGACGCAACGTGCGAGCCAATGAAGCTGATCATGCTCTCAGTCGCCTTCGAGATTGCCAGCCGGATCGCCTTCGCGCAGGGCGCGCCCGATCCGATGGCGCAGCTTCGCGCCTGCTCGCTGCTCGATCCAGCGGAGCGGCCTGCCTGCCTGAACAAGCTACCGCAGCCTGTGACAGTGCCCAGGCGTCCCCCGGGGGATGCCGATGGCTGGATCGTCAGCGAGACCACGTCCCCGGTCGACTACACGCCGATCGTCACCGCCACCGTCCTTGCTGAAGGTGATGCCAACGGCGCGTTGAAGCAGCTTTCCATTCACTGCCGCGGTGGCCGGACCGAGTTGGTCCTTGGCGGGCCGGCCGCGTCCGAGAGCGGCGCCGACTCCGTTCTGTCCTATCGCCTCGACGACAGCCAGCCTGTGCAGGTCGCGGCGGGCCGGCCGGCCTATGGGACCGGCGTCGCCTTCAGGGGAGATGTCGTCGGCCTGCTGCTGTCGCTTCCCAATCAGGGCGGCATCGCGATCCGTCTCGGCACGCGCGCCGGCGCCGTCCACGACGCGCATTTCAGCCTCGTCGGCCTGAAGGCGGCGCGGGACAGGGTCGCCGCTGCCTGCAAATGGCCGCGCACCCTTGCCAGGCCACGTAGCGAATAGTCCTCGAACCATGGGTGGATGCGATGATGATCAGGTTCAAAGATGCTCTCGGCACGGCCTTGCTGGCCGGTCTGGCTCTCGCCATCGCCGTCCCGCCCGCGACGGCACAGGCCACGAAACAGAGCGCGGTACAGGCTCCGAAGCCGCCCGTGCCCGACAGGAAGCCGCACCGGCTCATCCTGCAAGTGAACACGAACGATCCTGCGATGATGAATCTCGCGCTCAACAATGCGACCAACGTGGCGCAGTACTATCAGGAGCTCGGCGAGAAGGTGGAGATCGAGGTCGTCACCTTCGGCCCCGGCCTGCACATGCTGCGCGACGATACCTCGCCGGTGAAGGCGCGGATCTCAACGATCGCCCTGAGCACGCCGGCCATTTCCTTCAAGGCCTGCGGCAATACCCAGGGCAATATGAGCAAGGCCGAGAACAAGGAGATCGCCCTGATCCCCGAGGCGACGGTGGTGAAGTCCGGTGTCGTCCGGGTCATGGAGCTGCAGGAGAAGGGCTGGACCTACGTCAAGCCGTGATCGGCCGCTGTTTCAGGCCGCATCGCGATCGCTCTGACACGTTGTCTGCCGCGACGCTGTGCCGATGACGCGGTCGCCTCGGCGCATGCCTGCCTTGCCGCCTGAACCTTGCCCTTTCCGGCCAAAAGCCTAAGAGCAGCCCGACCTGTCCTGGCTCGGGTGCATGATGATCGCCGGAATTCCCCTGAACGACCTGATCTTCCTCGCCGTGTCGCTGATCGCGGCGGGCGCCGTCACCGGCCTGCTCGCCGGCCTGTTCGGCGTCGGCGGCGGCGCCGTCATCGTGCCGGTGCTCTACGAGGTCTWCCGGGTGATCGGCGTGCCCGAGGAAGTCCGCATGCCGCTCGTCGTCGGCACCTCGCTGGCGGTGATCATCCCGACCTCGATCCGCTCCTACCGCGCGCATCTTGCCAAAGGGCTGGTCGACACCTCGATCATCAAGATCTGGGCGGTTCCCGTCGTGCTCGGCGTGCTCGGCGGCAGCTTCATCGCGCGCTATGCCCCGCCGGACGTGTTCAAGGCGGTGTTCGTCGCGGTTGCCTTCGCCAGCGCCATGCGCCTGCTGTTCGCCTCCGACCGCTGGAAGCTCGGCGACGACATGCCCGGGCCGTTCCTGATGCGGATCTACGGCGTCATCATCGGCATCCTGTCGGCGCTGATGGGCATCGGCGGCGGCCAGCTCTCCAGCCTGTTCATGACCTTCTACGGCCGGCCGATCCACCAGGCGGTCGCGACCTCCTCGGGCCTCGGCGTGCTGATCTCGATCCCCGGCGCGCTCGGCTACATCTATGCCGGCTGGCCGAAGATGGACATCCTGCCGCCGCTCTCGCTCGGCTATGTCTCCTTCATCGGCTTCCTGCTGTTCATCCCGACCTCGATCTGGACGGCGCCAATCGGCGCGCGCCTGGCGCACCGGCTGTCGAAGCGTCGGCTGGAGGTCGCTTTCGGCATCTTCCTGCTGGTGGTCTGCGCCCGCTTCTTCTGGTCGCTGATTTTCTGAGCGCTGGACCATGCTTCGCGTGCGCCCCTGCGAGGAGGCCGATCATCCCGCGCTCGCCGGCGTGATGGCTGAGATGCAGGCGCATTACCGCGTGCCCTGTCCGCCCGACGCTGAGATCCGCGCCGGGCTGGCGAACCGGCCGGTAGGAACCGAGCTGCTCGTCGCCGAGCTCGACGACGCAATCGTCGGCTTCGCCGCTTTTTCGGCGATCTATCCGGGCCCCGGCCTCAGGCCCGGCTGCTTCCTGAAGGAGATCTATGTCGCCGAAGCCGCCCGCGGCCTCGGTGCCGGCAAGGCACTGCTCGCCGAACTGGCGCGGCTCGCTCTCGCCCGTGGCTTCGGCCGGATCGACTGGACGGCGGCACGCGACGATGAGCGCCTGCTGCGCTTCTATGAGAATCTCGGCGCGAAGCAGCACCCGGAGAAGGTCTTCTTCAGGCTGACCGGCGAGGGGCTTGCCCGTCTCGCAGAGGGCTGAGCCGTTCTTCCAGCGTCGCCATGATGGCGAGGCGTTCGGCCTCCGGGAGCCGAGACCATTGCGCGATCTCCTGCAGGGTCCGGCCACAGCCCTGGCAGAGCTGGCTCGCCGGATCTATCACGCAGATCTTGATGCAAGGGCTGGAGATCGCGCTCATCGCCCGCCCCAGCTGATGACGATGGCGAGGCCGAGATAGATCGCGATCTCGCCGAGCTGCTGCGCCGCGCCGAGGATGTCGCCGGTCTGCCCGCCGATCAGGCGGATGGCGGTGCGTGACAGCCAGAGGGTCGTCAGCGCCGACAATGCGAGGCCCAGCAGGATGCCGGCAAGGGGGAGGGCGCCAACGGCAATGAGGAGCAAAGCCAAGGCACCCGACAAGCCATAGGCGACCGGCAGTACCGATCGATCGGGTTGTCCCACCGAAGCGGAGGCGCCATCTCGCCGGGTCGGGTCGACCGTGGCGAGGATGCGGACACCTTCGACGCGCGACCAGGGCGCCGCAACGAGCACGGCCGCGGCCATAGCCCACGCTCCGGCGCCCTGCAGGATCGCGGCGAGCGCGCTCACCCGCAGCAGCAGCGGCAGGCCGAGCGCCAGTGCGCCGAAGGTGCCGACGCGGCTGTCCTTCATGATCTCCAGGCGCCGCTCCGGCGTGTGTCCGCCGAACAGCCCGTCGGCGCTGTCGGCGAGCCCGTCCTCATGGAAGGCGCCGGTCGTCACCACCAGCGCCGTGACGGCAAGCGCCGCGGTCAGCAGCGCATGGACGCCGGCAAGTCCGGCGAGCAGCGCGATCAGGGTCGCAGGTGCCGCGATCGCCAACGCCGCGACGGGCAAGGCACGCGGCACCAGCCGGAAATCCGGCAGGGTGTGCGCGATCTCGCCCGGCAGTGCCGGTAAAGGCAGGCGTGAATAGAAGCGGATGCAGGTCGCGGTCGCGATCAGCCAGCCCGGCCAGACGGGCGGTGTCGCCTGCGTCGCATCATCGCTGTCGGTTTGCGCCACGCTGTCCTCGGATTGTCTTCGCCTGCTCCAGCCTATAGCAGCAGCGGCTGCGCGGCGGCGATCTCGCGCTGCCCGATTCCTCAGGTTTTCAAGATCGGCTTCCTCAGATGTCTGCGATGCCCGCCTCCGGCCTGCCCTTCGACGATATCCGCAACCTCATCGCCAATATGCCCGGCCCCGATATGGCGGCGGCCAACACCGTCCGGGCCCGCGACAAGGAACTGACCAAGCCGGTCGGCAGCCTCGGGCGTCTGGAGGAGATCGCCGAATGGCTCGCCGCCTGGCAGGGCAAGGCGCCGCCGCGGGTCGACCGGCCGCTGGTCTGCGTCTTTGCCGGCAATCACGGCGTTGTCGCCCAGGGCGTCTCGGCCTTCCCGCAGAGCGTGACGCGGCAGATGCTGGAGAACTTCGCCGCCGGCGGCGCCGCGATCAACCAGATTTGCGCCGCCTATGATCTCGGCTTCAAGGTCTTCGACCTCGCGCTCGACCTGCCGACCGGGGACTTCACGCAGGAAGACGCGCTCGACGAGCGCGCCTGCGTCGCCACGATGGCCTTCGGCATGGAGGCGCTCGCCGGCGGCGCCGATCTGCTCGCGCTCGGCGAGATGGGCATCGGCAACACCACATCGGCCGCCGCGATCTTCGCCGCGCTCTATGGCGGTGGTGCGGCCCAGTGGTGCGGCCGCGGCACCGGCGTCGACGAGGACGGGCTGAAGCGCAAGATCGCCGCGGTCGAGGCCGGGCTGAAGCTGCACGCCAACCATCTCAGCGATCCGCTCGAAGTGCTGCGCCGCTTCGGCGGCCGCGAGATGGCGGCGATCTGCGGCGCGATCCTCGCTGCCCGCCTGCAGCGCATCCCGGTGATCCTCGACGGCTATGTCGTCACCGCTGCCGCTGCGATCCTGCACGCGCTCGATTCCTCGGCGCTCGACCATTGCATCGCCGGCCATCTCTCGGCTGAGGGCGCGCATGCGCAGGCATTGGTGAAGCTCGGCAAGCAGCCCCTTCTGGCGCTCGACATGCGCCTCGGCGAGGGCACGGGCGCGGCGCTCGCCGCCGGCCTCGTCAAGGCCGCGGCCGGCGTCCATTCCGGCATGGCGACCTTCGCGCAGGCGCAGGTCTCGCAGAAGGGCGAGTAACCCGAAAAGACGCGCCGGACACTTGGCCCGGCGCGTCTTTCGTTTGTCAGGCGCCGAAGCGCTCGATCACCTCGGCCAGCGGCACATGGCCCTTGAAGGCGCCCTTGCCGGCCGGCGTCTCGCCGTTTTCCAGCGCAGCCGCGAAGGTCACTGCCGGGTCGCTCTCGACCCGCTGGCGCAAGACCTGCAGCTTCGGCCAGCGCGAGATGTCGGCGACCTCATGGTATTCGAGCCAGCGCGCCACGCCGGCGAGCAGCCCGTCGGCGAGGCTCTGCTTGTCGCCGGCCAGCCAGCGGCTGCCGTCGAGCATCTCTTCCAGCCTGTCGTGGCGTTCGATCACCCGCTCGCGGCCGAAGCGGCGCAGCGCCGCCTCGAAATCGGGGTCGGGCTCGGGCAGCTCCAGCGCGACCCAGAGAGGGCTGAATGCCCCGGTGAAGCCGGTGTTGAGGAAGCCCATCAGCTGGTGCATCCGGTCGGCTTGCGGCAAGAGCGGATCGAAGCTGATCCGCCGCTCCTCGTCGCGTGCCTCCAGATAGGCGGCGATCGCCATGGTCTCGGTCAGCGGGCGGCCCTGATCGGTGATCAGAACGGGTGTTTCGACGCGCTGGTTGATCCGCTTGTAAGGCGGGTCGCGCATCTCGCCGAGCATGTCGACACGGCTGAGCTTGTAGGGCTGGCCAAGCCATTCCAGAGCCGCGACCAGGCCCATCGAGGTGCCGGACGGGTAGCCATAAACGAGGATCGGTTCCATCTTGCGTTTTCCATTCGGGTTGGGAAACGCTGCGCAGCGGGGTGGAACCTAGTCATCCGCCGCCCCATGTAAATTACGCACTTTTCTGTAACCACGGGCGGAACGGATCATGAAGGACGTCGTGTCCGACTGCTCGATCGAGAGCGTCATGCGGGTGCTGAGCGGTCGCTGGCCGACCCTGCTGCTCTATTATCTGAAAGACGGCAGCAAGCGCTTCAGCGAGCTCAAGCGCGACAATCCGACGGTCTCGCACCGCATGCTCGCGCTTGAACTGCGCAAGCTGGAGGCAGCCGGCATCGTCCGGCGCATCGACCACGATGGCTATCCGCGCCGGGTCGACTACGAATTGACCGCAGCAGGCTTGCGCCTCGTGCCGCTGATCGATGCACTCGGCGACTGGTGGGAAGAGGGCGAGGCAGGGCGTAGCGAGGCGCTGCTGCAGGTCGCTTAGGTCGCTATACGGCCCTCCGGAGGAGGGCCGGGCGTCCGCTCACTTCGGGTCGAGCGAGATCTTGGCCGCCGTCGCGACCTCCTTCCAGCGCGCGATGTCGGCGCCGAGAAAGGCACGGAACTCGGCCGGCGTGTTGCAGACGACGTCGCCGCCCAGCACGGCGAGCTTCTTCTGGACCTCCTGGTCGGCGCAGGCCTTGACCACCTCGGCGTGCAGCCGGGTCACGATCTCGGCGGGCGCGCCGGCCGGCACCAGCAAGCCGAACCAGGCCACCGTCTCATAGCCGGGAAAGCCGCTTTCCTCCACGGTCGGCACCTCCGGCAGCGCGGCGGCGCGCTTGCGCGTGGTCACGGCGAGCGGCGTCACCTGGCCGGCCTGCGCCAGCCCGATCGCTGGCGGCAGGTTCACCGCCATGAACTCGATCTGGCCGGAGACGAGGTCGTTCAGCGCCGGGCCCGAGCCGCGATAGGGCACATGCGTCGCTTCGATGCCGGTCAGCACCTTGAGATATTCCGAATTCATATGCGCCGAGGAGCCGTTGCCGCCCGAGGCGAAGCTGAGCTTGCCCGGATTGGCCTTGGCATAGGCGACGAGCTCGGCGAGCGACTTCACCGGCAGCTTCTTGCTGGCGAGGAAGATGTTCGGCGCGCGATAGACCAGCGAGACCGGAGCGAAGTCGCGCATGGCGTCGTAGGGCACGTCCTTGTAGGTCGCCGGGATGATGCCGTGCGAGCCGGCATTGCCCATGATCAGCGTGTAGCCGTCGGGTGCCGCCTTGGCGGCCGCCGCCGATCCGACCACGCCGCCGGCGCCCATCCGGTTCTCGACGACGACGGGCTGCCCGAGCGCCGCCTGCAGCTTCTCGCCGATCAGCCTTGCGGCGATGTCGGAGCCGTCGCCAGGAGCGCTCGGCACGATCAGGGTCACCTGCCGCTCCGGCCAGGGGCCGGCCTGTGCCGTGAGCAGGCCGAAGCCGAGCAAGGCGCCTGCGAACGACGCAATGAACTTCCGCATACCTGCCTCCCGAATGATCTGATCAAAGTTAGCGTCATCGCGCCTTGACATAGAGCGATATACGGCATTTTTGATCAAATCAATGGATGCAGCTCTGTCACTCTCCGACTCCGTCAAGGACCTGATCCGTGCCGATATCCTGGCCGGCAGGCTCGATTTCGGCGCGCGCCTGCGCATCGACGAGCTGGCGACGCGCTATGGTGCGAGCCACATGCCCGTGCGCGAGGCGTTGCGCAGCCTGGTCGGGGAGGGGCTGGTCGCGGCCGTCGCCAACAAGGGCGCACGCGTCGTCACGGTCGATGCCGAGCATATCCGCCATCTCTTCACCATCCGCATCGCCGTCGAGGTCGCGCTGGCGCGGCAGGCCGCTCTGGCGATCGACGCGGCCGGGCTGGCCGAGGTCGCGGCGCTGGAGCAGGAGCGGCTTGCAGCGGTCGCGGGCGGCGATTTCGCTGGCGGAGTTGCCATCAACCAGCGCTTCCATCGCCGGATCTACGAGGCCGCCGGCAATGCCGAGGGGCTCGTCCTGCTCGACCGGCACTGGTTGCTCCTGGCGGCGATCTGGTCGCGCTATGGCTATCGGCCGGAACGGCTCGGCGGCGTCGCCAGCGATCACGATCACATCCTGCGAGCGCTGGCCGAACGTGACGCCGATGCCTGCGGCGTGATGACCGCGGCCCATGTCACCAAGGCGCGCCAGGACATGCTGGCGCAGCTCGAAGGTCACCGGGGGAGGGCGCTGTGACGGCAGCCGATCGCATCGAGCGCGCGCGGCTGCGGGTCCTGCGCATCACCGACAGGACGCGCTGGATCTTCCTCGAGCTCGCCTTCGCCTCCGGCGTGACGGGACTTGGCGAGGCCAGCTTGAACGGACGCGAGCGGCTGCTTGTCGACGCGGCGCTGGAGCACCTGCCGGCCTGGCTCGCCGGCGGGCCCTTGCCGGATTTCGATCGCCCGGTGCCGTTGCCGCTCGCAGCGGTTGCGACCGCCTTCGACGTCGCCAGCCGCGATGCCGCTGCCCGGCGCGAGGGCGAGCCGCTGGCGGCTGTGCTCGGGGCGCCGGCCGAGGCCCGGATTTCGCTCTACGCCAACATCAACCGACGCACGCGCGATCGAACGCCCTCAGGCCATGCCGCCAGCGCCAAGGACGCGCTCGCTGCCGGCTTCTCGGCAGTGAAGATTGCTCCCTTCGATGAAGTCACGCCCGCTCTGTCCGACGATGCCGAAGGGCGGGCCGCGCTGCAGCGAGGGCTTGACCGGATCGGTGCGGTTCGCGCGGCCTTGGGGGGCGAGCGCCGCCTGCTGGTCGATTGCCATTGGCGCTTCGCACCGGACCTAGCCTGGCACCTGGTCGAGGCAGTGCGTGAGCACGATCTCCACTGGCTCGAATGCCCTGTCGCCGAGACGCCGGCCAACCTGGCCTTGCTGGGGCAGGTGCGGCGCAAGCTCAACGCCTCCGGCACGCTGCTGGCCGGGCTGGAGGAGTTCTCCGGCGCACCCGCCTTCCTCGCCTTCGCCGACGTCTATGACGTGATGATGCCGGACATGAAATATGTCGGCGGCGTCGGCGAGATGCTGCGCACCGGCCATGCGCTCGCCGAGCGCGGCGTCGCGGTCTCGCCGCATAATCCGACCGGTCCCGTCTGCCATGCCGCAAGCCTGCATCTCAGTGCAGCGCTGCCGGGGTTCAGCATGCTCGAGGTCCAGTTCGACGAGACGCCGCTGTTCTTCGACCTTGTGCAGCCGGGCCTGCCGGGCTTTTCCGGCGGAGCTTCGGATCTGCCGGCTGGAGCCGGGCTGGGGCTCGATCTTGACGAAGAGCGGGCGAAGCCGCTCTGCATCCTCGATCTCACATTGCGATCATAGGCGTTACGCTGCCGAGCGCTCGTTCGGCTCCGGCAGGGCCGGCAGGGTATCCATCACGCGCTCGGCCGGCAGGGTGATCGTGACTTCCGTGCCGGCGCGCGGGCTCGACTTGATGCGGAAGCCGCCGCCATGCAGGTCGACCAGCCCCTTGACGATCGGCAACCCCAGGCCCGAGCCCTGCTCAGCGGTCTTGATAGCAAGGGAGCCACGCCCGAAGGTCTGCATCACCACCGGGATCTCGTCCTCGGGAATGCCCGGCCCGGTATCGGTGATGCTGACATATTGCCCGCCGGTCGCGGTCCAGCCGACCTTGATCGAGATCTCACCGCCCTGCGGGGTGAACTTGATCGCATTCGCGATGATGTTGAGCACGGCCTGGCGGATCGCACGCTCATCAGCCCAGATCCGCGGCAGATCGGGCTCTGTCGCCTGGCGAATCGTCTGGCTCTTGGCCTTGGCGCGCAGGTTGAGCATGTGGGCTGCATCGTCGGCGATGGCGGCGAGGCTGATCGCCTCCTCGCTGAGCTCATACTTGCCGGCTTCGATGCGCGAGAGGTCGAGGATCTCGTTGATCAGCGTCAGCAGGTGCTGGCCGGAAGAATGGATGTCGCCGGAATATTCCTTGTAGGAGGCATTGGTGTGCGGGCCGAACACCTCGTTCTTCATCACCTCGGAGAAGCCGAGGATGGCGTTGAGCGGGGTGCGCAGCTCGTGGCTCATCGTCGCCAGGAAGCGCGACTTGGCGAGGTTGGCCTCCTCCGCCTTGCGCCTGGCCTCGTCGGAATTGGCCTTGGCGGTCTCGAGCTCGGCGATCAGCGCATCCTTCTCGGCCCGGAACTCGATGGTCTCGACCGAGGTCGAATAGAGCCGGTTGGTCAGGAAGATGAAGAAGAGCTGCGCGCAGACTGCCATCAGCAGCATGGTGACGCTGTCGATGTCGGTGCGGCCGCTGAAGGACAGGATGATCGCGCCGACGATCGGCGCGAGGCCGAAATAGACCGCGATCGGGATCGTCGCGGCGAGCGTCACCGTGAGCGCGCTGACGATCAGCAGCGCTGTCATCAGGAAGAAGCGGGCGCCGGGTGCCTCGATGCCGACGAAAAGGCCAGCCAGCAGGGCCCAGGACAGGCCGTGCAGCAGTTCGGCCGTGGGCAGGAGCTTGCGCCAGAAGCTGACGCGGGCGGCTGCGGAAGACTCGGCCAGGAAGCGCCGGCACAACACGGCGGCGAAGGCTGTGGTCAGCACCACCAGGCAGAGCCAGCCCGAGACCGCATAGAACGGTACCCAGACGCAGGCGGCCGCCGCGACCAGCAAGGCGAGCAGCAGCGTGCCGGCCGAGCCGTTCAGCCGATACTGCGCGAAGACGCGGATCAGTTCGTAGTCGAAGGCGCGCTGGAGGCCGGTCGACGAAGTCAGCTTCTCGCGTGCCGACCGGACCTCGCGGTTGATCAGCTTGCGGCGCGCCAGCACGGTCGGATCGGGTCCGCGACCGCGCTGCACCTGTTCGGCTGTCAGTTCCGGCATGGCTCGAAGGCAAAGGTTCCCGACCGGCGGCACAACCGTCGCACCCCGGCTCGCCATGATTGGCGAGAAATCGTTAAGCTTATCCTGATGGCGCGCTTCAGATTCACGACAGGCAGCTACGGGCCGTTCGGCTGGCGGCGGGTCGGCCGATCCGTCGACTTCGTCGTAGCCCTTGGATTCCTTCTGCTTTTGGCGATCGCGGGAGCAGTCCTGCAGTATCGTCTCGGCTCGGGGCGCGATCTTGCCGGAGCGGCCGAGGCGATCGATGGCGATTCGATCAGGCTCCTTGGCGAAGAGTTGCGCCTGGAGGGCATCGACGCGCCGGAATACCGGCAGACCTGCCGCGATCGCACCGGCGGCGAGGTCGCCTGCGGCCGGCAGGCCAGGCGTGCCCTGGCCGCCATGCTGGCGCTCGGCAATGTCAACTGCACGATCTCGCGGGCCGATCGCTATGGCCGCGGACTGGCGCGCTGCCGGCAGGGTGACGCCGAGATCAACGCGGCCCTGGTGCGCCAGGGCCACGCGGTCTCCTATGGCGCCTACCAGGCCGAGGAGGCCGAGGCGAAGGCGGCCGGCCGCGGCATCTGGGCGACGAGCTTCGAGCGGCCGCAGGACTGGCGCCGCAGCCATCCGCGCTGAACCCGGGCAGAGCCATGCGAATTCCTCAATCCTGCTGGCGGCCCAGGTATTTTCCTCTCCGGCACGGGCGACCTAAAGAAGGATGGTCTTTACGCTCCCGTGCCGGATTCGTTGCCGCATGACATTGCTGCCCGCTTGCCCACCCGTTTGTGAGTTTCCGGCATGATCGGCGCGATCCTGCTCGCTCTGGCGCCGATCGCCCTGCTGATCGCGCTCGGGCACGCCATGCGACGCCTGCGCTTCCTGCCCGATGCGTTCTGGCCGCAGGCGGAGCGGCTGAGCTACTACGTGCTGTTGCCGGCCCTCTTCACGCACGCTTTGGCGATGGCGGATCTCAGGGGGCTGCCCGTCGCCGCCCTGGCGTTGACGCTGATCGCGGCGATCATCGCCGTTGCGGCCGTGCTCGTCCTGGCGAAGCCCTGGCTCGGCTATAGCGATGCCGCCTTTACTTCGGTCTTCCAGGGCGGCATCCGCTTCAACAACTATGTCGGCCTGAGTGCGGCCGGCAGCATGCTGGGCGCATCCGCATTGCCGCTGGCGGCCGTGGCCAATGCCGCGATCGTGCCGACCGTCAACGTGCTCTGCGTCCTCGTCTTCGCCCGCTGGGGCTCGGCCCAGCCGACCCTGCGCGGCATCCTGCGGGGGCTTGCCCTCAACCCGCTGCTGATGTCCTGCGTGCTCGGCATCGCCATCCAGCTCAGCGGCCTCGGCCTGCCGCCTGGCGTCGAGGGCTGCCTCAAGGCGCTCGGCCAGGCCTCGCTGCCGATCGGCCTGCTCTGCGTCGGCGCGGCGCTCGACTGGGGCGCGCTCGGCCGCGGCCTGAAGCCGGCGCTGGTCGCCTCCGTCGTCAAGTTCGTGCTGATGCCGCTCGCGACCTATGCGGCGCTGAAGGGCTTCGGCCTCGGCGGCCCGGCGGCGACGCTCGCCATCCTGTTCCAGGCGCTGCCGACGGCTTCCTCGTCCTATGTGATGGCGCGCCAGCTCGGCGGCGATGCGCCGCTGATGGCCGGCATCTGCGCGCTGCAGACCGTGGTGGCGGCGATTGCGGTGCCGCTCGCGCTGATCCTGCTTGTGCCGGGGTGATCGCTCGGGAGCGTGGTCACATCGGCTCGCGCGGATCGTCCCTGCTCGGCCCATCCAGCCGCGCGGTACCGGGCTGACGCGAGCGCGACCGGAAGGTTGCGAGCATCAGCCCCACCGGAATGGCGAGGACGACGATCCAGACGACGAAGCTCCAGTCCTGCGGCATTGCCTCCTTCCTTGCGGCTGATCAATCGCTGCAACGTGGCTTTGTTCCCGGCCTCGACCGTGCTGTCGTCTTGCCGCCGTCTTTGCAGGCTGAACTCTTGACAGGGCGGCGCCGGCACCGTGAAACCGCGATGTCCGAGACGGCGAAAGGCTAGGGGCATGAAGCTCTATGATGGCGGGCGAGCGCCCAATCCGCGGCGGGTCCGCATCTTCTTCGCCGAGAAGGGCGTGCCCTTGCCCGAGCTCATCCCGGTCGACATCGCCAGGAAGGAGCACCGGACGCCGGAGTTCACCCGGATCAACCCGTCGCAGCGCCTGCCGGTGCTGCTGCTGGAGGACGGCACGGCGCTGGCCGAGACCATCGCGATCTGCCGCTATATCGAGAGCCTGCATCCGACGCCGCCGCT
The DNA here is from genome assembly GCF_056400825.1 of Allobosea sp. P4_H5. Lineage (NCBI taxonomy): Bacteria > Pseudomonadati > Pseudomonadota > Alphaproteobacteria > Hyphomicrobiales > Alloboseaceae > Allobosea > Allobosea sp. P4_H5. The sequence goes on along the minus strand of NZ_JBFUKM010000007.1, from coordinate 209,925 downwards.
GTTCGGCGCTGCCCCCAAGGAGGCGGCCCTGATCGAGATGTGGAATCGCCGCATCGAGCTCGGCCTGTTCTCTGCGGTCTCGGCCGTGTTCCGCCACGGCCATCCCGCCATGGCCGAGCTTGAGGACCAGGTGCCGGAATGGGCCGAGGCCAGCCGCGAGCAGATCGACGATCATCTCGTGCTGCTTGACCTGCAGCTCGGCGCCAACCGCTTCCTCTGCGGCGACGAGCTGACGGTCGCCGACATCACCGCCGGCATCGCCATCGACTTCATGAAACCTTCGCGCATCCCGCTGCCGGAGGATTTCACCAACATCCGGCGCTGGCATGGCGAGCTCTCGGCCAGGCCGAGCTGGAAAGTCTGATCATGCGCCTGCCGCTGATCCTGCTTGCTCTGATGGTCCCGCTCGCCGCGACGGCGATGGAGAAGCTGACCGGCGAGCAGATCAACCGCGCCTTCACCGGCAACACGGTCAGTGGCCGCTACACCGGCGGCGGGTTCTTCACCGAGTTCCACGACCCGGATGGGCGGGCGCTCGGCAACAATGGCTGGCAGGAGAACCGCGACGCCTGCTGGATCACCAAGGGCGATTCCGTCTGCTATTATTACGGCCCGCCTGAGGAGCGGACGACGCATTGTTTCACCGTAGAGCTGACCGACCGGCTCTACATCCTGCGCAATCTCGACAATGGCCGGATCAACGCGGTGGCGACCATCGAGCTCGCCAATCCGCGCAATCACACCGACGGCGGCAAGCCCTGGTATTGCGACGGGCTGATCTCGCGCGGCCCGCAAGGTCCGTTGATGTCGCGACGCGTGGCGGCCAGATGAGGCGGTCCGGCAGGATCGCGGCGCTGCTGGCGCTCTGCGTTTCGGCGACGAGCGCGTTCGCGGTCGAGCGTCTGACCGGCCAGGAGATCCGCAAGCTCTTCGAGGGCAACACGGTCGCCGGCCGCTACAATAATGGCTTGCCGTTCAGCGAGTATCATCACCAGGACGGCCGCGCGACCGGGCATAACCGGCATGTGCAGAACACCGATGCCTGCTGGACCACGACCGATGAGGCCGTCTGCTATTATTACGGCCCGTTCGCGACCCGCCGGACCTATTGCTTCACCGTCGAGCGCAGCGGCTCGCTCTATGTGCTGCAGACCCATCGGACCGGCCGCATCAACGCTATCGCCACGATCCAGCCCGGCGATCCCGAGAAACATGCCGATAAGGCGCCGGCCTGGCATTGCGACGGCTTGATCTCGCAGGGACTGCCGCCGTCGATGTCGTCGCGGCTCGCCTTGCAATGAGGTTTGCGGCGCTGCTGCTGCTGCTGGGACTCTGGGTCGCGGGCAGCGAGGCATTCGCCGTCGAGCGGCTGACCGGCGAGCAGATGCGCCAGCTCGTCGAGGGCAATACCGCGACCGGGCGCTACAGCAGCGGCGAGACCTTCAGCGAGTTCCATCACGCCGACGGGCGGGTGAGCGGCTACAACCGCGATCGTGCAATGCCGAACCGCGATGCCTGCTGGACCACGACTGAGGATGCGATCTGCTATTATTACGGCCCGATCGAGACCCGGCAGACCTACTGCTTCACCGTCGAGCGCAGCGGCACGCTCTATGTCCCGCGCAGCGTCGCCAGTGGCGGTATCATCGGCGCGTTCGCCATCCAGCCCGGCGATCCCGAGAAGCACGCCGACAAGGTGCCGGCCTGGTATTGCGATGGGTTGATCTCGCAGCGAAAAGGCCGGGGGCGGCTGGCCGGGCGATGAGCGGGCAGGGGGTAGATGCACACGAAGCGCTCGGCGATGTCCTCGCCGAATTGCGCGCCTGCCGCATCTGCCGGGACGAGCCGGTCTATCTGCCGCGCCTGCCGCACGAGCCGCGTCCCGTCATCCAGGCTGAGGCGAGTGCGCGCCTGCTGATCGCGAGCCAGGCGCCCGGAACGCGGGTTCATGCCAGCGGCAGGCCCTTCACCGACCGTTCCGGCGACCGATTGCGCGACTGGCTCGGCCTCGACCATGCTCGCTTCTACGACGCTTCGCGCGTCGCGATCGTGCCGATGGGCCATTGCTTCCCCGGGCTCGACGGCAAGGGCGGCGACCTGCCGCCGCGCCGCGAATGCGCGCCGGCCTGGCGAAGCCGCGTGCTCGCGGGCCTGCCGGAGATCGAGCTCATCCTGGTGATCGGCCGCTATGCGCAGGCCTGGCATCTCGGGCCGAAGGCGGCGGCCGACCTGACGGCGACCGTCGCCGACTGGCGCAACATCTTCGCCGGGGAGCGCCGGCCGCGCGTCCTGCCGCTGCCGCACCCCTCCTGGCGCAACAATGGCTGGCTCAGGAAGAACCCCTGGTTCGAGGCCGAGCTGGTGCCGGTGCTGCGGGCGGAGGTGGCGCGGCTGGTGGGCTGAGCGGTTACGGCTCCAGCCGCTTCAGCAGGCTCGACGTGTCCCACCGCCCGCCGCCGAGCTTCTGCACGTCGGCATAGAACTGGTCGACCAGCGCGGTGACAGGCAGCCGGGCACGGTTGCGGCGGGCTTCGTCGAGCACGATGCCGAGATCCTTGCGCATCCAGTCGACGGCGAAGCCGAAATCGAACTTGTCGGCGTTCATCGTCTTGCCGCGATTCTCCATCTGCCAGGAGCCGGCGGCGCCCTTCGAGATCACCTCGAGCATCGCCTCGACATCGAGCCCGGCGCGCTTGGCGAAGTGGACGCCCTCGGACAGGCCCTGGACCAGGCCGGCAATGCAGATCTGGTTGACCATCTTGGTGAGCTGGCCGGAGCCGGCCGGCCCCATCAGCCTGCACATCCGGGCGAAGCTGGCGATCACCGGCTCGACGCGGGCATAGGTCGCCTGGTCGCCGCCGCACATCACGGTCAGCACACCGTTCTCGGCGCCGGCCTGGCCACCAGAAACCGGCGCGTCGACGAAGCCGAAGCTGGCCGCGGTCGCTGCCGCATCGAGTTCGCGCGCGACATTGGCGGAAGCGGTGGTGTGGTCGACGAAGACCGTGCCTTTGCCCATCGCGGCGAAGGCGCCGTTCTCAGCCGTCGTCACCGAGCGCAGGTCGTCGTCATTGCCGACGCAGCAGAATACGATCTCCTGGCCCTCGGCCGCCTGGGCCGGCGTCGGAGCGTAGACGCCGCCATGCTGCGCCACCCACTTTTGCGCCTTCTCCGGCGAGCGGTTGTAGACGGTGACCTCATGGCCCTTGGCCTTGAGATGGCCGGCCATGGGATAGCCCATCACGCCGAGACCGAGGAAAGCGACTTTGGCCATGAGGTGCTCCGCTGCAATCGTCTGAAAGGTCATTGCGGCTTTAGCGCGCCGGGGAAGGCGAGGGAAGCGATGCAGGCGCGATAGCAGCGATCGCGATTCCGCAGAGATCACGCATGGGCAGTCTGCCGCGCCCTGCCTTGCCGGCCTCGCCGAAATCGGTCAGGAACCCGCCATGACCATCACCAATGACGAAGAGCTGCAGGCCCTGCGCGAGATCGGCCGTATCGTCGCCGATACGCTGGCGGCGATGGGCAAGGCGCTCGAACCGGGCATCACCACGGCCGAGCTCGACGCGATCGGTCGCGAAATGCTCGAAAAGCACGGCGCGCGCTCCGCCCCCGAGACCGTCTACAGCTTCCCCGGCGCCACCTGCATCAGCATCAACGAGGAGGTCGCCCACGGCATTCCCGGCGGACGCCGGGTCATGGCGGGCGATCTCGTGAACATCGACGTCTCCGCCGAGAAGGCCGGCTATTTCTCGGATACCGGCGCGTCCTTCACGGTGCCGCCGGTCGATCGCCGCCTCGAGAAGCTGTGCCGTGACGGCAAGCGCGCGCTCTGGGCCGGGCTCGGCCAGGTCGGCGCCGGCAAGCCGATCGCAGGGATCGGCGACGCCGTCGGCCGCTTCGCCCAGAAGAACGGCTATACGCTGGTGCGCAACCTCGCCAGCCACGGCATCGGCCGTTCGCTGCATGAGGAGCCGAAGGAGATCGCCACCTGGCCCGAGCGCTCCGAGCGCCGCGTGATGCAGAAGGGGTTGGTCTTCACCGTCGAGCCCTTCCTGTCGCTGGGCGCCGACTGGGCGGAGCATGCCGAGGGCGACAACTGGACCCTCTATTCCGAGCCGCGTGCTCCGACGGTCCAGTACGAGCACACCGTGGTCGCGACCGCCAACGGCCCGCTGGTGCTGACCCTGCCGGGGTGAGTGGTCAGGCGCTTACCGCAGCGCCATGTGCCGCGTCAGCCTGAGCTCGATCCGGTCCCAGGCCCGGCGGATGATCTCGGTCAGCATGAGATAGATCAGCGCGGCATAGAGATAGATCGACAGGTCGAAGGAGCGGGCGAAGGCGAGACGCGTCGCGCCCATCAGGTCGAACAGCGTCACCAGCGAGGCGATCGCACTCGCCTTGATCATCACGATCAGCTCATTGCCGAGCGGGCGCAGCGCCAGGATCATCGCCTGCGGCAGGATTACGCGGCGCAATGTCGCCCAGCGGTGCAGGCCGAGCGCGAGCGCGCCTTCGAATTGGCCGCGCGGGATCGACTGGATCGCGCCGCGCAGGATCTCGGCCTGGTAGGCGGCGGTGTTGATGGTGAAGGTGAAGAGCGCGCAGTAGAACGGCTCGCGGAAGAACCACCACAGGCCGATATCCTGCCAGAACAGGCGGAACTGGCCGAAGCCATAATAGACCAGAAAGAGCTGGCAGAGCAGCGGCGTGCCACGAAAGAAGGTGGTGTAGCCGTTGATCGCGATCTGCGCCCAGCGCGGCCCGTAGAGCCTGGCGATCGCGAGGCCGATCGCGAGCGCGAAGCCGAACGCGACGGAGAGCACCACCAGCTCGAAGGTGAGCCACAGGCCACCAGCCATGCGGCAGCCATAGTTCTGCAGGACCTCGCTGCCGATCAGGTAGCCGGGATATTCGCACCAGTTCATCGCGTCGCTCCGCCGAAGGCGGCGAAGCCGCGATTGGTGCGCTGTTCGAGCTTGCCGATGCCCCAGGCAGAAACCAGCGAGAAGAAGAAATAGAGCATCATCGCCGTGCCGAAGAACAGGAACGGCTCCTTGGTTACGACGTTCGCGCGTGTCGCGATGAACATGATGTCCTGCAGCGTGATCACCGAGATCAGCGATGTCTCCTTCAGCAGCACCATCCAGTTGTTGCCGAGGCCGGGCAGGGCGACGCGGATCAGTTGCGGGAAGACGACGAGGCGAAAGGCCTGCGGCTTAGACAGGCCGAGCGCCGAGGCGGCCTCGCGCTGGCCCTTCTGGATCGAGTTCAGCGCGCCGACCCAAACCTCGCTGGAGAAGGCGGCTAGCACCATGCCGAGCGCGACCATGCCGGCGACGAAGGGCGGGATCGAGAAGCCGCTCCAGACCTTCTGCACCAGCACCTGGATGCCGAAATAGATGATGTAGAGCGTCAGCAACTCGGGCACGCCGCGGAAGACGGTGGTGTAGATCGTCGCCAGCGAGCGCAGCAGCATGCTGTCGGAGCGCTTCCACAGCGCGATGATCAGGCCGAGCGCCAGGCCGAAGGGCAGCGTCGCGAGCGCGACCGAGATGGTGTTGGCCGCGCCTTGCAGCAGGGCCCAGCCCCAGCCGCCGGGGCCGAAGCCGAGCAGTGCGAATTTGTCGAACATGGGAGAGCCGGCGCGCGAGAGGATAAAGCCCGCCGGCCTGGATCAGCCGGCGAGCGGGCGTCAGCAGGAGTCAGATCACTCGTACTTGAACCACTTGTCCTCGAGCTTCTTCAGCGAGCCGTCGGCGACGGTCTCGGCGATCGCCTTGTTGACCAGGTCCTTCAGCGCGGTATCGGCCTTGCGCACGGCGCCGGCGACGCCCGCACCATGGATCGCGTCGTCGCGGGTCACCTCGGCGATCCGCTTGCAGCAATCCTTGCCCTGGCCCTTCAGGAAGTCGGCGAGGGCGAGCGCGTCGGCGACGATGTAGTCGAGGCGGCCGTTGAGCAGGTCGAGATTGGCCTCTTCCTGGGTCGGATAGAGGCGCGCGGTCGAGTCCTTGTAGAACTTCTCGACATAGTTGGCGTGGATGGTCGAGCCCTGCGCGCCGATCGACTTGCCCTTCAGGGTGGCGGGCGAGATGTCGGCCGAGGCAGTGGTCTTGGGGCCGATCATCCAGATCGGTGTCTTGCTGTAGGGCGTGGTGAAGTCGACCTGCTTCTTGCGCTCATCGGTGGCGTTCATGCCGGCGAGGATGATGTCGTATTTATTGGCCTGGAGCGCCGGGATGATGCCGTCCCAATCCTGCACCACCCAGCTGCACTTCACCTTCAGCTTCTCGCAGAGAAGGTTGCCGTAATCGATCTCGAAGCCTTCCAGCTCCTTCTTGGCATTGAGGTTGTTGTAGGGCGGATAGGCGCCCTCCGTGCCGATCCGGATTTCCTTCCACTCCTTGGCCTGGGCGAGCGCCCCGGTGGCGCCGACAACGGTGAGCGCTGCGGCTGCGAAGAACTTTGCGAAACCTTTCATGGGACCTCCCCTTGGATCTGGCCGATCGGGCGTTTCGAGTTCCCGCATCGGCTTGTGCGCGACAGCTTGTGCGATCATCGGGGCGGGCCGCAAGTAGGCTCTTGCAGCTTTTCCGAGCGTGCCTGCACAAGGATGGTGCAAGGCAAGGCGCTGTTCTTGTTGGTGAAAACAGGTGGCGGCGATGGATTTGCGCTGCCGCGGCCAAGGCGGCTGCACACGGATTTTGTCGCTTGGGTCAGCGTGCTCCTGCTGCGAAGACGCTATCGCAGCGTTCCGGCTGCCAATCCGGCGCGTCGTTCGGCGCACAGGCTTGCCCTTCGAACACGGTCGCGTTCATGGCGCTCTCCCTCGTTTCCCCGAGGGTAGGGCTGTGCAAACAGCCGAGGCGGGTCGCTATGGTCCAGTGTTGCAGCCGAATCTGTCGCGGTGGCGACAGATTCGGACAGGTGAGGGCCGCTGTCTCAGCGCCGGGCGATCGGAATGACGAGATAGACCATGCCGAGCACCATCGGCGGCACGGCGAGCGCTGTCACCGACCATGTCGACCAGCCGGACGTCAGCGGCGCCAGCAAGGCCAGGATTGCGTTGATCAGCAGATAGGCGCCGAGCATCAGCGTTCCCAGGAAGCGCAGGCGGGCGAGAATGGGGTTGCGGGTAAGGGTGGTCATGGCCATCTCCATAACGGAACGTTCTGTTTCGTTATTATTGATAGATACGGGCCGTTTCGATATCAAGCCGTCTGCTGCAAGATCGTGCTTGCAGCGAGCGTGCTTGCTGGGGCGGGCGCAAAAGGCGCTGCTGCATGGTCGAAGCGAAAAGGGGCGACGATGAAGGCCGTGAAAGCCGCAACCCCGGTTCGCCGCGCTTCGATCGGCGCGCGGCGCAACCCGGCCTCGCAGGCGGCGATCCTCGCAGCCGCTCGCGCAGTGCTGGCGGAGGAAGGATATGCCGGCTTCTCGATCGATGCGGTCTCGCGCCGTGCCGGCGCCGGCAAGCCGACGATCTATCGCTGGTGGAGGAACCGCGCCGATCTGCTGATGGAAGTCTATGCCGCCGAAAAGGCGGGCATCAGGGCCGTGCCGAGCGGTGATCTCGCCCGCGACCTCATCGAGCACACCGGCGCGCTCTGGAGCTTCTGGTGCGGCACGCCTTCCGGCCGTACTTTCCGGGCACTCCTCGCCGAAGCTCAGAGCGACCCCGAGGCGCTCGCAGCTTTGCGCGAGAAGTTCCTGCCGGAGCGGTTGCAGGACGTCCGCGGCCTCTTCACCGCAGCGGTGGCGCGCGGCGACATCCCGGCCGAGGAGGTCGAGGCCAGGCTTTCTCTCTATATCGGCTTCAACTGGTTCTACGTGCTGACCGACCAGCTCGAAGGCGGGCAGGCCTCGATCCCGGTGGCGATGCGTTTGATCGCGGCGCCGACGTCGCGCTGAGATCAGGCGCCGGTGACCACCGCACCTCGCCGTGCCCTCGCATCCCACGCCGTCACCAGCCAGATCGCGAGGCCCGCGAGCGCAAGGCCGGCTCCGACCCATCCGGTCGAGGTCCAGCCATAGCCGGCGGCGATCGCCATGCCGCCGAGCCAGGGGCCGAGCGCATTGGCGGTGTTGAAGGCGCTGTGGTTCAGCGCCGCGGCCAGCGTCTGCGCATCCTGTGCGACATCCATCAGCCTCGTCTGCAGGGGCGTGCCGAGCCCGCCGCCGCAGCCGATCATGAAGGCGACCACGCAGATCGCCCAGATGTTGCCGGCGGCGAACGGGTAGAGCGCCAGCGAGCCGGCGGTCCAGAGCAGGATCAGGGCGATCGACGCCATCGGCATCCGGTCCGCCAGCCAGGCAGCGGCGAGCGTGCCGAAGGTCAGGCCGAGGCCGAAGATCGCCAGCACCACCGGTACCATCGTGGGCGCGACCTGCGTCACCTCGATCAGCGTCGAGGCGATGTAGGTGTAGACCGCGAACAGTCCGCCGAAGCCGACGGCGCCGATCGCCAGCGTCAGCCAGACCTGGCGATGGCGCAGTGCCCCGAGCTCGCGCATGGCGCTGGCGCCGGGCTGCGGCCGGTCCTTCGGCGCGAACAGCGCGATCAGGATCACCGTCGTCAGCGCCAGGGCGGTGACGACGCCAAAACCCCAGCGCCAGCCGAGCGCCTGGCCGAGCCAGTTCGCCAGCGGCACGCCGAGGATCGTCGCGATCGTCAGCCCGAGCATGACCCGCGCCACGGCGAGCGCACGCCGGTTGGCCGGCACCAGCGAGGCTGCGACCAGCGCCGCGACGCCGAAATAGGCGCCGTGCGGCAGCCCGCTGAGGAAGCGGAACAGCAGCATCCAGCCATAGCTCGGCGCGAGGGCGGAGAGACCATTGCCGAGCGCGAAGGCCGCCATCAGCCCGATCAGGAGCGTGCGGCGCGACAGCTTCGTTGCCAGCACCGCGATGATTGGAGCGCCGACCACCACGCCGGCGGCGTAGATGCTGATCACGTGCCCGCCCGTCGGCTCGTCGATCCCCAGCCCCACCGAGAAATAGGGCAACAGGCTCATCACCGCGAACTCGGCGGTGCCGATGGCGAAGCCGCCCATCGCCAGCGCGAACAGGATGAGGCCGACGCGCGGCGCGGCAGTGGAGCGGGCAGGGCGCGCGAACGCGTCTCCCGTGCTCGAGAGGCTCATGACGATGTCCGGATATGGAATGTTGTGTTGCGGCACGGAAATTATGCCGCGCCGCAGCATAATGTGATCGTCATGCGTTGAGCGCAAGTGAAATGCTGGTCAAACATGCGCAAGCAAAGGCGGCATGATCTCAGCTCATGACTGTGCGGCTTAAGCCGCCACAGCTGGCGCCAGCGCTGCCATGATCTGCGCGATGCTGCGGACCCGCGAGACGCGGGGCAGGGTCGAGGTGATGGCGAAGGCGTGCAGGTCGGCGTCGACCGAGCTTGAGGCGTCCTCGGCGACGATCACGTCATAGCCGTGCTGCCAGGCGTCGCGCGCCGTCGATTCGACGCCGAAATTGGTGGCGATGCCGCCGATCACCACCGTCTCGATCCGCCGCCGCCGCAATTGCAGGTCGAGCTCGGTGCCGTAGAACGCACTCCAGTGCCGCTTGGTGACGCAGACGGCTGCCGGCAGCGCAGCGATCTCAGGCGTGAGCTCCGACCAGTCGGGTGGAAATCCGCCCGGCGGTAGCATCATCGGGTGATCGATCGCTTGCGGCGGCAGATCGGAGCGGTCGGGCGCGAACGCGACCCTGACCGTGGCGATCAGCCCGCCGGCCGCGGCGAAGGCCTGGCCGAGCGCGGCCGTGTTGGCGATCAGGGTTGTCCGGTCATAGGGTGCGAGCGGGAAGGCGAGCGTTCCCTTCTGCATGTCGATGAGGACGAGGGCAGTTTTGCGAGGGTCGAGCTGGAGCGTCATCGGGGATTTCCGTCAGGAAGCGCGGCCGAGATGGCCTTTATATGAGGGTATCCTCATGTTTATAGATTTATGAGTATGTCCTCACAAAATTCAAGCCCCCCGGCGGAGAAGAACGCCAAAGAACCGAGTCGCAGTCGTGGCCTGAAGCGGGTCTCGGCGCTGCTCGACGGCGCCAGCGCGGTCTTCGCCGAGGCCGGATACGAGGCCGCGACGATGACGCAGATCGCCGCGCGCGCCGGCGCCTCTATCGGCTCGCTCTACCAGTTCTTTCCGACCAAGGAGCATGTCGCCGCGGCGCTGCATGCCCGCCATCTCGATGCACTCGCCGGCATGCTCGATCTGCTCGCCGGGGAGGTGCGTGGTCAGCCGGTCGAGGCCATCGTGGATGCGCTTTTTGCTCGCTTCGTCGCCTATCTCGAAGACAATCCCGCCTTCCTCGCTGTCGGCGAGCGGCGCACTCTCGATCCTGCTGTTAAGAAGGAGGCGCGCGCTCGTCTGCGCGGCCGCATCGCGGCGCTGTTCGTGGCGGTCGAGCCGCCGATGGCCGAGGCACGCGTCGCTTCGCTCGCCGCCGTGACGCTGCATTTGATCCGGGTCGCAGCGCTGCTGCGCGCCGACGACGATGAAAGCGTTCGCGCGCCGGCCATCGCCGAGCTGCGTACGATGCTGAAGGGCCATCTAGCCGGGCAGGAAGGCTGAAGGCAGGGGCGCCGGCTACTCCTCCAGCAGCGGGTAGCCCTCGAAATCCTTCAGCGCCTTGAGCGCGAAGGTGGTGGCGATCCGGGCGATCCCGAGCTGGTTGTCGGCGAGCCAGGCACCGGTCAGCTCCTCATAGGCGGCGAGCGAGTGCGCGACGATGCGGGCGAGGTAATCGGCCTCGCCGCTGATCACCAAAAGCTCGACCACATCGGGGCAGGCGCGCAGCACCTTCTCGACCCGCTCGCGCCGGCCCACCGAATGATCGCGCAGCGAAATCTGCGCGAAGGCGATGATGGCGTGGCCGGCGAGCTCGGGCGAGAGCCGTGCGCCATAGCCGGCGATCAGCCCGGAGGCTTCGAGCCGGCGCATCCGCTCCAGGCAGGGCCGGGCCGAGAGCCCGACCCGTTCCGACAGGGCCTGGTTGGTGATCCGGCCCTCCGCCCGCAGGATCGCGATGATCTGGCGATCGATCGCGTCGAGCTGGAGCGTCTTTCGCTTCACGGCCTGCCCTTGCCGGCCGCTCTCGCCTCGGCGATCAGGCAGAGCTCGAGGAACAGCACCTGCGCCGCGCATTGCGCCGTGTTGCTGGTCGCATCGTATTGCGGCGCGACCTCGACCACGTCCGCGGCGACGATGTTGCGCCCTTTGAGACCGCGCAGGATGGCGAGCGCCTCGCGCGGGGTGAGGCCGCCGACCTCCGGCGTGCCGGTGCCGGGCGCGAAGGCCGGATCGAGCGAATCGACGTCGAAGGAGACGTAGGTCGGCCCGTCGCCGATCACGGCGAGCGCCTTGGCGATGACGGCGTCGAGGCCCATGCGGTCGACCTCGTCGGCATGGATCACGGTCATGCCGGACTCGTAGGAGAACTCCCAGAGATATTCGGCGCCGCCGCGGATGCCGATCTGGATGACGCGCTCGGGATCGAGCACGCCGTCGAGCACAGCCTGGCGGAACGGCCCGCCATGGTGGAACTTCGAGCCCTCATAGGGACCCGACGTGTCGCAATGGGCGTCGATATGGACCATGCCGACCGGGCGCTTCTCGCCGACCGCCTTCAGGATCGGATAGGTGATCGAATGGTCGCCGCCGACGCCGAGCGTCGAGACGCCGGCCTTCACGATTTGCTTGAAGGTCGCCTCGATGTCCTCGTGGCAGCTCTCCAGCGAATAGCGCGAGCGGAACGGCACGTCGCCGATATCGGCCGCCTTGATCAGGTTGAACGGCGCCGTGCCGTTGACATGGTCCATCGGTCCCATGCGCTCGACGGCGCGCACCGCGCGCGGGCCGAGCCTGGTACCAGCCCGGTTGGTGACCCCGAGATCCATCGGCAGGCCGATGATCGCGACATCGAGCCCGCCGAGATTGGGCTGGCCCAGGGCGTCCGGCCGATAGGGCGCGCTGATGAAGGTCGCGACGTCGGAGAACGGCCATTTGCGCCGGTCACCCTGGAACTGGCCGGCCGCGACCTTGGCGAAACGCGGATCATGGATGTCGGCGCCGCTCGCCCCGGCATAGCGCGCCCTGAGTTTTGCGAGTTTATCCTGGTCCATCGCTTGGTCCCCGAGGTTTGAGCCAGCCGCGATAATGCGCCAGCAGGCCGAAGAAGGGCAAAGAGAGCTTCACGTCGAAACGGAAGCGGCCATCGGCGTCAAGCGTCTCGCGCGCCTCGGCCGATGGCATCAGGACGCGCGGCAAAGGCAGGCCGAAGACGCGCCAGGCCGCGATCGGCAGCGACAGGCCCTCCCGGTTTCCCTCGGCGGCAAGCGTGAAGGAGAACGGGCCGAAGGCCTCGCTCAGCTCGCCATTGCGATCGACGCTCAGGCGCGAGTGGAAGCGTTGGCCGGCGAAGTTGCGGGTCCAGATCTCGCAGCCCTCGTCGAACGAATCGCCACGGGCGACGCTGACCGTGACCGGCAGGTCCGTCCCGGCTGTGGGCAATCCGAACAGCCGGCAGAGCAGGCCGATCATCGCCCCATCGCCACGCGCGATGTCGGCCTGGCCTTGCCAGACCGGCTCGGCGTCATTGGCGTGGAAGGCCCGGATCGCCGCTGGGAGCATCGCAAAGACTTGTGCGCCGAGCACCGTCTCGAACAGGGCAGGGCCGACAGCGCGCTCGTCCTGGCTGGTGCTGATCGCATAGGGCGCCATTTCGGCCTCGATCGCGGCGAGGTCGAGCGCCTCGGCGGCCGAGCGCGCGCCGGGCACGATCCCATCTGCCAGCAGGGCACGCACCGCCGCCGCTGCCGCCAGCGTCGGCACCTGTGGGCCATCGTCGTTTTCAGCCAGCAGCGACCAATAGGCCCGGCGCGGCCGCCCCTTTGCGTCGATGCCGGAGATGGCGACGCGCATGCCGCCGCGATCCGAGGTCCAGAGCCGGGTGATCCGGCGCGCCTTGACGAGAAAGGGCACCAACGGCGCGAGATCGGCGACCCAGCAACGGCGGCGAAGCCAGGCGAGCAGCGCCAGCCCCCATTGCTCGATGCCGGCTTCCAGCCCGGCCGCGAAGCTGACGTGCGAGCGTACGGCGAGATCGGGACCGAGCGTCTCGGCATCGACCGTCTCCACCGGTGCGACCCGTCGCAGGCCAAGGCCCGGCATGTCGATGACCTCGCGGGTTCCCCAGCCGGGCGTCGTCTGCAATTCGCCTTCGCGCCAGACCGGCACCGGCTTGCCGGCATAGCTCAGGACCGCAGCGATGACCGCCGGTCCGACCTCGCTGCGCCCGCCCGGCTTGATCGCGATGTCGATTGTATCGAGCCGCCGCCAGCCTTCGCTCAGTTCCCGCACCGCCGCGGCCGAGAGGGCTGGCGTCGAGCTGGCGCCGGCGAGCGCGACGAGGCCGCGCTGCCTGGCGATCTCGTCCAGCTGCGGCCCGTATCCGGTCAGATAGTCGCGGGCGTCAGCGAGGTCGACGATATGGGCGCCGAGCAGCAGCGCCGCGGTCGGCACCTCGTAGCCCTGTTGCTGAAATGGTCCGGAGGCGTCGATCACCAGCCAGGGCTTCAGCGCGGCGAGCGAGGCGACCAGATCCCTGTTGCGATCGAACCCCACACCGCTGACCGGCACGCTCGCCCCGGCCGCCAGCTCCTGTGCCAGCGCCTGCGCCTTGCCGGCACTGCGCGAGGTCAGCACGAGGTCGACGCTGTCCATGCGCGAGAGATGGCGCGCCAGCCGCCGGCCGAAGACGCCGGTGGCGCCGATCAGGACGACGCGCTTCATCGGCTCTCCGGTAGGGTGAAACGATGGCGCGTCGCGGGATCCGGTATCTCGCAGGTGTCCTTCTTGCCGAAGAGCCGGTAGCGATTGCGCGCGACGCGATCGTAAAGCCAGTCTCGCCAGGCTTTCGGCAGCGCGCGGCCTAGCAGCAGCAGGCGCACCGGCCCGTTCAGATGGCGCGCGAGCGCCAGAACGCCGTCGGATTTCGCCAGCGCCCGGCCGTTCTCGATGAAGAGGAAGCTGTCCGGCTCATCAGGGTCGATGCCGTGCGCTTGTGCCAATTCACGCCCTTCGTGCGACTGGATCGCGACGAAGCGGATGTCGTGGCCGCGCTCGTGCCGCAGGGTGTAGCGCACGCCGCCGGAGCAGAGCACGCAGACGCCGTCATAGAGCCAGATCGGGGTGGCAGGGCGGGTCATGAGGCCTCGTTACAGCCGACGGTTGACCGAGGATAGAAAAAGGTCCATGCGCTTCCCATGCAGCCGTGCCATGCTCTGAGTGCAATTGTCGAGCGCCCCGCGCTGGTTGACGATCCGGTCACGATTGGGGGAGTGCTGCGCAAATCCTGTGCAAGTATAGATTCGAAGCGAGCCGACTAACCGTGGGTCAACCCGGATTGCCGTTTCCGATCATCGCTGCATCACACCAAGGTCGCCCTACAAATGTGGCTCGCACCAGTGCTATTGCTGCACGGGCGCGGCGATAAACGTCGAAACGAGGAGATGTCCCATATGAAGCGTCGTCAATTCCTGAAGGTCGCCAGTGCTGGCGCGGCCGCGTCTGCTGTCGCCATGCCGGCTGTCGCGCAGTCCAACCCCGAGGTGAAGTGGCGCCTGGCGTCGAGCTTCCCGAAATCGCTCGACACCATCTATGGCGGCGCCGAAGTCATGGCGAAGATGGTTTCCGACCTGACCGACGGCAAGTTCCAGATCCAGGTCTTCGCTGCCGGCGAGATCGTGCCCGCCTTGCAGGCAATGGACGCGGTCAGCAACAACACGGTCGAGATGGCCCATACCGTCTCGTATTACTATGTCGGCAAGGATCCGACCTTCGCGATCGCAGCCTCGGTGCCTTTCGGCCTCAATGCCCGCCAGCAGAACGCCTGGCTCTTCCAGGGTGGCGGCAACGAGCTCTTCAACGAGTTCTACAAGAAGTTCAACATTTACGGCCTGCCTTGCGGCAATACCGGCGCCCAGATGGGCGGCTGGTTCCGCAAGGAGATCAAGAGCGTTGCCGATATCAACGGCCTGAAGATGCGCATCGGCGGCATCGCCGGCTCGGTCCTGCAGAAGCTCGGCCTCGTGCCGCAGCAGATCGGCGGCGGCGACATCTATCCGGCGCTGGAGAAGGGCACAATCGACGGCGCCGAGTGGGTCGGCCCCTATGACGACGAGAAGCTCGGCTTCTCGAAGGTCGCGCCCTACTACTACTATCCGGGCTTCTGGGAGGGCGGACCTTGCGTCCACGCCTTCATCAACCTGGAGAAGTGGAATGCGCTGCCCAAGGCCTATCAGGCCGCGCTGACTGCCGCCTGCACCTATGCCAACACGCAGATGGCGGCGAAATACGACGTGCAGAACCCGGCCGCCCTGAAGCGCCTCGTCGGCGCCGGCACGCAACTTCGCCCGTTCCCGCAGGACGTGATGGAAGCCTCGCTCAAAGCTTCCAATGAGCTCTATGCTGAGATCTCGGCCAAGAACGCCGACTTCAAGAAGGCCATCGACGCCATGGTTGCTTTCCGCGGCGACCAGTATCTCTGGTGGCAGGTGGCGGAGCTGACCTTCGACATCTTCCAGGTCCGCAACCGCGGAAAGTAACAGCAGCCAGCACGCTGGCGACAACGAAGCCCGGCCGCGAGGCCGGGCTTTTGTTTTGCTCGGCCAGCGCTGGTGGGCAGTGCGCTGATGCCAAGATGAGTTAGACCAAATACCTATGCGAAAATCGCATGGGGGTCATGTCTTGTGCTTGCGCTCGGGCCGCAGATCGCCTCTTCTGACGCTCTTGCGCGCGAACCGGAAAACACCGGCGCGCCTCGCATGCTCTGGGAGGAGCTCGTCACGATGAAGCGTCGTCAGTTTCTGAAGGTCGCCGGCGCCGGCGGCGCCGCCAGCGTCATTGCCGCTCCGGCCATCGCGCAATCCATGCCCGAGGTGAAATGGCGCGTCACCTCATCCTTCCCGAAATCGCTGGATACGATCTACGGCGCCTCGGAAACACTGGCGAAGGCGGTGTCGGAAGCGACCGATGGCAAGTTCCAGATCCAGGTCTTCGCGGCTGGCGAGATCGTGCCGGCGCTGCAGGCGGCGGATGCGGTGACCAACGGCACGGTCGAGATGTGCCACACCGCCTCGTACTATTATGTCGGCAAGGATCCCACCTTCGCCTTCGGAACCGCCGTGCCCTTCGGCCTCAACGCCCGCCAGCAGAACGCCTGGTTCTACCATGGCGGCGGCATGGACCTGCTCAACGAGTTCTACAAGAAGCACAACATCTACGCGCTGCCGGGCGGCAATACCGGCTGCCAGATGGGCGGCTGGTTCCGCAAGGAGATCAAGACGGTCGCCGATCTCCAGGGCCTGAAGATGCGCATCGGCGGTTTCGCCGGCCAGGTCGTCAGCAAGCTCGGCGTCGTGCCGCAGCAGATCGGCGGTGGCGACATTTATCCGGCGCTGGAGAAGGGCACGATCGACGCGGCCGAATGGGTCGGGCCGGCCGATGACGAGAAGCTCGGCTTCAACAAGGTCGCCCCCTATTACTACTACCCCGGCTGGTGGGAAGGCGGCGCCTCGCTGCACTTCTTCCTGAACACGGCGAAGTGGGAGGCCCTGCCGAAGGTCTACAAGTCGATCCTGACCACGGCCGCGGCCCTCGCCAATGTCGACATGCAGGCCAAGTACGATGCGCGTAATCCGGCGGCGCTGAAGCGCCTGGTCGGCGGCGGCGCGCAATTGCGGCCGTTCTCGCAGGAGATCATGGAAGCCTGCCTCAAGGCGTCCAAGGAGGTCTATGCCGAGACCAATGCCAAGAACCCCGACTTCAAGAAGATCTACGAGGCGATGTCGGCCTTCCGCGGCGACGAATATCTCTGGTTCCAGATCGCCGAATACACCTACGACAACTTCCTGATCCGCGCCCGCGCGGGCAACCTGCTCTGAGAAGAGGGCGGCTGACCGGTGCACCGGTCAACTCGGCATCACGCCAACCCCGGCCGCGAGGCCGGGGTTTTTCGTGGGTCTCAAACGCTGCCGGCGCGCTCGATCACCAGCACGCGCGCTGGGCCGACGGGATGGGCGACATGGGCGTCCCCGTCCTGCGCGTGGAAGATATCGCCACGGACCAGCCGCTGCACGCTCTCGACGCCATCGGCGCGGGTGTGCATGTCGACCTCGCCGTCTAGGACGACGAAGACCTCCGGGCCATCGTTGACGTGCCATTTATAGGGCTGGTCGGTCCAGTGCAGCCGGATGGTGGCGTCGTCGATGCGCTCGATGTCGAGCGCCTCCCAGGCGCGGCTGCCGGTGAAATCCTGCGGCTTGATCGTCCTCATTCGCGTTCTCCGATGATGGAAGAGGCCCGGAATCTTCACCGCCGCCGCCGTCCGTGCCATAGGCAAGACGCCGGCGACGCCTGCGATCGGCGGTTTCTGGAGGATGTCGCTTGCGAAACGACGGTGAGCTCGACGCCATCGACCGGAAACTGCTGGCGCTGCTCCAGGCCGATGCGCGCGCCTCCTTCACGGCGCTGGCGCGCGATGCTGGACTCTCGCGCACCGCGATCCAGGAGCGCATGGCGAGGCTCGAGCGCGAGGGCGTCATCCTCGGTTACAGCGTCAGGCTCGCAGACAGGCCGAAGGCGCCGGCCATCCGCGCAATGCTCTCGCTGCGCATCCGCACGCGCCCCTGCGCTACGGTGCTCGATCGCTTCAGGAACTGGCCGGAGGTCGTCGCCTGCTATTCGCTGGCGGGGCCCGTGGACGCGATGCTGATCGTCGAGACGGACGATGCCGCGGCTTTGTCGGGATTGGTCGACAGGCTGAGCGCGGTGCCCGGCGTCGGCGAGATCGAGACGGCGCCGATCCTGGCGGAGAGCGTCAGGGCCGGCTGAGCCATGCCTGCCCTAGCCGGGCCTCGTTCGAAGCGTTATCCTATTATTCCCAGCAAATCGGGGCACTCATGAAGCTGCCACTCGCCATCATCCTCGTGACCCTCTGCCTGCCGGCGCTCGCCGCCGCCCAATCGATCGGCGAGCCGCTGCCCGGTCGCGGTCCCGTCAATGCCAAGCCGGCCGCTGCACGGCCCGCGCCGAGCCAGGCGGCGCGTCCCTGTCCGGAATACGGGCCGGGCTTCGTCCGCGTCGAAGGCTCCTCGGCCTGCGTTCGCGTCGGCGGCGGGGTCCGTGTCGAATTCGGCAAGACCTCTGGCCGCCGCGGCTACGGCTCCGGTGCCGATGCGATGGTCTACGGCGAGGCGCGCAGCCAGAGCTCCGTCGGCGAGGTGCGCGCCGTCATCAGCGGCCGCGGCCGGGTCGACAACAATCTGAACAACGGCTGGCAGCGCTGGTGAGGCCGGCGTCATTCTCGGCCGGAGCGAAGCGCAGACCCGAGAATCTCGAGACGAGAAGCCGCTGATCGGACCTCTGTCCGGCCAGAGATGCTCGGGTCTGGCCCGAGCATGACGGCTAAAATAGCCGAAGCCCCGGATCGTCGATCCGGGGCTTCGTCGTTTCTGGCCTTAATGCCTCATTTGAGGTTCAGCGTCGGCGGGGCGTTGAGATCAAGCCCCGGCAATCCGCCGGAGCCGCCGAGGCCCGGTATGCTGATGCTGTCGAGCTGCTTGTTGATCTGCTGCTGGTCGAGCTGAATGCCCGAACTCTTGTAGTGCATCACCATCTGCGGGAAGAGCACGACGAGCGCGACCATGATGCACTGGATCACCACGAAGGGCACGGCCCCCCAGTAGATCTGCCCGGTCGTCACCGGCTCCATCATCTTGCCCGTCACCTTGTCGCGATAGGGGTTCTTCGGCGCGACCGAGCGCAGGAAGAACAGGGCGAAGCCGAAGGGCGGGTGCATGAACGAGGTCTGCATGTTCACGCCGAGGATGACGCCGAACCAGATCAGGTCGATCCCGAGCTTCTCCGCCGCCGGCCCGAGCAGCGGCACGATGATGAAGGCGAGCTCGAAGAAGTCGAGGAAGAAGGCGAGCAGGAAGACCATCACGTTGACGACGATCAGGAAGCCCGTCGCGCCGCCCGGCAGGCCGACGAGCAGATGCTCGACCCAGACATGGCCATTGACGCCGTAGAAGGTCAGCGAGAACACGCGCGCGCCGACCAGGATGAACAGGACGAAGGCCGAGAGCTTGGCGGTCGATTCCGTTGCCTGCCGGAGCAGGTTGAAGGTCATGCGCTTCTTGCCCCAGGCGAGCAGGATCGCACCGGCCGCGCCCATCGCTCCGCCCTCGGTCGGCGTCGCGACGCCGATGAAGATTGTGCCGAGCACCAGGAAGATCAGCGCCAGCGGCGGCACCATCACGAAGACGACCTGCTCGGTCATGCGCGAGAGCAGGTTGAGCTTCAGGTACTTGTTGACCAGCGCGATGACGAAGGAGACCGCGACTGCGATCGACATCGTCAGGATGACGAAATCCGCGCCGCCGCCGACCTTGGTGAAGTATTTCATGTAGGCGATGGCGACGGCGAAGGCGAGGATCGTCACCACCAGCAGCGAGCGCCGCCGCGTCACGCCGTCGCTGTCGCGAAGCGTCTGTGCTTCCGGGGGCAGGCCGGGCGCGCGCTCGGGGCGCACGATGGTAATCAGGAAGACATAGCCGGCGTATAGCCCGGCCAGCACCAGGCCGGGGATGAAGGCGCCCTCATACATGTCGCCGACCGAGCGGCCGAGCTGGTCGGCGAGCACGATCAAGACGAGCGAGGGCGGGATGATCTGGGCCAGCGTGCCGGACGCTGCGATCACACCCGAGGCGAGGCGCCGGTCATAACCATAGCGCAGCATGATCGGCAGCGAGATCAGCCCCATCGAGATGACGGAGGCGGCGACGACACCAGTGGTGGCGGCGAGCAGCGCGCCGACGAAGATCACCGCATAGGCGAGGCCGCCGCGAACCGGCCCGAAGAGCTGGCCGATCGTGTCGAGCAGGTCCTCCGCCATGCCCGAGCGCTCCAGCACCAGGCCCATGAAGGTGAAGAACGGGATCGCCAGCAGCACGTCGTTGTTCATCGTGCCGTAGATGCGTTCCGGCAGCGCCTGCAGGAAGTTCTCCTGGAACATGCCGAGCTCGATGCCGACCAGCGCGAAGAACAGGCCGTTGGCGGCGAGTGCGAAGGCGACCGGGTAGCCGAGCAGCAGGAACAGCACGAGCGCGGCGAACATCACCGGCGCCATGTTGGCGCGCAGGAAATCGCTGATCCCGGCGGCGTGGGCGTCGCCGGTGTGCAGGCTGAGGAAGGCGGCGAGCGTGAGCGCAAGCAGCAGCGCGGCGGAGCGAACGAAGGTCATGGAGCGGGTCCGGAAAGCTGCGTCTTGGCTCACGGGGCGAGGCCTTCGGCCCTGGCCTGCTCGAGCAGGCGTTGGGCCTCGGCCTCGGCGGCAGCGGCGTGGCCGCGCAGCGTCTCGTCGTCGTCGAGCTTGCCGCGCATGATCGCGATCTGCTTGATCACTTCCGAGATGCCCTGCAGCAGCAGCAGGAAGAAGCCGATGATCAACAGGCCCTTGGCTGGCCATTGCGGCAGGCCGCCGGCCGAGAGCGATTGCTCGTTGACCTGGTAGGAGCGCATGAAGAACGGGCCGGAGTGGTAGACCATCAGCGCGCAGAACGGCAGCAGGAACAGGAGATGGCCGATCAGGTCGATCCATCGCTGCACGCGCTTCGGCAGCAGGTTGTTCACGATGTCGATGCGGATGTGCTCCTTCACCTGCAGCGTCCAGGAGGCGCAGAGCAGGAACACGGCGCCGAACAGCACCCATTGCAGCTCGAGCCAGGAGTTCGATGAGACGTTGAACAGCTTGCGGATGATCGCATTGACCGTCGAAACGATGACGGCGAGGAGGATCAGCCACGCGACCCACTGACCGATCTTGCGGTTGAGGGTATCGATAGCGCGGCTCAAAGCGAGGGGTGCGTCCACCTCAGTCCTCCCTGACCTCGTGGATTGCGGCTGCATCATGCAGTTTGCGAAGGGTGGTTATACGATGGCTACATGCCGTATAACATTGCGCGGTGCAAGGAGCTGTGGATCAGTCCTTTCGCCTACGCGGCTCGTTGCGCAATGCCAGCAAAGCGACGACCAGCATCAGCCACATCATCGCCATCAGCGCCGGCGGCCAGTGTGCCACCAGTGAGCTGATCACCACTGTTGCGAGCGCGCCTGAGCCGAGCTGGATCGCGCCGGCGAGCCCCGCCGCCGATCCCGCGAGCTCGGGCCGCGCCGAAAGCGCCGCGGCGGTCGCTCCCGGCAGGGTCAATCCGTTGCCGATCGCGCTGATGGCGAGCGGCAGGAACAGCGTCAGCGGCGTCCACCATGGCGTTAGCGCGATCACGAAGGCGACGGTGATCGCCAGGAAGGAGATGATCAGGCCGATCCAGGCCATCGTCGCCGTGCCGTGCCGGAGCACCAATCGGGACATCGTGAAATTGCCCACCATGTAGCCGAAGGCGTTGATGATGAAATAGGCGCCGTAAGTGTCGGAGCCGCGCCCCATCGTCTCGACGACGATGAAGGGCGCTGCGGCGATGAAGGCGAAGAAGGCGGCGGACGTCATCGCCAGCGCGACGACGTTCCTGATGAAGCTGCGGTCGCGCGCCAGCTCCGGAAAGGCCCGGAAGATGCCGGTGAGCGAGGTCCGCACCCCAACATTCGGTGCCGTCTCCGGCAGGCGCAGGCCGACCAGGACCAGCACGATGGCGGCCGCGGCCGCCATCGACCAGAAGATCATGCGCCAGCCGAGATTGGTCTCGATATGGCCGCCGAGATAGGGCGTGATCATCGGCGCGACCACCATGACCATGGTCACGGTCGCGATCTGCCGTGCCGCCTGGTCGCGGCCCGCTGTATCGCGGATGATGGCGCGTGCCAGGGCGAAGGTCGTGCCGGAACCGGCGCCTTCTAGAACGCGCGCGAACAGCAGGATGCCCGCGCTGTCCGCCAGGGCTCCGAGCACGGAGCCCGCTGCGAACACGGCCGTGCCGGCGATCACGCAGGGGCGGCGTCCGTAGCGATCGGAGAGCGGCCCGACGATCAGCTGCGTCAGTGCGACCGCGACCAGGAAGAGGGTCAGCGTCAGCTGGATCGTCGCATAGCTGGTGGCGAAGTTGCGGGCGAGCGCCGGGGTCGCCGGCGCCAGCATGTTGAGGGCGATCGGCTGCAGCGTCGAGATCGCGACCAGGACGGTGAGGGTCGGCTTCGCTGTCATAGCGGTTTGTCGCCCTCGGGCTTCAGCTGCGAATCGGGGCGGGCGCGCTGGCGGTGCAGGGTGTAGAGGCCGCTGCCGACGATCAGCGCGATTCCCGCGTAGGCGATGCCGTCCGGCGTGTCGCCCCAGACCAGCCAGCCGATCAGCACGGCGACGAGAACGACCGAGTAGCGATAGCCCGCGACGACGCCGACATCGGTGTTGCGGAAGGCGCTTATGATGCAGAAGCTGGCCGCCGTCACCAGCAGCGCGGCGAGGCCGAGATAGACGGTCTGGATCCGCCAGGGCGATTGCCAGGGTTCGACCAAGCCCATGCCGAGGCCCAGCGCCCCGACGAAGACCATCGCGGTCAGGGAGATCACCGTCGAGGGGATCTCGCTGCTGATGAAACGGGTCGCCAGGTCGCGGATGGCGACGAGGCCGGTGCCGACGAGCGCGACCAACGCGGCGGCGCTG
Organism: Allobosea sp. P4_H5; assembly: GCF_056400825.1. Lineage (NCBI taxonomy): Bacteria > Pseudomonadati > Pseudomonadota > Alphaproteobacteria > Hyphomicrobiales > Alloboseaceae > Allobosea > Allobosea sp. P4_H5. The sequence goes on along the minus strand of NZ_JBFUKM010000007.1, from coordinate 187,233 downwards.
AAGCCGTCGGCGCCGGGACGCATCACGATCAGCACGCCGACGAAGCCGACCACCAGCGCCAGCATCCGGCGCCAGCCGACGGTTTCGATCCGCAGCACTGCGGCGAACAGGACGATGAGCAGGGGCGAGGCCATCACGATCGCCGTGATGTTGGCGAGCGGCAGCAGCCCCAGCGCCCAGTTGAACGTCAGTGCGGCCAGCGCTTCGACGCTTGCGCGTGCGAGCACGAGCGGCCTCAGCCCGAGTGGCAGCTTGCGCCAGTCGCCCATGAACACCACCAGCGCGACGCCGGCCAGAATGGCGAATGCTGTACGCAGCGCGAGCGCCTGCCCGGCCGGGAAGGCTTCGCGGGCGAGCTTCACCAAAGCGTCATTGCAGCAGAAGAGCGTCATCGCCGCCAGCATGGCGATGATTCCGCGGCGGTTCTGGGCGGCGGTGGCCAAGGCAGGTCCTGTCAGGCTTCGCGCGCCGTCCGCTCGGCCGATCTCGGCCAAACGGCAAGGCGTCGCGGCGGATCGACGGTTCAGGCGTCGAAGCGGGAGAGGGAGAAGGGCGAGAGATCGAAGGCGGAGCGGCCGGTGGTGGCGAGGTCGGCGAGTATCTCGCCGATGGCGCTGGCGAATTTGAAGCCGTGGCCGGAGCAGGCCGAGGCGAACACCGCCTGCGGCACGCCGGGCACGGCGTCGATGACGAAGTCCTCGTCGGGCGAGACCGTGTAGACGCAGCCCTTCACCGTCAGCGGGTCGCCATTGGCGTCGGGAAGGTAGCGCGCCAGGCATTCGCGGATCAGCCTGACCTGGTTGGGGCTCGGCGTCCGGTCCGGCTGGCGCGGATCCATCGGTTCGCGCGCAAAATGCGGCCCGCCGAGCTTGAAGCCGGGATGTTCGTAGAGCGGGAAGCCGTAGAAGGTGCCTTCCTCGGCGCTGAGGATGAAGACGGGAAAAGCGCCTTCGCGGAACAGCTCCGGGCGGCGCGTGGTGAACCAGCCGATCGCCTGGCGCACCGTCGTCATCGAGCGCGCGAGCTGCGGCACCGCGTCCGTGATCCAGCCGCCCGAAGTGATCACCAGCCGTCCGGCCGAATAGGTCGTGCGCTCGGTGCGGACGGTGACGCCGCCATCGGCGGTCGGCTGCCAGTCGAGCATCGGCTCGCCGGTACGGATCTCCGCGCCTTTCGACTGCGCCAGCCCGACATGGGCGTAGATCGCCTTCTCCGAGGCGACGAAGCCGCCGTCCGGCTGCCAGAGGCCGAGATGGCCGTCGGGCAGGTGGAAGGCGGGGAAGCGACGCATGATCTCGTCGCGGCCGAGCATTTCGTGATCGAGATCATGGTCGAGGCAGGATTGCAGCGAGGACTCGACCGGGCCGAGCCCCTCCGGCGCAAGATCGAGCGAGCCGGTGACGTGCAGCAGCTTCAGCCCGGCCGCATCGCCGGTCTCCTGCCAGAGCTGATGGGCGCGCTTGACGATAGGCACATAATGCGAGCCCTCGAAATAGGCGAGGCGGATGATCCGCGTCAGCCCGTGCGAGGAGCCCATGGCATGGCCGAGGTCGAAACGCTCGAGACCGAGCACCTTGAGCCCACGTTTGGCCAGGTGCCAGCAGGCGGCAGAGCCCATCGCACCGACGCCGGCGACGATCACGTCGTAATGCGATGAACTCATTGAACGTCCCTGGAGAGCCCGGCTGTGTCGCCGGTTGAAACTGCCTGCAATCTAGGCGGGCGGGCGATGGCGGTCCATCCTGCCCGGTAGGTGAGCGCATCTGCGCCGCGGGCAGGGCTGTTGCGTCGAGACATCCTGCCTTGCGCTGGTTGTCTCAGGGGTTTGTTAACCCTGTCGGCGCATGCTCCTGCATCCTGTCTCGCCCCGGGAATGCCTATGCTTGCTCGTTCCGTCTGGCGCCTGTTGGGCCGTGCCGGCCCCGCTGCGGCGCCGGCTGCGTTGCAGGCCGTGGCCCAGACACCGCAGCCGCTTCCCGTTCCCGCCGAGACCTCGATCAGCGAGGCGATCAACGAGCTGGAGAGTGACGTCGTCGCTGCGATGCGTCGTCTCAATGACGGGCTCGACCAGGCCGAGCATTGCTCCGAGCGTTCGGAAATCCGCTCCCGCGAGATCCGCGGCGGCATGGCCGAGCTGCGTGACGCTGCCCTGCAGGCAAGCGATAATTCGTCGGCGTTGGCAACTGCGACGTTGCAGGTGTCGGAGGCGGCCGAGCGCGTCGGAGCTGCCATGTCCGGCGCCCGCGACATGCTCGACAACGCCGCCGAACGCGCCGCGGAGGCGACGGCGATGATCAACGGGCTCGCGGCTGCGACTGGCGAGATTCGTTCGATCGTCGACGCTATCGCTGAGATCGCCCGCCAGACCAATCTGCTCGCCCTCAACGCCACGATCGAGGCGGCTCGCGCCGGCGAGGCTGGCAAGGGCTTCGGCGTCGTCGCGCAGGAGGTGAAGTCGCTCTCGCTCGGCGTGCGCGAGGCGGTCGACCATATCCGCAATCAGGTCGATCGGCTGAACCAGACGGCGCAGGGCTCGGCCGCCGTGGTCACCGATGCCTTCCGCCTCGTCGGCGAGGTCAATCCGGTGATGGCGACCGTCGGCGAGGCCTCGCACGAGCAGGCGGCGGCGGCGGCGGAACTGTCACGCAGCGCCGAGGCGACCGCCCGCTTCATCGAGACGGTGCGCGACCGCGTCGGCGAGGTCGATCGTGTCGCGCTCGCGGCCGCGCAGGAGAACATCGATGCCCGGCGGGCGCTCGCCGAAGGCGCGCGGCAGGCGGAGGGGTTGCTCGAGCGTTTCGTGCCGACCTTGCGCCACACCGTCTTCGCCGATAGGCGCCAGCACGACCGTTTCCCGGCCGAGTGTCCGGTCAGGCTCGAATTCGGCGAGCGCATCGTCGCCGGGCAGACGATCGATCTTGGCTTCGGCGGCGCCCTGCTGTCGGTTGCCGATTCCGAACTGAGGCCGCGGATGCGCGGCACGATCGCGGTCGAGGGCCTGCCGCCGCTGCCGTGCAGGGTGATGGCGCGCAGCGATCTCGGTCTCCACGTCGCCTTCGAGCGTGGTGACGAGGCTGCTCATGCGGCGCTTCATCGACGCCTCGCCGAGATCGAGGAAAGCTACCGCCCGCTGATCGAGCAGGCGCAGGAATTCGCGCATCGCGTCGCCGCTTTGCTCGAATCGGCGCTGCGCACCGGCCGCCTCAGCGAGGAGGACCTGTTCGATACCGATTATCTGCCTGTTCCGGACTCCAATCCGCGCCAGTTCGCCAACCGGGCGCTGTCGGTCCTGCAGGCGATCCTGCCGTCGGTGATGGAGCAGGCCAAGGCGAGCGATCCGCGTCTCGTCTTCACCTTGCCGATCGACCGCAACGGCTATGTCCCGGTGCACCACCCCGAATACTCGCGGCCGCAGCGTCCAGGCGATCCGGATTGGAACCCCGCCTATAGCCGCGATCGGCGCATCTTCGATGACCGGGCCGGGATCACGGCCGCGCGTTCGGCGCGGCCTTTCATCATCCAGTCCTATCAGCGCGACATGGGCAGCGCGGGCGTCCAGCTGATGCGCGAGGTCGACGCGCCGCTGCGCGTCGCCGGCCGCCATTGGGGCGGCGTGCGCATGGCGTACAGGATGGCGTGATCAGAGGCGCCCGGCCGCCAGGACCGCGTCGATCCAGCGCTGCGAGGTCAGGGCTTCCTCGCCCGTCACAACCGGATCGCGCCCGGCCTCGATCGCGTCGAGGAAGTCGGCGATCACGGCGCGATGGGCGTCGTGCGGGAAGTCCATGATGTTGGCGCCGCTGCCGGTATTGCCCTCGGCCTCGACCACCTCCGAGCGGCCGTCGAGGAAGGAGAGCTGGAGGCGCCCGCCGACCAGCGCCGCATGGCCCTTGCTGCCGATGATCTCGATGCGCTCGGGATGGCCGGGATGGGCGGCGGTGGTGGTCACCAGCGTCACTGGGGCGCCGTTGCCAGCCTCCAGCAGGGCGCCGACATAGTCCTCGGTCTCCATCCTGTGCAGCGAGGTGGTGCGCACCTGCGCCGCGATAACTTTCGACACGCCGACCAGAGAGCGGAACAGGTCGAAGGAGTGGATCGCCTGCGTCAGCAGCACGCCGCCGCCATCGCGCGCCATCGTGCCGCGGCCGGGCTCGTCATAGTAGCTCTGCGGCCGCCACCACGGCACCTGCAGCAGAGCGGCTTCGACCGTGCCGAGCTCGCCGCTGTCCAGCGCCGCCTTGAGCCTGAGGCTCGCCGGCCGGAAGCGATGCTGCAGCACGACGCCGAAGGCCTTGCCGGCGCGCCTTGCGGCCGCGACCAATTCCTCGCCGCGTGCGACGGTGAGCTCCAGCGGTTTCTCGACCAGCACATGCTTGCCGGCGGCAAGGCAGCGCGCCCCGACATCGCGATGGCTCGCCGGCGGTGTCAGCACGATCACCGCCTCGACGGCCTCGTCAGCCAGAACCGCGTCGATGTCGGTGGTGCCGGGGAAGGGGAACTGGGCGCGATAGGCGTCGAGCCGCTCCTGCGAACGGCTGACGACGTAGCGGACATCGACCCTGCCAGCCAGATCGATCAGGCTGCGCGAATGGGGCAGGGCGGCCGGTCCCAGCCCGATGACGGCGATGCCGAGCTTGCGTGTCACTTTGCCTCGGTTCCTCTGACGGGCAGGCGCACGGCCCGGTCCTGCGCATGCAAAGCGAGCCGGCAGACCGTGAACATGTGCCGCTGTGTCGCCGCCGTCTCGCTGCGGTCCGCGATGTCGGCGATCAGGTTGCGGAAATAGGTGAGCGGTTCGCGCGAGGCGTCGATATGGCGCGTGCCGGCCTTGTCGACCAGGAAGACATGGTCGGTGCCGGGCCGCCCGGCGATGTCGACATATTTGCGCAGCTCGATCGTGCCCTCGGTGCCGAGGATGGTGAGCCGGCCGTCGCCCCAGGTCGGCAGGCCGTCGGCAGTGAACCAGTCGACGCGGATAAAGCCGTTCGCCCGGTCGCTGCGCAGCAGGATCTCGCCGAAATCCTCGAAATCGGGCAGGTCGGCCAGGCCGAAATGGCCGATGCCGGAGGCGGCGATCTCGGCATCGGGCGAGCCGGTGAAATGCAGGAACTGGTCGATCTGGTGCGAGGCGATGTCGGTGAGGATGCCACCGAAATAGCGTTTGTCGAAGAACCAGCCCGGCCGGATCGCCGGGTTGAGCCGGTGCGGGCCGAGGCCGACCGTCTGCACGACGCGCCCGATCGCGCCGTCCGCGATCAGCTTGCCGGCGACGATGGTGGCGGGGACGATGAAGCGCTCGGAGAAGCAGACCGAGAAGATCCGCCCCGTTTCCGCGACGACCTGCTCGACCTCGGCGAGCTGCTCGAAGGTCGTGACGCCGGGTTTGTCGACCATCACGTCCTTGCCGGCCTGCATCGCCCTGACGGCGAGGCCAGCCCGCTCCGAGGGGATGCCGGCGCAGACGATGAGGTCGATCGTGGGATCGTCGAGCAGCGCCTCAGTCGGCGCCTCCCGCAGTTGCGGGAAGCGTTCGCGGAAGCCGACGAGCACGCGCGGATCGCTGGTCGCAGGGTCGAAGCCGGCGCAATCCGCGCCGGCCTCCAGCAGGCCACCGACCATATGGTAGATATGGCGGTGGTCGAGCCCGATGGCTGCGAAGCGCATCTTACTTCGGAGCGTGGCCGACGCCGATCTCCTGGTCCCAGCGCCGGAAGGCGGCGACCAGGCGCGCGGGCGTCAATGGCGGGCGGGTCGGCAGGCTTGAGATCAGCCCGTCATATTCGGGCCGGCCGAACTCCTTGAGCACGTCCTGGCTCTCCTGCGGCGCCATCGCCAAGGTCACGCCCTTGATCGCCGGGCCGGGGTAGAAATAGCCCTTGTCATAGGTCGCCGCCTGCGATTCCGGCTTGAGCAGATGCGACATCAGCGCCAGGATCACCGCGATCTTCTCCGCCGCTACGCCCTTCGGGATACACATGAACTGGGTGTCGGGGATCCAGTGCGTGTTGGCGATGGTGAAGACTTTCGCCTCCTTCGGCACGATGCCGAGCGCACGCGGATTGATGTCCCAGCCCAGCGTCGAGACGATGCAGTCGCGCGTACCGTCGCCGAGCTCCTTCATCGTCGCGGCGGTGCCGGTCGGATAGTAGTCGATCGCGGTGCCGAGTTCCTTGAGATAGGCCCAGGTCTTGGCCCAGCCATTCATCGGATCGGTCGGATCGCTGTCGCCGAGGATGTAGGGCATGCCCTGCAGGAAGGTCCAGCCGGGGCCGGAGTTGAGCGGGCGGGCATAGGTGAAGCGGTTGGGGTTCGCCTTCACATAGGCGAGGAACTCCTCGGCCGTCTTGGGTACGGTCTTGAGCTTGTCGGCCATGTATTCGAACAGCGGCCCTGAGGGCGAATAGACGACGGCGACGCCTTCGTTCTGGCCGAAATTGCGCTGCATCATCAGCGCCTGCTCGTGATAAATCTCCTCGGCCTTGGGCAGGCTCGCGGTGTGCGACTTCCAGACATCGACCCACAGGCCCTGCTGGATGCCGTCCGACATCGCGCCCGGCCCGGTCAGCACCATGTCGATGTCGACGCGGTTGGCGTCCTGCTGCGCCTTGAGCTTGGCCGGCAATTCGGGCGAGGGCGCTCGCGAGAAGTTCAGGCGCGAGATCAGCTTCGGATTGTCCTTGGCGAACTTCTCGATCGAGGCTTGTGTCAGCTGCAGGTTACCGGCGACGTCGATGATGTTGAGCATCACCGGGCTCGCTGGCGCGCTCTGGGCGAAGGCTCCGCCGGCGGAAAGCGCGGCGAGGCTGGAAGCGCCGGCGATCACGCCGCGCCGTGTCGGATGGGTCATGGTACCTCCCTGTGCTGGCCTGCTTTGCTGCGGCCTTGCCGGTATACTAGTACACAAGATGCGGTCGGCAAGATGCGACGAAAGCAGGGGGAGGGTTGCGTAGGGCGGGAGCATTGCGTGGCCACGGCAGGATCGGCTTCTGCCGCTCGACAGGAATGCAGCGCAGGGCGGCCGCTATGAGTTGACAAGCCGCTTTATCCAGCTTGGCGCTGAAGCTGGACGTTTATTGCCCGCGTCACGCGAGGCTGCAGTCACAACGCCGAATTGGTTGCTCGCAGCCGGTCCACGACTTCCGACAGCACATACCAGACGAAGTTCGGCGTCGTCTCGACCATGAACCGGAATTGCTTTGACGTGACCAGGGCGACTTCGGATGATTCCGCCGCTTTTGCCGTGGCGGATCGCGTCTTGTTGTCGATGAGCGAGATAATGCCGAAGGCTCGCCCTGCGCTGACCTGCTCGATCAGCTTTCCGCGACTGCTGACTTCGATCCTGCCGGTGAGGACGATGTAGGCATGGGCGGGTTCGTCGCCTTCGCGAAAGATCACGTCCCCGGCGGCGTAAGTGATCACCGTTCCCAGACCGCGCGCGAGCTGGCGGAAGTCCATGGGCGCAGGGGCAGGCCTAGCCGCGGCGGAATGCTCGTTCATCGCTCGAACTCGCTCTCTGATCGGTGGCGGCTCACTGTAGCGCAGGAACCAGGACGCTCCAATCGATCCAGCCGGCTGCGGCCGGTGAACACGAGATCTTTGGAGGCTCCCCCAAAAGGTGGTGAATGCAAGCCCGCGACCGGCTTTCGAATGTGCCCCAGACCCCTGCAATGTCGACAGCGTTCGCGATGAACGATACGTCATCGTCTGGTTGGCAAACGGGTGGGGGAATGCGCGACATCGGAGCCGGCCTGGCTGGCGCGCTCATTCTGTTCTTCGCCCGCTTCATCACGGCGGTGCGCGGGCGCTGGGACGGCGTCGCGCCGACCGATGAGCAGCGCATCTACTTCGCCAACCATGCCAGCCATGGCGATTTCGTCCTGATCTGGACGGTGCTGCCACGCCGCATGCGCTTCGCGACCCGGCCGGTCGCCGGCAGCGACTACTGGCTGAAAAGCGGCCTGCGTCGCTTCATCGGCCGCGACGTCTTCAACGCCGTCCTGATCGACCGCGACCCCGCGACCCGAACCAGCGACCCGATCGTCCAGATGACCGAAGCGCTCGATGCCGGCGCCTCTCTCATCGTGTTCCCGGAGGGGACGCGCAACACCACGGATGCGCCACTCCTGCCGTTCAAGAGCGGGCTGTTCCATCTGGCGCAGGCCCGCCCGAACGTCGCCCTCGTGCCGGTCTGGATCGACAATCTCAACCGCGTCATGCCGAAGGGCGAGTTCGTGCCGGTCCCGCTGGTCTGCACCGTCACCTTCGGCGCGGCTCTCGTCCTCGCCGAGGCCGAGACGAAGCAGGATTTCCTGGCGAGGGCTGAAGGAGCGCTGCTCGCTCTGTCACCGAAGGCGAACGCGCCATGACGATGCCGCATCCAGATCTCCTCGCCGTGCTGGCCGGTCTGCTCGGCGTCCTGATCGTGGCCTCCACGATCGGCTACCTGCTGCAGCGCCGGCTGTCGCCGGATGGCTCGAATGCCATGGTCGAGAACCTGAACGATCGCATCCGCGCCTGGTGGGTCATGATCGTGCTGATGGGCCTGGCGCTGATCGGCGGCAAGACCGGCGTGACGCTGCTCTTCGGCTTCTGCTCCTTCGCAGCGCTGCGCGAGTTCATCACGCTGACGGACACGCGCCGCGCCGATCATTGGGCCCTCGCGGCCGGCTTCTTCATCGTGCTGCCGGTGCAGTTCTATCTGATCTGGACCGAGTGGTATGGGCTCTACTCGATCTTCATTCCCGTCTACGCCTTCCTGCTGATGCCGATCATCGCGTCACTGCGTGGCGACACCGAGCATTTCCTCGTGCGCATCGCCGAGGTGCAGTGGGCGCTGATGATCTGCGTCTTCTGCATCTCGCATGTGCCGGCGCTGCTCAGCCTCGACATCCCCGGCTATCAGGGTCGTAACGTCCTGCTGATCGCCTTCCTCGTGATCGTCGTGCAGATGAGCGACGTGCTCCAGTATGTCTGGGGCAAGCTGCTCGGCCGCACCAAGATCGCGCCCAGGCTGTCGCCGTCCAAGACGGTCGAGGGCTTCATCGGCGGTGCGCTCAGCGCGACGGCGGTCGGGGCGGCCTTGTCCTGGATGACGCCGTTCACGCCGCTGCAGGCGGCGTTCCTGGCGCTGGTCATCGTGCTGATGGGCTTCTTCGGCGGGCTCGTCATGTCAGCGATCAAGCGCGATCGCGGCATCAAGGACTGGGGTCATCTGATCGCCGGCCACGGCGGCTTCCTCGACCGGCTCGATTCGGTGGTGTTTTCCGCCCCGATCTTCTTCCATCTTGTCCGCTATGGCTGGTCGACCACGTGAGCCCGCCGCTCGCCCGCCTGATGCGAAGCAGCATCGTCCATGTCGCCTTCGCCTTCCTCGCCATGGGGAGCTGGGCGGCTTTCGCCAACCGCGCCCATCCGATGCCGGCGCCGCTCCTCGCCGGGTTGATCCAGGGTACGCTGTCCGCCCTTATTACTCTGCTGCTGAAACGGGGCATCGAGTATCTCGCCAGCCGCTTCACCGGCCTGGCCGCGCTTCTGGCTCCGCCCGTGATCGCAGGATTCGTCTCCGCGAGCGTGCTGACGCTCATCCATACCATCGGCGGCACGCCCGAGATCGCGAGGACCATCGCCGTCCCGCTCACCGTCGCGACCAGCTATGCGGCGCTCTACAATTTTTCGCTGTGGCGGAGCAGGAAGGCGATCAACCATGGCGCAGAGTGACGACCGCCGGCCGCTCTCGAGCCGCGACACCGGCTGGGCCCGGGCGATTGCGCGCCGGCTGAGCGCCAGCGGCATCACGCCGAACCAGATCTCGATGGCGAGTATGGCGATGGCGGCCGTCGCCGGCGCCGCCTTCTGGCTCGCGGGCGGGGCGGCTCCCGGGCCGCGTATCGCGCTGCTGCTTGCTGCGGCCCTGTTCTGCCAGCTCAGGCTGCTCTGCAATCTCTTCGACGGAATGGTCGCGATCGAGGGCGGCAAGCAGGCTGCCGACGGACCGTTCTGGAACGAGTTCCCCGACCGGGTCGCCGATATCCTGATCCTCACCGGCGTCGGCTATGGGATCGGCGCTCCGGCCCTGGGCTGGGCGGCAGCCGCTCTTGCCGTGCTGACGGCCTATACCCGCGAGCTCGGACGCAATTGCGGGCTGCCGGCCGATTTCTCCGGCCCGATGGCCAAGCAGCACCGCATGGCGACGATCACGGCCGCGGCGCTCCTCTCCCTGCTGGAGCCGCTTTGGCGCGGCCAGAACGAGGTGCTGACCGTCGCGCTCTGGCTGATTGCGGTCGGTGCGGCCGTGACCACTCTCAGGCGGGCGGCGAACATCGTGCGCGGCTTGCGCGCCCGCTGAGCCCGCCTGGCTCCGGTGCGGGCGCGCTCAGTCGTCCAGCGCTTGCGAGAACGTCTTCAGGTACTTCATGCCGGTATCGCACATGATGGTGACGACGGTGGCGTCCGGCCCGAGCCGCTCGGCCAGCCGCAGCGCGGCCGTGACGTTGGCGCCGGTCGAGGTGCCGCAGAACAGGCCTTCCTCGGCGGCCAGGCGAAACGCCATCGCCCGGGCTTCTTCCGTCGAGACTTGCTCGATTTCGTCGGCGATGCCCTCATGCCAGAGCGGCACGACATAGCCTGCACCGATCCCGTCGATCTTGTGCGCGCCGGACAGCCCCCCTGACAGCACGGCCGATTCCGCCGGCTCGACCGCAACGAAACGGATCTTGCCGTCATGGCGGCGCAGCGTCTCCGAGATGCCGCGCAGCGCCGCTGCCGTCCCGACGCTCTGGACGAAGCCGTCGAGCCGGCCTCCGGTATGCTCCCAGATCTCATCGGCGAGCCTGGCATAGGCCGCCAGCTGGTCGGTGTTTTCCATCTGGGCGGTGATGTAGGCGCCCAAGTCCCGGGCGATGCGATGCGCCTCGGCGATCATGTCCCTGGTCAGCTTCTCGGTCTGCTTGCCGTTTTCGCTCGGCACGATCGTCAATTTGGCGCCGAGCAGGCGCATATGGTCGAGCTTCTCCCTGGAAAAGGCATCCGAGGTGATGAGGTGGAGCGGATGCCCCTTGACCGCGCAGACCAGCGCCAGCGAGACGCCGGTGCTGCCACCAGTGTACTCGACGACCGCGCCACCCGGCTTCAGCCGGCCATCGGCTTCCGGCGCCTCGATCATCGCCAGCGCCATGCGATCCTTCATGCTGCCCGTCGGATTTCGGGCTTCCAGCTTGAGCAGGATGCGGGCGCCATTGGCCGGGACGACATTGCGCAGGGCCAGCAGCGGCGTGTTGCCGATCGTGTCGAGAATGGTGGCGGGCGTGGGGCTCATCGATGTCTCGCAGATTGTCCGTGGCAAGGACTGTGGGCGGACGCTAGACCGGTGCAGGTGCGGCCACTATCGTCGCAAATGACAATCTTGAGGTCATTTGCGCCATGCGCTTGACGATACTCGCCCTCGACGGCGTCTTCGATACCGGCTTGACGGTGCTGCTCGACACCTTCTCGACAGCGAACGAGCTGGCGGCGCTGCAGGGGATCGATCAGCCCCTGTTCGATGTGCAGCTTGTCGGCGTCAGCGGGCAGGTGCGCACCGCTCTGGGGCTGGCCGCGAGCGTCGCCTTGCCGGATCCGGCCCGCAAGCCGGACTGGGTGGTCGTGCCGGCCTTGAACGCCAAGCAGCCGGACCGGTTGGTCGAGGCTCTGGGGCGGCCTGACGTCGCCGAGGGGCTCGCTCACCTGCGCGGCTGGCAGGCCGGTGAAGCGGGCATGGCAGGGGCCTGCATCGGCACCTTCCTGCTGGCGGAAGCCGGGGTTCTCGACGGGCGCGAGGCGACGACGACCTGGTCGCTCGCGCCCTTGTTCCGCCAGCGCTATCCGCAGGTGAGGTTGGACGATTCACGCATGCTCATTCCGTCCGACCGCCTGGTGACGGCGGGGGCGATGATGGGGCATCTCGACCTGGCGCTATGGCTGGTGCGTCAGGCGAGCCCGCAAATGGCGGCGCTCGTCGCGCGCTTCATGCTGATCGACGAGCGCTCGTCGCAGGCGCGCTACATCATCCCCGACCATCTCGCCCATGCCGACCCGCTCATCGAGCGCTTCGAGCGCTGGGCACGCGCCAATCTGGCCTCCGGCTTCTCGCTCCAGGAGGCGGCGAGCGCACTGGCGGTCAGCACGCGAACCCTGCAGCGGCGCACAGAGGCTGTGCTCGGGAAGTCGCCGCTCGCCTTCTTTCAGGACATGCGGGTCGAACGTGCCCGGCATCTCGTATCGATCGGGCAGAGTCTGGACAGGGTCGCGGGAGAAGTCGGCTATGCCGACACGGCGACCTTGCGGACCTTGCTGCGGCGCCGGCTCGGCCACGGCATCCGGGAATTGCGGGCCGAGATGCGCTCGTAAGGCTAGAGCAATTCCAGCAAAAGTGCGCAGCGGTTTTGCGTCCGGAATTGCGTGAAAACAAAGAGATAGAGCACTTCAGGCGAACCCGTGTTCGCCGGAAATGCTCTAGCCCCCGGTCACGCTCATATGCCGGCCGACCGCGGCGCGCGGCTGGCGCCGGTCGATGACGAAGTCGTGGCCTTTGGGCTTGCGCGAGATCGCCTCTTCCATCGCCCGGTAGAGCAGGGCGTCGTCGGCCGAGGCGCGGATCGGGGCGCGCAGGTCCGCCGCATCCTCCTGGCCGAGGCACATATAGAGCGTGCCGGTGCAGGTCAGCCGCACGCGATTGCAGCTCTCGCAGAAATTATGCGTCATCGGCGTGATGAAGCCGACCAGCCCGCCGGTCTCGGCGACCCGGACATAGCGCGCCGGCCCGCCGGTCCGGTACGGATCGTCGGTCAGTGTGTAACGGTCCATCAGCTTGGCCCGCACCATCGAGAGCGGCAGGAACTGGTCGAGCCTCGCCGGCTCGATCTCGCCGAGCGGCATCACCTCGATCAGCGTCAGGTCCATGCCGAGGCCATGGGCCCATTGCATCAGCCCTTCGATCTCGTCCTCGTTGACGCCCTTCAGCGCCACCGCATTAATCTTGACGCGCAGGCCTGCGGCACGCGCCGCCTCGATGCCGCCCAGCACCTTGGAGAGGTCGCCCCAGCGCGTGATCTTGCGGAATTTCTCGGGATCGAGCGTGTCCATCGACACATTGACGCGGCGCACGCCGCAATCGGCCAGCTCCTGCGCATACCGGGCGAGCTGCGAGCCGTTGGTGGTCACGGTGAGCTCATCGAGCGCGCCCGAGGCGAGATGGCGCGAGAGCGAACGGAACAGGTTCATGATGTCGCGCCGGACCAGCGGCTCGCCGCCGGTGATGCGCAATTTGCGCGTGCCGCGCGAGACGAAAGCGCTGGCGACGCGGTCGACCTCCTCGAGCGTCAGCAAATCGCGCTTCGGCAGGAAGGCCATGTCCTCGGACATGCAGTAGACGCAGCGGAAATCGCAGCGATCCGTCACCGAGATGCGCAGATAGGAGATGTCGCGGCCGAACGGGTCGGTCAGCGGCGCACGCATCAAGGGCTTGATCGGGTCATGCAGCACGGCGGCTGAAATCCTCGGGCGATCGCGGTCTTGCGGCGCAGTGCGCCTGCCGTTGCTCTGATATAGGAAGCGAGCATTGTCGGCGGCAAGCCCGGGGTCAAGCCGGCTGATGGTCGCAAGTGGCTCTGAGGAAACACGAAGATGTCAGACTGGCCGAGCGAGATCCGCCTCTCGAAAGACCGCCGCACGCTCCACATCACGTTTGAGAGTGGGGAAAGCCATGCGCTTTCCGCCGAATTGCTGCGGGTCGAGAGCCCTTCGGCCGAAGTCCAGGGGCATGGCCCGACGCAGAAGCAGACCGTGCCGGGCAAGCGCGAGGTCGAAATCCTCAAGGTCGAGCCGGTCGGCCACTACGCCGTCCGCCTGACATTCGACGACATGCACGACACCGGCATCTATGGCTGGGACTATCTGCGCGGGCTCGGTCGCGAAGGCGAGGCGAAGATGCAGGCTTATCTCGATGATCTCGCCGCCAAGGGCCTGTCGCGGGAGCGCACGCGGCGGTGAAAGACAGGGGATTCTACGCCTGGATTGTCGTCTTCGTCGTGGTCGTGGGCATTCTGATCTGGAACCTCAGCCCCAGTTCTTCAGAACACCCATCGATCGGAGGAGGCGGTTATGACCTCTCCGGCCCGGTCTATACCCTGGCGCTTCTGGCATTCACGGGCCTCTGGACGCTTGCAACACTGCTGACCGGCTTGAACCACGGCAAGGCACGGATCCGTCGTCGCGCGTTCGTCCTGGCGGCCATGGGCTTCGTCACCTTCTCCGCGTCGATGATGATCTGGGGTGACAAGCTGAATTAGCGCGCATGCGCGGGCGACACCGGAAATTGGCTATTCGCACCAAAAAAAGGCCGGCGAAACGCCGGCCGTTCGCAATCCTGCAAACCTAGTGTCGCGCAGCGGGCGACGACACGGGCGCCGACCTTGGCGCGCTCGGGTAGAATGTTGGACCGGGATGCAAGGCACGCGTCCCTGATACCGGCTTCACGGCATCTGCTCCGATCCGCATCGAATCCTTATGTCGCACGCCTTAGCTTGCACCCCATGTCGTGCTCGCTCGCTTTCGGAGCCGGGATGCCATCGAACCCGGCAGCCCCGTGGGTTTGGCGGCCTTCCGCTTTCGTTTCGCGGCTGTTTCGAGCCCGGCTGAGGTACGGCGGAGCGCCCCGCTCCGCCGTACCTCCATCGTCAAACCGCTCTGCCGAGGTCGACATGGATCACTGGCTTCATGGGATGTTCACTGCCCTCGTCACGCCCTTCAGCGCCGGAGCGTTGGACCAGCCGAGCCTTCTGCGCCTGGTCGATTGGCAGGTCCGGGAGGGTGCCGACGGCATCGTGCTGGGCTCCGCGAGCGGCGAATATTCGACACTGACCCGCAATGAGCGCATCCGGCTCGTCAGGCTGGCGCGCGCCGCGGCCGGGCCCGGCTATCCGATCCTGGCTGCCGCAGGATCCAACTCGACCGCAGACAGCATCGCGGAGGTCAGGGACGCCGCGGCCGCGGGCGCGAGCGCCATTCTGCTGCGGCTGCCCTATTACAACAGGCCGACGCAGGCCGGTCTCGTCCAGCATGTCTTGTCGGTGGCGGAGGCCACCCCGCTCCCGGTGATCGTCGACAATGATCCCGATCGCTGCGCCGTCGACCTCACGCCCGAGGCGCTCGCCGAGATGGCGGCGCACCCCGCGGTCGTCGGCGTCCTCGATCGGCGCGGCGACATCGTCCGCTGCGATCGCATCATGCGCAGCTGCAGCCGGCATTTCCTGCGCCTCACCGGAGCCGGCGATGCCATCCCGTCCTATGTCGCCGCCGGCGGCTGCGGCGCCGTCACCAGCATCGGCAACCTGGCACCGCGCCTGCTGCGGCGCATCGGGGAAGCCTGCCGCGCCGGCGCATTCGAACAGGCCCAGACGCTGCAACGGCGGCTGATCCCGCTCCACGGCCTGCTGTCCCGCGAGCCCGACCCCGTCGCGGTCAAGCTGGCCCTGTCGTTCCAGCATTCCGGCGTCGAGCCCACCTGCCGGCTGCCTTTGGTCGCGGCGCAGCCTTCACTGGCTGAAGAGCTGAAATACGCGCTCGACGATCTGCCGCGGCCGGTCAACGGCCATGCGATAGCGCATCGCTCCGCCGCCTAGGGACCGCCGCGTTTCCTTATGCGGGCCTGATGGCGGCAGCCAATGGCCGGCATCGCGAGCTGATGCGGAACTGGTCGATCTTCCTGCACGAGATCACGGAGATCGGCATGACCACTTATGAAGCGGCGAGGAGGAGGCAGCGCGAAGCGGCCTCCCGAACCGGGCCGGGCAGCGATCAGTCCGGGGAGATCGCCAAGGACTTGTTGCAGTCCTTCGTCCTCCTGCTCCTGCTCGCCGCCGTGCTGGCAGTCCGAATCTATGTGACGGCCCCGACCTGATCGGAGGGATAAAGAAAAAGGCCGGCGCGATGCCGGCCTTTCGCAATCCTCGATGCGTGTCGTCGCTCAGCGGGCGACGACGACGCGGGTGCCGACCTTGGCGCGCTCGTAGAGGTCGATCACGTCCTCGTTCAGCATGCGGATGCAGCCCGAGGAGACCGCCTGGCCGATCGTCTCCGGCTCGTTCGAGCCGTGGATGCGGTAGAGGGTCGAGCCGAGATACATGGCGCGGGCGCCGAGCGGGTTCTCCGGGCCGCCGGGCATGAAGCGCGGCAGGTCGGGGCGGCGCTTCAGCATCTGCGCCGGCGGGGTCCAGCCCGGCCACTCGGCCTTGCGGGTGACGGTCTGCGAGCCGGCCCAGTCGAAGCCAGGGCGGCCGACGCCGACGCCGTAGCGGACGGCCTTGCCATCGGGCAGCACGAAATACAGGCGGCGCTCGCTCGTGTTGATCACGATCGTGCCGGGGCGATAGGTGCCGCTGAAGGAGACGACCTCGCGCGGGATCGCGGTCGCCTGCGCCTTGGCAGGGTCGACATAGGTGACCAGCGGCTGGCGGGTGAGCGGGTCGATTTCGGCGACAGCGGCGGTCGCCGTGGCCGCGACGGCCGTGCCGGCGATCAGGGCCAAACGGAAGGAGCGGAGCATTGCGACCTCGGAAGGGGATTGCAGGATGGCGGGCACGAGGAAAGGTGACGGAAAAACGTCAACAATTCCCCAAATCTCTGGCAGAGCAGCGGCTGCGGTTCAATCGATCGACGTTCACATCGACGCGACCTTTCGAGCTTTGAAGGCGCCCGTTGCGGGGCTGCAACAGGCGTAGGCGTCTGGACGCCGCTTGGCCCGATCTGGGCGCTTTTCGGGCGGGAAGGTGGCGAGGCTTCCACCGGCGCACGAACAAAAGGCGTGGCGCGATTCGCGGGAGAGCCTCTCGCGGGATCGTGTGTCGCTTGCGACGATCTCTCCGGTTGTCGTTAACCGGTCGTTCGCCTAACCTTCAGATCGAGGGGCAACTTCCGATTGCAATGCCGGGCCGGCTCTGGTCCGCTCTGCAAAATGACGGGAGGTTCGCCATGCCTGCCTGCCAATTCAATGCCGGGCCTGAAGAGCTCGCTGCCCTGGGAACAGCCTTTCACGAGGCCTGGCGGCATGTCGGTCCGATCTATGGACCCTTCGAGAATCCGCATCGCGAATGGCTGGCACGACTGATTCTCGGCCTGCGCCGCTCCGGCCATTCCGGCGACATCGCCCTGCTCGCGATCGAGCAGTTCATGGCGACCGCCCCGCTGGCTGAATGGGCGAACGGCGCGGGTGAAGCGCAGCCGCGCCCGGAGCGCGCCACGAGAAACTGAGGGCTCGCTACCCGGCTACTCCGTCTCGGCCGCAGCCTTGCCGAGCGAACGCTTCCGTGCGTCCGCGGCCAGGCAGGCAACGTTGCCGTAATCTTCGCACGCAATCTGCGCCGTGCTGACCCGGTCCGATGCCCGGATGCGTGGTCGCAAGAGCCGGATCCGATCGGGTTGAATCAACCTGATCGGTGAATCCGTCTCTCACTTTGATGGCCTGATGCGTCGGCGGCGACTTAAGGCCGCCGCAAGGAGTCTTTGATGAAGCGTTTCGTCCTGTTGGCCGGCCTCGGCCTGTCGGCTCTGCTCGCGATCCCGGCTATTGCGGCCGATCGTCCCGTGCGTGGGCAGGAATGGCCGGCCTATTCCGCGCCGCGGCCCTATAACTGGAACGGCATCTATGTCGGCGCCCATACTGGCGGCGCTTTCGATCGCTTCCAGGGGACCGGCAAGAAGAGCCGCAACGAGATCCTGCTCGGCGGCCAGGTAGGCTACAATCTCCAGATGGGCGGCCTCGTCACCGGTGTCGAGGCTGACATCTCGATGAACGGCCTCGGCAAGGGCGCCAAGCGCACCGGAGGCACCAGCGCCGACATGCGCTATGTCAGCACCCTCAAGGCCCGCGCCGGTATCGCCTTCGACCGCGTGCTGGTCTACGGCCTCGGCGGTGTCGCCTATGGCAGCCTGAAGGCCAGCGACGGGCTGGTCTCGAAGGAGAAGAGCAAGATCGGCTATGTCGTCGGCGCCGGCGCCGAATACGGCATCACCGACAATCTCTCCGCCAAGCTCGAATACAACTACGTCTCGCTCGGCAAGCAGAACTTCCAGTTCGCCAGCGGCCGCGCTCGCGTCGGCGTCAACGAGCATCTCGTCAAGGCCGGCCTGAACTACCGCTTCTGACGTCGAAATCCCGGGCCGGGAAACCGGCACGGTCTGCCCTGCGGCTTCATGGCCGCGCCCTGGCATGGATGGAGCGTGATGCGTCTGGATATTTCGCCCCTATTCCGGCATCACGTTCCATCCGTGCACCCTGACCCCCTTTTTTCATGCGCGCCCTGATCGTCGAGGACGAGCCACAACTGATGGCTTTCCTGTCCTCGCTCCTCACCAATGCCGGACTGATCGCCGATCGCACGACGACAATCGACGCGGCGCTCGCTGCCTTGCGCTCGACTCCGTTCGACATCGTGATCGTCGACCGGCGCCTGCCTGACGGCGATGGCCTCTCGATCGTCAAGGCGCTGAATTCCGCCGAGCCGCGGCCCGCCTTCCTCGTCCTGACCGCTCGCGACGCAAAAGCCGACGTGATCGAAGGCTTGAACACCGGAGCGGACGACTATCTGGTCAAGCCGTTCGAGCCGGAGGAGCTGCTGGCGCGCCTGCGCGTCATCCTGCGCCGGCGCAATCCCAAGCGCTCGCTGGTGATCACCGCCGGCAATCTCTCGCTCGACCTCGAAGGACGCAGCGCCAGCGTCGGTTCGGAGATGCTCGATCTGCGCCGGCGTGAGGCGCTGATCCTGGAGGCGCTGGTCCAGCGCGTCGGCCGCGTCGTCACCCGCGACGTCCTGATCGAGGCGGTTTATGGCTTCGACGACCTGATCGAATCCAACACCCTGGAAGCGCAGATCTCGCGGCTGCGGCGCAAGCTCAAGGAGGCCGGCGCCAGGGTCGAGATCACATCGCTGCGTGGCATCGGCTACATGCTGCGGGTGTCGGAGCTGGCGCTGTAGCGCGGTCCCTCAATCACTCGCCCGCGGCGGGAAGACGAGACGCACCATCGTGCCGCCGCCCGGCCGACCGAGGATGGTCAGCGTGCCGCCATGGGCGGCCATGATGTCGCGCACGATCGTCAGGCCGAGGCCGGCGCCGGTCGAGTTCGGCGACATCCGGTTGAATGCCTCGGTCACCTGCGGACGGTCGGACGGTGCGATGCCGACCCCGTCATCAGCGACCTCGATCACTGCGCCGTCGATCACCTTGACCAGGATCGTCGATTTCGACCGCGCATGGCGGAGGGAGTTGTCGACGAGATTGGCGATCGCCGCCCGCACCGTTGGTTCGTTGGCTTCGATCAGCGCGCGGCGCTCCCCTTCCTCTTCCAGTGCGATATCGGCGCCGTTGCTCAGGATCAGCGGCGCGAGATCGGCCAGCACCGCGCGGGCGATGCCGTTGAGCTGCATCGGCTCGAACGGCAGCTCGGTGCTGTGCAGCCGGGCGAGCTGCAGCATCGACGAGACGATCGTGGTCAGCCGGCTGACATCCGTGGTGAGCGCGAGCCGCATCTGGTCGTTCGGCAGAGCATCGATCCGGCCGCGCATCACGGTCAGCGGCGTGCGCAATTCATGCGCGACATTGTTCATGAAGCGCCGCTGTACCTCCATGTTGCCAGCGATCTTGTCGAGCGCGGCGTTGAGCGCCGTCGTCAGCGGCATCAGCTCGATCGGGGTCTCCTCGGTCGGCAGCAGGCCGCGCGGCGCCTTCGGGTCAATCCTTGCCGCGGCTTCCGCTGCGCTGCGCAGCCGCGCGCCGATATAGGACACCGACATCGCGATCGCGCCGGCGATCAGGAGGCCGAAGACCACCGAGATTGCCAGCGCCGAGCCAGCGATCGCCCGCAGATAGTAGCCGAGGATCAGGTCCCAGCCCGGTTGGCCGCCGCGAGTGGCGACGATGATCCGGCTGCCGTCCTTCTCGATCACGTCGAAGGCGAGCGCGTTCTCGCCGCCGATCCGCATCTGCGCGGCGATGGTCGGGCCATCGAGCCGGATGTCGATCGGCAGGGTCGGCCGCAATTCTGGCGCATACTCGACGAGGGAACGTCCATCGGAGACGAGATACCAGAGCGAGGGGCTGGCGCGCTCGATCCGGGACAATTTCGCGGTCTTTTCGACCTGCACGGCGTTGCCGGAAGGGCGCACGCCTTGCCGGATAATGAGGGAGGTGACGTCGTTGCGCAGGACGCCGGGATCCTCGGTGATCAGGGCAAATGCGATGACGGCGCCGATGAAGGCAGTGAACAGGACGATGCCGAGCAGCGACAGGCGGATGGTGAGGGCGCGCGACAGCGAGATCATGGCAGGGCCTCGCCGCCATGCCGCGACCGGCGCGTGGTCTCGAGCGGCCGGTTCGCGGGTCGAGCCTGGCACAGGACTGATGCAACGTTGCGAGTCGTCACGGAACCTCGATGCGGGTATGGCTTGCGGAACCGGGCATTCGTCCCTTCCCGTCTCTGCATGGACCGTATCGCCATTGCCGTTCAACTCTCTTCCGGAGCTGCCGGCCTGATGTATGCGCTGCGCGCCATATCGAGGTGGCCGGGCTTTTGCCTCGTGCTGGCCGCGCTGCTGGCCTTCGTGCCACGGCTCGCGCTCGGGCAGGGGGCCGTGACGAAGGGCGAGGTCCGGGCCGGCCAGCTGCCGACGACCTCGCGGCAGGACATCTCCAGGCTGGTCGAAAGCGTGTTCGACGCGGCCTCCAAGACGGTCAGCATCCCGATCGAACGCTCGCTCGCGCTCTTCGGCGAGCCGAACGCCTACATCATCGGCGGCGAGCTCAGCGGCTCCTTCGTGCTCGGCGGACGCCATGGCAGCGGCGAATTGCGCTTTTCCGACGGGATCCCGACGCCGGTGACCTGGTCGGCCCTGTCGGTCGGCATTGGGCTCGGCGCCGATTACGGCCGGGTGATCATGCTGGTCTACGGGCTCGACCGGCACGAGGACGTCTTCGGCACCTATGCCAGCCTCGGCGGCAGCGCCCATTTCCTCGCCGGTGCCAACGCCACCATTCTGGCCTCGTCCCGGGCGCGGATCGTGCTGATCTCCTCCGGTCTCGGCCTGCGCTTCTCCGGCGATCTCAGCCGCATCGTCATCGAGCCGGCGGGGCCGCAGGAGCAGTTGCGCCCGCCCGGCCTGATCTGCGCCACGCCGGCCGAATGCGCTGCGCCCGGTCGCTGAAGTCCCGATAAGCAGGATCGTTGCCCTAGCGGCGCCGGTCGAGGAGGCGATGCGCCGTGGCATGGAGCTCGTCGAGCTGGGTCGAGATGTCCAGCGCGATCAGGCCCATCTCGCGCTCATCGGCGGCCCGGCGGACATAGAGCGGCTCCGACCAGAGCACGCAGCCGCGCCCGAAGGGCAGGGCGATGCTGGCCCTGTCCCAGTTGTCGAGCTCGACCCGGGCGCTGGTCACCGCCGCGAAGAGGTAGATCGGCCGGCCGGTGGCGCGCGCGAGCTGGATCGCCCCCTTGCCGGCGACGCGTGCGATCTTCGGGACGTCCGCCGTGAGGACGAGGCTGGTGCCTTCGCGGAGCGCCTCGCGCATCTCGAAGAAGGCGGGAATGGCGCGTTTGGTCTTGATCTTGAGGGGGCTCTGTGCGCCCGAGCCGCGAATGGCGCGGAAGCCCGCCCGTTCCACCACCGAGGCGACCACCGTCCCGTCGAAGTGCAGCGACGTCAGGATCGCGACCTCGGCCGCGCCGTCGAGCGCCGCGAGGCTCAGCATCTGCTGGCCGTGCCAGGTCAGGGCGATGAAGGGCTCGCGGCTGCGCTCCCACGGCCTGACGCCGGGGATCGCCGGCTTGAAGCGCGTCGTTCGCTGGACGAAGGCGAGATAGGCGTGCAGGGCGCGGCCGGCGAACGCCGCAGATTGCTCGTTGCCGAATCGCATGATTCGATCTCCACGGTGGTTCCCGTGGAGGGATCGGCGCGTCGGCTTGCTCCAACATTGCGCGGCCCTGCGGCCGCAGCGCGTGTTCCGTGCGATCGAGCGGAAAAAACGCGCGCAGCAGCGAAAAATGCCTCAGCGCATCATGAACTTGACGATGCGGGCGACGAATTCCTCGTCCTGCCCGGCGAAACCGTGATGCCCGCTGGCGCGGCAGGGATTGCCCTCGTCGGCCTGCCCGCCGCTCATCCATTCGACCTGGACGCGCCCGCCTGCCCAGGCCTGGAACGGAGCAACGCCGGCGGGTTGCGTCCAGCGGCAGCGATCCTCGCGATGATGCAGCGCGAGCGTGCGCGGCAGCCGGTTCGGCGTCCCCATGATGCTCTGGACGGTATCGTCGGGACCCGATGCCTTGCTCAGGAATCCCGAGGTCAGCACCAGCCGGTCCGGCATGGCGCCGCCCACGATTCCCTCTGCGGCGCGCTGTGTGCCCTTGCTGGTCGCGATCACGATGACCGGGCGCTTGATCGCTGCCATGTGGTCGACCGCAGCCGAGAGGTTGGTGCCGATCTCGGCGAGCAGCACATTGTAGCCCTGCGCGACGAAGGCATCCCGGTTGCGGATGAGGATGTTGTCGCCGGCCTTGCCGAAGCGCGCGCCGCTGCCGACCTCGAGACGGCCATCGCCGCCGGTCAGGAGGATTACGCTGCCCTTGGGATGCGGAGCGCGGATGAGGATGCTGCGGACACCGGCGATCGTGATGGTCTCGCCGCCCTTGACCGTGATCGGCGTCTCCGCCCGGCCAGGTGACGGGATCGCGAACGACCATAGGACCGCAAGCACGCCGAGGGCGCGCAGGACACGCTGCTGATATCCGATCATGTTGTTAAGTCACCCATTCACCTGAAAGCGGCGCAGAACTGCGCGCGCCACCGTCACCGTGTCGCGCCTGCGCCTGCCGCCTAGGATTCGGTGGCTACATTGCACGAGATGTGCAGCCGGTTTCATGGCCATTCGTCAGGGGAGCGGAGATTTGATCGCCCGGCGATAATCAGGGTTGCCCAACAGGATCCGACGGCCGAGGCCGGCGAGGAAGTCGACCTCCTCGGCCTTCAGTGTCAGCTTGTTGTGCAACTGCAGGATGCGGCTTCTTTCCGCTGGCGATTGAAGGTCGGACAGGGACAGGCGCACGATCGTGACTTGCAGCTGTCTGCACGGCGGCTGCGATGCCGCAAGGGCGCAGCGCCAGCGGACCAGCCGCTCTTGCCAGCTCGCAGCCTCGCGATCCAGCGCGTCGAGGCTGCCCCTGCTCGCATTGTCGATCATGGCGTCGACCGAGGCCGTGATCGTCTCCGGTGCGTCCGGACCGTCGATCGCCTGGGAGATCTCGCCGCCGACCCGCATCGACGCGTCGGCCACGATGACGACGACGCGGCGCAGCCGCTGTGCGGCCGTCGCCGACATGAGCGCTGGTGCCGGCCGGTTCATGGCCCGGATCAGGTTGCGCACTGCGAGATTGTCGACGAGGCCGCCATCGAGCAGCTTGAGATAATGCAGCTCCGGCTCGCGCGCATAGCGCGCCTGCGACGCGCCGAGATGCCGGGCGAAGGCGGAGCGCCCGGCCGATGGCGCGCGGTTGCCGCCGGCAGCCGGGCAGGTCGGATTGAAGTTCTCGAGCACGACCGGCGCGAACAGCACCGGCACCGCCGACGAGGCCACGACGGCATGGGCGAGCGGAAACGCGTCATAGTCGCTGCAGATCGCCTGGAAGCTGTCGCGATCGAAGGGAAAGGGCGCGCGATTGTAGAGTTCCGTCGCATGCAGCAGCAGCCTTGGCCGCCCGGCCTGATCGAGGTCGCCGAGCGTCGCGCCATGATAGAGATGTGCGTCGAGCCAGTCGGCGAGGCCCGAGAGATCGTTGATACCGCCGCGATAGCCGCGCAGCAGGTTTACCGGCGTGAAGCTGGTGCGCAGTGCGCCTTCCGGATCCTGGTCGAGGAAGTCGCGCCGGAAGGCCGGCAGGCCCTGCGGGCCATGCAGGGCAAAATGCGCGGCGAGGATGCCGCCGCCGGAGACGCCCGCGACCGCGACGATCTCGTCGGCGAGCGTACGGTCGGCATGGCCGGGAGCGCGCTGCTCCGCCAACGCCGACAGAACGCCATATCCGAAAGCGGCTGAGCGCGCGCCGCCGCCGGAAAGGGCGACCATGACGGCCGTGGAGCCACCTTCGTTCGCCGAGGCAAACGAGCGGGCAGCCGATGTCGTCAGGGGGCGACGCAGGTTCGAAGGCGGGTTGGCTGGGCTGGCGCAGGCGGCGAGATAGAGGCTTAGCAGCGCGAGAACGAACAGATTTGCCACCGCTTGCCGGGGCGGCGAGCCGATAGGGCTTGTCCTCTGCGTCGGGGCAACCGCCATGTCGCGCGCTTTCCGCCGCGCGACGCCGAATCGCCTGATGTCCCGCGAGCGCAGGACGTCTCGTCAATGCTCATTGTCCGAGCATTGCCTCTGCCGGTTCAGAAAACACGGGGATGCGGCCGATGCACAACGGCCGGCCCCGCGCATGATAGCGCAGCTTATTGCAGGACAGTTTTGGGGAAATGGTGGGCGGCACAGGGATCGAACCTGTGACCCCTCCCGTGTGAAGGGAGTGCTCTACCGCTGAGCTAGCCGCCCGGACCGCGCTGTTCCTAGTGGGGTGCGCCGCCGCCGTCAAGAATGAGTAGCGAGGGCTGGTTCGCCGCTGGCCAGCCGCCGCACCGCCTGTGGCAATTCGCTGAAGTGCTGGATCACCAGGTCGGGCGCGAGCGCCTCGACCGGCACGTCGGTATAGCCGAACGGCACACAGACCACCGGGATGCCGGCGGCGCGCGCCGTGTCCACGTCGGTGCGCGAATCGCCGATCATCACCGCGCGGGCCGGATCGGCGCCGGCCTGTGCGATCGTCTGCGTGAGATGGCGCGGGTCGGGCTTGCAGAAGGCGAAGCTGTCGCGCCCGGCAATCGCAGCGAAACGCCCGGTCAGGCCGACCGCATCGAGGAAGAGCTTCGTGTGCAGGATCGGCTTGTTGGTGCAGACGGCGAAGACGAAACCATCGGCAGCGAGCGCGTCGAGCGCGGCGACGACGCCGTCATGGACATAGCTATGGTTGGCGGTCCCGCCGGCATAGATCGTCAGGAACTCCTGGAACAACTGCTCCAGCTTCTCGGGATCGAGCGGCCGGCCGCTGACCTTGAAGCCGCGCTCGATCAGCGCCCGCGCCCCGGCGCCGACCAACTCGCGCGCCCGCTCGACCGGAAGGGCTGCCAGGCCCTCCTGCTCGAGGATGACGTTGAGCGTGCGCATGATGTCGGGGGCGGTCTCGGCGAGCGTGCCGTCGAGATCGAAGACGACGATCGGGGGAAGCGACATGATCCATCCTGTGACGTGGCCATCCGCATAAAGGCCGGCCGGCGCGGCTTGGCAAGGCCTACCGGCGGGGCGCTTGCGCAACAGCGATGTCATCTCGTCGTGACCCTGCCGCAATCGCGATGATACGGCTCGGCCGGCATGATAGGGTGCGGACGAATCGTCAAAGGGGATCGTAGCGGTGCCGAAACTGTCGAGCTGTTCCAGAAGCTCCATTGGCCGTTCCTTGGCCCGGGCGCTGGGCGCCGGCCTGTTCCTCTCGCCGGCTTTCGGCGCGGCGCTTGCCGCGCCCTTCGAGTTCGCGCCTGCACCGCAGACAGACCTCAACCGCGTCTATCGCATCGACAAGGCGACCGGCGAGGTCGGAGCCTGTCAGTTCCAGCTCAAGGAGGGCGGTGTCGGCGTCACCGTCTGCTTCCCGGCGGGCGAGGGGGCCGGCCCGCAGGCGCCGAGCGACTATGTACTCGTGCCCTCGCGCCATGAGCGTGAAGGCGGCATCTTCCGCGCCAATGTCCGTACCGGCGAGCTCAGTGTCTGCTACGTCTTCGACGACAAGGTCGTCTGCACGCCGATGGTGAAGTAGCGCCGCCGCCGGGCTGGTGGCGAAACGGTAACTGCAATTTATTCACGGCGGCGATGCGGCGTTTGCTATCGGCAAGCGCTTGCGCCGCGTGCTAGAGCCCCGGCGACCCGCTCATCACGCCGGAGGCTCGCATGCTGACGCTCAAGGATCCCACGCTGCTGCGCACGCAGTGCCATGTCGACGGCGCCTGGATCGGCGAGGGCGTCGATGTGGTCGACAATCCGGCGACCGGTGAGGTTCTGGCCAAGGTGCCGCGCTTCGGCGCTGACGAGACCACCGTTGCGGTCGAGGCCGCCTCGCGCGCCTTCAAGCCCTGGGCGAAGAAATCGGCCAAGGAGCGCTCGCTCATCCTGCGCAAATGGTTCGAGCTGATCATGGCGAACCAGGAGGACCTGGCGCAGATCATGACGGCCGAGCAGGGCAAGCCGCTGGCCGAGGCCCGCGGGGAGGTCGCCTATGCCGCCTCCTTCGTCGAGTTCTACGCCGAGGAAGCCAAGCGCATCTATGGCGAGACCATTCCCTCGCCCTTCCCGAATTCGCGTATCATCGTCGCCAAGCAGCCGGTCGGCGTCTGCGCCGCTATCACGCCCTGGAACTTCCCGGCGGCGATGATCACCCGCAAATGCGCGCCGGGCCTGGCCGTGGGCTGCACTTTCGTGGTCAAGCCGGCGCCGGACACCCCGCTGACCGCGCTGGCGCTGGTTGCGCTCGCCGAGCAGGCGGGCTTCCCCAAGGGCGTGATCAACATCGTCACCGGCGATGCCCAGGCGATCGGCGGCGTGATGACATCGCATCCGGCGGTGCGCTTCATCGGCTTCACCGGCTCGACCCCGGTCGGCAAGCTCTTGATGCAGCAGGCGGCCACGACGGTGAAGAAGGTCGGGCTCGAGCTCGGCGGCAATGCGCCTTTCATCGTCTTCGACGATGCCGATCTCGACAAGGCGGTCGAGGGCGCGATCATCGCCAAGTTCCGCAACATGGGCCAGACCTGCGTCTGCACCAACCGGCTCTTCGTCCAGGACGGCATCCATGACGACTTCGTCGCCAAGTTCGCCGGCGAGGTCGCCAAGATGAAGGTCGGCAACGGCGTCGAGGTCGGCGTCGTGCAGGGCCCACTGATCAACGAGCGCGCGATCGAGAAGGTCGAGCGCCATGTCGCCGATGCGGTCGCCAATGGCGCCAAGGTGATGGTCGGTGGCCGTCGCCATGCGCTCGGGCGCACCTTCTACGAGCCGACGGTGATCTCCGGCGTGACCACCAAGATGCTGGTCACCACCGAGGAGACCTTCGGGCCGATCGCGCCGATCTATCGCTTCAAGAGCGAGGACGAGGTCGTGGCCATGGCGAACGATACGCCTTTCGGTCTCGCCGCCTATTTCTACACCAGGGATCTCGGCCGGGCCTTCCGCGTCGCCGAGGAGCTCGAATACGGCATGGTCGGCATCAACTCGGCCATTCTCGGCACCGAGGTCGCGCCCTTCGGCGGCGTCAAGGAATCGGGCCTCGGCCGCGAGGGCTCCCTCCACGGCATCGAGGAGTTCGTCGAGATCAAGTACATGCTGATGGGTGGGCTCGGCGCGTGAGCGAGGATCTGAAGAAGGCCGCCGCGCTCGCGGCGCTGGAGCTGGTGCGTCCGGGCATGCGGCTCGGCCTCGGCACCGGCTCGACCGCCAAGCACTTCGTCGACGGCCTCGGCGCCAAGGTCGCGGCCGGGCTCCAGGTGATCTGCGTCGCGACCTCCGAAGTGACGCAGGCGCAGGCGCTGAGCCTGTCGATCCCGATGTCGACGCTCGACCAGACGCCCGAACTCGACCTCACCATCGACGGCGCCGACGAGCTCGACAGCGCCTTGCAGCTGATCAAGGGCGGCGGCGCTGCGCTGCTGCGCGAGAAGATCGTCGCTGCCGCCTCGAAGCGCATGATCGTGATCGCCGACACCGGCAAGCAGGTCGAGACGCTCGGCCGCTTCCCGCTGCCGATCGAGGTCGTGCCCTTCGGTTTGGAGGCGACGCGCCGGGCCGTCGCGGCCGCAATCGCCTCGTCGGGCGCGCATGGCGAGCTCAAGCTGCGCAAGCGTCCCGATGGTTCGACGCTGCTGACCGATGGCGGCCATTACATTCTTGACGCGCATCTTAGCCGGATCGAGCTTCCGGAGGTGTTGGCGCTGGCGCTGAACCAGGTCCCCGGCGTCGTCGAGCACGGCCTCTTTCTCGGCCTGGCCACCGCAGCTTTCCTCGCCGGCAGCGATGGCGTGCGCGTCCTCGGCGATCCGGCTGCGGAGCGTCGCTGACGGACCATATCGGGGTATGCTCCGACCGCAAAAGTGGTTTCCACTTTGGCTGCACATGTTCTAAGAGCGGCCGGCGGCTGCGCCCGGTCAGGGTCGTTGCCGCACCGGAACACAGGGACATCGCCGCCTGGCGTGCGATCGACGAAGGGGTAACCGCATGATCCGTCACAGCCTGGCAGGCGCGCTTTTGTCGCTGGCTTTGTTCGCCGTGCCCGTGCTGGCGCAGCAGGCGCCGACGCCGGAGCATATCAAGGCCGCCCGCGAGGTCGTGGTCTCCTCCGGCCTGTCGCAGTCGATCGAGTCGATCTATGGCGAGTTCGTCGCCGGCATTCGGCAGACCTATGCGACTCGCCCCGAGCTCAAGAAGGACATGGAAGAGGTCCTGACCGCGCTCAAGGCGGAGTCGGATTTGCGCCGCGACGAGATGGTCGACTCCTCCGCCCGGATCTTCGCCAGCAAGATGACGGAAGCCGATCTCAAGGAGGTCGCCGCCTTCTTCAACTCGCCGGTCGGCCAGCGCTACAACTCCTATCGTGCGCAGGCGCTCGGTGAGGTTTACGCGCTGCTGGAGCCTTGGAGCATGGCGACCAGCAACCGGCTCTTCGACCTGTTCAACGCCGAGATGCGCAAGCGCGGCCACCAGCTCTGAGCCTGGAAAGCTTCCTCATTGAAAAAAAAGGCTGCCGGTGAGAGCCGGCGGCCTTTTTTTTGTATCGGTCGGCGGCGTAGCCCTCAGTCCTCCGCCGCCTTGAACTTGTTCAGCCCATTCATCACGAAGGGCGCGACGAGGGCGATGAAGGCAATGCCGAGCAGGGTGGCCGAGATCGGGTTCTCCAGCAGGATCATCGGGTCGCCCAGGCTGATCTGCAGGGCGCGGCGCAATTGCTGTTCCGCCATCGGCCCGAGGATCAGCCCGACCACCATCGGCGCGACGGGATAGTCGTAGCGCCGCATCAGATAGCCGAGATAGCCGAAGGCGAAGAGCATCATGAGCTCGACCGGGGAGCCGTTGACCGCGAGCGTGCCCATGGTCGCGAAGACCAGGATGCCGGCATAGAGCCAGGGCTGCGGCACGGCGAGCAGCTTCACCCACAGCCCGATCAGCGGCAGGTTCAGGATCACCAGCAGGACGTTGGCGACGAAGAGCGAGGCGATCAGGCCCCAGACCAGGTCGGGTTTCTCGGCGAAGAGCAGCGGGCCGGGGTTGAGCCCGTATTGCTGGAAGCCGGCGAGCATGATCGCGGCGGTCGCCGAGGTCGGCAGGCCGAGCGTCAGGAGCGGCACCAGCGTGCCGGCGGCCGAGGCGTTGTTGGCGGCCTCGGGACCGGCGACGCCCTCGATCGCGCCCTTGCCGAACTCCTCCGGGTATTTGCACAGCCTCTTCTCGGTCGAATAGCTGAGGAAGGTCGGCACCTCGGCGCCGCCGGCCGGCAGGGCGCCGATCGGGAAGCCGAAGGCGGTGCCGCGCAGCCAGGGCGCCCAGGAGCGCTTCCAGTCCTCCTTGCTCATCCAGAGCGAACCCTTGATCGGGATGATCTCCTCAGGTTCGCGGAAGCGCTTGGAGGCGACGTAGAAGGCTTCGCCCACCGCGAACAGGCCGACGGCGAGCGTCGTCACCTCGATGCCGTTGAGCAGTTCCGGCACGCCGAAGGTCAGGCGCGCCTGGCCGGTCAGCTTGTCGATGCCGACCAGGCCGAGCGTGATGCCGAGGAACAGGCTGGTCAGGCCGCGCAGGGGCGAGTCGCCGAAGGTCGCCGACACCGTGACGAAGGCGACGATCATCAGCGCGAAATAGTCCCACGGCCCGAATTTGACCGCGACCTCGACCAGCCAGGGCGCCAGGAAGGCGAGGCCGATCGTGGCGATCAGGCCGGCGACGAAGGAGCCGATCGCCGACGTTGCGAGGGCCGGGCCGCCGCGGCCGGCCTTGGCCATTTTCGAGCCTTCGAGCGCGGTTGCGAGCGAGGCGCTCTCGCCCGGGGCATTGAGCAGGATCGCCGTGGTCGAGCCGCCATACATGCCGCCATAGTAGATGCCGGCGAACATGATCAGCGAGCCGGCGGGGTCGAGCTTGAAGGTGACCGGCAGCAGGAGTGCGACGGTCAGCGCCGGACCGATGCCGGGCAGCACGCCGACGGCAGTGCCGAGGAAGACGCCGACCAGGCAGAACAGCAGCTTCGAGGGCGCGAGAGCGACGGAGAAGCCGTTCAGCAGGGAAAGGAGAGTGTCCATGATTTACCCGCCTTCGGCGTCAGAGGAAGAGCTGCTCGAACGGACCCGACGGC
The DNA here is from genome assembly GCF_056400825.1 of Allobosea sp. P4_H5. Classification (NCBI taxonomy): domain Bacteria; kingdom Pseudomonadati; phylum Pseudomonadota; class Alphaproteobacteria; order Hyphomicrobiales; family Alloboseaceae; genus Allobosea; species Allobosea sp. P4_H5. Next base: position 156,734 of record NZ_JBFUKM010000007.1, on the reverse strand, counting down.
AGGATCAGCGTCAGCAGCTTGGCGAAGACCAGGAAGATGATGAGCCCGAGCACGAAACCGATGACCGCATCGACGAGGAAGGCGCGGCGGCCGAAGCCGCGAGCGGTGCAGGCGAAGACCAGCGTGGTCGCCAGCACGAAGCCGCCGCCGAGGCCGATCGAGGCGATCAGCCCGACAAGGCCCGCCGCGATCCAGAGCAGGGCGCTCTTGTCGGCCGCTTCCGGCTTGGGCAGCCCCTCGCGGAAGGCGACGAACAGATGCGCCAGACCGAGAAGGACGAGCCCTCCGCAGATCACATAGGGCATCGCCGTCGGCCCGAGGCCGTAATTCGAGGTGATCGTCTGGGTCGAGGCGTCATGGCCGACGATCGCCGCGACGGCGAGCAGTAGCACGCCGACCAGGAGGGCCGGCTTGTCCGGTCGGTGCGCGAGAGGCTCCTGGCTCATCGGATGATCCGTCGTTGCCCGGCATGTCGGCAGCCGGGGAGGGCGAGTGGTAACGAGAGGTAAAAAGGGGCCGGTTTCCCGGCCCCGCATTCAGCTGTGCCGCGGCCGGCTCACTTGACCAGGCCGACCTCGGTCATGACCTTGGAGACGCGGCTGATTTCTTCCTTGAGGAAGCTGTCGAAAGCCGGGCCGGCGAGATAGGCGTCGTCCCAGCCGCGGGCCTTGAGAATGTCCTGCCACTCCTTCGACTTGACCATCTTGTCGGTGGCGTCGATCAGCGCCTTGGTCTGGTCGGCCGACAGGCCGGGAGGGGCCACGACCGAGCGCCAGTTGATCAGGTCGAGATCGATGCCTTGCTCCTTCAGCGTCGGCGCGTCCGGCGCGTTCTCGAGGCGCTTGGAGGAGGAGACGGCGAGCACGCGCAGTTTGCCGGCCTTGATCTGGCCTTCGAACTCGCCATAGCCGGAGACGCCGGCTGTGACGCGCCCGCCGAGCATCGCGGCCAGCGCCTCGCCGCCACCCGAGAACGGGATGTAGTTGATCTTCTTGGCGTCGGCGCCGACGGCCTGGGCGAACAGGGCCGCCAGGATGTGGTCGGTGCCGCCGGCCGAGCCACCGGCCCAGGTCACCTTGGCCGGGTCGGCCTTGAGGCGCTCGGCGAGGTCCTTGGCGGACTTCAGCGGGGAATCGGTCGGGACGACGATGACCTCGGCTTCAGCGGTCAGGCGCGCGATCGGGGTCACCTGGGTCAGGTTCACCGGCGACTTGTTGAGCAGGATGGCGCCGACCATGACGAAGCCGTTGACCATCAGCTGGTGACCGTCGCCCTTGGCGCCGATCAGCTGGGCGAGGCCGATCGTGCCGCCGGCGCCGGTGACGTTGTTGACCTGGACGCTCTTGGAGATGCCTGCAGCCATCAGCGCCTGCTGCATCGAGCGCGCCGTGCCGTCCCAGCCGCCGCCGGGCGCAGCCGGGGCCATGATCTTCAGTTCCATCTGCGCGAAGGCGGCCGTGGTGAGGCCGGCGAGAGCGACGGCGGCCACGGCCCCGCGCTTGAAGAAGGACGTGAGCATAGTTACCTCCCGAGTGGCGCGCTTGGCACGCCGATTATCGACGCTCGCCCTGTGGATCGCATCGGACCGCGGATCAATTGCGCCTGATTGCATAATCACAAGTCAAGATGTTTCGCTTCAGGGGCCTGTGCACGCAGGAAAATTCGATGACAGGCGGCTGGTGAGATCGCCAAAGGTCGTAGGTCCGATGGAGTTGGAGCGGCTTGGGCCGGGTGAGGACGATCTCGTCCAAGTTATGTCCGGCTGCCTCCTTCAGCCTCTAGAGACCGTTTTACCGATCAGGTTGATTCAACCTGATCGGATCCGGCTCTAGGCGACACTTCCCGCATCGCGTAAGCCGCAGCGCATGAGTCAAAACTCTCCGCCAGCCAGTTCGACTGCCTCGAATGCGCTGCCTGCTGCTCCGTCCGCGCGAGCAAGCGAGCCCGCGGCGGTTCGGGCCCTTCGCATCGCCGGTGCGGTCTGCTTGGTCTTGCTGCCGCTCGCCATGTGGTTGGCGAACCGCTCGGCCCCGCTCATGCTGGGCCTTGCCGCCGCCGCTTTCCTGGGGGCGGGGCTGCTGGCCGAGCCGGCGGCGGCGAGTATCGCCCGCCTGCGCCGCCTGCTGACGGCGCCCCTGGCTCTGGCGATCGCCGCATTCCTCGCCTGGGCGCTGGTCTCGATCGGCTGGAGCAACAAGGCCTCCGTCTCCCTGCAGGCCTGGGCGGAATTGGTCTTGCCGATCGTGTTCGCGCTGGCGATCGCGGCCTCCGGGCAATGGCGGCCGACGCCGCTGCTCCTGCGCGCGCTCGCCCTGATGATTCTCGCTGCGGCCATCCTCTCGATGATCGAGCTCGCCTCCGGCCTCTCCCAGCGTGCCGCGCTGGGCACCGGCAAGATGATGGCCTTCGTCTTCAATCGTCCGGCGATCACCTGCTTCCTCCTCGCGGTGCCGACGGTCTACGCGCTCTGGTCGCGACCGGGCGCTCATTGGGCTGACCGGCTGCTGGCCGTGCTGCTCATGCTCGTGGTCGCGGTCTTCGCCGTCCGCTCGGAGAGCGCCTCGGTACGGCTCGGCCTCGCGATCCTGGTGCTGTGCTGGGCTTGCGCCGCGCTCGCCCCGCGCCTTGCACTGACGGCGGCGGCGCTCGCCTTCGTCGCCACCATGGCGCTCGCCCCCGTGCTGGGCGTGACGGCGCAGCGCTGGTTGCCCTCCATCATTCTCGATCGCTTCAACAGCATGACCGGGCAGGCGCGCATCGATATCTGGCAGAGCTTTGGCGAGGTGGTGCGGGTCCGGCCGGTTGCCGGCGCCGGCTTCGGCACGTCCGCTATCATGCGTGACCACCCCGTCGCGGCTGAGGTTCCCGCTGCGGAGCGGGAGCTGCTGGGGGTCGGGCATCCCCACGACATGCCGCTGCAGGCCTGGGCCGAGACCGGCGTGATCGGCGCCGGCCTACTGACGCTTGCCGGGCTGCTGCTGCTTGCGCGACTGCGGCGCCTGCCGCCGGCTGAGCTGGCGCCGCGCCTCGCTTTGTTTGCGGCCGCCTTCTCGATTGCCACGGTCGGGCATGGCGCCTGGCAAGGCTGGTGGATCGCCGCGCTCGGCGCCGCCATTCTCTGGTTTGGAATAAATGCCGCCTCGCGGCAGGGAGAAAGCCATGGCTGAGTTCGACGTCGATCTCTTCGTCATCGGAGCGGGGTCGGGTGGCACGCGCGCCGCCCGCATCGCCGCAGGCCATGGCGCCCGCGTGATGATCGCCGAGGAGGACCGCATCGGCGGCACCTGCGTCATCCGCGGCTGCGTGCCCAAGAAGCTCTTCGTCTATGCCAGCCGCTTCGCCGACGAGTTCGAGGATGCCGCCGGCTTCGGCTGGAGCGTCGGCAAGCCGGAATTCGACTGGCCGACCCTGCGCGATGCCGTCGCCAGGGAGGTGACGCGGCTCTCCGGCCTCTATCGCAAGGGCCTCGACGGCGCCGGCGTCGAAATCCGCGAGGAGCGGGCCGTCGTCACCGGGCCGCACGAGGTCAAGCTGCTAAAGAGCGGGCAGACGATCCGGGCCCGCCATATCCTGGTCGCAACCGGCGGCCATCCCGCCTTCGATCCGCCGATCCCCGGCGGCGAGCTCGGCATCTCCTCGAACGAGGTCTTCCATCTGCCGAGCCTGCCCAGGCGCATGCTCGTCATCGGCGGCGGCTATATCGCGCTCGAATTCGCCAGCGTCTTCGCCCGGCTCGGCGTCGCCGTCACGCTGCTGCATCGCGGCGACAATGTCCTGCGCGGCTTCGACGAGGATCTGCGCACCCGCCTGCGCGATGCGCTCGGCCATGCCGGGATCAGCTTGCGCCTCGGCTGTACGGTCAATCGCATCGAACTGCTGCCGGACGGCACGCGCCGGGCTCATTGTGCCCATGGTGCGCCGATCGACGCCGATGTCGTGCTGGTCGCGACCGGCCGCCGCCCGAACACGGCCGGGCTCGGCCTCGAAGCCGCCGGCGTCAAGCTCGGCCCGGCCGGCCAGGTTCTGGTCGACGCCGCCTCGCTCTCCAATGTCCCGTCGATCGCCGCGGTCGGCGACGTCACCGATCGCGTCAACCTGACCCCGGTCGCGATCCGCGAAGGCCACGCCTTCGCCGACTCAACCTTCGGCGGCAAGCCGTGGACGGTCGATCACGCGCTCGTCGCCTCCGCCGTGTTCACCACACCGGAACTCGGCAGCGTCGGCCTCACCGAACAGCAGGCCCTTGCGACGGGCCGCGAACTGCGCATCTTCGAGACCGGCTTCCGGCCGATGAAGGCGACGATCTCCGGCCGCGACGAGCGCATCTACATGAAGCTCGTTGTCGACGCGCAGACCGATCGGGTGATCGGCGTCCACGTCCTCGGTCACGATGCCGGCGAGATCGTCCAGTCGGTCGCCATCGCCGTCACCATGGGTGCGACCAAGGCCGATTTCGACCGCACCGTCGCCTTGCATCCGAGCGCGGCCGAAGAGCTCGTCACCATGCGCACGCCGCGCAAGAGCGCGCTCTAACTGGCATCAGCTGCCGCGGTCGGCGCGGCGGCTGTCATAAGTCAGGCTTGCGTCACGGAGCCCGACGTCGCGCGCCATATGGGGGCTCAGGCCCTCCTGGTCGAGGCGGTTGTCGAGTGCGACCAGGCGATTGCGCCGGAACTGACGAATGCGGGCGAGAACGGCGCGCAGCGCTGGTATAAGGCTGACATATCCATTATTTCTGCTAACTTCGGCCGACATGATGCGGCTCCCGGGGTCAGTGTCGATTGCGCCAAGGGATGCTCTCGATCGGCTTCGCGGACAAACTGGATTTGACGCCCCATACATAAGGTCAGCTGATGAATGATCTGGCGACCGGCCTGCCGCCGCTCAGCGCGGTCCGCGCCTTCGAGGCGGCGGCGCGCCATGGCAACTTCACCCGCGCCGCGGCCGAACTCGGCATGACGCAGGCTGCGGTGAGCTATCAGGTCAAGCTGCTGGAGGAGCGGCTCGGTCTGCCGCTGTTCCAGCGCCAGGCGCGACGCGTCGCCCTGACCGAGGCGGGCGAGCGCCTTGCGTCGTCGGTGATGGATTCCTTTGACGGCCTACGCGCGGCCTTCGCCGCCGTAACCGAGACGGCCGAAGGCGTGCTCTCGATCCAGGCGCTGCCGACCATCGCCTCGAATTGGCTGGTGCCGCGCCTCGGTCTGTTCCAATGCGCCAATCCGGGGCTGGCGGTGCGAATGGTCACGCAGGTCGGCCCGCACGATCCGCAGCGCGACGATTGCGATGTCGCCATCCACCGAGGTGGCGGCCAGTGGCCGGGGCTCGAGGCGCACTGGCTGATGAAGAGCGAGTTCACGCCGCTATGCGGGCCGAACCTGTTCCGCGATCTTGGCCGGCCGCCGCAACCCTCGGACCTCTTGCACGTGAAGCGCATCGGCAAGACCGAGGCCTGGGATCGCTGGTTCGCCGCCGCGGGGGTCAATTCCGAGGCGACGCCGGTGGAGGCAGGCTTCGACCTCGCCGTGCAGCAGCTCGAAGTCACGGCCGCGCTGGCCAGCAACGGCGCGGCCATGTGCTCGCCGATCTTCTTCCTGCGCGAGCTCTGCGAAGGGCTGTTGGTCCAGCCCTTCGACCTGATGCTTCCCGGCGGCAACGACTACTGGCTGACCTACCCGGCAAGGCGCCGGACCGCGCGCAAGATCAGCCTGTTCCGCGACTGGCTGCTGGAGCAGGCGCGCGAGCCCGCGCCTATTTCGTCAGCCCCTTCTTCGCCAGCCAGTCCTGGATCAGCTGAGCGACAGCCAGATTATTCTTGTCCATCATGAGCATGTGCGAATTGCCGGTGATGCCGACGGCGGGCAGGTTGACCACATCGACAGAGCCGCCGGCCGCGGTGATCTTGTCGCCGAAATCGGTCGCGGTCTTGCGGATGGTCGGCCAGCGCGCGTCCTGCTCGATATAGTCGCCGAACACCATCAGCACCGGGATGTCCTTCAGTGCCGCCGCCTTGACCGGATCGCCGATGCCGGCGGGCTCGACCGCGATCAGCGCCTTGACCTTGTCGGGTCGCGCCTGCGCCACCTTGAAGCCGAACTGGCCGGACTGGCTGTGGAACGAGATCACGCAGGGGCAGACCTTGTCGACCTCGGCGATATAGGCGTCGATGATCATCTGGTCGGTCGAGGTCCAGCGCGGCACGATCTGCTTGACGAAATTGTCGTAGCCCTCGGCCGGGAACTGGCTGCCCGGCAGGTATTTGCGCTTGGCCGGGTCGGCGTCATAGCCGCCGCCGGCGCCGATGCGGAAGCGCTCGAACGGGTTCGCCGTGGTCAGGAACAGCGGCTCGCCGGGGATGACGTCGGGATACATCGCCCAGCTCGAGCGCCCGCGCTCGACCGCGTCGGAATTGTAGACCGACCAGCCCTTGCGCAGGAAGAATTCGAGCCAGCCCTGGCGGCCGTCCGGTGTCGACTCGTAGTTGACGCCGGTCATGCCGCCGCCATGCCAGAGCAGAAGCGGGACGGAGCCGCGCTCGTTCTGCGGCAGGAAATACTGCACATACATCTGCCCGGTCTGGTAGGTGCCGTTCGGGTCGACGCGGGCGGGCGTGCCGCCCGGCGTGAACACCACATCCTTCACCGGCCGGCCCGAGATCTCGACCAGCTTGCCGCCGACATGGAAGGAGCCCATGCCGCGCAGGGTGATCGGCTCCTGCGCCGGCTGGGCCTGCGCCGCCCCGAGGCCGCAGGCCAGGCCGAAAGCGGCCGCCAGAATGTGACGTCTCATGGTTCCTCCCGTCGCCGCGACCGGCGTTGTTGGTTGCGTGGCCATCTTCGGCCGCGCCGCGCGAGGGAGACAATGGCCTTTGCGGGCAGGTGTGAAATGCAAATGCCGGGGAGATTGATGCAGGCAGTGCATCAATACTCGAACTTCGCCGAGGAGCCGATGCGATGCGCGCGGCGCGGGGGTCCGCTCCCTTCACCGGCAAAGGTTTAATCCGGCCAGCGCCTCAGCGCTTCGATGCGGCGGCTGCGGCGCTGCTCGAGCGGTGTCGCGATGATTGCGTTCGAGCGGAGAGCCGTATCGAGCTCCTCCCCTAGTCGCTGTGCGACGATGGCCTCCTCGCCGGGATGGAGATTGCACGGATCCAGCTCGACATATCCGAAGTCGACCTCGTCATCCCTCACGATCACCGGCCTTTCGCCACGCGCCAACGCGTCGGCGAGATCCCAGGCCGTGATATGGGCCTCGTCGGGGCGGAGCGCGATGCGCAGGCGGTCGACGGGGTTTCCTGTCGGGTCGGGCTCGATCGTCGCGGTCACGCCGGGGCGGCCTTGCAACGCCTGTTGCCAGAGGGCGAGATGGCCCCGCTCGCGGGCGCGAATGCTGGCATGGTCGCGCCTCTCCCATGCTTCGAGCGCGGCGATCGCGCCGTGGATGCTTTCCTTGCCGGCCTTCATGCCGCGCCCGATGCCTCGGTTCTGCAGGAAGGCGGCGCGGACCAGATCCTTGCGCCCGGCAACGAGGCCGCCCGTCGGTCCGCCGAGGAATTTGTGCGCTGAGTAGATCGCGAGATCGGCGCCTTCGGCCAGGAAACCGCGCAAGTCGTATTCGGACGCCGCATCGACGATGACTGGTACATCGGCGGCATGGCAGGTCTCGCAGAAAGTCCGGAGCGATATCAGCCCATACTGAACTGTATGATGCGAGACGACGTAGAGCGCTGCCGCTGTCCGCTGACCCAGCATGGCTTCCAGCTGGTAGCGCTCGGCCGATGTGGCTTGACCGATCAGGACCGGCACTGCTCCGGCGAGACGTATGGCTTGCTCGACGGGCGCGCCGTAGTTGACGGCATGGCCCGTCATCAGTGCGACTTCGTTCTTCAGGCCTGCCGTATCGGGGAGGCGCTCGATCGTCGCGATATCCGGTCCCGTCATCGCGCCAGCGACCGCCAATGTCATTCCTGCAGCGCAAGAAGCAGTAACGAAGCCGGCCTCTCCGCCGGTCAGCCTTGCGATCACGCGGCTGGCCTGCCGTTGCAAGTCGTCGATCTCGACGAAATGCGGGAGGATGGCCGTCATCGCAGCGATGGCATCCGGCTCCACGCTCGCCGCACCGAGCGCCGTCATCGTGCCCGAGACATTGATGATTGGCCGCAATCCGGCGCCGGGCCGGAAATCGGGCGCCGTAGCAATAGGTCCAGCCATCAGGTAGTTCCTGAAACGAATGCAGGGAAGGGCTTCACATGCCGCTTTTTCGCATGATTCAAAATATCAGCCGGTTGAATCGATAGGCCAGCGTGTTGAATCGTGATGGCAAGCTGCTGAGTCCGGATCGTAGCCGACGGCGCGATCACTTTGATCGGACTCTCGTTTTTCGCTCGGTGGCCCGAACCGAGCCACATCAGTCTTGCCGTAACGGTGGCCAGCGGCCATCTGCAGGTGTATAGGCCCCCTTCGCGCCAAGATGAGGTTAACGCAGGCGCGATGCGTGAAATCAGGAGCAAGACCCATGTCCGAGCGGTGGACGCCCGAGAGCTGGAGGGCAAAGCCCGTCCAGCAGATGCCGGAATATCCGGATCAGGCAGCCTTGAAGGCGGTTGAGCAGCAGCTCGCCGGCTTTCCGCCGCTGGTTTTTGCAGGCGAGGCGCGCAAGCTCAAACGGGCGTTGAGCAAGGTCGCGGCCGGCGAGGCCTTCCTGCTTCAGGGTGGCGATTGCGCGGAGAGCTTCGCCGAGCACTCGGCCGACAATATCCGCGACTTCTTCCGGCTGTTCCTGCAGATGGCGGTGGTGCTGACCTTCGCCGGCGGCTCGCCGGTGGTGAAGGTCGGCCGTATCGCCGGCCAGTTCGCCAAGCCGCGCTCGGCGCCGAACGAGAAGATCGGCGATGTCGAGCTGCCGAGCTACAAGGGCGACATCATCAACGACAACGAGTTCACGGCAGAGTCGCGGATTCCCGACCCGCGCCGGCAGCTCGAGGCTTACCGGCAGTCGGCGGCGACGCTCAACCTGATCCGCGCCTTCGCCACCGGCGGCTATGCCAATCTCGACAACGCGCATCGCTGGATGCTCGGCTTCGTCAAGGATAGCCCGCAATCGCATCGCTACCAGGAGCTGGGCGACCGTATCACCGAGTCGCTCGACTTCATGCGCGCCATCGGCGTCGATCCCGAGACGCATCCCGAGATGCGTACGACGGATTTCTACACCAGCCACGAGGCGCTGCTGCTCGGCTACGAGCAGGCGATGACGCGCACCGACTCGACGACCGGCGACTGGTACGCCACCTCCGGTCACATGGTCTGGATCGGCGACCGCACCCGTCAGCTCGACCACGCCCATGTCGAGTACTTCCGCGGCATCAAGAACCCGATCGGCCTGAAATGCGGCCCGTCCCTGAAGCCGGACGAGCTGCTCAAGCTGATCGACGCGCTCGATCCGCAGAACCAGGCCGGTCGCCTCGTCCTGATCGGACGCTTCGGCGCCGACAAGGTCTTCGACCACCTGCCGGCTCTGGTGCGCGCCACCAAGCGGGAAGGGCGCAACGTTGTCTGGTCCTGCGACCCGATGCACGGTAACACGGTCAAGGCGGCGAGTGGCTACAAGACCCGGCCGTTCGACCTGATCCTGACCGAGGTGAAGAACTTCTTCGCCGTCCATCAGGCCGAAGGCACGCATGCCGGCGGCCTGCATCTCGAGATGACCGGCAAGAACGTCACCGAGTGCACCGGCGGCGCCCGCGGCATGACGGACGCCGATCTCAACGACCGCTACCACACGGTCTGCGATCCGCGCCTCAATGCCGAGCAGGCGCTGGAGCTGGCCTTCCTCGTCGCCGAACTGGTCAAGCGCGAGCGCTCCGGCCGCACCCGGCCTGAGGTCGAAGCGGCCGAGTGAACGATAGGGTGACGGGCCGGCTTCATCGGCCCGTCACCTTGACCGCCCAGCCCCCGCCTCCCATGGTCGATGCCGAGAGCGGCTGAAGCCGACGAGGCGTGGGGAGAGGGCGATGAAGCTCAAGGTTGCGGCGGCGCTGGCCGCCTGTCTGGTCGCAGCTCCGGTGGTGGCGCAGGAAGCTGCCAAGAAGCCGACGGCCCCGAGCGGCCGTTTTGTCGAGATCTCCCGGTTCAAGGCCCCGGCCGCCCGCCAGGCGGCTGCGGTCGATGCCGGTCATGTCTACGCGATCACCGATCGGGCCATCGCCAAGCACGACAAGACGACCGGTGCCCTGGTCAAGGAATGGAAGGGCGCCGAGGACGGCCCGATCATCCATCTCGACAGCGGCGCGGTGGTCGACGGCAAGCTCTACGCCGCCCATTCCAACTACCCGGCCTCGCCGATGACGAGCTCGGTCGAGATCTGGGACGCCCAGACGCTCGAACATATCGGTTCGCACAGCTTCGGCATCCTGCTGGGATCGCTGACCTGGCTCGACAAGCACGATGGCGCCTGGTGGGGCGTCTTCGCCAACTACAGCCGCGTCTTCGGCCAGAGCCAGCAACCCTATGGCAATTCCTACTGGACGACGCTGGTGAAGTTCGACGAGGCCTGGAAGCCGGTCCAGGGCTGGACCTTCCCGGCTTCGGTGATCAAGCGGGCCGAGCCGATGAGCATGTCGGGCGGTAGCTGGGGCAAGGACGGGCTGCTCTACGCCACCGGCCATGACCACAAGGAAGTCTACGCCCTGCGCCTGCCGAAGATGGGCTCGGTGCTGGAGCTGGTCGCGACCTATCCGATCGAGGGCGAGGGCCAGGGCATTGCCTGGGATCGCAGCGGCGGCGCCGAGACGCTGTGGATGATCAGCCGGGCCAAGACCGAGCTGATCGGCCAGCGCTTCGAGCGCTGATCAGAACTTCAGCGCGGCGGCGATGCGGCCGGTGTTGACCGTCGTCGTCGTGCCCTCGACCTCGGCGAAGCGGACGATCTGGTACTCGGCCCGCAGGAACAAATTGTCGGTCAGGGCCCAATCGACGCCGACGCCGCCGGAAAGGCCGAAGGCGTAGGTGTTCTTGCGGAGGCTCCCGACGCGCAGCGGATAGCCAGAGGCGCGGTTGCGGGTTTCACTGGCCTGGCCGGCATTGTTGACGATCAGGATATCGGCGTCGATCGTCGAGGTCGTGTTGAAGCGGCCGAGAGCCGCACCGATCGTGGCGAAAGGCATGATCCGGCCATAGGCCCAGCCCATGCGCAGCCGCAGCGTGGCGTAGTCGTTGAGCTTGGCCGCCTGGTCGGTCGCCATCGCCCAATCATAGACGCGGCCGCTCGACATGGTGCTGCGCCGGGCGATGTAGTCGGTCACCCGGTATTCGTGTCCCGAGCGGGTGTAGTCGGCCTCGAGACCGAGGACGACATCGTCGAAGAGATAATTGTAGCCGGCGATGCCGAAGAACTGCGTGCCGCTGTCGCGCTTGTCCGGCAGGTCGTTGATGAACGACCCCATGTCGCGTTCGGCGACGAGATCGGTGTTGCGGAAGGCGGAGTTGGCGAGAGCACGCAGGCCTTCGCCCGGCTTGAACTTGGTCTCGCTCACGCCCGCACCGCCGCCGAAATAGAAGCCGGACCAGTCGAAGCGTCCGCCGCCGAACATCGGCGGGGCCTCCACCGGCTGCTCGATCTGCGAGCCCCTGAGATAGTCGGCGCCCAGCGCCGCCTGCGGCAGAGCCAGCGTGCAGGCCATCGCGACGACGGGGGCGAGGGCGGCGATAGATGCAGCACGCATCGCGTGTCTCTCCGAGCAGCGGCCGAAGCAGCGGTTGCATCGGCCCGGAGACGATTCATGCGCGGTTAACCCTAATACGCGGTTAATGCGGTTGCCGATCGGGCATGTCTCTGAAAAGGGTGCCTTGCGATGGACCTGCCGATTCCGGCTCGGGGCCGGAGGAGGGCGGATGATCCGGCATATCGTGTTCTTCACGGCCAAGCGCGCCGAGGATGTCGGCATGATCCAGCGCCTTCTGAGCCGACTGGGCGAAATCCCGCATGCGCTCGCCTTCGAGGTCGCTGCCAACGCCAGGATCGATCCGATCGGCGATGCCGCCGATATCGTCGTCTACGGCGAGTTCGCCGATGAGGCCGCGCTCGCCGCCTGGAAGGCGCATCCGATCTATGACGAGACGACGCAGGTCGTGCGGCCTTTGCGCGAACTGCGCTGCTCCGCCGATTTCCGCTCGTCGCTGAGCTGATCTGACCTTGCGAAAACGCAGGGGCGAGCCGGGCGCGGCACCGTTGCTGGCGCGCGGGCCGCAAGCTACATCCAGATCATGACCGCGACCTCTCTCCGCCTGGCGCTCGCCCAGCTCAACCCGATCGTCGGCGATGTCGCCGGCAATGCCGAGAAGGTGCGCGCCGCCCGCCGCGAGGCGGCTGCCGGCGGCGCCGAGCTCGTGATGTTCCCAGAGCTCTTCCTCTCGGCCTATCCGCCGGAGGACCTGGTGTTGAAGCCGGCCTTTCAGGACGCCTGCCGCAAGGCCTGCGAGGACCTCGCCCGCGAGACCGCTGACGGCGGCCCGGCCGTGCTCGTCGGACTGCCCTGGCTCGAGGACGGCAAGCTCTACAACGCCTATGCGCTGCTCGACGGCGGCCTGATCCAGTCCGTGCGCTTCAAGGTCGACCTGCCCAATTACGGCGTCTTCGACGAGAAGCGTGTGTTCGAGCCCGGCCCGCTGCCCGGCCCGGTCGTCTTCCGCAACCATGTCCGCCTCGGCATTCCGATCTGCGAGGACATCTGGGGCGAGGAGGTCGTCGAATGCATCGCCGAGACCGGCGGCGAGATCCTGCTGGTGCCGAACGGCTCGCCCTTCCGCCGCGGCGTGATCGAGGAGCGGCTCAACGTCGCCGTCGCCCGCGTCGTCGAGAGCGGCCTGCCCATGGTCTATCTCAACCAGCTCGGCGGCCAGGACGAGCTCGTCTTCGAAGGCGCCTCCTTCGTCCTCAATGCCGACCGCAGCTTCGCCCATCAATTGCCGGCCTTTCGTGAGGCGATCACGATCACGCACTGGGAGCGTGGGCCCGATGGCTGGCGCTGCCTGCCGGGTGAGGTCACCGCCATCGAGAGCGGCGACGAGGCCGACTATGCCGCCTGCGTGCTCGGCCTGCGCGACTATGTTGAGAAGAATCGCTTCCCGGGCGTCGTGCTCGGCCTCTCCGGCGGCATCGACTCCGCCATCTGCGCCGCCATGGCGGTCGATGCGCTGGGCGCTGAGCGCGTGCGCTGCGTGATGATGCCTTATCGCTTCACCTCGCAGGAGAGCCTCGATGACGCCAAGAAATGCGCTGACGCGCTCGGCGTGCGCTATGAGATCGTGCCGATCGCCGAGCCGGTCGAGGGCTTCGAGCACGCTTTGGCCGAGCTCTTCGCCGGCACCAATCGCGGCATCACCGAGGAGAACCTGCAGAGCCGCGTGCGCGGCACGCTCTTGATGTCGATCTCGAACAAGTTCGGGCCGATGGTGGTGACGACCGGCAACAAGTCGGAGATGTCCTGCGGCTACGCCACGCTCTATGGCGACATGAACGGCGGCTACAACCCGATCAAGGACCTCTACAAGACCGAGGTCTTCCGCCTCTCGGCCCTGCGCAATCGCTGGAAGCCGGCCGGCGCGCTCGGGCCGGATGGCGAGGTGATCCCCGAGAACATCATCGTCAAGCCGCCTTCAGCCGAACTGCGCGAGAACCAGAAGGATCAGGATTCGCTGCCGGCCTATGAGGTGCTCGACGATATCCTCGCCTGCCTGATCGAGCACGAGATGCGCCTTTCCGACATCGTCGCCCGCGGCCATGACCTGGAGACCGTGCAGAAGGTCGAGCGGCTGCTCTATCTCGCCGAGTACAAGCGCCGGCAGGCGGCGCCGGGCGTCAAGGTCACCCGCAAGAACTTCGGCCGCGACCGGCGCTATCCGATCGTCAACCGCTTCCGCGATCCCGGCGAGCCGGCGCATGAGCCGGATCGATCACTGGTCAAGGGTGTCGGCAAGGCCGGTGGCGAGAGCTTCGATTTTTAGAGCGAGAACCTCGCTCGTCATTCCGGGGCGCCGCGCAGCGGCGAGCCCGGAACCCATGAACACCGCCTTTTCCGTCATGGTCGGGCTTGTCCCGGCCATCCACGTCTTTGCTGGTCGAAGGCGGTGTTCAAGACGTGGATGCTCGCCACAAGGGCGAGCATGACGGACTGGAGCAGTGTCGTGTTCATGGGTTCCGGGCTCAAGCCTGCGGCCTGCCCCGGAATGACGGCGGAGTGCCGCTACAGCCAGAACCCGCCGATCTGGTTCGCTGCCGGATTGGCGATGCAGGCAGTCATCCGGTCGAGCCAGATGCGCTGGTACTTGGCATTGGCGCCATGCTGGGTGTCGACGTCGTAGCGGCGCTGGATCAGTTTGACGCGGCGCTTGATGTGCAGGTCGACGAGGCTGGTGAGCTGCGTGATCAGCCCGCCGATCGTCGGAGCGCGCGCGATGGTGAGCTGGTGCGCCAGAGCGCGGCAGACCACGAAGCCGACATCGTAATGGAACTGCTCATGAGCGAGCAGGCCCGCATCCAGCGTCACGCCGATCCGGACCTGCGCGTTCGGCCAGACCTCGATGTCGTTGGGCACGCCGAAGGCATAGTCGGTCCCGACCATGCGGGCGCCCTTGTCGAAGATCTCGTACTCGAAGGCGGTGTAGGCGTCCTGAACCGTGCCGTCGGCCGGATCGATCACCACCGGCACCTGCAGGAAATCGCCGGCCTTGAGCTTGATCGGCAGGCGCGAGGCGCTGACCACGACGCCGGCAGGCGCCGGATTGTTGGCCATGTGCAGGAAGGTCTTGCCACCCGGGTCGACCTTGGAATCCGGGCTGGTCATCTTCAGGAAGACCTGCTGGTAGCGCTTGATCCCGCCTCGGGTCAGCGGCCCGCAATCGCCGTCGACATCGAGCAGATCGATGCCGAGCGCCGCCGTGTGCGGGTTGATCATCGCCTGGACCAGGCGCGTGTCGGGAACCGTGTTCTTGCCGCCAAGCCCGACTGAAGCCGTGATGCTCATCCTCGCCTCCCAGCGCAGATATCGACCGTCCCGTCGTCTCTAACCTTGCGTCAATCTGGGCGCTTGTCGATCTGCTTCCGCCAGTGCCGTGAGATGCCCTTGCCCTCGGGCTCGTCCCGCGCGACAAGCGGCCGGTCATGACCACACCCTTCGTCCGTACCGCCCCGTCGCCGACCGGCTATCTGCATATCGGCAATGCCCGCTCGCTGATGTTCAACTGGCTCTTTGCCAAGCGGCATGTCGGGCGTTTCCTGTTGCGCTATGACGACACCGACCAGGCGCGCTCGAAGCCGGAGTTCGCCGAGGCGATCGCAGAGGATCTCGCCTGGCTCGGTGTCGTCCCCGATGCCAGCATCAAGCAGTCTGAACGGATCGCGCTCTATGATGCCGCGGCAGACAAGCTGCGCGCCGCTGGCCGCCTCTATCCCTGTTATGAGAGCGCCGACGAGCTCGATCGCAAGCGCAAGCGCCAGCTCGCCCGCGGTCTGCCCCCCGTCTACGACCGCGCCGGCCTGAAGCTGACCGCCGAGGAGCGTGCCAGGCTGGAGGCCGAGGGCCGTAAAGCCCATTGGCGCTTCCTGCTCGATTGGGAGGAGGTCGGCTGGGACGATCTTGTCCGCGGCCCGTCCCATGTCGATTGCGCCTCGCTCTCCGATCCGGTGCTGGTGCGCGAGGACGGCACCTATCCCTATACGCTGCCCTCGGTCGTCGACGATCTCGACGTCGGGATAACCCATGTCATCCGCGGCGAAGACCACGTCACCAACACCGCCGTGCAGATCCAGATCATGCAGGCATTGGGCGGGACGCTGCCGGCCTTCGGCCACCACAACCTGCTGACCACCGCGAGCGGCGAGGGGCTGTCGAAGCGCCTCGGCCATCTCTCTTTGCGAGGCCTGCGCGAATCCGGGATCGAATCGCTGGCGGTGGCGGCGCTCGCCGTGCTCACGGGCTCGTCGGATGCGGTCCGCCCGGTGTCGAGCCTCGACGAGCTCGCCGGGCTGGTCGACCTCGCCCATGTCTCGCGCGCTCCGGCCAAGTTCGACGAGCATGAGCTGGAGACGCTCTCGGCCCGTACCCTGCACCAGCTCGACTTCTCAGCGGTCGAGGAACGGCTGAGAGAGCTCGGGATTCCCGCCAGCGAGCCGTTCTGGCTCGCCGTGCGCGGCAATCTCGGCCGGCTCTCGGCTGCCAAGGACTGGTGGAAGATCGTCGAGGGGCCGATCGAGACGGATATCGTCGACACGGGGTTCGCAGCCGCCGCGGCTGCGCTGCTGCCGGCCGAACCGTTCGATCAGACGACCTGGAAGAGCTGGACCCAAGCCGTGGCCGCCGCGACCGGCACTAAGGGCAAGGCGCTGTTCATGCCGCTGCGCCAGGCGTTGACCGGCCTCGACCATGGCCCCGAGCTGGCGGCGCTGCTGCCGCTGATCGGACGCGAGAAGGCGCTGAAGCGACTCGCCGGCGAAGCGGCGTAGGTCTCAAGAAAAACGCGCCGCCGGTCTGACCGGCGGCGCGTGCTCTCATACAGGCTCAGGCCGCGGCGTAGCCGACCGTGCCCTTGATTTCGAGGAACTCCTCGAGGCCGAAATCGGCGTATTCGCGGCCGTTGCCGGACTGCTTGTAGCCGCCGAAGGGCGCGCCGGCGTCCCAGGCCGGGTAGTTGATGTAGACATTGCCCGAGCGCATCTGCGCCGCGACCTTGCGCGCCCGCTCCAGCGAGCCGGACTGGATATAGGAGGCGAGGCCGTAGGGCGTGTCGTTCGCCCGCGCGATCACATCCGCTTCGCTGTCATAAGGCAGGATCGAGAGCACCGGACCGAAGATCTCTTCCCTGGCGATCGTCATCTCGTCAGTCACACCGCCGAACACCGTCGGGCGGACATAATAGCCGCGGTTGAGGTCCTCCGGCCGGCCCGGCCCGCCGGTGACGAGCGTTGCGCCTTCCTTGATGCCGCTCTCGATCAGGCGCTGGATCTTGTCGTATTGCACCTCGCTGACGACCGGGCCGAGGAAGACGCTCTCCGCCGAGGGCGCCCCGACCTTGAGCGGTTCCGCTGTCTCCCTGGCGATGGCGAGCGCGTCCTCGTGCAGCTCAGCCGGCACGAACATCCGCGTCGGCGCGTTGCAGGACTGGCCGGAGTTGCGCATCACGCTCTCGACGCCGAGCTTCACCGCCCGCTTCAGGTCGACATCGTCGAGCAGGATGTTGGCCGACTTGCCGCCGAGCTCCTGATGAACGCGCTTGACGGTGTCGGCCGCTGCCTTGGCGACGAGGATGCCGGCGCGCGTCGAGCCGGTGAAGGAGACCATGTCGACGCCGGGATGCCGGGCGATCGCCTCGCCGACCGTGGGCCCATCGCCATTGATGAGGTTGAACACGCCCTTGGGCACGCCGGCCTCGTGCATCGCCTCGGCGAAGATGATGGCGTTGAGCGGCGCGATTTCGGAGGGCTTCAGCACCATGGTGCAGCCGGCGGCGAGCGCGGGTGCGACCTTGCACATGATCTGGTTGATCGGCCAGTTCCACGGCGTGATCATGCCGACGACGCCGATCGCCTCCTTCGAGATCAGGGTCGAGCCGCGCAGCTCCTCGAACTCGAAATTCTCCAGCGTCTCGATCATCTTCGACAGATGGGCCGTGCCCATGCCCGCCTGCGCCCGGTGGGCCAGCTCCTTCGGCGCGCCCATCTCGCGCGATAGCGTATCAGCGACTTCGGCGTAGCGGGCCTTGTAGGCTTCGAGCAGGCGCCGCATCAACGCCAGGCGCTCTTCCTTCGAGGTCGCGGCGAAGGCGGGGAAGGCGGCGCGTGCTGCAGCGACCGCCCGGTCGACATCCGCCTGGCTGCCGAGCGCGATCTGCGCGAACGCCTCCTCGGTCGAGGGATCGATCACGTCGAGCGTCTTGAGCCCGCTGGCGGGGTCGACCCAGGCTCCGTCGATATAGAATTGAAGGGCGTGGGACATTGGCTTTTCCTCGCTGGCTGCGGGCAATCGCTTTGCGTGCGGGCGGACACCGACCCGTCTGGTTGCGATCGCTATGTCGAGAGGGATACAGCGTAGCAGTCCCGGACGACGAATGTCACCGCCCGGCTGGGAATAGGGGGAATGCGGGGCGCGGGGAGGCTGCGGTGGCAAATGCCTGCGGATCAGGGAGCGGTCTTCGCCTCCTGCTTGTCGGTCCATTCGGGCGGCGCACCGAACTTGCCGCCGATCACGCCCTTCAGCCCCGGCGCCCGGCCATAGGCTTCGCAGGTCGCATATTTGTGCTCGCCGCCGAACCAGGACTTGACGCTCTGGCGGGAGGGCAGGGAGAGGTCGATCCCATCCTGCTCCTCGCCCGCCACCAGGATGCGCGAGAACTCACTGCCGAATTTCGTGGCCAGGCCATAGGCATCGGCGACCTCGGATACCAGCGGCGTGTTCTGGATCGAGTTGGCGCCGCGCCCCCAGACCATCGCCGCGCGCTGGACTCCCTTGCGATCGATCGCCTCCGCTTCGACCGACAACCCGCCCAGCCCGACCGGAAGACGCGGAATGCTCACCGGCAAGGCGAAACCGCTTCCCAGGGTCACGGCAGTCGAGACTCCCGCCATCGTCTTGTCCGTCAGCACGATGTCGGTGATCACGGCCCGGACGGTGAGGTCGGCCGGCTGTGTCGGTGGCACCATCTCGTATTTGTCGCTCAGCGCGATGCAGAGCGCCCGGTCGAGTACATTGGTGACCAGCGCCCGGTCCGCCGGCATCTTCACGGCCTGGCGAGCGCTTGCGGAAAAGCTCGTCGGTACGATCCGGGCGGTCTTCGCCGCGACGAGGGCGAGGCCGTCGACATAGGCGCGGGATTTCGACAGCTTGCCCTTCTCCTCGCCGAGATTCCCATAGGTCGAGAGGGTGCCGGCCTGCTTCGGCGGGACGGAGGCGCAACCGGCGGCTGCCAGCGCCAGCGACAGGGAGAGGCATGGCGCCCTATGACCGAGGATCGCCGAGCGCCATGTAGCGCGAGGGAATGTGGCAACCGGCAAACAGCTCGTCACGGTCATCGACCTCGCCGTCAATATCTGTGCCGGCGAAGCTGGGGACGCGGCGTTGCCGCAGCATTGCGCCGCTATTGGCGGCCGATGCGATCCTGAAGGCGGAGCGTTGTAATCACTCGTGCCGATCCATCGCCGTCTCGTGCTTGGTGTCGCGCATGGTCGAATAGACCAGGAGCGAGATGAAGATCACGCCTGAGAGGTAGTAGTAGAACCACTGCTCGTGGCCCTGCTGCTTGAAGAACAGGGCGATCGCCGGGGCGGTGCCGCCGAAGATCGAGACGGTCAGCGCATAGGGCACGGCGACGCCGGTGGCGCGGATCGAGGTCGGGAACAGTTCCGCCTTCACCACCGCGTTGATCGAGGTGTAGCCGGCGACGAAGATCCAGGCGCCGGAGATCAGCAGGAAGGCGACGAAGGGCGACTTGGTCTGCGCCAGCGTCGTCAGGATCGGCACGGTCAGCAGCG
The DNA here is from genome assembly GCF_056400825.1 of Allobosea sp. P4_H5. NCBI lineage: Bacteria > Pseudomonadati > Pseudomonadota > Alphaproteobacteria > Hyphomicrobiales > Alloboseaceae > Allobosea > Allobosea sp. P4_H5. The sequence goes on along the minus strand of NZ_JBFUKM010000007.1, from coordinate 137,216 downwards.
TCCCGGCGACGCCGAAGAAGATCAGCAACGGCTTGCGGCCGATCCGGTCGGAGATCAGGCCGTAGATCGGCTGCAGGAGCGAGGCGAAGATCAGCGAGCCCGCGATCACATAGGTGGTGGTGATGTCGGAAAGGCCGACGGTCTGCTTCACGAAGGTCTGCATATAGGTGGTGAAGGTGTAGAAGGCGGCGGTGCCGCCGGCGGTCAGCCCGACCACGATCGCGACCTCACGCGGATATTTCAGCAGGCCGCGCAGCGAGCTTTCCTTCGCCGGGCCGGCTTTCTTGGCCTCGGCGAAGGCCTCTGTCTCATGCATATGCCGACGCATGAACATGGCGGTGACCGCCAGCATCGCGCCGATCACGAAGGGGATGCGCCAGCCCCAGTCGACCAGCTGCTCATGCGTCAGGAAGACGTTCTGCAGGAGCAGCAGCACCAGGATGGCGGTAAGCTGCCCGCCGATCAGCGTCACGTACTGGAAGCTCGAATAGAAGCCGCGATGATCGGGATGGGCGATCTCGGTCAGGTAAGTCGCGCTCGCCCCATATTCGCCGCCGAGGCTCAGGCCCTCGATGATCCGGGCCAGCGCCAGCAGCACCGGCGCGGCGAAGCCGATCGTCTCATAGGTCGGCGTCAGCGCGATGATCAGCGAGCCGAAGCACATCATCAGCACCGAGACCGTCAGCGACAGCCGCCGTCCGTAGCGATCGGCGATATGGCCGAACAGCCAGCCGCCGATCGGCCGCACGATGAAGCCGGCGGCGAACAGCGTCGCGGCGTTGAGCTGCACCACCACGGGATCATGCGAGGGGAAGAACTTCGGCGCGAAATAGAGCGCGAAGGCGGTGTAGGCGTAGAAATCGTACCACTCGACGAGGTTGCCGACCGAGCCGATGAAGATCGCCTTCAGGCGCCGCGCCGTATCGGCGACATCCATGCCATGAGGGGCAGGCGTGGCAATTGCTGGATCGGACATGGCTCGCTCCGCGTTCTGAAGGCGGCGCGAGCAGCAGCGGGCGCCGGCAACAATACGCTGGTCTACGCCTTGCGCTCTGCGCCGGTCAGCGAGGAGAGATTTGGTCTGAGTTGCTTCTGGTGCATGGCCTGCGCGGGAACTTTATGGTCACGGGCATCCGGCTGTCGGGAAAAGGGGGCGGTGGTCTGCGGCGACCACAGATCAATCGGCGTCGATGGAGGCCCGTATTGACGCGTGCATGAGCCTGCGGCAATCACCCGAGCCCATAAGATCGGTCTCCGCGATGCCTGCGTTCTCTCTTGCGATCTTCGACTATGACGGAACGCTGGCCGACAGCTTTCCGTGGTTCTGTACGGTGCTCAACCAGACCGCACGGCAGTTCGGCTTCCGCGAGGTTGCCGAGGGCGAGGCTGACGAGCTTCGCGGGCTCGATTCGCGCCAGATCATTGCCCGCCTCGGCGTTCCCTTATGGAAGATGCCGACGATTGCGATGCACATGCGCAAGCTGAGCGCCGAAGCCGGTGATGCGGTGGCGCTCTTTCCGGGGGCTGAGTCGATGCTTGCGCGCCTGGCTGCGAGCGATGTCGCGATCGCGATCGCCAGCTCGAACAGCGAAGCGGTCATTCGTCGTACGCTCGGCCGGGCCTCGGCTCATGTGAGCCATTTCGGCTGCGGCGCGTCGCTCTGGGGCAAGAGCGCCAAGTTCGAGGCCATCATCCGGCGGGCCGGAGTTCACCGGCGGCGGACGATCGCGATCGGCGATGAAATCCGTGACATCGACGCGGCACGGCGAGCCGGCATCGTCTCCGCTGCGGTGACCTTCGGCTACAACACCGGAGCGTCCTTGCGAGCGCGCGGGCCTGACCTGATCTTCGACGACTATGGGCAGCTGCTGGCGAAGCTGACGGCCTGAGCCGAGGCGATCACGGCCGTGCGGTTGCTCCGACGCCGAGATTGGGCGCGAGGTTCGGCGCGACGATCCGCACGGTGCGCCGTTCGCCGGTGACGCTCTTGCTCTCGCGCTTCAGGCCGTCGCCCTGCTGCAGCGTCTTCTCGCCGTCGATCCGCTGCGGGCCGACGCCGGCGGATTCGGTGCTGGCGGTCGGGACGTTGGCATCCGGCGTCGGCTCGTCGCCCGGGGCAGCCTGGAGCGTGGTCGGCGCTGGGGTTGGCGGTGTATTCGGCTTGGCCTCAGCCGCATTGGCAGCGCCCTTCTTGCCGCGCTGCGGCTGCTCGGGCTTGGGCCGCGACATTTCCTGCGAGCGCTGTTCGGTGACGATGATGTCGCCTTTGCGCTGCTCGAGCATCTGCTCGGCGTTCTGCAGCGTCTGGGCCCAGCTCTGGCCCTGGGCCCGGCAGGTGCAGGAGGCGTCGAAGCTGCGGGTGTATTTCAGCGCGTTCGGCAGGGACGAGTAGGGCTGTCCGCTGCTGCGCGCCACCGCGTTCTGGATGTCGCCGCCGGTGCTCATGCCATAGGCCAGCGTCTCGGTGCCGGGGCAGAGCGACTGGCACATCTCGTCCTGGCTCTCGCGGCCGCCCGGGCTGTTGGCGAGCGGGAAGAAGTAGCCGTCGCAGCTGCGCACGCAGACCGAATAAGGCCCGCCCTGACGCGCTCCGCCCTCGGTCGGCTCGCGCGGCTCGTCGGGGTCGAGCTCGGGCAAGGTGGAATCGATCTCGCCGCGGCGCGGCTCGATGCCGAAGATCGTCTCGAAGAAGCCGCGCGGCTGCGCACGGCAGTTGTTGTTGATCAGCGCAGCGAGCTGGGCGCGGCGCTGCTCGATGCCGCCGCCCTGAGCCTGCTGCTGAAGCTGCGCATATTGCGACTGCAGCGCGCCCAGCTGGGCACGGATGCCGCCGCATTGCGGTGGAGGGGCGTCGCCGAAGAAGAGGAAACCGCCGCGATCGCAGCCCATCGCCCGGTATTGGTTGGAGAGCTGCCCCAGCTGGCCGGCGACGCGTTGCGCCGCCTGGGCGGCGCGGGCATCGCCGCCGCGCTGGCCCTGCAGGCTGGAGAGCTCGGCGCGCCAGTTGTCGCAAGCCGGCGACTGCGCCGCGGCTGCGCTCGTCAGCGCGGCGAAAGCCAGCGCCGGAGCGAGCGCGCGTCGGAGCGAAGCGAAAATCATCGAAGGCAGAGTGCTATCCCTGTGACTCGTCCGGTGCCGGCAATGACCGCCTGCACCACCAGAGCACATGCCAGAAACGCGACGGAACTAAGGAGGCGCGCGTCAGCCGGGTCGAAACGGCGATTCGACGCACCGTCTATTCGCCTCAGCGCATCGCATATCGCGCCCCGGGCGGCAAATCAGGCCTCGATAACGCTTGCGCGATCAGGCTTCCTCGGTCTGGTAAGCGCCGGCGAGATGGCGGCCGCGCTCGGTCAGCACCGCCAGCACGCGCTCGAAGACGCGCAGCTCCTCCGGCGCGATCCCCTCGATCCAGCGTTCTTCGAAGGCGAGTGCCAGCGGCACGATCTGGGCGTAGATGCGCTGGCCGGCGGCAGTGAGGGCGATGAAGGCCTCGCGCCGGTCGGCCCGGTTCTCAGCTCGCGTCACCAGCCCGCGCTTGTCGAGTTCCGAGACGGCCCGCGAGACCTTGGTCTTGTGCATCTGCGAGAGCTCGCCGATGTCGCGCGAGGTCAATTGCCCGAATTCGCCGAGCTGGGCGATCACCCGCCATTCCGGGATGCCGATGCCGAAGCGCGTGCCGTAGACGCGGCCGAGCGCGCGGCTGGCGAAAAAGCCGACGACGTTGAGCCGATAGGGCAGGAACTGCTCGAGATGCAGGGCGCGGTCGGCAGGCTTTTGCTTCGTTGACATTAGTTGCACTTGTAACTAACTGGAGTGAAAGAAAGCCGCAGCGGCTGCGGCACGATCATTACCGAACGGCAGCGCCTGTCAAAGCCGCCGCCATGGGAGGAATAACGATGAGCTTGCAGGCCGCGGTTCGTCCAAGTTTCTGCCGGCGGATCGGGACTGCGCCTGTCCATGCGTGAGCCGGGTGTCTCCGGGCGAGGCCATCGGCCCCGGAAGCGCGCCGCCGGCACGCACCGGAGCGATTGCTGGCGGTCAGCGCGAACGCAGCCGGTTCATGAAGGCGTCGTAGGACAGCTCCGCGACCTGCCACCAGAGCAGGTTCTCGCCGCGGAAGGCGACCATCGACTCATAGCCCTTCTTGAAGGCTTCGCTCTTGGCCGAGGTCTCCGCGTAGTACTCCTCGGCCGCCTTGAGCGAGGCTTCCATGATCGGCTGCGGGAAGGCCTTGAGCTGCGCGCCCTGGGCGATCAGCTTGCGCAGGCCGCCCGGATTGACGAAGTCGTACTTGGCCAGCATCCAGTTGTTGGCGGCCTCGCAGGCGTTGCGCAGGATAGCCTGGTAGTGCTTGGGAAGCTTGTTCCACTGTTCCTGGTTGATGACGAGGTGGAGCATGGCGCCGCCCTCCCACCAGCCGGGGTAGTAGTAATAGGGCGCGACCTTCACGAAGCCGAGCTTCTCGTCGTCATAAGGGCCGACGAACTCGGCCGCGTCGATCGTGCCGCGCTCCAGCGCCGGGTAGACGTCGCCCGCCGCGATCTGCGTCGGCACCACGCCGAGCTTGGCCAGCACCGCCCCGCCCATCCCGCCGATCCGGAACTTCAGGCCCTTGAGGTCGTCGATCGTCTTGAGCTCCTTGCGGAAGAAGCCGCCCATCTGGCAGCCGGAATTGCCGCAGGGGATCGAGTAGGCGTTGAACTTGGCCAGCGCCCCGTTCACGATCTCCTCGCCGCCGCCGAAGAACCACCAGCTGTGCTGCTGGCGGGCGTTGAGGCCGAAGGGGATGCCGGTGCCGAGACCGAGCGCCGGCTCCTTGCCGACGTAGAAATAGGTCGGCGTATGCGCGCATTCGACCGTGCCGGAGGTGACGGCGTCGAGCGCCTGCAGGCCGGGTACGATCTCGCCGGCGGAGAAGGTCTGGATCTGGAACTTGCCGTCGGTAGCGTCCGACATGAACTTCGCGAACTGCTGGGCGGTGCCGTAGATCGTGTCGAGCTGCTTCGGGAAGCTCGAGGTCAGCCGCCATTTCACTTCGGGCATCGATTGCGCGATCGCGGGCATCGCGATCGGCGCGGCGGCCGCGGCGAGCGCACCCGTCTTCAAAAACGTACGGCGTTGCATGGACTTTCCTCCCGGGGACAGATTTGCTGCCATCATCACTGTTCGGCGAGGATTGAAAAGAGATGAAACTAGCATCCCTCATGCACGGCCGGGATGGCCGCCTCGTCATCGTCTCCGGCGACCTGACCCGCGCCACCGACGCTTTCCCGGTCGTCGCGACGCTGCAGGGGGCCCTCGACGACTGGAGCCGCTGTGCGCCGCGCCTCGCCGATCTCGCCGAGAGCCTGGAGCACGGCTCGGTGCCGTCCTTCCGTTTCCACGAGCATCACTGCGCCTCGCCTCTGCCGCGCGCCTATCAATGGGTCGACGGCTCGGCCTATGTGAACCATGTCGAGCTGGTCCGGAAGGCAAGGGGCGCTGAGATGCCCGAGAGCTTCTGGACCGATCCGCTGATGTACCAGGGCGGTTCCGATTCCTTCCTCGGTCCGCGTGAGGCGGTGAAGCTTGCCAGCGAGGATTACGGCATCGATCTCGAAGCCGAGATCGCGGTCGTCACCGGCGACGTGCCGATGGGCGTCACGCCCGAGGAGGCGAGGAGGCTGATCCGCCTCGTCATGCTCGTCAATGACGTGAGCTTGCGGAATCTGATTCCCAACGAATTGGCCAAAGGCTTTGGTTTCCTTCAGGCAAAGCCGTCCTCGGCCTTCTCGCCGGCGGCGGTGACGCCGGATGAGCTCGGCCCGGCCTGGAAGGACGGCAAGCTCAGCCTGCCGCTGCTCGCCCAGGTCAACGGCAAGCCCTTCGGCAAGCCGCAGGCCGGCGTCGACATGACCTTCGACTTCGGCGTGCTGATCGCCCATGCGGCGAAGACCCGCCCGCTCGTCGCCGGCACCATCGTCGGCTCCGGCACGGTCTCGAACCGCGACGCCGATGGCGGGCCGGGCAGGCCGGTCGCGGAAGGCGGGCTCGGCTATGCCTGCATCGCCGAGCAGCGCATGGTCGAGACGATCCGGCACGGCGCGCCGAAGACGCCGTTCCTGCGCTTCGGCGACAGTGTCCGCATCGAGATGAAGGACGCCGCCGGCCATTCGATCTTCGGCGCGATCGAGCAGGAAATCCTGCCGCATGCGGGGTGAAGCCGCGCCGTCATGTTCGCCTTGGCCGTTAGGGCGCGGGAGCCCTCCCCCCGTGGGGAGGGTTGGGAGGGGGGTATCGCACCCGCAATCCTGTCCGCGCCAGGCGTGGCCCGTGTCGAGGGTAGCATAACCCCCCTCTCTATCTCTCCCCCACAAGGGGGGAGAGCACAGGTCGCGGTTCCGAGATTCAATCAATGAGGTTCTGACGATGTCCGATGGCCCCGCTTTCGCCTCCACCGCCGATCTCGGCGAGAAGACCGTCTCCTTCGATGAGATCGGCAAGGGCGTCTACGCCTATACCGCCGAGGGCGACCCCAATAGCGGTATCGTCGTCGGCGATGACAGCGTGCTCGTCTTCGACGCGCAGGCGACGCCGACCATGGCCGAGCGCGTCATCGCGCGGGTACGCGAGGTCACCGACAAGCCGGTCAGCCATGTCGTGCTCTCGCATTACCATGCCGTGCGCGTGCTCGGCGCCCCGGCCTATAATGCCAAAGAGATCGTCTGCTCGGATGCGGCGCGGGCGATGATCGTCGAGCGCGGCGAGGAGGACAAGGCGAGCGAGATCGGCCGCTTCCCGCGGCTCTTTCAGGGCGCGGATTCGATCCGCCCGGGCCTGACCTGGCCGACCACGACCTTCTCGCACAACGCTTCGATCTGGCTCGGCAGCCGCGAGGTCCGGCTGATGAAGCTCGGCCGCGGCCACACCGCCGGCGACATTGTCGCCTGGACGCCGGACACCAATGTGATCTTTGCCGGCGACCTCGTCGAATACGGCGCGACGCCTTATTGTGGCGACGCGCATTTCACCGACTGGCCGACGACGCTCGATGCGCTCGCGGCCTTCGCACCCGCTGCGATGGTGCCGGGCCGCGGTGCGGCGCTGACCAATCGCGGCATGGTCGCCGACGGCATCAAGGGCACACGCGCCTTCCTCACTGACCTCTACGAGGCGGTGAAGAGCCATGTCGCCGCCGGCCGCTCCCTGCGCGAGACCTTCGAGCGTGTCCACGAGACATTGAAGCCATCCTATGGCGACTGGGTGATCTTCGAGCACTGCCTGCCCTTCAACGTCACCCGCGCCTATGACGAGGCCGGCGGCCTCGACCATCCGCGCATCTGGACCGATGAGCGCGACCGCCAGATGTGGCTGGACCTGCGGGGCTAGAACGATCAGGCGGCGTGGGGATGGATCGCGGAGTAGTCCTGCTCGGTCTCGGCTTTGGACAGGTCGTGGGCGGTTTGCAGGTTGAGCCAGAAGCGCGGATCGGTTCCGAAAAAGCGGCCGAGCCGGATCGCGGTATCGGCGGAGACGTCACGCCGCTGGCGCAGGATGTCGCTGATCCGATTGCCGGGCACGTCGAGCGCCTTGGCGAGCGCCCGTGCGCTCATTCCGAGTGGCTCCAGATACTCCTCGCGCAGGATTTCGCCGGGATGGGTTCTGATCCGTGCCATCGCCATCTCTCCTCAATGATAGTCGACGATCTGGACCGCCTCAGGGCCGTCGCCGGCCCAGCGGAAGCAGAGCCGCCATTGGTCGTTGATCCGGATGCTCCACTGTCCCTTGCGGTCGCCTTTCAGCGCCTCCAGCCGATTGCCCGGCGGCGAGCGCAGATCGTCGACCGTCACGGCAGCATCGAGCATATCGAGCTTGCGCAGTGCGATCCTTTCGATCGCTCGCCAGCGGACGGCGCAGGCTTCGCCGCGAAACAAGCGCTCCGTATCCCTGTCGGCAAAGCCCAGGATCATAATTCAATATATGATACGTATCGCGTAGCGGTCAAGGAGTTGGCTTGATGCAACCCTTTCGCCAGTTCGCCTATCGCCGCAGCGCCGATCAGGATGCGGCCGTGCCGGCCCGGCATCCCGTCGTCATCGTCGGCGCCGGCCCGGTCGGGCTGACGCTGGCGCTCGATCTGGCGCGCCGGCAGGTTCCTGTCGTGCTGATCGACGATGCCGACCGGATCGGCGAGGGCTCGCGCGCCATCTGCTTCGCCAAGCGCACGCTCGAGATCTTCGATCGGCTCGGGCTGGCCCAGGCGATGGTCGAGAAAGGCGTCACCTGGCAGAAAGGCAGGGTCTTCCGCGGGCAGGCCGAGCTCTATGAATTCGACCTCCTGCCCGAGGGCGGCCACAAGCAGCCGGCCTTCATCAATCTCCAGCAGTTCCATGTCGAGGCGGCGCTGGTCGACGCGGTATTGGCCGAGCCGCTGGTCGATCTACGCTGGAGCAACCGGCTCGCCGGCCTCGAAAACCGCGATGACGGCGCCAGGCTGACGATCGCGACGCCGGACGGAAATTATTCTCTCGAAGCGGATTGGCTCGTCGCCTGCGACGGCGCCCGCTCGCCGACGCGCGGCCTGCTCGGCCTGGAGTTCCGCGGCGAGGCCTTCGAGGATCGTTTCCTTATCGCCGATGTGAAGATGACCGCGCCGTTCCCGACCGAGCGCTGGTTCTGGTTCGATCCGCCCTTCCATTCCGGCCAGTCGGCGCTGCTGCACAAGCAGCCGGACGATATCTGGCGCATCGACCTCCAGCTCGGTCCCGATGCCGATCCTGAGCATGAGAAGCAGCCGGAGATCGTACGGCCACGGATCGAGCGCATGCTCGGCCATGCTGACTTCGCACTGGAATGGGTCTCGGTCTACCGCTTCCAGTGCCGTCGGCTCGATCGCTTCCTGAATGGGCGCGTGGTCTTCGCCGGCGACGCCGCCCATCAGGTCTCGCCCTTCGGCGCGCGCGGCGCCAATTCCGGCATCCAGGACGCCGACAATCTCGGCTGGAAGCTGGCGCTGGTCACGCAGGGCCAGAGCCCGGCCTCGTTGCTCGCCAGCTATGACAGCGAGCGCGTCGCAGCCGCCGACGAGAACATCCTGAACTCGACGCGTGCAACCGATTTCATCGCGCCGCGCTCGCCGGGCGAGCGCCTCTTGCGTGAAGCGGCGCTGTCGTTGGCGCCGCTGACCGGATTCGCCAAGCGCTTCGTCAATTCCGGCCGGCTTTCGGTGGCCAGCGCCTATGCTGGCTCGCCGCTCTCGGTCGATGACGATGGCTGGGAAGGCGGTCTGCTGCCGGGCGCGCCCTTTCTCGACGCGCCGCTGGCCGGTGCTCTTCATAGCTGGTTGAGCGAGGCCTTCGCGGCGGGGCGGGCGATCCTGATCGGCGAGGGCGCGGCGGAGATTGCTCCTACCGGCGTCCTCGCGATCGAACCGGCTGCGGGCGACGGCACTCTGCGTCAGCGCTATGCTTTGGAAAGCGGCGCAGCCGTGCTGCTGCGGCCGGACGGGCATGTCGCCGCTCGGTTCCGCGAGCCGAATCGGGCCGCGATCGAAGCCGCGATCGCGCGGATGGAGGGCAGGGGATGAATGCAGCGGCCACCACGTCGCCTGCGAGCAAGCTCGCGCGCGAATCGCGCTTCGCCGATCCCGACGCCGCCTTCCGCTTGCTCGCCCAGGCGCATCGCGACCTCGATGAGCGCGCAAGCGCCGCGCTCAATGCCCGTCTTGTCCTGATCCTCGCCAATCATATCGGCGACGAAGAGGTGCTGCGCGAAGCCGTGGCGCTGGCGCACGAGGCAGGCTAGGGTCGGCGCACGACGCCTCCGGAGCCCTCCGCCCGATGGAAGACCTTCCGACCTTCTACTCCACCCTGATTCCGCTCGGCTTCTTCTTCTGGGGGCCGGCGCTGGTGGTGCTGACGCTGCTGCTCTCCTGGCTCTGGGCGCGTAGCCTCAAGGTCGATCGGGCCTTGGAGAGTGATTTCGACGGCTTCACCAAGGCGGATGTCGAGAAGCTGTTCTCGCTCTATGGCCCCGAGCGCCGGGCGATCTACCGCAACAAGCTGCTGCCGGCCGATCTCGCCTTCGCGCTGGTCTATACGGTCGTCGGCGCGCTGATCGTCACCGGCCTGTCGATGCGCGGCTATCCCTGGTGGGTGGCAGCCTTGTGCGGCGGCGGCTGGCTCTTCGGCGGGCTCTGCGACATCGTCGAAAACCTCGCCATCGCGCGTCTCCTCGATCGGTTCCCGACCCTCGACGACGGCACCGTCGCCATCGCCAGCGGTTTCACCCGGCTGAAGCTCGTCCTGACCGGGCTCGGCTTCATCGGCGCGATCGCAGCCTATTACCTCGCATTCAAGCCGATCGCGGCCTGAGCGGTTTTTCGCCAGGCGGCGCGAGTCTGGCGGAAGCAGGCGGCCGGTACCGGCGGATCGCCAATGGTCGGCGCGCGCCGCATCGTGTCGGCTTCGAAGCCGAGCCGAGCCGCGAGTTGCAGCGATGCGACGTTCTGCGGATGCGTCACGACGAGGGTCTCGGGCAGGTCGAGCGTCTCGAAGGCATGGCGGAGCAGCTCGCCGACCGCCTCGCGCGCGAAACCCTGTCCCCAATGGCGCGTGGCGAAACGATAGCTGACTTGGGCTTGTTCCAGGTCGTCGCCATCGGGAATGAGCCCGACATAGCCGATCGCTTCGCGTTCGTCGGCTCGGGCGAACACTGTCCAGTAGCCGAGCCCGCGCGCGACATGCAGGAAGCTGCGCGCCGCGACGCCCTCGCGCCCCATCGCGGGATCTCCGACCGCCGCGATATGACGCATCACCTGCGGATCGGCATTGAGCGTGGCGATGAAGTCGAGATCGGCCTCTGTCCGTGGCTTCAGGAGCAGGCGCTCGGTTTCCAGCTCGGGCAGCATGGTCGTCACTCTGTTGCGTGGTTTGCCCATCGAGCGTCGCATGCACTGGTGCGGCCGGGCTCGCCATCCCATATCCTGCCCGCTGTCCCTCGGGAACGCTTTGGGAGAATCTGGATGAGCTTTCGTCGTTGTCTTCTCGCCGCCTCGGCGGTGCTTGCCGGTGTCGCTGTGCCGGCCGCAGCGCAGGAGGACCTGATCTTCAAGAAGTCGACGGTCTGGAAGATGCTGACCCCGGACGACAAGCTCGCCGTCTACGGCGTCGACGATCCCGTCGTCGAGGGGGTCGCCTGCCATTACACCGTGCCCGAGAAGGGTGGCGTTTCCGGCATGTTCGGCGTCGCCGAGGAGGTCTCCGACGTCTCGCTCGCCTGCCGGCAGATCGGGCCGATCCGCTTCAAGGAAAAGGCCTCGCAGGGCGACGTCGTCTTCCGTGAGCGCCGCTCGCTGATCTGGAAGAAGATGCAGATCGTGCGCGGCTGCGACGCCAAGCGCAACGTGCTGATCTACATGGTTTACACCGACAAGCTGATCGACGGTTCGCCGCAGAACTCCACCTCGAGCGTGCCGATCATGCCATGGGGCAGCAGCGGCGACGTGCCGAGATGCTCGGAATGGGTGAGGTGAGGCGCGTTCGGGCTGCCTGATCCTAGCGAGGCGTATAGCTGCCGGTGTAGTTGCAGTTCGCGCCGTGGAACGGCGTGCAGCTGCCGCTTTCCGTCACCGTGAGGGCGCGGCCCCTGCGGCGAATCTCGAGGCGGCAGATTTCACCATATTCCGTGGCTTCGGCGACGAGCAGGTCGCCTTGGACCCGGCCGCGGGCTGAAATGACGCCGACGCAGCTCCTGCTGCCGATCTCGGCATCGACCTTGAGCAAGCCGGCGCCTGCAGGGCGGATCGTCATGCTGCCGCCAAGCGTCCGATAGCGGCCTTCGAAAGCTTCGGCCGGCAGGAGTGTCGTCAAGGCGAAGGCGGCGACGAGCGCTGGACGGGTCATGGGCCGGTGATCCCCGATGCAACCGGGGAACATCCGCGGCGGCCCAAGGATACGGCTTGCGTCGATCCGGGAAAATCTCGCCCGTCGGGGTTAGCCCCCGCAGGTGATCGCCAGCGGCTGTTCGGTTGCGGCCACATTGGCCTGGCGCGGGGTCGAGCCGGTGAAATCTTCCGGCTTGGCGAGCCCATAGGCGGTGGCGATGCGGTGTCCCTGCGCTTCGCACCAGGCGTCGGCGACGGTCTGGCCGCATTCGGATTTGCTGGCGATGCAGTCGGCGACGCCGTAGCCGTCTCCGGCCGGGATCAGATAGGTGCGCTCGGCCTTGGGGGCGGCGACGGTTCCGGTTGCGGGCAGCAGCGCCAGCGACATTCCGGCGCCGATGATTCCGAACAGCCCGACCAGAGCGACGGCGCGGCGCATGATGATGTCCCTGAGCTTCGGCCGGTTTTGAACCTGCGGCATCTCAAATTGCTTCCAATTGGTTAAGACTGCGTGAACCCACGGCAATCTTCGTTGCGCGCAAACCGTCTTCCGCTTGTGGCGGCATTGCGGCGGCGAGAGCGGAAATCGCGGGAGGGCAGGGCGATGGCGCGCGAGCGTTGCCAAGCTGCCACTTGACGTAAGCGCACATGACAGGCATCACGGCAGGATGACGCGAGCCCTCGCCATTACCTGCATTATTTGCCGCTAGCTTTCGCTGGCCGGCTGCTCACGTCCTCGTCCCAACGAAAAGACAGACAGCGCCCCGGCCAGCGGCCAGGATAAGCCGTTTTTCTCGCTTTCTCGTCAGGACACCGCTTCGATGCAGCCGACCCTCAGGCTTTACAACACGCTGACGCGGACGAAGGAGGTCTTTACCCCCGTCGATCCCCAGAACGTGCGCATGTATGTCTGCGGCCCGACGGTCTACGACTATGCCCATATCGGCAATGCCCGGCCGGTCATCGTCTTCGACGTGCTCTACCGGTTGCTGCGGCAGCTCTATGGCGAGGGCCATGTTCGCTATGCGCGCAACCTCACCGACGTCGACGATAAGATCAACGCCCGCGCCGCGCGCGATTTTCCCGATTTGCCGCTGAACGAGGCGATCGCGAAGGTCACGCAGGCGACGACGGCGCAGTTCCACGCCGATGTCGACGCGCTCGGCAACCTGCGTCCCGATGACGAGCCGCGCGCCACCGGCCATATCGAGGAGATGAAGGCGATCATCGAGCGCCTGATCGCCCGCGGCGTCGCCTATGTCGCCGAGGAGCACGTGCTCTTCCACGTGCCGGCCGTCGCCGGCCTGAAAGACGCGCCGCGCTACGGCTCGCTCGCCCGGCGCTCGCTCGACGAGATGATCTCGGGCGCCCGCGTCGACGTCGCGCCCTACAAGCGCGACCCGATGGATTTCGTGCTCTGGAAGCCGAGCCGCGCCGGCATCGATCCGGGCTGGCCGTCGCCGGCCGGCATTGCCACGCCCGGTCGCCCCGGTTGGCACATCGAATGCTCGGCCATGTCGATGAAGACGCTGCTCGAGCCCTTCGGCGGTGGCCTCACATGCGACGATCCCGCCAGGAACGTCTTCGACATCCATGGCGGCGGCATCGATCTCGTCTTCCCGCATCATGAGAACGAGCTGGCCCAGAGCTGCTGCGCCTTCGGTGCGGCCGGCGGTGCGCCGCGCATGGCGAACTACTGGATGCACAACGGCTTCCTGCAGGTCGAAGGCGAGAAGATGTCGAAATCGCTCGGCAACTTCGTCACCATCAATGAGCTGCTGGCGACCGACACGTTCGGCGGGCGGACATGGCCCGGCGAGGTGCTGCGCCTTGCGATGCTCAAGACCCATTACCGCCAGCCGATCGACTGGACGGTGAAGGCGCTGGAGGAGGCGGAGAAGACGCTGACAGATTGGGCTGCTGCTGCCGGAGAGGCGGCGGCCGGGCAGGTCCCTGCCGGCGTGATCGAAGCGCTGGCTGATGATCTCAACACCTCGCAGGTGCTTGCCGAGCTGCACGCCCTGCGCAAGGCCGGCGATCATGCCAGCCTGAAGGCGAGCCTTGCCTTGCTCGGCATCGCCCTGCCGGAGGTGCCCGTGGCCGAGATCGATGATGCCCTGCGGGCAAAGGTCGAGGCGTTGATCGCCGCCCGTCTCGCTGCCCGCAAGGCGAAGAATTTCGCCGAATCCGATCGCCTCCGCGACGAGCTCGTCGCGATGGGCATCGTGCTCATGGACGGCAAGGACCCGGCTACCGGCGAACTGATTACCAGCTGGGAGGTGAAGCGATGAGCTTTCATCTCCCAGCGAATGCCCTTCTGTGAACCTGTTGCCGTGTCGCGGCGTTGCCTTAGCCCGTTGAAAGAAGACCAAGAACAATGACCACTCAGACCCCGAAGATCCGCAAGCGTGGTTCGCTCTCGATCGCGATGAAGCTCGTCATGCTCGCCATGGTGATGCCGAAGGTGTTGCGTTATCGGCTGCGGGTGAGGCGATGAGCGCCGGGGCTCCTGCCACGCTGGCCGAGGCTGCGCCGCGCAAAGGCGGCGAAGCGGCGCTCGCCCGCATCCACCTCTTCGATACGACGTTGCGCGACGGCGCCCAGACCACCGGCGTCGACTTCTCGCTCGACGACAAGCGCGCGGTTGCGGCCCTGCTCGACAAGCTCGGGATCGACTATGTCGAGGGCGGCTATCCCGGCGCCAACCCGCTCGATACGGCCTTCTTCGCGCAGAAGCCGACGCAGCGGGCGAAGTTCGCCGCCTTCGGCATGACCAAGCGGGCAGGGCGCTCGGCCTCGAACGACCCCGGCATCGCTGCGTTGCTCGACGCGAAGGCCGACGCCATCGTCTTCGTCGCCAAGAGCTGGGACTACCATGTCCATGTCGCGCTCGAGATCTCGCTGGAGGACAATCTCGACGGCATCCGCGACAGCATCGCCACCGCCAAGGCCGCCGGCCGCGAGGTGATGCTCGATTGCGAGCACTTCTTCGACGGCTTCAAGGCCAATCCCGACTACGCGCTCGCCTGCGCCCGCACCGCCTATGAGGCCGGCGCCCGCTGGGTCGTGCTCTGCGACACCAATGGCGGCACGCTGCCGGACGAGGTCGGGAGGATCGTCGCCGAAGTCTCGAAGGTTGTGCCCGGCGATAATCTCGGCATCCACGCCCATGACGATTGCGGCTGCGCTGTCGCCAATTCGCTGGCGGCGGTCGAGGCCGGCGTCCGCCAGATCCAGGGCACGCTGAACGGGCTTGGCGAGCGCTGCGGCAATGCCAATCTCGTCACGCTGATCGGCGCTCTCAAGCTCAAGGACCGTTACAACCGCCGCTTCTCGCTAGGCGTCGGCGAGGCCGAGCTCGGCGAGCTCACCCATGTCTCGCGCGCGCTCGATGAGATGCTGAACCGGGCGCCGAACCGCCACGCGCCCTTCGTCGGCGCTTCCGCCTTCGCCACCAAGGCCGGCATCCACGCCTCGGCCATGCTGAAGGATCCGCGCACCTACGAGCATGTCGCGCCCGATCTGGTCGGCAATGTCCGCAAAGTCCTGGTTTCCGACCAGGGCGGCAAGTCTAATCTGGTCGCCGAGCTGGAACGCATCGGCGTCACCATCGGTCGTGACGATCCGCGCCTGTCACGCGTGCTGGAGGAGCTGAAGGAGAAGGAGGCGCAGGGTTATGCCTTCGAGGGCGCCGATGCCTCGTTCTACCTGCTCGCCAAGCGCATCCTCGGCGAATTGCCTGCTTACTTCGAGATCGAGCGCTTCACCGCCAATGTCGAGCGCCGCTACAATGCGCTGGGCGAACTCGTCACGTTCTCCGAGGCGATCGTCAAGGTGAAGGTCGGCGAGGAGACGCTGATCTCGGTCGCCGAAAGCGCGCTCGGCCCGGTCAATGCGCTCGATCTCGCCTTGCGCAAGGATCTCGGCCGCTACCAGTCGCTGATCGGGGGCTTGAGGCTGGTGGACTACAAGGTCCGCGTTTTCCAGGGCGGCACCGACGCGGTCACCCGCGTCCTGATCGAATCGGCCGACGAGACCGGCGAGCGCTGGACCACGGTCGGCGTCAGCGCCAACATCATCGACGCCTCGTTCCAGGCGCTGGTCGACTCGATCACTTACAAGCTGATGCGCGAGGGCGCGACGGCGTAATCGGCCTCCTTCTCCCACCTATCTCGGGCTTGCCCGAGATAGGCACTCTAAGTGGTGCATGTCGGAAACATCCGACATGCACGGGGGAGAAGGTCCGGCCGGGGATGAGGGCGGGTACGACTGGGTGAGCCGGTTGTCGCTTGCCCTTCCTTCCCTCATCCGTCAGCGCTTCGCGCTGCCGCCTTCTCCCGCCGCATGTCGGATGTTTCCGACATGCGCATCCAAAGGTGCCAATCTCGGGCAGGCCCGAGATTGGTGGGGAGAAGGAAAAGCCTCACTCCGTCAGGCGCAGCGACTTCTCCTTGCAGAGGTCGATGCCGTCATTGTCGCTCTCGCTCTCGTCGCTGAACTTGCCGAGCAGGTAGTAGCTGCAGCCGGCCGGCTTGTTGAGTTTGATCATGATGCTTTTGCCGGGCGCCAGCGGCTTGGCGAGCTTGCCGACGAGCCGGGCCTGCTCGCCCGTGGTGGTGATCTCCAGCGACTCGAGCGGCACGGTGCGGGCATTGGTGATCTTGATCTGCGCCGGCGGGCGCGATTGCGCGAGGGCCGGCACGACAGGCAGCAGCGCGAGTGCGCAAGCGGCGGGGAGGGTGCGTCGAAGGATCATGGGCGTCTTCTCCAGGCCTCAGCCTTTAAAGGCTTTAAGCCAGTCTGACATTGCAGTTGCGACCAGAACAAGGCCTGATCGGCGCCGCTTGATGGCGCAAACATCCGGTTGCGGGCGTCGTGGCCAGCGCCGATATCACTGCGCGATGTGAAGAATCCCAGGCTCATGCAGACTACCGAAAGCATCGCCGCCCGGATCGTCGAGCAGGCGCGTGATGGGCAGCGTATCGTTATCGCTCTCGCCGGGCCTCCGGGGGCCGGTAAATCGACGTTGAGCGAGCGGCTTATCGCAGCGCTGCCGGCTGGCATGGCAGCGCTGGTGCCGATGGACGGCTTCCATTTCGACAATGCAGTGCTCGGTGCGATGGGGCTGCGCCATCGCAAGGGCGCCCCGCAAACCTTCGACTGCGCCGGGCTCAAAGCGACGCTGCGGCGCATTCGGTCGGGCGAGGGGGATGTGGCGGTGCCGCTCTTTGATCGGCAGGCCGATCTTGCTCGCGCCGGTGCGGCGATCATCTCGGCCGATGCGCGTTTCGTGCTGGTCGAGGGCAACTACCTCTTGCTCGACCGGGCGCCCTGGTCGGAGCTCGCACCACTCTTCGACCTGACGATCTTCATCGATGTGCCGATGGCCGAATTGGAGCGCCGGCTGCTGACGCGCTGGATCGATCTCGGCCGCAGCGAGACGGCAGCGCGGGCCTGGGTCGAGGGCAACGATCTGCCCAATGCGCGGCTGGTGGTCGAGAACAGCCGGCGGGCCGATATCATTTGGCAGAATGGCGCCGCCGCGCCCTGATCGGCTTCAAAATTAAGCGCGAGTCATCCCGGGCGACCGAAGGGAGACCCGGGACCCATTCCGGAATCTCTTTCGGAAAGGCTCGGGAATGGATCCCAGATCTCCGCTGCGCTGCGTCCGGGATGACAAGGTTGTTCTCGCTGTCGCCGTCATCGCACAAGCAACTTTGGCAATTTCTCCTCCCACCCCCTGCATTCCCCGGAGAATCCGCCTATATCGGCGGTTCCATTTGGAAGCATTTCAATGTCATCGCCTGCCACGCCGGTCCCGGCGCCCCTCGCGCGCGCCGCCGTGCTCCAGCCCGGCTCCGGCTTCATCGCCACGTTCCAGGCGCTTTGGCCCTATCTCTGGCCGCCGGAGCGGGCCGATCTGCGCCAGCGTGTCGTCGCCGCCTTCGTGCTGCTGGTGATCGGCCGGCTGGTGCTGATGGGCGTGCCCTTCACCTTCAAATGGGCGACGGATGCGCTCGCCAACAACCCGACCTCGCTGTCGAACTGGTTGCCCTTCCTGGTCGGGGCGCCGCTTGCGCTGACCGTGATCTACGGCTTCGCCCGTGTCGGCTCGGCCGCCTTCGTGCAGTTGCGCGACGCGATCTTCGCGCCGGTCTTCATGCATGCGGTCAGGACGCTGGCGCTGCAGACCTTCGGCCATCTCCACCATCTCTCGCTGCGCTTCCATCTCGAGCGCAAGACCGGCGGGCTCACCCGCGTGCTTGAGCGCGGCCGCAACGGCATCGAGGAGATGGTCCGCCTCGGCCTCAACCAGCTCGTGCCGGTGATCATCGAGGTCACGCTGATCATCAGCGTGCTGCTCTGGCTGTTCGACTGGCGCTATGTTGTGGTGCTGGTCGTGATGGTGGTCGGCTACATGGCCTACACCATCAAGGCCACCGAATGGCGCATCGCCATCCGCGCCCAGATGAATGAGTCCGACACTGACGCCAACGCCAAGGCGATCGACTCGCTGCTCAATTACGAGACGGTGAAGTATTTCGGCGCCGAGGCGCGCGAGACCGCCCGCTACGATGTCTCGATGGCGCGCTATGAGCGCAACTCGATCAAGGCCTACACCTCGCTCGCCTGGCTGAATTTCGGCCAGGCTGCGATCTTCGCGGCGGGCCTCACCATCTCGATGGTGATGTGCGTGCGCGGCTTCCAGGCCGGCACCAACACCGTCGGCGACTTCGTGCTGATCAACGCCATGCTGATCCAGCTCTACATCCCCCTGAATTTCATGGGCACCGTCTATCGCGAGATCAAGCAGGCGACGCTCGACATCGAGCAGATGTTCTCGCTGATCGGCCGCGATCCGGAGATCCAGGACAAGCCGGGTGCTCTCCCGCTCGACGTCCGCGCCGGCACCGTCACCTTCGAGGATGTCCATTTCGCCTATGTGCCGGAGCGGCCGATCCTGCGCGGCATCTCCTTCGAAGTACCGGCCGGCAGGACTGTCGCGATCGTTGGCCCGTCGGGCGCCGGCAAGTCGACGATCTCGCGCCTGCTTTTCCGCTTCTACGAGCCGCAAGCCGGCCGCATCCTGATCGACGGCCAGGATATCGCCGAGGTCCAGCAGGTCAGCCTGCGCTCGGCGATCGGCATGGTCCCGCAGGACACGGTGCTGTTCAACGACACCATCGAATACAATCTGCGCTATGGCCGCCCCGAAGCGACGCAGGCCGAGATCGAGGACGCAGCGCGCCTCGCCCAGATCGACCGCTTCATCAAATCGCTGCCGGAAGGCTACCAGACCTCGGTCGGTGAGCGCGGCCTGAAGCTCTCGGGCGGCGAGAAGCAGCGCGTCGCCATCGCCCGGACAATCCTGAAGGGGCCGCCGGTGCTGGTGCTGGACGAGGCGACCTCGGCGCTCGATTCCTTCACCGAGAAGGAGATCCAGGATGCCCTCGACCGGGTCAGCGAGGGCCGCACCACGCTGGTGATCGCCCACAGGCTTTCGACCGTGGTCAATGCCGACGAGATCATTGTGCTCGACAAGGGTTTGATCGTCGAGCGCGGCCATCATCGCGAGCTGCTCGCCGCCGCCGGCGTCTACGCCGCGCTCTGGAACCGCCAGCGCCAGGTTGACGAGGCCAAGGCGACGCTGCAGCGGGCGACGCAGGAGGAGGGCGAGAGCGTCAGGGTCAGCTTGACGCAGTGATCGCCTCGCTGCTCACGCCGCTTTGCGCTGCTCTGCCATCATCAGCATCGGTCGGCGTGGCCTCAGCGTGATCTTGAGTGAGGGCTCGGGCGCGGCGTCGGATATCGGCGAGAGCTTCAGCGCCGGCAGGAGAACGGCCAGGATCGCGACCGCTTCCATCGTGGCGAAGGCGCTGCCGATGCAGATGCGCGGGCCGGCGCCGAAGGGCAGATAGGCGTAGCGATGCCGCGTACGGGCGGCCTCGGGCAGGAAGCGGCGGGGATCGAACCGCTCCGGCTCGTCCCACAGCCGTTCGTGCCGATGGACAGCCTGGATCGGGACATACAGAACCGTGCCTTCGCCAAGCGAGAGCCCGCCGAGACGGAAGGGCTTCACGACCTGCCGGGTGATCACCGGCGCCGGTGGATAAAGCCGCATCGCTTCCTGGAAGACGGCCTTGGTGAAGCTCAGTTGCGTGACATGCGAGGGCGTTAGCGGCCCGCCTTGCGTCACCGCCGCGATTTCGTCCCGCACCTGCTGCTCGACCTCGCGATGCGCGCTGAGCAGATGCAGTGTCCAGGCGAGGCCTAGTGCCGTCGTCTCGTGGCCGGCGGTGATGAAGGTGAGCAGGTTGTCGACGACTTCGGAATCGCGCATGGCGCGGCCCGTCTCGGGATCGCTCGCCTCGAGCAGCATATCGAGAAGGTCACTGTGGCGGGCGCCTGCGGCACGCCGCGCGGCGACGAGATCGCCGATACTTTCGCGCAGATAGGTGATGGCGGCCCGAGCTCGGGCGCGGCCCGGATAGGGAACCCAGTTCGGCAGGCCGAAAACGCTGTAGGCGAAGACGAAACTCGTCGGTTCCAGATAATCGGAGATGGCGCGCTCGATCTTGCCGACATCGAGGCCGGCGTGCCCCGATAGCATCGTATCGACGATGATCTCGAAGGTGGTGCGCATCATCTCATGGCCGATGTCGAGCGGCTTGCTCGCCATGTGCCAGCGTGCGCAGGTCGCCTCGGCTGCGCCAATCATCGCCGGCAGGAAGCCCAGAAGCTTTTCATGCTGGAAGCCTGTGGCGACCGACTGCCGCTGCCAGCGCCAATGCGCTCCTTCCGCCGTGAGCAGGCCGTCGCCGAGTGCCGGCCCCAGCACCTTGCGGGCAATCTCGCCTTTGTCGAGCGAGGCGGCGTTCTTTACGAGCGCCTCCTGGATCAGTGGCGGGTCGCAGACGTAGAGGCTCTGCCGTCCCGCAACGCTGGACAGCACGAGACGCTCCCGGAAGATCTCCGGCGGTAGCGCCGTCAGCGGATTGCGCAGGATCGCGGCGAACAGCCTCAAGGGCGATTGGCGCGTCTCAGCGAGGCCTTCGGTTGCGAGCTCGGCATGATCTATGGCGATGTTCATGACGGTCCTTTGGCTGCACGACGCCCCGCCTTCAGCTGGTTGCTGAATTGCGGCAAGAAAAGAGGGGCGCGCGGTAGCTGTCCCAGCTGTCGGTTGTGGACGATCGATCAAGCGATCGGCTGAAGCGGATGATATGCACGGGGCTCTCAGGGGAGGAGCCGGGGCATGTCGCTTGCCGACAAGGCGCTTTGGGTGATGGAGCGCAATTCCAGCCGGGAACTGACGCTGGGCTCGATCGCGGCGGCCTGCAACGTCTCGCGCTCGCACCTCGCCAATGCCTTCGGAACGGCGAGCGGCCGGCCGGTGATGGCCTATCTGCGGGCACGGCGGCTGAGCGAGGCCGCCAAGCGCTTAGCCGCCGGAGCTCCCGACATCCTCTCGGTCGCGCTCGAATTCGGCTACGGCTCGCACGAAGCCTTCACCCGCGCCTTTCGCGATCAGTTCGGCACCACGCCGGAGGAGGTGCGCAACAGCGGCAGTACCGACAGGCTCGGCCTCGTCGCACCGCTGCGATTGACGAACGGACGCGCGCGAACGCCGGTTCCGACCGTACGGGAGCTCGGTCGGCTGCGTCTCGTCGGCCTGTCCGCCCCATGTTCCTACGAATCGGCGATCGGCATACCCGCGCAGTGGCAGGCGTTCATGTGCGACCACTATGCCGACATCGCCGACAAGGCTCCGGGCATACCGATTGGTGTCTGCCGCGCGCCCGATGAGGATGGCTGCTTCGAATATATGTGCGCCACCGAGGTGCTCTCGGCCGCTCCGCCGCGAAAGCCGCTGGCCTATCTGGAGACCGAACCTCGGACTTATGCCGTTTTCGACCACCGCGACCACGTCTCGACGATCTTCGACACCTACACGGCGATCTGGAACGAGGCGCTGCCCGCCGCCGGGCTCGATGCGGCGAACGGCCCCGTGCTCGAATTCCACAACGACGCCTTCGATCCGGGCACCGGGCTCGGTGGCCTGCAGATCTGGATTCCGCTGGAGCGCAACGGCAATGGGAGCGGGGCATGACTGCAGCGGATGCGCCCAGGCAGGGGGGAGAAGCGAGCCGCTCGGCTTCCAACAGCTCGACCCTCGCCGGCTATGAGGGCTGCGCCGACGACTATGCGGACACGACGGCGCCCAAGCCGGAGGCGGACGATCAGCCTGCGCTGGTCGAGCTGCTGAAGCTCGTCCCGCCGGGCAGTCATCTGCTCGAGATCGGCTCCGGCCCGGGTTGGGATGCCGACTGGCTCGAGGAGAGGGGGCTCGCCGTCAGGCGCACCGACGGAGCGGAGTCCTTCGTGCAGTTGCAGGCAGGGCGCGGCCGCCGAGCCGAGCTCCTCGACGTCATCCGTGATCCGCTCGGCGGCCCCTATGACGGCGTCGTGGCCCTGCACGTGCTCCAGCACGTCGAGCGCGAAATCCTGCCTTCGGTCTTCGCCAGGATCGCCGAGGCGATCCGCGATGGCGGCGTCTTCCTGCTCGCGCTTCGGGAAGGGCAGGGCGAGAGCGCCGAAATCGGCTCGAAGGGCAACGCGTATTACGTCGCCCTGTGGCCGCGTTCCGAGATCGTCGCCATTCTCGCCGCACTCGGCCTCGGCTTGCACTGGTCGCATTCGTTCGAGGGCCGCGACGGCCGCTGGCTGACCGCGCTGTTCCGGAAAGGCACGCTGGCATGAGCCGGAAAGCCTGGCTCCTGTTCCTCGCCCTCGGCGTGATCTGGGGCGTGCCCTATCTGCTGATCCGGATCGCCGTCGCCGATTATCATCCGGTCATCGTCGCCTTCGGCCGCGCCGCCATCGGCGCACTGGTGCTGCTGCCTTTCGCTTTGCGCGGCAAGGGCATCATGGCGGGTTTCCGCAAGCCGGGTTGGCTGATCCTGTTCACCCTCGCCGAGATCAGCGGGCCCTGGTTCCTGATCGGCTTCGCCGAGACGCAGGTCACGAGCTCGCTCGCCGGCCTGATCATCGCGCTGACGCCGATCATCGCGGCGATCCTCGGCGTCGTTCTCTCGCAGGAGCGGCTCGGGGCGGGGCGGCTCATCGGCCTTGGGCTCGGCCTTGCCGGGGTCGTCGCGCTGCTCGGCTTCGACGAGCGGCCGGTCCAGCTCTGGCCGGTGCTGGCCTTGGCCGCGAGCGCGCTCGGCTATGCAGCCGGCCCGATCATCGTGGCGCGCAAGCTCGCCGACGCGGACGATGGTGCCGTGGTCGTCGCCTCGCTCATAGTCGCTTCCGTGATCTATCTGCCTTTCGTTCCGGCCTATTGGCCGGCGCGTTTTCCGCTGGATGCATCGCTCGCCGTGATCGCCCTGGCCGTCTTCTGCACGGCCCTGGCCTTCCAGTTGCTGTTTGCGCTCATCGCCGAGGTCGGCGCCGCGCGAGCGACCGTGATCGCCTATCTCAATCCCGCCGTGGCAGTGTTGCTCGGAGTGCTCGTGCTCGGCGAGCCGCTCTCTTCGGCCCTGCTCGTCGGCTTCCTGCTGATCCTCGCCGGCTCCTACTTCGCTACAGCCCGGCAGCAGCGCTCTCCTGCACCTGCCGCGCAGGCCGCGGCTGCGGAGCCGTTCAGTTGAGAACTTTTCCATAAGCCTCTCGCCAGCACGCCCCGCGATTGGCAGTATGGCTTGCAGAGCCTGGCTGTGGGCTCGCTGCGGTTGAAGCGGGGGGCTTTGCCATGTTCGTGCTCGATCCAACCACACTGGTTGGCTTCCATACCTGGCTGAGCCTGATCGCGATCGTCGCCGGCTTTCCGATGACGATGGCCTTGCTGAAGGGTCATCTCAGCCCGCGCTGGAACGGCATCTATCTCTCGACCGCCTTCGCGGCGAGCGCCACCGGTTACGCCTTCCCCTTCGACAGGGTGCTGCCCTCGCATATCGTCGGCGCAGTCTCGCTGGTGCTGCTCGCGCTTGCGGGGCTGGCGCTTTACGCCTTCGCCCTGCGCGATGTCTGGCGGCGGATCTACGCGATCACCGCGGTGCTCTCGTTCTACCTGCTGATCTTCGTGCTGATCGCCCAGCTCTTCCTCAAGGTGAACGTCCTGCACGATCTGGCTCCGACGCAGAGCGAGCCGCCCTTCGCGATCGCCCAGGTGCTGGCGCTGATCGTCTTCCTGATCCTGACCCTGCTCGCGGCGCGGCGTTTTGGCGCCGGCGTGACGGTGGCGAGGGCGGCATAAAAAAGGGCGGCCCGAAGGTCGCCCAGGTTCTCACCATGTTGGTCTTCTGATCCCTGCCTCAGTTGCGGTCGATATCGACCACTTCGCCGCGCCGGTTGATCTCGACGCGGAGGTCATCGCCGCGCCTGTCGGCGCCATCGATCACCCAGGCATTACCACTCCAGCGTGCCTGCTCCACCTCGGCGACACCATTGCGCCGCGCGATCCGAATCGCTTCACGCTGGGTGATCGCGTCGTAGCGAACGCCGTCATAGCCGCGCCGGTCATAGCCCTGGCGATAATCGTCCGGCTTGTAGGTACCGCCGCGATAGGGCGCGTTGTCGTTGCTTGTCGGCCCGCGCTCATATTTCGGAATGCTGTTCTCCGGCCGCAGGTCGACGCCCTGCGCCACAGCCGCGACCGACGACAGTGCGAGCGCACCAGCGACCAAGCCAATCTTCAGCGGGTTCATCCTCATCCTCCTTGGATTGATGATGTGTCCTGGGGATTCAACCGCTGCGGAGGCGAAGCGTTCCGAAGTCTTTCGTGACCATTTCGCGGCAAATATTTAGGAGTTTCAGCGGACAGGCGCGCGATCTCCTTAAGACGGCGGCCATTTCGCGGGGGCCCGGATCGTCGATCGAACGGCGCCCTTGCGGTCCGGCGATTTCTCGGCAAGCTCAACCGCAACGGGAATCCGGCGGCGGGGAGGGGCATGGCGCTCGAGGCGGATGTGGTCATCGTCGGCGCGGGCCTTGCCGGCCTCGTCGCTGCCGCTGAGCTGGCCGATGCCGGCCGGAAGGTGGTCATCGTCGAGCAGGAGCCGCGGGCTTGCCTCGGCGGGCAGGCGCATTGGTCCTTCGGCGGGCTCTTCCTGATCGATTCCCCCGAGCAGCGCCGGCTGCGTATCCGGGATTCGCTCGACCTCGCCCGACAGGACTGGTTCGGCTCGGCCGGCTTCGACCGGCAGAAAGACCATTGGCCGAAGGCATGGGCCGACGCCTATCTCGATTTCGCCGCGGGCGAGAAGCGCAGCTGGCTCTATGCGCAGGGCATGCGCTGGTTCCCGGTTGTCGGCTGGGCCGAGCGCGGCGGCTATCTCGCCACCGGCCATGGCAATTCGGTGCCGCGCTTCCACGTCACCTGGGGTACGGGCCCGGGCGTGCTCGAGCCCTTCCTGCGCCGCGTCGCGGAGGCTGAGGCGAAAGGGCTGATCGAGTTGCGCTTCCGCCATCGCGTCACCAGCCTGACGCGCAGCGGCGGCGCCATCGATAGCGTTGAGGGCGAGGTGCTGGAGGACAGCGCAATCGATCGCGGGCAGGCGAGCTCGCGCGCTGTGACCGGCAGCTTCGCCATCAAGGCGCAGGCGGTGATCGTCGCCTCCGGCGGCATCGGCGGCAATCACGAGCTTGTCCGCCGCAACTGGCCACAGCGTCTCGGCGAGCCACCTAGGCGGATGCTGTCCGGCGTGCCGGCCCATGTCGACGGCGCCATGCTCGCCATTGCCGAGACCGCTGGCGGCCAGCTGATCAATGGCGACCGGATGTGGCACTATGTCGAGGGCATCGCCAACTGGGCGCCGATCTGGCCGGCGCATGCGATCCGCATCCTGCCCGGTCCGTCCTCGCTCTGGTTTGATGCCCGCGGCAACCGCCTGCCGGTGCCGCTCTTTCCCGGCTTCGACACGCTGGGAACACTGGAGCATCTGCGCAAGACCGGCTTCGACCATTCCTGGTTCGTCACCAGTCGCAGCGTCGTCGCCAAGGAGTTCGCGCTGTCGGGCTCCGAGCAGAACCCCGACCTCACCGGCAAGAGCTGGCGCCAGGTGATCCAGCGCGCCCGGGCCGGCATGCCGGCGCCGGTCCAGGCCTTCTTGGACAAGGGCGAGGATTTCATCGTCGAGACTGATTTTTCGCGGCTGGTCTCCCGGATGAACGCGCTCGGCGGTGCCGGTTTGATCGACGAAGCACATCTGCGGGCGCAGATCGAAGCGCGTGACCGCGATGCCGACAATCCCTATGGCAAGGACTTGCAGGTCACCGCGCTGCGCGGCGCCCGCGCCTATATCGGCGACCGGCTAATCCGCACGGCCAAGCCGCATCGCATCCTCGATCCGGCTCATGGCCCGCTGGTGGCAGTCCGCCTCAACATCCTGACGCGCAAATCGCTGGGCGGACTGATGACCGATCTCTCGGCCCGCGTGCTGGGGCAGGACGGCGAGCCGGTGCCCGGGCTCTACGCGGTCGGCGAGGCCGCCGGCTTCGGCGGCGGCGGCTTGCACGGCTATCGTGCGCTGGAGGGCACCTTCCTCGGCGGCTGCATCTTCTCGGGGCGGGTCGCGGGCAGGGCAGCGGCGCAAGTAGTGGGCTAGGGCAACCGCCATCGGCAAAGTGCACGGGGATTGATTGTCGCGCCATCCCTGCGCCTCTTTCGCAAAAGCCCGCAAAAGCCTAAAAGCTTCGCCGTCTTGCGGCCTCAACCCGGCCGCGAAGGCGCTGCCAGATGCGCGCGCCGCGCCAACAAGAGCAACAGGACTAACGCCCATGTCTCTCGTCGACTCCGTCCGCCGGACGATCGTACCGATCCACAAGGAAGGCTATGTCTTCATCGCCATCGGCGTGGTGGCGACGCTCGTGCTCGGCCAGCTCTGGGGGCCCTTCGGCTGGATCGGCACGCTGATCACGCTGTGGATCTGCTATTTCTTCCGCGATCCCGTGCGTATCGTGCCGCAGCGCGAGGGGCTGGTGATCTCGCCGGCTGATGGCCGCATCAGCCAGATCGCCACCGCCGTGCCGCCGCCGGAGCTGGAGTTGCCGGCCGAGCCGATGACGCGCATCTCGGTGTTCATGAACGTCTTCGACTGCCATGTGAACCGCAGCCCGGTCGCCGGCCGCCTGCTCAAGATGGCCTATACGCCGGGCCTCTTCCTCAACGCCGAACTCGACAAGGCGAGCGAGGACAATGAGCGCAACGCGCTGGCAATCGAGACGCCGGCCGGCACCATCGCGGTCGTCCAGATCGCCGGGCTGATCGCTCGCCGCATCGTGCCCTTCGTCAAGGAGGGCGATCCGCTTGGGCAGGGCGAGCGCTTCGGCCTGATCCGCTTCGGCTCGCGCGTCGACGTCTACCTGCCGCAGGGCGTCGTCCCGCTGGTCGGCGAGGGCCAGACCGCGATCGCCGGCGAGACCGTGCTGGCGGATTTCTCGGGCAACGACATCGGCCGGGCGTTCCGGGGGATTTGATAGGCTCTGCCCAACGGTCATGACAACGCTTGAAAGCTGGATATCACAAGCCTGCGAAGCACTTGGACTTCACGCGGATTTCGCGTTTGTTGTCGATGTTGGGGGGGGCATCGCGTTGTGACCGTTGCGCGTATCCGCAATCTTGGCGATCAGAATGGAATGCTGATCTTTCGAGATTCTAACGATTTAGGACAGTATGGACAGCGTCTTGTTCAATACGGGTATGGTTACTCGCTCTTGGGCGAGCCGCGAGCTGACGAGACGTTTGATTTGGACTCATATAGAGAGATGTTCCGCGATTGGGGATGGTCCGGTCCCGACGCGGAGCGTCCTCAAAGTTTGTTTTGATTGGCCTTGTCTGCGAGCGCCGACTGCCCGGTAGAGCTAGGGCCAACGTTTTCAGTCCGAACACCTCACCCCTGCCCCTCTCCTTCCAGGAGAGGGGTTCTGCGTCGTGCAGCACACCTAGCCTCCCACCTGAAAACCGCGTATTCCCGCTGATATGAGCGACCTCTTTCCGCCTTTCGAACCCGAGCGCGTCGAATCGAAGCGCACCCGCTTCAAGGCGATCCCGTTCCGGCTGATCGCGCCCAATGTCGTGACGCTGATCGCCCTCTGCCTCGGCCTGACCGCGATGCGTCTCGCCGTCGACGGCAAGTTCGAATCGGCGACGATCTGCATCCTCGTCGCAGCCCTGCTCGATGGCATCGACGGGCGCCTCGCGCGCCTGCTCAAGGGCACCTCGCGGTTTGGTGCCGAGCTCGATTCGCTCTCGGATTTCGTCTGCTTCGGCGTCGCCACCGGTTTCGTGCTCTGGACCTTCGTTCTGCACGATCTGCGCTCCTTCGGCTGGATCATCGTGCTGACGCTGGCCTGCGCCATGGCGCTCAGGCTGGCGCGCTTCAACGTGATGATCGACGATCCGAACCGGCCGGAATGGCAGAAGAACTTCTTCGTCGGCATGCCGGCCCCGGCCGGCGCGATCACCGCCATGCTGCCGTTCTATCTGGAGTTCGTCGGCATGCCGGTGAGGGAGTATGGCGCTCCCTTCGTCGGCCTCTACATCCTGTTCATCGCTTTCCTGACGATCTCGCGCATCCCCTGCTATGCCGGCAAGACGCTCGGCACCCGCGTTCCACGCGACCAGGTGCTACCGATCTTCGTCGCCGTCGTCGTCGTCGCCGGCCTGCTCTTCGCCTATCCGTTCGAGATGCTGGCGCTGGTCGTCGCCGCCTATCTCGCGCTGATCCCGGTCAGCGTCGCGCGCTATCGCAAGCTGGAGCGCGAGTACGACGCCACGGCAGCGCTGCCGACGGTTGCCGAGCCGGTGCTTGGGACGGGCTTCGAACCTAAGGCTTAACGGCGCTTCGACAGCCGGCTGGCATTGGCGCGGGTACGCCGCGAGAACGGCTCCAGCGTGCTGTGGACGGCCTTGGCCGTCGCTTCGCCGAGCCCGTTCGGGGTCAGCGGGTTGAACGCCATGCTCCACCAGAACAGCGTTGCGGCGTGGCCGATGGCGAAGCCGCTCTCGGCCATGGCCGCGGCCTTCTCGACCACGGCCTTGCTGGCCTCGCGCTGGCCCCTGGCGTCGCCGAGCGCGCCCTTGGCCAGGATCGGCATCCGCATGGCGATGGTGAGCCCGGCATCGACCTGCATCGCGACCATCTGGGCGAGGACGCTTTGCGCGTCCGCCGCCAGCGCGACGGTCGAGGCAGATCCAGTTCGTGACGCCATGGCGAAAGCTCTCCGGTGACGAGAAGGGGGCCGTGTAGGCCGAGCCTTGCGGGTCGCCGCCACGCCCGCTTGTCTGATGTGGCAAGCTAAACGGATTAGTGCAATCCGGAACCATGCATTGCGACGCTCAAATTCTACGCATTGCACAGGAGATGCAGCCACCCCATGCGCGAACGGCAGGACAACCGGGGGGCCGGCTCCCGAGGAGAGGGCTTGGGATATTCCGCAACTGGCTCTAAAGCCTTGCGGGAAACCGTCCCGGACGCGCAGCGAGCCGACACTTGAATCTCTTCAGCTCCCAGAAGCCGCCGGGCTGGCGCCCGAAACTGGTCCTGGCCTCGGCCTCGCCGCGGCGCCTGGCCCTGCTCGAACAGGCCGGCCTCAAGCCCGACGCGCTGCTGCCCTCCGATCTTGACGAGAGCCCGCTCAAGAGCGAGCGCCCGCGTGACCTCGCCCGCCGGCTCGCCCGCGCCAAGGCCGAGGCCGGGCTCGCCGGGCTGAAAGGTCGGCCCGATCTCGAAGGCGCCTATATCCTCGCTGCCGACACCGTTGTCGCGGTCGGCCGGCGCATCCTGCCCAAGGCCGAGATCGTCGACGAGGCGGCCGCCTGCCTGCGCCTGCTCTCCGGCCGGGCGCACCGCGTCTATACCGGTGTCGCGCTAGCGACGCCGTCCGGCACGATCCGCGAGCGCATCGTCGAGACGCGGCTGCGCTTCAAGCGGCTCTCGAACGAGGATATCGAGAACTACCTAGCCTCGGGCGAATGGCGCGGCAAGGCCGGGGCCTATGCCATCCAGGGGATTGCCGGCTCCTTCGTGGTCAAGCTCGTCGGCTCCTATACCGGCGTGGTCGGCCTGCCGCTCTACGAGACCGTCAACCTGCTCGGCGGCGAAGGCTTCCCGGTCCGCCTCGGCTGGCTGAATGTCGGCTGAGCGAGCGCAAGCCGGACGATCATGGTTCTGATCTGGCTCTCGCCGCTGATCCTCTTCCTCGGCTTGATCCTGTCCGGTCGCTCGGCGCTCACCGCCGGCGCGCTCGGCACTATCTGTGCCGCGCTCGTCGCCTTCTTCGCTGGCCCCAACCACCCGGACGCCGCTGCGATCATCCGGCATTTCGCCGCCGGAGCCTGGATCGGCCTGCCGGCGACACTGGTCATCGTCGCCGGGCTCGCCTTCTCGCTCAGCCTGGAGAAGGCGAGCGATAACACTGACCCAGCCCAGCCCGAGCACGGCGCGCTCGCCGAGGCCTGCCTGCTGCGCGGACCCTTCCTGGAAACCGCGACCGGCTTCGGCGTCGGCTATGTCGTCGCCGTTTCCGGTGCCCGCCGCCTCGGCGTCGACAAGGCGCCGGCACTGGCGCTCGCCACCTTCAGCCAGATCCTGGTGCCATGGGGCGCGCTCGGCATCGGCACCAGGATCAGCGCCGATATCGCCGGCGTCTCGCTCACGGCGCTGATCTGGCGGATCGCGGTCGTGACAGCGCTGCTCGGCGCTGTGCTGTTGCCGCTGTTCTGGCGCCTGTCGCGCCGGGCCGGGCTTTCGCCTGCACTTGCCGACCGCCTCGAATGGGCAGGCCTCATCGCATTGCTGATGGCCCTGCTCGTCGCCGCCAATCTCACTCTGCCGCTGGAGCTGGCCGCGATCGCGGCGCTGGCGCCGGTGATGCTGCTGCGCTTCCTGCGGGTGAAGGGCTGGGCCGGGCTCGACCGGGCGCTGCTCGTGCGCCTGGCACCCTATATCGCCCTTGTCGTCGCGCTGGCGCTGATGCGGCTGGTGCGGGCGATCCATGACTGGCTGGAGACCCCATCTTTCAAGCCGTTCGCCGACGCCTCGGCTTTCGCGCCGCTGCTCTCGCCGGCCTTGCCGCTCATCGCCATCGCGCTCGTCGTCGCCCTGCGCCGGGGCGGGGCGCGGCAGGTGTCGGCGTTGCTGAAACTGACGCTGCAGCGCTCAGGGCGTGCGGCGCTGCTGACCTTCCTGCTTGTCGGCATGGCCTGGATCATGGTCGGCTCCGGCCTTGCCGGCGGCATTGGCCTTGCGGTCAGCGACGTGCTCGGCTCCTGGTCGGCCGGCATCGTGCCGGTCGCCGGCGCGCTCGGCGGCTATCTCACCGGCTCGAACACCGGCGCTGGCGCCGTCTCCATGCCGCTCGCGACCGCGCTCGTCCCGGCCGGCGAAGCCCGGCTTCTGGTGATCGCTGCCGCGGTTGTCGCCGGCAGCCTGCTCACGGCGGTCAGCCCGGTCCGCGTCACCATGGGCCAGGTCCTGATCAAGGCGACGACAGCCGAGACCGGGCAGGCAATGCGCGCGCTCTGGCCCTGGTTCGTGCTGGTCGTCGGCCTCACCACCGCCATCGCGCTCGCGGCCGCACAACTCGCCTGAGCGCTTTCCAGGCGCATGCCGGCTTGCATGCCATGCGCTTGCTCAGGTCGCTGCGAGTGCCGATGGTGGCGCCAACGGCAAGCAAGCGCCTAGGGCAGGGAACAACGCCATGACGAAACGTCTCGAAGGCAAGGTCGCGATCGTAGCCGGTGCGGGCTCGATCGGCCCGGGCTGGGGCAATGGCAAGGCGACGGCGACGGTGTTCGCCCGCGAGGGCGCCAGGGTCGTCTGCGCCGACCGCAATCTCGACGCTGCCGAGGAGACCGCGAGCATCATCAAGGGCGAGGGCGGCGAGGTCTTCGCGATCCGCACCGATGTCACCAGCGAGGACGATCTGCGTGCTCTCGTCGAGGCGACGCTCAAGGCCTATGGCCGCATCGACGTGCTCGACAACAATGTCGGCATCGCCGAGGTCGGCAGCGTCGTCGATCTGCCGCTGGAGACCTGGGAGCGCGTCTTCAAGGTCAACCTGACCGGCTGCTTCCTGGCGATGAAACACGTCATCCCGGTGATGCAGCGCCAGTTCGCCGAGGGCGGGCAGGGCGGCTCGATCATCAACATCTCTTCGATCGCCTCGATCCGCCACACCGGCGTGCCCTATGCCAGCTATGGCGCCAGCAAGGCGGCCATGAACCAGCTCACCCGCACGACCGCGGCGCAATACGCGCCCGAGAAGATCCGCGTGAACGCGGTGCTGCCCGGGCTGATGAAGACGCCGATGGTCGAGCATTCGGCCGGGCTCGCCCAGACCTATGGCAAGGGCGATGTCGCGGCGATGTGGGCCAAGCGCGACTCGCAGGTTCCGATGGGCCATATGGGCGAGGCCTGGGACGTCGCCTGGGCAGCGCTCTTTCTCGCCAGCGACGAAGCGCGCTATGTCACCGGCATCGAGCTTCCAGTCGATGGCGGAGTGACCTTGCAATATGGCGCCTGAACAACCCGAGAATCCTGCCCCGCCTGCGCGGCCTTGTCCGATCTGCGGCAAGCCGGCCGTGCAGCGCTTCAAGCCGTTCTGCTCGGCCCGCTGCTCCGACATCGACCTCGGTCGCTGGCTCAAGGGCAATTACGTGATTCCGGGCGAGCCGCTGGACGAGACCGAGGAAGCGCCGATGCGGCGCGACGAGGACGTCTGACATGGAAAGGCCCGGCGTTTCCCTTTCGGGAGGACGCCGGGCCATTCGCTGACCGGCCGCGCGACGGGTCAGGACTATCCGGAGGGCGCCAGCGCCCGAATTCCGCCTCCCGCGCGATCGAACTGCCGGTACATCCGCGGCTTGCTCGAGATCGGCGGCAGGCACGGCGCCATCGCTGGCGCCGCCGCATCAACCCGATTACCGCGCTTTGGTTCCAGGGCTTGTCAGGATCTGCGTTGCCGCGCTCGCGGCCAGCCTGGGCTGAGGCGGCATTCGCGCCGGGCGCAGCAAAAAGGGCCGCCTCGGCTCGGATTTTCATCTCCTTGCCGGTCAGGTCGAAATTTTCCCACCGGCAGGATCGTTTGTCGGCTGGACAGCCCGTGCCCAGCCCTCTATATCGCCTCCCACCAACCGAAGCGCCGAGCGCTTCGCGGGAATGCCCAGGTAGCTCAGTTGGTAGAGCATGCGACTGAAAATCGCAGTGTCGCTGGTTCGATTCCAGCCCTGGGCACCATTTCTTTTTACAGTAATTGAAAAGATTGCGGAATTTCCCCTGATTTTTCTCGCCGGGCACAGCCGGTCGGAAAAGCGGGAAAATCTGTTCTGGCCTCATCTTCGTTGGCGGTCTCTCCATTTCCCGAACGAAGCGCCCGACTCATCTATTACGGGGTCGATATGACGGCGCGATCGAAGACACGATCGCGCAAACGGTAGCTGCCCGCATTGGGTTTTCTTGTGCGCCGAATGCAACAATTCGTCCGAAAGTGGTGGTTAACCGGGCGCTGGCGCTGGTCTATGGGCGAATTTGACCGAATTCTTGTTTTGTTCCAATTGACAAAATAAAAACATGATAGCGGAGTTAGGTGTGGGTTGTAGTTTGTCATTGAAAAGAGTCGGTGCGCAGCGAAGCGCGCGTCGCTGAGGTCGACTGATGGCCCTCCAATTCCAGCCCAACTTGGCGAAGATCGTCGAGCTGCTGCTGTATCTGGCGCATAAGATGCCGGGTGCGGACAAGTATCAGGCTGTGAAGTTTTTCTATCTCGCTGACCGGGAACACCTCGCTCGGTACGGGCGTCCGATCACGTCGGAGCGTTATTTTGCGCTCAAGTATGGGCCAGTTGCCTCGAACGCCAAGGATTTGCTGGAAGGCGACCGCTTTACAATGCGGAAAGCGGGAATCAACGAGCTGCCGTTTGAGGTCAAGCAGGTTGATCGACCAGGGCCGGATCGCGCGCCGCTTGTTGTAATCGGCGCGCCTAAGCGCGAAATTGACCGCGATCTCTTTTCAAGAAGCGACCTCAAAGTGTTTGATGAGGTTCTTGAGCGGCATGGCAATCTCGACTTCGATGCTCTCTTTAACCTGACGCACGACCACCAAGCATATAAGCGTGCATGGGCGCGTCGAGGGGAGGCCCAGCGCGGGGAGATGACTTACGACGAGATGATCGATTCAGATGAAAAGCGCGCAGCGCTAGTCAGCGATATTGGTCCGGTTTCTCGCCATATCTGAAAATGAAGGTCGGGTCCGTCCTCCGGTTCACGTCAGACCAGGCGGTCGGTCACGATCTGCGTGAAAAGATGCACGTTTTTATCTGTCAGACAGATGATCATCGGGCACTGGCTGAGTATGCATTTCTTTTTATAAGCAGCGCGGATTATGGAGGTTGTTTTCAGATCAAGCAGTCTGATTATGGCTTCTTGAAATGGGACAGTTATATTTCTTGTGGCGCTATGGTTTTCTATTCGAGAGAATTTTTGGTTAGAGCAAGGATCGAACCAATTGGAGAAATTGCAGCGACGCATTTGGTCGCACTTCGAAACCATCTCGCTGACCATGAGGTGATGCCGATCTGGCAGACAAAAGTCGCGTGTGCGAGTTTACCGGCTATCATTTAGTGTGCGTGTGAATTCACGAGCTTACTCCTCCACGTGATCTTCGCCCGCGAGGCCGCCTCGCCCCCTCATCCCAACCGCCGATCGCGCTCCTCAACAATCCGCTCCACGATCTCCTGATACTCCGCCAGCAACTCCTGCAACGGTCCGATATCCCGGAAAGCCTGCTGGTCCTGCTCTTCCTCGCCTTGCTCGTCCCAGGCGGCGATCGCCTCGTCGGCGGCGGCGAGGTGATCGGCTGACGGGGAGGGCGGCGGCGCGGCGCCTGCCTCCTCGACAATGCGCAGGGCGATCTGGCGGCGCAGCTCGTCCGCGCGTTGGAGCATCGGCCCGAGCGGGTCGGTGTAGGGCATCTGTCGAACCTTGCTTCGCCAATCCGGGCCGGACAAGCCGCTCGCGGCAGTACCTCGCTTCTTCGCGCGTTCACGTTCGCCGGACGATCGTTGCGGGGAGAGGGGGCATGAGCCTCGGCAACTGGCCGAGATGATCGACCTTTCGATTGTTGCTCATTTGTCCCGTGAGCGCCCAAATTAGTGAAGCCGACTCCCGACCAACCCTCATCGCCCACTCGCTGGCGCCGGCGTCGCCGGGCGCGCCGGATCGGTCGCAAGTGGCGCGGTGTGGTGGCCGGGCAGCACGACAGTGTTGCCGGCCGCGTAGAGCAAGCAGGAGCCGGTCGCCCCGTCGCGGGCCGGGTCGTCGTTGCAGACCTTCAAGGCCTCGGTCTCGGCCGCGAAGGCGCTGGCCGCCCCGATCTTGACGAAGATGCGGCCGAGCGGGTGGATCGCCATCGCCTTCGGTTCGCGCGCCCGGCCATAGCCGGCAATGTCGGTTTCCTTGCGCCGTTCCGCCGTGATCGCCGGCACCTTGTCGGGGCGATAGGGCCCCTCATGGCGCAGCCGCTCCATCTCCCGGCGCGGCCACTCGCCGCTCTGTTGCGGCGTGCGGAACGCCTCGTTCAGGGCGAAGAGGACGCAAGGTTCGTCATTGCGAAGCTGGCAGCGCTCCAGGACCAGTTCCTCGGCCGCCGCGGCGGAGGGGCTGTCGGAGACGCGAAAGCTCCGCTGCTGCTTCGGCGAGATGGCAATGGCGCGGTGCTGCTTGCTCTCCTGGTAGGCCTGCAAGGCGCGCACTTGCGCTTCGAGGCGCCCGCGGGGAACCGGATGGTCCAGGCTCAGGACGCTCAGCAGCAGCGCCTCGCGCCCCTCGGGCGTTGCCGGATCGAGCGCCGTTGCGCTGTTCGCGTCGGGGCGGCGCAGCTCGGGCGAGCGGTTGCGCTCCATCTCCTCCAGCCGGTTGCGCGCCAGCGAGGCGAAGACGCCGCTCGGGAAGCGCGTCAGATAGGCGCGCAGATCGGCCGGGTTGCGGCTGCCGCGCACGCTTTCCCAGAACACCGTCTCGGCGCCGGGTGACGAGGCGCCAGGGGCAGACGCGGCCGCAGCGGGAGGGGTTGCCGCCGCTGGAGCCGGCGCAGAGGCGGCGGCGGCGCGGAAATAGAAGCTGCCTTCCAGCGCCGAGTTCTCCCAGGGCACCTGGCGCCCCTGCGTCGCCTCGCGGACCTCGCGCCTGACCTCGGCCATCAGCTGGCGGATCTCCAGCCCCGGCGTCTCGATACGCTTCAGCAGCGCGGTGGTGAAGGGGCTGTTCCGGCCGCGGCCGTCATCGGCCACCGTGCCCGGCGCCGTGGCGAAGGCGAGCAGCGTCCCGACCGTGGCGCTCGCCTGGCCGAGCCCTGATGCAGCTGGCGCGCCGCGACCCGAGGCCTGCAGGCGCTTGCGGAAGGGATTGTCGCGACAGGCGTCGAGGACGAGGATCGAAAGCCGGGCCGCGCCATCGAGCTGTTCGAGCACGCTGTCGAGGTCGAGCGCCTCGAAGCGCAAATCGCGGTCGCTGCGGATTTCCGCGGGCGCGGGCAGGAGCCAGTTGCGCCCGGAGGCCTCGAGCCCGTGGCCGGCGAAGAAGAAGAACGCCGCATCGGCGCCGCGGGCGCGCTGGCCGAGGCGCCTGACCCCCGCTTCCAGCGCCAGCCGGTCGGGATCGACCAGCGTTTCCGTCTCGAAGCCGAGGCGATCGAGCACCGCGCCGAGGTCCCGCGCATCGTTTGGCGGATTGGCGAGTGCGGGCACGTTGCGATAGCCGCCGACACCGACGATCAGGGCGACACGACGCTCTTGCTGCGCGAGGGCGGCAGAGGCCGCGAGAAGCAATCCGAAGACGAGCAGAAACAGCCGGCGCTCGGCCCTCCGGCGGCGCCACAGTCCCGTCAGCACATTGCCGAACCGCATGGCGCGACCCCAGCTCGCAACCTTTCCGCCAGAGTCGCATTTCGGCAGGCAGGTCGCAACACGCGATGTCCTAGGCTGTCAGGAGAGGCGCCTGTCCTGCAGCTCGGCGATGCGCTCGATCATGTCCCGGTGCTCGGCCAGCAGTTCCTGCAGCGGACCGATCGGCCGGAACGCTCGCTGGTCCTGCTCCTCATCGCCTTGCTCGGCCCAGGCGGCGATCGCCTCGTCGGCGGCGGCGAGGTGGTCGGCCGACAGGGTGGGCGGCACGGCGCCTGCCTCCTCGGCGAGGCGTCTCGCGATCTGATGGCGCAGCTCTTCCTCGCGTTTGAGCATCGGCTCGAGCGGGTCGGTATAGGGCATCTGTCGAACCTGACTTCGTTCCGGCACTCTGGGGCGCGAAGGCCGTTGGGGGCAATACCGCGCTTCCTCGCGCGTTCACACCCTACTGACAACCGCCCTGGGAGCGCGCCTTTCGGCTGTTAAATCAGTCCGTTGAGGCAAAATACTCACCTCGCGCGCCATGGCGCGCGTCGCAAATTCTGTTGACGGGGCGCCTTCAGCCTTGCTTCGGCCGCCCGAATCTCCCGTCATTTCTCATCACAGAATTGCCTTCTTTCTTAAGCAAAGGCGCCCATCCTTCCGACTGCCGATCGCGCGCTCACCTCCTTAGCAAGGCGGACCATGACGATGTGGTTTCGACCATGACGATGCCTGCCTTCATCACGGCGTGGGCGCTCGGTGTCGCGCTGCTCGCCGGAAATCTGCCGAGTGCCGCCAGGGCCGATCAGCTCGCGGCGCGGACCCGTGGGCCGGCGTCGCCGCCACCGGCATTCCTCGACTTCTGCGCCAGGAACCCGGTGGAATGCCGCCGATCCGGCGTTCTGACGCGGCAGGTTGTGCTGACGCCGGAGCGCCAGCGCGACCTGCAGGAGGTCAATGCGCGGGTGAACTCCGCGATATCGGAAATCTCCGACCGGGAGCATCATGGCCGTGAGGATGTCTGGAGCATCCCGGCCGACGGGCAGGGCGATTGCGAGGATTTCGCGCTGCTGAAGCGCAAGCACCTGATCGAGCGGGGCTGGCCGTCATCAGCCCTGCTGATCGCAGTCGTCGGCACGCCGGCCGGCGAGGGACACGCGGTGCTGATGGCGACCACCTCCGAGGGGGATCTCGTTCTCGACAACAAGACCTCCCGCCTGCTGCCCTGGACGCAGACCGGGTATCTGTTCTTCACCCGCATGTCGCAGTCCAATCCCCGCGCCTGGGAAGCGATCGATGGCGGCAATATCGCCGTGACCGCTGCGACTCGACGCTCATATCGTCCCTGAGCGGGCCGCTCGCCGAGAATGCCCCGTCCGGTAAGGCGGGGCATGTCATGACGTGTTCGCTCAGATCTGCGCCGGCTGCCGGCCGGAGGTGCGCCCATTATCCGCTTGGGAACGCCCGCGATCCGGCCGGGCTGGCACATAGCCCGGCCGGATAGAGCTGCTCCCTCAGCGGCCATGGCCACCGCCGCCACCGCCGTGGCCGCCGCCACCACCAAGGCCGCCGCCGCCGTTGCCGCCGTGGCCTCCGCCACCGCCGTGGCCTCCGCCGCCGCCAAGGCCGCCGCCGCCGTTGCCGCCGTGACCTCCACCTCCGCCATTGCCGCCGTGGCCGCCACCGCCACCGCCGTGGCCTCCGCCGCCGTGGCCTCCGCCACCGTGACCGCCCCCGCCATTACCGCCGTGGCCACCGCCACCGTTACCGCCGCCGTGACCTCCACCTCCGCCATTGCCGCCGTGGCCGCCACCGCCATTGCCTCCGTTCCCGCCGCCGCCATGGCCACCGCCACCGCCGTGGCCTCCGCCGCCATGGCCGCCACCGTGACCACCCCCGCCATTACCGCCGTGGCCGCCACCACCATTGCCCCCGTTGCCGCCGTCGCCATGGCCGCCGCCACCGTGACCGCCACCTCCGTGGCCGCCGCCACCGTGACCGCCGCCACCGTGACCGCCACCGCCGTGACCGCCACCTCCGTGGCCGCCGCCTCCGTGGCCGCCGCCACCATGACCGCCACCGCCGTGACCACCACCGCCGTGACCACCGCCACCATGACCGCCACCGCCGTGACCGCCACCTCCGTGGCCGCCGCCTCCGTGGCCGCCACCGCCGTGACCACCACCGCCGTGACCACCGCCACCATGACCGCCACCGCCGTGACCGCCACCTCCGTGGCCGCCGCCTCCGTGGCCGCCGCCACCATGACCGCCACCGCCGTGACCACCACCGCCGTGACCACCGCCACCATGACCGCCGCCGCCATTGCCGCCGCCGCCTTGGCCGCCGCCGTGACCACCGCCACCACCGTGGCCGCCACCGCCGCCATGACCGCCGCTGCCGCCACCGCTGCCTCCGCTGCCGCCGCCGCTACCGCCACTGCCGCCGCCGCTGCCACCGCTGCCGCCGCCGCCGCCGCTACCGCCGCCACTGCCGCCGCCGCTGCCACCACCGCTGCCACCGCTGCCGCCGCCGCCGCCGCCGCCGTTGCTTGCCGAACCGCTTYCCGATCCGCCGCTGCCGGAGTTTCCATCTCCACTGCCGGCCGAGCCGTCATTTCCGTTGCGGCCATTGCCTCCGGAGTTCGAATCGCCGCTCGGCCCTCCCGAAGACAAGGCTCCCGTCGTCAGCGGCGGGCAGGCCCAGTATTGGTTGCCGCCCTGCTGGACCACGGTGCAACCGGGGCCGGGTGCGCGCGTGCGCCTCCCGTTGGCGGCGACGACATTGTAGTATTGGACATTGCCGGCCGCGGTGCCCTGGGGGGCTGTGGCCGTGGCGCCGATCGACGCGGTGGCAAGCGGCGGGCAGGCCCACAGCAGGTCGCGTTCGGACTGCACGACGACGCAATCCCGGCTCGGTGCCCGGGTCCTGCGGCCGGTCGGGGAGACAGCGTTGTAATATCGCACGCCACCTGCATCCGACGCGCTTGGGCCGGACCCGGCTGCGCTCGCGCGGAACGGGTTGTCGCGTGCCGCCGAATTGCATTCCCAAAGCCAATTGTCTCTGATGAGCTTGCGGTCGCAGCCGCTGCGGGGCTGCGGTGTCGGGCTGCCGTTGACCGTGAAGCCCTCATGGTACTCCGGCCATGAGCCGGCCCCTTGGGCATAAGCAAAGGTCGACGTGGTCGCGAGAAGTCCCGCAATAAAGATTTTGCTCTGCAGGTATCGCATGACGTGCCTCCCGCCCGGGCGGTCTAGTGGCCGCTCGGCGCAAAAAAGAGATGTATTCGGGATGGCTTGTTCCAGATGAACACGGCCAGGCCGGCGCGTTAAGCAATAGCATGCGGTATTGGCTTGATTTTATTCTATTCGAGTGAAAGCTTTAGGTCGCTCGAACTAATCCGATAGAGTTACTGCCAGGCGAGGCGGTCGGAAGGAAGGCGAGAGATGATGACGTATTGGAAATGGCTGGTGCCGGCACTGGCCGCAGTGCTGCTCGCCCATCCGGCGCTCGCCCAGATCGGCACGCCGGGCAATGCGCCGCTGATCCCGGGCGGTCCGAGCCAAGGCCTGGGCCCGCCCTCGATCTTCGACAACCAGCCCGATATCAGGCTGCACGCGCCAGGTGCCGGCGGCATCCCCGGCGCCGGCCCGCCGGTCGACTATGGCGGCACGCCGCGGGGCGCGCCGCGCTCGTCGAACCCGATCTATATGCCGCGCTACGGGTCGGCGAGCGATCCTGCGCTGCGCAGTGTCGGTACAGCCTATTGCAGGACGTCGCGCCGGGCCTGCGCGGCGCCAAGCCGCGCCCGGGCCGGTGCGGCCTGCTCCTGCCGCCTGCCGAACGGGACGCGACAGCGCGGGCGCGTCGTCCGCTGACCTGACTCAGCGCCGGGCCACCGCCCTGACTACGCCGTTCTTGCCGCCGCCGCCGCAATAGAAGCGGTCGCCGCCTGCTTCCATGCCGGCGACGAAGGTGCCTTCCGGCATGCGCATGGCGTCGAGCACCTCGCCGCTTTCGGGATCGAGCCGGCGGATTTCGCTCTCTTCGTTCTCCCAGGTCGCGTGCCAGAGCTCGCCATCGCTCCAGGTCACGCCGGTGACGAAGCGGTTGGATTGCAGCGTGCGCAGCACCTTGCCGGTCTGCGGATCGATCTGGTGGATCTGGCGCTCGCGGTAATGCCCGACCCAGAGCGTGCCCTCCGCCCAGGCGAGGCCGGAATCGCCGCCGCCGGCCGGTGCCGGAATGGTCGAGAGCACCTTTCCGCTATCCGGATCGATCTTCTGGATGCGGTCCTCGGCGATCTGGTAGAGGTGCTTGCCGTCGAAGGCGGTGCCGGCATGGGCAGGGATGTCGAGGCTGCGGACGGTTTCGCCGCTCTCCGGATCGAACGCATTGAGCTTGTCGCCCGAGGCGAACCAGACATTTTTTCCGTCATAGCTGACGCCGTGCACGGCCTCGATGCCGGGGAAGGGGCCGTATTCGCGGACGATCCTGGCTGTCCTGGTCATGAGAATATCTCCTCTGTTCGGTTGGACCGTCACAGGGTCTAGCCATCCGGCAGCGGGGCCGGGAGTAACAAGGCTGTCGGGAAACCCGGCACCGGCGGGGTCAGCCAGCGCCGCGCCCGCGCCTTGCCGAAGAATTGGATCTTGCCGGCCTGCGCCAGCGTCTCGAGCGCGCGCTGCATGTTGCGCTGGCTCGTGCCGAGCGCCAGCGCCAGCGCCGAGCTCGACCAGGCCTCGCCATCGGCGAGGAGGGCGAGCACGTCGGCATGCGCCTCCTCCAAAGGCTGCGCCAGCACCGCGACCTCGCGCGCCCGGTGCGGCTTCAAGGCAAAGCCGCGTTTCGTCGCGTTGATCTCGGCGATCCCGTGCAATTCGGCGCGCAGCCGCCCGATCTCGACCCGCAGGCGGGCGCGATGCGATTCATCTGCCTCCTTCGCCCGGAAGGCCTGTTTCAGCAGATCTTCGCGCGAGACATCGGCCGGCCAGGCCTCGGCGAGGGCGCGGGCGAGGGCGAACAGCACGGGGCGGGTGGCGAGCGGCACGGCCGTACCCGCCTCGCGCACGACATTGCGGCAGGCGTCGACGACGAAGCTGCCCGAGGCGAGCAGCGCTGCAACCTCGCCCAGCAGCAGCGGGCGCTCCGTGCCGCGCAGGATCAATCGCGCCGCCGGGGCCTCCAGCACGCGCGCCGCCGCCTCGACCTCGGCCGCGAGCGCCGGGATGCGAGCACGCTGGGCAGCCTCCGCCGCTCGCGCGAATGCCGCGCGGGCCGACTCCGCCTGCAGTCGGCGCAGCGCGATGCCGCCGATGGCGAGCGCACGCGCCGCCTCCAGCGCCGGTGGCAGCGGGCTCTCGTCGAAGCCGGCGAGCACGCGCTCGGCCTCGCCGAGCCGGCCGATCAGGAGCAGCCGACGCACCTCGATCGTGCGGGCATGGGCGGCGTTGAGGCGGTCGCCATGGGCTTCGAGCACCGCGCGCGCCGCATCGAGCGCCTTGGCCGGCCAGCCGAGATCGCGCGAGACCAGGGCGATTTCGGCCTCGGCCAGAATGCAGCGGGCCCGCGCCAGCGGCTCCTTGGCGCCAAAACCCTGGCTGGCGCGCTTGAGCAGTGCCTTGGCCCTGGCGAGGTCGCCGAGCTGCGCCATGGCGATGCCGCGCAGCGCCAGCGCCGGCGCATCCTCGCGCAGCGCGACGCGATTGAGCGCCCCGAACGGATCGCCCGCCGCCAGGGCCCGCCCGGCCGCCGTGATCAGCGAATCCATGCCTGAGCCCGAAATCCCGCCAAACTTGTCACTCCCGCTTCCTGTCGCCTCGACCTTACTCCTGATCGCGACGCCGCATCGCGAAACGGCGGGCGGCGAATGTCAA
The DNA here is from genome assembly GCF_056400825.1 of Allobosea sp. P4_H5. Classification (NCBI taxonomy): domain Bacteria; kingdom Pseudomonadati; phylum Pseudomonadota; class Alphaproteobacteria; order Hyphomicrobiales; family Alloboseaceae; genus Allobosea; species Allobosea sp. P4_H5. Next base: position 94,589 of record NZ_JBFUKM010000007.1, on the reverse strand, counting down.
CCGAAGACAGGAGCAAGCATCATGATGGCTCATCTCACCGGCACCCGGGAGGACTGGCTCAAGGCGAGACTCGACCTGCTCGCGGCCGAGAAGGCGCTGACGCGGCAGAGCGATGCCGTGGCGCTGCAGCGCCAGGCTCTGCCCTGGGTCAAGGTCGACAAGGACTATCGCTTTACCACCGAAGCGGGGCAGGTCGGGCTCGAGGACCTCTTCGCCGGGCGCTCGCAGCTCCTGATCTACCACTTCATGTTCGGGCCGGATTTTTCCGCCGGCTGCCCGTCCTGCTCGCTGATCGCCGACGGCTTCAACGGCATCCATGTCCATCTCGCCAATCATGACGTGACGCTGACTGCGGTATCGCTGGCCTCGCTCGACAAGCTCGTCGCCTTCAAGCGACGCATGGGCTGGAATTTCCCCTGGGCCTCTTCGGCGACGGGCGATTTCAACTTCGACTTCAGCGCCTCCTTCACGGAGGAGCAGGAGCGGCGGGGCGCGGTCGATTACAATTTCCAGCGCGAGCCGCAGATCGACTGGGCCAGCAACGGCATCGTCTCCGGGCTCGCCGTGCAGAGCGGCACGACGCTGGGAGGCTATATGCGCGAGCGGCCCGGGATGAGCGCCTTCATCCGCGAGGACGGCGCGATCTATCACACCTATTCCAGCTATGCCCGCGGCATGGACGCGATCTGGAGCATGTATCCCTGGCTCGATCGCGCCCCGAAGGGCCGCAATGAACCCACCGGACCCTGGTGGCGCCTCCGCGACGCCTACCCGGCATCGGCTGCCGCGGTGGCCCAAGCATGCTGTGCCTGAGCCCCCGGGCGCAAAGTGATCGCGGAGCGCCGGACATTATGTCCGGCGTCTCAGTCGCCGATGCGGGCCGCATCTTCCGCGTTGTCTGCGTGCTGCTGTTCCTCACCAGCGCGAGTGCGACCGTCCTGATCGGCCATGCAATGGCCGAGATGGGCGAGGTGCCGATGGCCGGCGGCTGGTCGATGTCGACGGCCTGGACGCCGCTCTGCGGCGGCTCCTGGATCGCCGCAGCGGGAGCCTTCCTCGGCATGTGGGCGGTCATGATGACCGCGATGATGCTGCTCTCGCTCACGCCGGTGCTCTGGCGGTTTCGCGAGCGCGCCGCAGCAGCGGGTGTCGCTCACCCAAGCCTCTTCGCCGCACGGGCCGGCCTTGCCTACCTCCTTGTCTGGACGGGGCTTGGCCTGGCGGTTTTCACCGGCGGCGCTCTCCTGCTGGAGGCCGCGCTGCGCTGGCCGCTTCTGGCTCGCGCCGTGCCGTTCATTGCCGGTCTTGCGGTGATCGCCGCTGGCCTCTTCCAGCTGTCCCACTGGAAGCTGGCCATGCTCGCTCATTGCTCGGATGTCGCCGGGCAAGATACCGGCGCAGCAGCCGCAATGGGGCAGGGGCTGCGGCTCGGCCTTGCCTGCTGCGCCTCCTGCGCCGGGTTCACGGTGCTGCTGCTCGTCGGCGGCGCGATGGACCCGCGCAGCATGGCCGTCGTCGCACTCGCGATCACCGCCGAGCGGCTTGCATCGGCCGGGGAGCGCGTCGCCTGCGGCATCGGCGGCCTGATGCTCGGCGCGGGCGCGGTCCAGCTGATACAGGCGCTCTGGCAACTCTGAACCGGGCCGGTGCGCGGCCGCCATGTCTGCCATGCATTTTTGCATCTGCTCAGAAACGCGCCACGCAGTGCCGCGATGCCTCGCTCTGGCCTATACAGGTGGCAGGCGATCCATGGGTCGGGTCGCACGCAAAAATTGTACGGTTCACGAGGAGACGCACATGACGCTCAAAGCCCAGTTTCTGATCGGAGCGGCGTTCGCCACGGCGATGTTTGCCGGGGCGCCGGCGCGCGCCGACATCACCATCGGGCTGCTCGCGCCGCTGACCGGTGCGGTCGCAGCCTATGGCGAGCAGGTCAAGAACGGCGCCCAGGCCGCCGTCGACGCGATTAACAAGAAGGGCGGCATCGGCGGCGAGAAGGTCGTCCTGAAGCTCGCCGACGATGCCGGCGATCCCAAGCAGGGCGTTTCGGCTGCCAACCTGCTGGTCGGCGACAAGGTCCGCTTCGTCGTCGGCCCGGTGACCTCGGGCGTCGCCATGGCAGCCTCCGACGTCTTCGCCGAGAGCGGCGTCCTGATGGTGACGCCGACCGCGACCTCGCCGGCCCTGACCAGCCGCGGCCTCGGCAACGTCTTCCGCACCTGCGGCCGCGACGACCAGCAGGCCGAGGTCGCAGCCAGCTACGTCCTGAAGAACCTGAAGAGCAAGAAGGTCGCCATCGTCCACGACAAGGGCACCTATGGCAAAGGCCTCGCCGATTCCTTCAAGAAGGGCATCAATGCCGGCGGCATCACCGAAGTCGCCTATCTCACGCTGAACCCGGGCGACAAGGATCTCGCGGCGGTGATCACCCGGCTGAAGTCGGGCGGTGCCGAGCTGATCTATTTCGGCGGCTACCATCCCGAGGGCGGCCTGCTCGCCCGCCAGTTGCACGATGCCGGCGTCAAGGCGACGATCATCGGCGGCGAGGGCCTGTCCAACACCGAGCTCTGGGCGATCGGCGGCGACACCGCGACCGGCACGCTCTTCACCAACGCGACCGACGCGCTGAAGAACCCGGCCTCGGCCGAGGCGGTGGCGGTGCTGAAGGAGAAGGGCATCCCGCCGGAGGCCTTCACGCTCAACGCCTACGCCGCCGTTGAGGTGCTGAAGGCCGGCATCGAGAAGGTCGGCAAGGACGCCAAGGCCGATGCGGTCGCCAAGGCTCTGAAGGCTGGCCTCGAGGCCAAGACCGCGATCGGCACGCTGACCTATGGCAAGACCGGCGATCTGAGCTCGCCGAGCTTCTCCATGTACAAGTGGGAAGCCGGCAAGATCGTCGCTGCCGACTGACGAACGCGTCTAGAGAGGCAAGGGAAGGGGCTTGCGGCATGCCGCAGGCCCCTTTCGTTTGGGAGTGAGCGAAGCGCTGCGCGTCCCTGAACGCGCCGTTCGGGAACCGTTCAGGCGCCGGGCCGTTCAGTCCGGCGACCGAACGGGAACTGCCCATGTCTGCTGCCGAAGCCTTCGCTGCCGCCAAGCCCCACACCAGGCCATCTCTGATCGCGATTCGGCGCGAGGTGGACGGCTATGGCATCCGCTTTGGCCTGAGCGAGGCCGAGGATGCGCAGATGCCGGGTCCGGTCTTCCCGACGCTCGACGAGGCGATGGCCTGGATCGAGCGCGTCGACAGCGCCCGCAGCTACTGAAACGGCCGGGATCGGGGCAATCTGCGGGATGTCTGTCGATCGCTTGTCCTGACGGCTTGTCAAAGCGGGTCGCGATCGGGCATAGAGCCTTTTAACGGAGACGTGGCCGAGAGGCTGAAGGCACTCGTTTGCTAAATGAGCATACCCCACAAGGGTATCGAGGGTTCGAATCCCTCCGTCTCCGCCACTCTGCCTTTCGCTCCGCGAAACTGCTCTAACATCTTGAACGGCATAGTGATCTCCGGGGTTCGAAATCCCGTTTCCGGGCAATTTTCAGGTGGCAGCCGCCAAGATTGCGCGGCTTGACGATCACCTTGTCCAGCGCTGACATCGCCTGGCGGATCGCCAGCCGATAATCGCCCGCGAGATATGCGCCGAGCTGGCTCGGATCGATCGCGAGCGCATCGCGATAAGCCGCTGGTGTCAGAAGCTTGTTTCGCAAGCGCCGAAGCCGACGCCGCAGTTTGCGTGGAAACGCGGCGTCAACCGATGTATAGTTCTGTCCTTCCGAATGAATGATCTTCGTAGGTCCCCACGCCAACCCGAGTCACAATTGTGAGGCGGGCACGCTAGATGTCAGCGCGAGCAATGCGACTGGCAAGGCTGGCGCTGATGACGTGCTTCCCTGAATTCCGGCCAAGGATAAGTTGGATCCTTCGATCAGGAGAAGGACCATGCCGCGGATAGGCTTCCGGCTTAATTAACCAGAGCAACGCCCAAAGTAGACTGACCGAGATCGGACATTTCTAGGGGCAGCTAGGGGGCGAAAGTCGCCATCCACCTCGCGAGCGCGGAAGGTCCGCTTTCCGGCAGGCCTCGAATGTCCGGAGTTGGCGCCACACAGAACAGCCCGCATGTGGCCGCACGAGGTCCTCGGTTGAAATCGAGGTCGAGGGTTCCCCGGCTGCCTCGGTCATGCCTCCGGCGTCCGACAATCACGCACCGATCGAAACGAGCCGTGCTGCTGCGCAACCCGCGCACGCTGCCGCTCGATGATCTCAGCCTCAAGCTGCCTCGGCCGGATTGGCGTGACGCCCTCGACCCCGCATTGGAGGGAGGCCGGCAATGGTGTAAATATGATGCGAAAGGTTGTGCGGCTCGGCCGCCCGTCCGGCGGAAAGGTCGCCTCCGAGTTCGAGGGAGTACCTTCGATGCTGCGTTGGACCTTGATGGCCTCGTTGATGTTTGCGGCCCTGCCTCATCCTGCCAACGCGGTCGGCGATCCCGCCGCGGGTGAGAAGGTTTTCCAGAAATGCCGCGCCTGCCACCAGATCGGGGAGACGGCCAGGAACGCCGTCGGACCGAAGCTGAATGGCCTTTTCGGCCGGTCGGCGGGTTCGATCGAGGGCTACACCTACTCGCCCGCCAACAAGAACTCCGGCATCACATGGGATGAGCCCACGTTCCGGGACTACATCAAGGGGCCGCAAGCCAAGATCCCAAATACGAAGATGGTGTTTCCAGGTCTCAAGTCGGACCAGGAAATCGACGATATCGTCGCCTTTCTCAAGCAATTTGAGGCTGACGGTAAGAAAAAATAGCCGGATCGATCTCCAATTGCAGCCGCGACGAAGGTAGGCTGCGAGGCGGGTTTGATTGACAACTCGCTCGTACAGGGCGACAACATGAGAGCAACTTTGGACCGAAGGCGCGAATGCCCCGCGGTCCCGCTGAGAGTTTGTGCGTCAGATGCTGGCGCGGTCATCCAGGCGAACCAAAGGTTCGAAGATGGCGAGCAGGAAACAGAACTTGCAGCCTAACGGCACGCTCGGCCGGGCCCGCGTCTTGCGGCGGCCATGTGCTGTCACCGACTTCGTCGGCCTCGATCGTTTTAAGCAATGGGCCCGTTCTGTTTCGGGCCCCGGCACAGTTTTCATGGCGAAAGCGAGTTTGTTGACGTAGGGCCGCGGCGCGTGACCGCGCTGCGGCATGGCTTGGTTCCTGGCCTGCTTCCTGTTCGTTGCCGCCCTCGGCAAGGATGAAGGGGATGGGTGTCGCAGTCGTCCTGGCTCTGGTCGTGATCGGCTCGGTGGTGTTCCACTTCCTGAGTCCCTGGTGGTGGACGCCGATCGCCTCCAATTGGGGCTATATCGACGACACCATCATCATCACGTTCTGGATCACCGGCGTCGTCTTCGCGGCCGTCGTCCTGTTCATGGCCTATTGCGCCCTCCGCTTCCGCCATCGCGAGGGCAACCGCGCGGCCTACGAGCCGGAGAACAAGCGGCTCGAATGGTGGCTCGCGATCGGCACCGGTGTCGGCGTCGCCGCCATGCTCGCACCCGGCCTCGTCGTCTGGCACCAGTTCATTACCGTCCCGAAAGACGCGACCATTGTCGAGGTCGTCGCCCAGCAATGGCAGTGGGCCTACCGGCTGCCGGGCGGCGACGGCCGGCTCGGTGCCTCCGATGTCGCCCACATAACCCCCGAGAATCCGCTCGGCATCGATCCCAAGGATCCGCATGGGCAGGACGACGTCGTCATCCAGGGCGACAACCTCCATCTCCCACTCGGCAAGCCGGTGAAGATGCTGCTGCGCGCGGTCGATGTCCTGCACAATTTCTATGTGCCGGAGTTCCGCGCCAAGATGGACATGATCCCCGGCAGCGTCACCTATTACTGGTTCACGCCAACGCGGGCCGGCACCTTCGACGTGCTGTGCGCCGAGCTCTGCGGCACCGGCCACACCTTTATGCGCGGCAATGTCGTGGTCGAGCCGGAGAGCAATTACCAAGCCTGGCTGCAGCAACAAAAAACCTTCGCCCAACTCCAGGCGCCGGTGAGGACGCAGGCGAAGAACTAGGGATCGATACGGGATCGCGCCCCGGAACAGGGGCCGCGTCCGAAAGGAGTGGGAGATGCTCCGATGGCCGACGTGACGCATGACGCAGCCGGACCGCTGTCGGCGGCCGAAGTCGACGATGTCGAGCTCTATCACCCGCATAGCTGGATCACGACATACGTCTTCTCACAGGATGCCAAGGTCATCGCCATCCAGTATTCCATGGTGGCGCTGGCGATCGGGCTGGTCGCCCTGGTCCTGTCCTGGCTGATGCGGCTGCAGCTCGGCTTCCCCGGCGTGTTCTCCTTCATCGACCCTGACCGCTACTATCAGTTCATCACCATGCACGGGATGATCATGGTGATCTACCTGCTGACGGCGCTGTTCCTCGGCGGCTTCGGCAACTACCTGATCCCGTTGATGCTCGGCGCGCGGGACATGGTGTTCCCCTACGTGAACATGCTGAGCTTCTGGATCTATTTCCTCGCCGTGCTGGTTCTCGTCGCAGGCTTCTTCCTGCCTGGCGGCCCGACGGGGGCAGGGTGGACGCTCTATCCGCCGCAGGCGATCCTCGCCAACACGCCCGGCCAGCAATGGGGCATCCTCGTGATGCTCGTCTCGCTGATCCTGTTCATCATCGGTTTCACCATGGGCGGGCTGAACTATGTCGTGACCGTGCTGCAAGGGCGGGCCAGAGGCATGACGCTGATGCGCATGCCGTTGACGATCTGGGGCATCTTCACGGCGACCGTGATGGCGCTGCTCGCCTTCCCCGCGCTCTTCGTCGGCGCCGTGATGATGCTGCTCGACCGGCTGATCGGCACGAGCTTCTTCATGCCGGCCATCGTCATGATGGGAGAACGGCTGGCCCATAAGGGCGGCAGCCCGATCCTGTTCCAGCACCTGTTCTGGTTCTTCGGCCATCCCGAGGTCTACATCGTCGCGCTACCGGCCTTCGGCATCGTCTCCGACCTGATCAGCACCCATGCCCGCAAGAACATCTTCGGCTACCGCATGATGGTCTGGGCGCTGGTGGCGATCGGCGCGCTCAGCTTCGTCGTCTGGGCGCACCACATGTATGTCAGCGGCATGCACCCGGCCTTCGGGTTCTTCTTCGCCACCACGACGCTGATCATCGCGATCCCGACCGCGATCAAGGTCTATAACTGGGTGCTGACGCTCTGGCGCGGCGACATCCACTTCACCGTGCCGATGCTGTTTGCGCTCGGCTTCATCGTCACCTTCGTGAATGGCGGGCTCACCGGCTTGTTCCTCGGCAATGTCGTCGTCGATGTGCCGCTCTCCGACACGATGTTCGTCGTCGCCCATTTCCACATGGTGATGGGCGTCGCGCCGATCCTCGTGATCTTCGGGGCGATCTACCATTGGTATCCGAAGGTCACCGGGCGGATGCTCGACGACGCGCTCGGGAAACTGCATTTCTGGGTGACCTTCCTCGGGGCCTACCTGATCTTCTTCCCGATGCACTATATCGGGCTGATGGGCGTGCCTCGCCGCTATCACGAGATCAGCGGGATGGCCTTCGTCCCGCCCTCGGCGGCGACGCTGAACGCCTTCATCACGATCGTTGCCCTCATCGTCGGCGCGGCCCAGCTCATCTTCCTGTTCAACCTCGTTTGGAGCGTCAGGCACGGCCGGCCGGCCGGCGGCAACCCCTGGCGCGCGACCACGCTGGAATGGCAGACGCCTCAGACGCCACCCGCCCATGGCAATTGGGGCAAGACCCTGCCGGTGGTCTATCGCTGGGCCTATGATTACAGCGTGCCTGGCGCCGCGCAGGACTTCCTGCCGCAGAACCAGCCGCCGGCCCCGCGGACCGCGTGACGAGGTGCCGCCATGGTCGTGATCGTCCTCTTCATGGTCCTGATGGCAATCCTCGCCGGCTGGTGGCTGTCGCGCCAGGGGCTGGCCGACAAGCCGTGGCTGGAGGTCGGGGTGGGCAACGAAGCCGTCGGTGCGGAGCTGCCGTCTACCCCGACCGCGAAGGTCGGTCTCGGCACCTTCCTCGTCGTGGCCGGCTCGCTGTTCTCGCTTCTGGTCAGCGCCTATTCGATGCGGATGGACATGGGGGACTGGCGCGCGCTGCCGATGCCGACGATCCTGTGGTTCAGTACGGGACTGCTGATCCTCGCAAGCATCGCCCTGCACATGGCGGTGATCGCCGCGCGCTGCGACGAGCTCGCCCATCTCCGCTCCAGCCTGCTTGCCGCCGGCGCGTGCTCGTTAGCCTTCCTTGCAGCCCAGATGCTGGCCTGGCGCGAGCTTGCTGCCACCGGCTATTTCACCGCCGCCAATCCCGCCAGCGCCTTCTTCTATCTGGTCACGGCGATTCACGGCGCGCACATGCTGGGCGGGCTCGTGGCGCTTTGCCGAACCAGCGTCAGGGCGTTCGCCCTATCGGCGACGAGCCCTCCACGGGCGGTTGGCGGGCTCACGCTCAGCGTCGAGCTCTGCGCCCTCTACTGGCACTTCCTGCTGCTGGTCTGGCTCGTCCTGTTCAGCCTCCTCATGCGCTGGACGGATGATCTCATCGCGATCTGCCGGGGATTGCTGACTTAGAGGCTCCAAGTGAGGTCGGAACGATGAATGAGGTCGCGCCACACACCCTGAACCCCAAGATCGGTCGCGCGCCCGGCTGGCAAGGGATCGTGGCGGATTGGTCGTCCGATCAGCGGGCCTTCAAGAACGTCTCCTGGGGGAAGGCCATGATGTGGATCTTCCTGCTCAGCGACACCTTCATCTTCGGCACGTTCCTGATTTCCTACATGACGGTCAGGATGTCGACGACCGTGCCCTGGCCCAATCCGAGCGAGGTCTTTGCGCTCGAGATCGGCGGCCACCACCTGCCGCTCATCCTGATCGCGATCATGACCTTCGTCCTGATCAGCAGCAGCGGCACGATGGCGATGGCGGTCAATTTCGGTTACCGCCGCGACCGCAGGAAGACGGCGGTCCTGATGCTCGTTACCGCCGTGCTCGGCGCGACCTTCGTCGGCATGCAGGCCTTCGAATGGACGAAGCTGATCTCGGAAGGCGTCCGCCCCTGGGGCAATCCCTGGGGTGCGGAGCAGTTCGGCTCCAGCTTCTTCATGATCACCGGCTTCCACGGCACCCATGTCACGATCGGCGTGATCTTCCTGATCATCATCGCCCGCAAGGTCTGGCGCGGCGATTTTGACGATGGACGACGCGGCTTCTTCACGAGCCGGACGGGGCGTTATGAGATCGTCGAGATCACTGGCCTCTACTGGCACTTCGTCGATCTCGTCTGGGTCTTCATCTTCGCGCTGTTCTATCTCTGGTGAGGGATCGACATGGCACAGGCCGCAGCTCATACCGACGCCCAGCAGCATCCGATCAAGCTTTATCTCGTGGTCTGGGGCTGGCTGTTCATCCTCAGCGCCTGCTCCTACCTGGTCGATTATTTCGGCCTCGTCGGTTACCTGCGCTGGTCGCTGATCCTGATCTTCATGATGCTGAAGGCAGGCCTGATCGTCGCGGTCTTCATGCACATGGCCTGGGAGCGATTGGCCCTGGCCTATGCCATCCTCGCTCCGCCGCTGGCGCTCCTGGTCTTCGTCGGCATCATGGTCTTCGAATCGAACTACACGCTCTTCACCCGGCTGGCGTTCTTCGTTGCCGGCTCATGACAGGCGATCCGGGGGCTCTCGATCCAGTAAAGGGAGGCGCTCATGAGAACCTATTACTTGTTCCAGGCGATCAATTCTCCCGACCTGCGTGGTTTCGCCGAGGAGCCCGCCGGCGCCAACCTGCCCGCGGATCTCGGGCCGTGGACGCTTGCGCGACAAATCCGACCGAACGACGAATGGACCCTGGCCGTCAGCAGGGCGGTCGTGGCGGCCGGCCTCATCGAGAACGGGTTTTATCTCTGGGGTCCGGCCGAGCAACAGGCGGCATCGCACCTGATCATCGAAAGCGATCGCGTCGAAGGGACCGCCGTATTCGACAGCAAGAACGATCAGATCGGCACCATCAAGCGGCTGCTGATCGAGAAGATCAGCGGCCGCGTTTCCTTCGTCGATGTGACGTTCGGAGGATTTCTCGGCATCGGCAGTCACCATGTGACGATCCCCTGGGACAAACTCGCCTATGACAAGGAGCTCGAGGGCTATCGCACCGACATCAGCGAGGCCCAGATCCGAGGCGCCGCGACCCTGTATGGGGACAAAGGCGTTTTGCCGGACCAGAAGCGCCAGCAGGACATGAGCGACTACTGGAACGACCTACCCAAATGACCAGTCCGAACACGCTCCGAAGCTGCGTCACATCTGGGCGATCAGGAGACGGCTGCAGCACGAACGCCGTGTGCGAGATCTGGCGATGTTCAATCTCGCGATCGGCAGCAAGCTGCGTGGCTGTGACCTTGTCCGGCTTCGCATGGGTGATGTCGTGCTCGGCGGAACCGCGAGGTGGGAGCCGACCTCCTGGCCGGAGTCTTCCTCCTTAGAACCTTATGGCGAGGTTTGCCTTGAAGGCATGGTCCTGGGCGTCCTGCGCGAGCTGTCCACTATAGGCCAAACCGAGGGTCGCGCTTGGGCCAATTGTGAACCGCCCCGGGTTCGCCGGAGGCCGTTTGGTTTGAGTCACGCCGCCATGGCTGGCTCATCCAGCATGGCGTAGTAGCGCTCCGACTGGCGTGACATCGATGCGATTCTTCTCCCCGACGGGTTCTTTCGTAGCCATTCGCCGATCGGCCGCTTGGTGACCGGGGCTCGCGTCGCGGCGTTGGCCGGGCGTTGCCCTCGTGCTGGGTATCGATCGCGAGTCGATCGATCGCCGGCGTGCCGCGATCAATCGCGGCAAGCGCGAGTTCATCCAGGTGCTGCGGCGGTGCCGCAGATCCTGCTGACGACACCAGGGTCCATCAGGCCGATGCCGGCCTCGTTGTTGGCTGATGCAAGCTCCGACTCTTGGTCAGACTGTGGCGCCGCAGGCACAGCGATCCGGGCCTCGACATGCAATACAGCTGAAAAATCTGGAAATCTGCGGTCAGGCTCCGGAAACGTGCGCGCAATCTTCCGGGCGAGAGGTAGAAGATTCGGCAGATGACCTTGATGGATGTCCCGCCTCGGCTCTTGCGGCAAGTGGGCGAAGCTATTTGGAGGCTGGAGACGAAACATGCCGAGTGATCTCAAATCTGCGGCAATCAACAATTTGCGTCGGGCCTTCGGATACAACCACACCATGGCGCGACTGAACGCCATGGACGACAAGCTCGGCCAGATCGCCAATCTGATCCGGCAGTTGCCGCAGCGGCCGGGGGGCTCGTCCGCGGGCGCGGGCCTCGTGCAGAACGCGCTCGACATCCCCCCGAACCCCATCGAATCTAATTCATCCGGAACGACGCCCATGCATGAAGCCCCCAACAGCTTTCCCATCCCTCAGTTCTGGGAGCCGAACTTCTGGGAGGCGATGGTGCAGATCGCCTTGCGCGACTACTGCAAGCCCGGCGACATCGCCTTCGACGTCGGCGCCAATGCGGGCGCGCTGGCCGCGATCATGTCGCGGCATGTCGGCCCGCGCGGCATTGTCTGCGCCTTCGAGGCGTCGCCGCGCATCATCAACAAGACGCACTACAATCTCGTCCAAGGCGGCTACACCAACGTCTCGCTCTATTACCGGGCGGTCTACCACACCTCGAACGAGGTCGTGACGCTCTATCCCGGCGACCATCTCAACGACTCCATCTACAACAATCTCGGCGCCGAGGGCGGCGCGAGCTATCGGGTCGAGACGCTGGCGCTCGACGATTTCGTCGCGGCGACGGGCCTGATGCCCCGCATCATCAAGATGGATATCGAAGGCGCCGAACTCGACGCTCTCAAGGGGGCCACCAGGATTTTGGCGGAGGGCAAGCCGCTCCTCATCCTCGAGCAGAGCCCCAGCGACATGAGCTGCCACGAGCTGCTCACCAAGGCCGGCTATGTCGCAGTCGATCTGTCGAATTACCGGCGCATCCGCTCGGCCGCCGATTTCGATGCCGGCATCAGCATCGCCAACATCCTGTTCATCCATGAAAGCCAGGCAGCCGACGACCGCTACTACAACGCTGGCGAACCGGTCGAGATCGCGCGTCTGACTCCGGACATGTTCGGGATTGCGCCCGGCGGCAACCTGTCGCTCAAGAAGCCGCTAGACCTGCCGGCCGGGCGTTATGTCTGCCGGACGGAGTTCACGGCCAGCGGCCGCGACAACGAGATCTTCGCCGGCATCGACACGGATCGCGGCCGCGTCCAGCGCTATCACACCTATACGGCACTGATGGCCGAGACCTATCGCGAATGGGCCTTCAACCTGCGGGTCGCGGGGCAGGTGACACCCTATATCGAGTTTATCCGGGGCAGCGATCCGAGCTTCCGCTGGAACGGCGCGACGATCTATCGCTATGCCGGCTTCGACGGAATGCAGCCGCCGGTCGTGTTCTAGGACCGGCCTGTATAGCCGTCTTGGGCAGGATCGTCGCCAGATCGAGGCCGGGAGCTTCAAGGGCGAGGTCCTGCCGGGCGCCCGCGGGATGCTGAAGCGTTTAGGCGTTCCCGCCGTTCGACATTCATGCCCATCCGGGCTTGACCAAGCTGACAACTGGATTTGCGACACAAACTTGGAATGGCCGGGCGCAGCGTGAATAGGCATCACATGATGCTGGCGCTTGCCCGCTGACAGAATGACGTTTGCCGGCGCAGCGCGCCGGGAGGGGGCGGGATATGCTGCGGCGTCTCAAAAGCTGGTTCGTACTTAAGATCCAGCAGATTGCGAGGAACGAGGCGCAACAGGTCGCGAGGAGCGAGGCACAACAGGTCGCGAAAGGAGAGGCGCGGCAGGTCGCCTCTTCGGTCGTCAGGCAAATCTCGGCGGAGTTCGGGCAATCGATTCCGGATGGAGTTCCGGCGGACGACCCGATTTCATTGGTCGATATCCGCGCGGCTTTTGCCGCCCACGAAGTCGCCCGCGAGCATGCAATCATCAATCGAACGCTGACCATGACCCGCTCCGAATACACGGTCATGCCGCGCTTCGCCTTCCATCAGCCGCTCGATTATCTCTGGGACACACTCCCGCCGGATTTCGGCGGTCCGGCGGTGCTCGTCGAGGGCGAGGACCTGCCTCTGCCGCCGCCCGGCATGCGTGGAGGGTATTCGGCCGACGATGGCGAGTATCTCGCGACGGGTCGGAATCATCAAGCTATCTATCTGGAGCAGATCGAGAAACACCTCGGACTGAACCAAAACGCCACCATCATGGAATTCGGCTGTGCGACCGGCCGTGTGCTCAGACACTTCAACAAGCAGAGGAACGAACTCGGCTGGTCGATGATCGGCTGCGACGTTCAAGCCGACCACGTCGAATGGCTGCGTCAGAACTGGCCCGACGACATCTGCGTCTATGTCGGATCGGTGTTCCCCAAGCTACCGTTCGAGGACAATTCGATTGACGTCATCTACGGGATGAGCGTCTTCACCCATATCAAATATCACTGGGACTTCTGGCTGCTGGAGCTTCGGAGAGTTCTGAAGCCTGGAGGGCTTCTCTTGCAAACCATTCATGCCGAGAGAGCTTGGAGCTTCTATCACGCCAACCAGGAACTCGACTGGGTCAAAGCGGCCATCTCCCCGCGAGTATTCCAGGCGAAGGAGATGGACGTCGACTTCCTGCTCTCCGGCGACATAGCCGTGAGCCAGGTGTTCTTCAAGCAGGAGGTCGCCCGCAAGTACTGGGGACGATATTTCAATGTACTCGACATTGTCTCCCCGGATGACCGCTATTGGTTCCAGGATATGATGGTGTGCAGAAAATGATGTAGTCGGGCTTGTCCGAAGCAGCCCGACTACAAAAGCGGTGTGGGCTTTCCCAGATGCTGGGTCACGCCTTGTGCGTGAACCACATGGCGCCGCCGCCGCGCCAGCCATCATTGTATTTGCCGAGGTCGATGAAGGGATTGGCCAGCTCGCTCTCGAAGGCGCCGTCGCGGCAGATATAGCCGGTCGGCATCAGCGGCGTGATGCGGTGCTGGTTGCCCATCATGTAGACCGCCAGCATATAGGCCTCGTTCCAGTACCAGTTCTTGAAGTAGGTGTCGTAGTCCCAAGGCAGGGCGATGTCGTGGATGTGCACGATCACGCCCGGCTTGATGCGCGGCAGGATGTCGATGAAGAACACTGTCACGTCCGAGTTCATGAAGGTGCGGTGCGAGCCGTCGAAGAACAGGATGTCGCCGGCCTCGAGCACGTCGAACACCGACAGGTCGCAGGTCTCGAGCCCGTAGCGGACGATCTCGTCGCAGATGGCGTCGATCTTGGCTCGCGGTTCCGGGTCGATCGAGGTGATCTTGGTGGAAAGCGCTCCGTCCTGCACGGCCATCTTGGCGAAGCAAGTCGTGATCCCCGAGCCGATCTCCAGATAGCGCTTGGGCTTGTGGGTCCGGATCATGGTGTAGAGCGTCAACGCGTCGAAGGCGCAATAGGGCACGCCGGCCCAGGCCGGAAGCGGCAGCTTCGCCTCGTCGAACTCCAGCGGAACCCGCGCGAGCTCTGGCGCGAACCTGCGCATCGATCCGAGGAAGGCGTTGAAATCGCTGGTGTGGGCGCGGAACCAGCTGTCGAGCGAGGGAATACGCGGCTGGCTGTACCCCCAGCGCGGCGCGAAATCGCGCGAGGGAAGATATTCGATCGGCACACCGTAGCGCGAATAGGGTGTTCCCTCCAGTATCTGGAGGCCGGACGTCGACTGGGCCGGTTGCGCCGTCGCGCCGCTTCGCAGGAGCGCCAGCTCGGAGCGAGCGCTTTCCAGCTCGGCTCGGGCCTGGTCACGTTCGCTGTAGAGGCGGCGGACTTCGGGAATAGCGAGGGCCGCAGCCTTCAGGAACTGACGCATGGAGGAAGCCTTTTCAAGCGATAGCAGATAATCGCCGACGGCCAGTTGACGATAGGGCCGGGACGCTCGGTCGCGGCGAGTTAACCCGCGATGCGGCCGAAGGCAAGTCCACCCCTTTTGGCCGCTTCCTGTGCCTGTCGGACGGGCCGCGGCCTGGCCGGATTCAATCGAATATCACCGTACCTGTTTCGGCGCGGCGGATCGAGCCATCGGCAATCCCGCGGCGAAGGCGGTCTATGAAATCCTGTACGCGCGAATAGTCGCGTACCGGTCCCAATGCGCCCAGATCCCAATCCCACCATGCCAGCTCCAGCAGAGCCTCGCATTGGTCCTGGGGCAGCCTGTAGCGCAGGTGACGTGCAGGCACCCCCGCCACGATGGCATAGGGTTCGACATTCCCCGTGACCACGGCACCAGCGGCGATCACTGCGCCGTGGCCGATGGTGACGCCGCCAAGGATGACCGCGCGCGTCCCGATCCAAACGTCATGACCGATGACGACCCGCTCGTTGCGCACGTCGCGTTCGCCGACCAGTTCGGTGACCGCAATGGCCTGATAGGGTGAGAAATCGGCCATGCCGGCAGCGATGCCACTCGGATCGCTGGCGAAAGGATGGGTCGATACGAAGTTGACCGGGTGGTTGCCGGGGTTGATGACCACGTCTTCGCCTATCGAGCAGAAGCGGCCGATGCGTGCGCGCGCGAGCTTGAGCGAGCCGTTGACATAGCTGAACATGCCGATTTCGCAGTCGCCTTCGACGTCGATATCGTGTGCCTTCAAGCGCGACGGCGTTTCCAGGACGAGGCGCCCCGAGGCCGTCAGGATGACGGGAAGGCCGGCCAGCCGGCGCAACCTCCTCGCAATGGACGTCAAGATGCTCACGAAGGCCCTTCCAAGTGTGCCTTGCGACCCTGTCCGGATCGACTCGCCGGAACAGGCAGGAAGCCGGGCGTTCTAAAGCGGCAGAATCAGACGGCGACGACGCCCGGACCATCCACTTCCTGCCGGTAGAGGGCGCACATCTCTCCGACGTCGCCATAGCCGATCAGTTCACCGCCCTTCATGAACATCGCCTTGTTGCACCATTGCCGGATGATCTCTTCCGAATGTGATGCGAGGACCAGAATCTTGGAACGCTCCACGAAGCGCTCCATGCGGTTGCGCGCCTTGGTCACGAAGGTCGCGTCGCCCGCCATCATCCATTCGTCGAGGAGCAGGATGTCGGGCTCGATGGCGGTGGCGATGGCGAAGGCCAGCCGCAGCAGCATGCCGGAGGAATAGGTCCGCGTCGGCATGTCGAGATAGTCGCCGAGTTCGGTAAATTCGGCGATCTCGGGGGCGAGCGCATCGATCTCCTGGGCGGTCATGCCGAGATAGCGGCCGCGCAGACGGATGTTTTCGCGCCCGCTGATGTCGTGGTTCATGCCGAGGCTGAGGTCGAGCAGGGCCATGACCCGGCCTTCCGTATAGACCGAACCGCGCGTCGGCTCGTAGATTTCCGCGATCGCGCGCAAAAGCGTGGTCTTGCCGGCCCCGTTCGGGCCGATCAGCGCGACGCGTTCGCCCGCCGCCATGTCGACGGTGATGTCGGACAGGGCGCGCACGACCGGCGCGGCGCGCGCGCCCGTCAGGATCTTGCCTCCGGTCGCGCGCGCGAGCACCGTTTTCTTGAAGGAGCGATGGCCCGCATGCATGATCGGGAATTCGATCGACAACCGGTCGAGGTGCACAAGGGACATTGGTCAGATCCAGTAGACAATCTGCTTACGTGCACGCACAAACAGCCAGGTGGTCGCCGCCCCTCCTACGACCAGGCACAGCAGCGCCATCGCGGCAACCTTCCAGCTGATCATCTCGGACAGCAACGGCGCCCGCAGCAACTGGATAAATGCGTAGAATGGGTTGAGGTCGACCACCCAGGACGGCGCATGCTGGGTCGCTGGATTCCAGATGATCGGCGTCACGAAGAAGCTGAGCTGGATGATACTGCCGACGATCTGTGTGACATCGCGAAAGCGCGCGCAAACGATCGACAGGAAAAGCGCTATCCAGAACATGTTGAGGAGCAACAGGATCACGCCGGGAAAGAACAACAACATATTGGCGCTTAGATGCAGATCGCAATACCAGAATACAACAAGGTAAACAGGGATCGTATGCAGGAAAATGATGAAGTTTCGCGCGACGATCTGGAAAATGAACAACGTCCGAGGCAACTTGACCTGCTTCATCACCGAAGCGTTGTCGAGCATCGCGCGGCAGGATTCGTTGATGACGCCCGTCAGGAAGCCCCAGATCAGCAAGCCTACCGCCATGAAAGGCAGGTATTTCTTCACTTCGAGGTTGAACAGGGACGCGTAGAGCGGACCGAGCCCGAAGATGAACACGCCGGAGCTGATCGTCAGCCAGAATGGCCCGATCAGTGACCCGCGATAGCGCTGGAGGATGTCGCTCCACGCCAGGGTCATCCAGAAAGATGTCGAGCGCAGGGACGCCGCGAGATCCGCGAGAGCCAAAGCGTTGAGCGTCGGGTAGCTGCGCCGTTCCATCACATCATGAGCCAGTTTTTCGTCTCGGCCGTCCATCAGCCGCTTAAGGCGAGCCCTCCATTTCCCGGAGCCTGAAGCCTTGTCCAGTTCGCTCGATATGCGGGCCTTCAAGCATGGAACGCCCGAGTCTGTCCAGAGCGGGCAGCTGCGGTATGGCGGGCTCGTCCCTAGCCGAGCCCGTAGTCGCTGGCGAGCACCTTGCGCACGCCTTCGACGAGCGAGGTCTTGGGCTTCCAGCCGGTCTTGCCGAGGAACAGGCCGGCATCCAGCGTCTTGTACGACGCGCCCTTGAAGGTTCCTGGCGGATAGGTGATCTCAGCCTGCCAGCCAAGCGCCTCGACCACGGCCCGGGCCGACTGGTCGATCGTCACGGGGGCGTTGGACGAGCAGTTCAGCATCGTATTGTCGAAAGTCGCATCGGCGGCGAAGATCGCCTCGATCTGGTCGTCGACATAGAGCAGGTCGCGCACCGTGTCGGGCTCGCCCCAGACCGTGAAAGCCGTCGCGCCGCCGCGCATCTCCTTCACTGCCCGATCGATCATGCCGGTCATGAAATGCGTCCGTTCGGGCGCCTTGTGATCCTGCGGGCCATAGACCGTCGCCAGGAACAGATGGAGATAGCGAAGGCCGTATTGCGAGGCGTAGGTCTCGCTGCCGACGGCCAGTAACTGCTTGGCCAGGCCATAGCCTCGCACGCTGGGATGCATCGGCCCCGACTGGAACTCGCCTTCGACGATCGGCTTGTCGCTTTCCGGAAATGCGCAGGAACTGCCGGTCGAGATCAGCTTGGCCTGGGGCTGATGCAGCCGCCAGGCTTCGAGGACGTTGAGATGGATGCGGGCGTTGATCGCGATCAGTTCACCCTGAATGCCGTATTGGATCTGCCCGGTGCGCTGGCGCGTGACCAGATGGAGAATCCGGGCGGCCTTCGGCGCTTCGGCGAAAACACGCTGCGAAACGGCTGGGTCGCTCAAATCACCGGCATCTCGGCCGATCGCGTGAAAGGGCAGGCCACGCTCGCCCATGTAGCGCGCGAAATTGCGGCCGAGGAAGCCGTCGCTGCCGAGAATGATGGTCAGATCATCCTTAGGATTTGAAGCCATGGCGCAGCCACTCCTCGCGATACCATTCCACGGTCGGCTTCATGCCCGCCTCAAGATTGGTGAACTCCAGCCCGAGGGCGTCCCGGACACGCTGTGACGTCGAGATCCGCTTGGCGGGGCCGAAGGCGCCTGGTGCCCCGGCCTCGATCGGCTTCGTGGAGCCCGCGACCCTCAGTACTGTCTCGGCCAGCGTCTGCAGGGTCGTCGTGGCGCCGGTGCAGAGATTGTAGGTCTCGTTGCGCCCTCGCCAGGCCAGGGACCGTACGAAGGCCTCGGCTACGTCGCCGGCATAGATGAAGTCGCGTTCGACCGTGGGGTCCCCCTTGATCGCGAAGACCGGATCGTCGTTCAGCGCCTTCATCACGAAGGCCGGCGCGACATGGGCCTTGGTCAGCGTCACGCTGTCGTAGGCGCCATATGGGTTCGAGAGGCGGAAGACGACACTGTTGACGCCGAAGCGCTGTGCATAGAGACCGGCGATGATCTCCGCCCAGCGCTTCGACCAGGCGTAGAACGCCTCGTTGGCATTGGGGCCGGCATTCAGGTCGATGGGAACCGCGTCGTCCATGACCGCCAGGCCGGCCTCGTAGACGGCGACCGAGCTGGCGAGGCGAACTTCACGGATCTTCCGCTCGGCGCAGAAATGGTAGACGCGCGTATTCAGGTCGACATTGTTCAGGACGATGTCGCTCTGGGCCAGATCGAAACGGCTCGAATCGTAACGGAACGCGCCGAGATGGATCACGATCGTGTCTGCCGGCAGTTCCGGCAGCGAAGACAGTTCCGCGAGCGGGACGACACGGCTGCAGCCGGGAACCGAGCGCGATTGCCCGGTCACTCCGATCAGCGTTTCGACGCGGCCGGCGAGCGCCTGGGCGACATGGCGGCCGACAAAGCCGCTCGCGCCGAACAGCACGACGGCGGCAGGCAGGGTGCTCATGACGCCGCTTGGTTTTTCAGAGCGTCCTTGCCGATCACCTGCAGCTTGGGCACGGGGACGATAAACTCGCCGCCGCCTGCGAAGTAGGCCTGCTCCTTGGCGATGAACTCCGACAGGAAGTTCCAGGCGAGCACCAGATACGCATCCGGCCGCTTCTCGCCCTCGGCGATGATCGGGATGCGCGATCCCGGCATCATGTAGCCGACCTTCATCGGGTTCTTCTCGGTCGCCTGCTGCACGAGCTCCGGGCCGATGCCGAAGCTGTTGACCAGGGTCGCACCCTTGGCCGGCGCGCCATAGGCGTAGACGCTCTTGCCTTCGGCCTTGTAGCCCTGCAGCAGGGCGACGAGTTCGTCGCGCAGCTTCCAGACATTGTTCGCGAAGGCCTCGTAGGTCTCGAACTCGCCGAACTTCTTGGCCGCCTCGTCGGCGCGCATGGTCATGACCGAATTGCCGACCGGACGCTTGCCCTTCGGCGCGACATGGATCTCCAGCGAGCCGCCATGGATGTCGACGACGCCCGCCTCGAAGACTTCGAGCCCGTGCTGAGCGAAGAGTGCCTCGATGGATTTGAGCGTGTAATAGACGAGATGCTCGTGATAGACCTGATCGAAGGCGAGGTTCTCGAGCATGCCGCCGAGATAGATCGCCTGCACAACGAAGACGCCATCGTCGGTGAGAAGCTTCTTCACGCCCTTGATGACGCTGTGCAGCTCCTCGAGATGGAAGAACACGCCGGCGGCGGTGACGAGCGACGCCTTGCCCTCCTTCGCCACGATCTCCTCGGCTGTGGTCTCGTTGAAGAACCGGGCCCAGGTCGGCACCCCGCGCTTCAGCGCCAGCTCGACGACATTGGCGGCCGGGTCGATGCCGAGCACGCGCAGCCCCAGCGGTTGGTATTGGGCGAGCCAGGAACCATCATTGGAGCCGATGTCGACGACCAGTTCGCCGGGCTTCAGCCCATATGTCGCCGTCAGCCGCTCGGCCGTCTCCTTGAAATGCGCGACCAGCGTCTTGGTCGTGCCAGAGACATAAGGATAGTCGGTGAACATGCTCTCCTTGGGGATCGTATGGTCGATCTGAACAAGGGTGCAGGCCCGGCAGAAGCCGACCCGAAGCGGATAATAGGGCTCGCGCTGGCCGGCGAGCGCCGGCGGGATCAGGCGATTGCAGTGCGGCTGGTCACCGAGATCCAGAAACATCTCGACATCGGTCGAACCACAACTGCGGCAGGCGATTCCTAGTTTCGTCATCGGTCTAACTTCATCCATTCATGCGATTCATACCGTTCCGCTCTGTCTTCGAGCGAAATCAGGCGCTCCAGGACCACCAATGCTGCTCGTGGCGGTTGTCGTTGAAGATGTCGTAGTGCGGGGTCTGAGCAAGGCCAAGCGCGGTATGGTCTTCGCTCTGCCATCCCTTCGCGTCGAGCAAAGTGCGCAGCGTGCCCCACTGGCGAACGCGCCGGCGTAGTTGCAGGTCGAGCGCATCCACCCCCTCCACGGCGGAGAGCAAGCGGCCGCTGGCATGCTGCGCCGCGCGGGCGAAATCCGGAGTCTCGCCGCGCCGCTGCAGATAGGCGGCCGTCGCCGAGGCGAGATCGAAATCGGTGCTGTAATGCCCGCAGAACGATTTGCGATAGCTCAGGGACTGGCGGAAAAGGTCGACGGCCTCCGCCACCGAATGTGCGTCGTAGCTATAGGCGACGCCAGCCTCTGTGCGGTGCAGGTACCAGGCGCGGAGATCCTCGATCTCGGCGCGCGGGTTCTGCGTGGTCCGCTCCTCCGGATAGTTGTTGAAGACCCCGAGACGCTTCGGCACGTGAAGCGTCTTGATATGGGTCAGCAGCCGGCCCTTGAACTCGGTGTCGCCGGCAGCCCGGAAATTCTCGTCGTAATAGCCGAAGCGGTCGTGGATGCTCTTGCGATAGAGCCCGGCGACCCAGCTGAGATAGCAGGTCTCGAGCCTGATCAGGGCGGGATTGAAGCCGGTCCGATCATAGACCATCACGTCATGGTCGAAGACGCCGGCCTTGTCGACTTCGGTCACGATCGAATCCGCCATGGCCCAGTCGACTTGCGGATTGGCGTCCAGCGCCTTGGCCAATTCGGCAAGGCAATCGGGATGCATGCCCTCGTCGGCGCCAAGGAAGGTGAGATAGGGAGCACGCGCCAGCTTGATGCCGCGGTTCCAGGCGGCCTGGATGGTCTCGCGCGCGGCCGAGCGGGCAAAGACGATCGGGAGCGCGCTCTGAGCCGCATAGGCCTTGAAGACGTCGTATTCCCGCGTCGGCGAGTTGCTGTCGACCAGCACGACCTCGACGCGGCCCTCTCGGGCGTAGGACTGGGCCGCGATATTGTCCAGCAGCGTCCGTAGCTTGGTCTCCGCATTGTAGAGCGAGACGATGACCGAAACGCGCGGGGCGCTGTCAGCCGGCCGGAGGTCGTCGAGGATGGCCAGCGGCAGATCTGGCTTGGAGAGATTGCGGCGGTATTGCTCGTCCAGAAGCGCGCGCGAACGCTCGAAGACGTCGTCTCCGGGCGCGAACATTGCCTCCGCAGCTTCGGCCTCGCGCAGATAGCCGGCGCTGCGCAGTGCTCCGGTCACGAAGTCCAGATCACCGAACTTGTCGCCCCCCATCCAGCGCATGGCGCGCAAGCAGTAGGTCGCGGCGATGACATCGTTGTCGCGCTTCCGCTCGAGCCGGGCCATGTCGCGGAAGACCTGGACGCGCGCGACCCGGATATGGCCGAGTTCGGCCGAGACCCGTTCGAGCTTGTGCGTGACTTCCTTCTGGGATCGTTCGGGAAGCGTCAGCAGCTGGGCGCGCGTCGCATCGACGGCTGCCGCCGACCGGATCTGCGCGACGCTCGACTGCTCGAGACCACGATACTTGACCAGGTTGTTGCCCAAAACCTTGTACACGGGCCGCAATGATGGCCGCCAGTGCCTGGCCTCCCGCAGCGCACCCTTGACGGTCCGTAGCTGGGCCTTGACCTTGCGCAAGCTCGCCTTGGCATCGGGCGACAGATTTCGACCCACTGCGCGCTTCGTCCGATAGACGACCCCGTTCTCGTTGGGCCGGCGCGGCTTGTTGAAGCTGTCGAAGCGATGACGGATTTCGGCGACACTCTGGATCGCGGACTGATCACGTGGGCCAAACGGCTCATACATTGCGGCAAGATCGGCGGTATCGACTTTCGACGGAGCCCTGCCCAGAGAGGCGACGATCCGCGCGCGCAAGCTGTCGTAGTCGTCCAGGCCCGCGCGAATGCGCGCCGCCGCGGAACGGCTGCAATCGATGTCGATCACCAGGTCGGAGAGGGCCGGATGGTGCTTGCCGAGCCACTGGGCGACACCCGCGCGACCTGAAACGAAGGCCGGGCAGCCGAGACGCAGGGCTTCCAGCGCGACCAGGTTGAACTGGTCATAGCGGGACGGCAGCACCACGACACTTCGACCGAGGAACAGTTGCGTCAAATCGGCCGGAGTTCGGTGCTGTTCATAGTCGAGATCGATCTGGCGCAGCCGCTTCATCATGTCGAGCGTCGGCTGCGAACCGATGCCACTGCCGCCGGTCGACTCCGATCCGATCACCATCGCCTTGTTGAACGAAGCCGGATCCAGGCACCAGACGATGTCAGCGAAGAGATCCGGCCCCTTGCGGCGCTCGCGGCGGCCGATGAATGCGATATCCGGCCGTCCGCCATTGCGCGGAGCCATGACCGGCGCCAGCCCGCCCGTGATGTGAAGCGGATCGATCAGGCGCGATTCGATGCCGGACCGGCCGCGCCATTCTTCCGCGTAAGCTTCGCTCAGCGCATAGCGGACATCGGCACTGCGGAACTGGAGATGCTCGCTCGCCCGCAACTCGGCCTGCCTGCGGCTCGAAATGGAGCCATGCGGCCAGATATCGGCCAAGGCGCTGGAGATCGTTCCATGCAAGGCCAGCGCGTGAACCCCGACCCGGATGCCCTGCGCCTCCAGCGCCCCGCGGATGAACAGCCCGACCGTGTCGTAGTCGGGCGTGTCGACGACATCGAAAGCTGTGTCTCCCAGGCTACGCTGGACGGAGGAAGCGAAATGCCACGCGTTGAGATAGCTCTGATAGAAGTGCTTAACTTCCGCCGGAAGCAGATTCGTGTTGCCCACATAGAACTGCTCGTAACGTATCCCGATCGCATTGGCCGGGCGCGGCGCGTCGGCGGGCTCACGTCTCAAAAAATAGAAGTATGTATTGTCCGGGCGCTGCTCGATCAGCTTGCGGTAAGCCGACTGACCACCGCCGACGGTGTCGTACAGGTCGCTTTCGACGATGAGCACGCGCTGACCACGCCCTGACAACGTCTGGAACGCTGGCGTGACCGCCTGACCAACCTCGACTGTCTCGCGCCTTGTCATTCCGCTCGCTTCACTTTTTACAGCATTGGGCAGGCATGCCCGGGCAGGCTGAGTGACATCGGACGGCGCCGGCAGCCCCATTCCGGACGCCGGGCCTTGTGACGCGCCTCTCGCGACATTGCAAGCCCGGCCGTCGACGGATGAGATGCCGGCCAAACTCGCCGCGGCCGCCATGCACGGCATGGCTCGACCCGGCGGGCAGCGGTCAGTTCTGCAGGATCGCCGAACCCTGCCTGTCCATGTCGATTGGGATCAGGAACGCCTTCTGCATTCTCTCGTTGAACGCGGCCCTGCGCTCGGGCGGAATAACCATCAGCAGGAAGCCGCCCCCGCCCGCTCCGCAGAGCTTGCCGCCATAGGCTCCGGCCTCGATCGCGGCGTCATAGAGTTCGTTGATCTCGGGCGTCGAAACCTTGGTCGAAAGGCTGCGCTTGATCATCCAGCCCTCATGCATCATGGCGCCGAAAGTCGCGAGCATTCGCTCCGGATCGCTCCCTTCGAGCACCTCGACCGCCTGCGTCGTCAACGCCAGAAGCTCACCGAGCTCGCGATCGACCTTGCGCTCGCGCGTCGCCTCGATCTGCTCCTTCACCGTGGCCGAGGCCGAACGCTGAATGCCCGTATAGATCAGGACGAGCGAGGACAGCAGCATGTTCTGACTGTCGGAATGCATCTGGACGGGCGATATGCGAATCCGGCCATCGACGAAATCGAAGCGGTTGAGCCCGCCGAAGGCCGCATGCAGCTGGTCCTGGACGCCGACGCTGTCGTTGAGCAGCTCGCGCTCGGCGTGGATGGCGGCAAGCCCCAGATCGAGCCTGGTCATCTGCTCGGCCTTGAGTGCCTTGACCAGATTGATCAAACCGACCGTGAAGGCCGACGAGCTTCCGAGGCCGCTACTGGCCGGGAGATCGGCGATCACACTCATATCGAGTGCCTCGTCGACCTTATAGTACTTCAACACCTCGCGAATGACCGGATGCTGAATATCGTCAATCCGGGTCGTATTCTCCAGACGGCTGTAGCTCAGTCGATACTTGTAATCGATGAAAGTCGCGAGACGCAGCGCACTGATATAGATATACTTGTTGATCGCCATACCGACGACCGCACCCGGAAAACGGGAAAAGTACTCGGGATAGTCAGTGCCGCCGCCGAAGAAGCTGACGCGCAATGGAGTTCGCGAGGTGATGAGCATTGTGCATTCCTGGCACGGCGGCACCTCCCGCGGGAGGTGCCTTGTCCCGAGGCCTTGAGATCAGACGTTCGAGAACTTGCTGTTCCGGATCATGCGATAGCCGCGGATCAGCTCCTGGATGCCGGCGTCCAGCGAATGGTCCGGGCTCCAGCCCGAAGCTTCGATCTTGGCGTTCGAGACGATGTAGTCGCGCTTGTCCGGATCCTCGCCGATCGGCGATTCCAGATAGGAGAACTCGGGGATGAAGCGCTTGATGCGCTCGCACAGCTCCAGCTTCGACAGGTTCGCATCGGACAGGCCGACGTTGAAAGCGTTGTTGTTGAGCTTGTCGTAATTCGCCAGCATGTGACGAAACGCCTTCGAGACGTCGCGCACATGGATGTAGTTGCGCTTGAAATTACCCTCGAAGATCACGACGGCACGGTCGGTGACGGCACGGTAGGTAAAATCGTTCACGAGCAGGTCGACGCGCATGCGCGGCGCCATGCCGAACACCGTGGCGAGGCGCAAGGTGATGCCATTGCCGTTGTCGAGAACGGCCTTCTCCGCATCGCACTTCGTCGTCCCGTAAAGCGAGATCGGGTTGAGCGGCGTCTCCTCGGTGCACATCTCGCCCTTGGTGCCGACTCCATAACCCGAGTTCGTCGTCGGATAGACGATCCGCTGGCTCGGGTTGAGGAGCTTCACGGCCATACGCACGGCGTCGAGATTGGTCGTCACCGCGCTGATCGGATCCTGCTTGCACAGCGGTGCACCGACCAATGCAGCGAGCGGAATCACCACGTCGGCGCGCGCGACCAGCGACTTCATCAGGGACTCGTCGCGGGCGTCGCCCCGCACCGGCTCGAAATTGGGATCGGCACAGAGGTGGGCCAGCACAGTGTCGTTGCGATTATAAGTATCGAGCGCAATGACCTGGTGCCCCTCGCGAAGCAGATCGGGAATCAGGATGCAGCCAATGTAGCCGGCTGCACCGGTCACCAGAATACGCTGTGCCATCTTGAAAAAAGCCCCGCTCGGAATCGTTTCGGGCCGCCATGTTTCTGGACGCATATGGCGAGCAGTGGCTCTTTAGACAAACTGGGAAAGCACCACAACCCCTCGTGCGGCCGCCGCCGCGCTCCCCTTGACGCTGCGGTCGAAGGCCGATTAAACCACGCCTTCCCGGCGGACCGGCCGTATTCGGGGCCCACGCGAAAGCTCAAACCTTGAGTATATTGTCCTATCTGGAAGAGTCGCGCCGTGTCATAGCGGCCAGCGAAACCCACCCCGGCATCGCCCGCACCGACGCAGCCGTCGCGATCATCAGCGAAGCGCTCTCCGCTGGCAAGCCGCTGCTCGTCTGCGGCAATGGCGGCTCGGCTTCGGACGCGATGCACATCACCGGCGAACTGGTCGGCCGCTTCTTGAAAGAGCGCAAGGCGCTGAACTGCATCTGCCTGTCGAGCAACCCGAGCGTACTGACCGCTTGGTCGAACGACTATTCCTTCGAGACCGTGTTCTCCCGCCAGGTCGAGGCGTACGGACAAGAGGGAGGCGTTGTCCTCGGCATCAGCACGTCCGGCAATTCCGCCAACATCGTCAAAGCGTTCGAGACTGCCCACGCTCTCGGCATGAAGACGGTCGCCCTGACGGGACAAGGCGGCGGCGCCATGGCCGCCCATAGCGACGTCCTGATCGACGTGCCGTCGCGTTCGACGCCGCTGATCCAGCAGGTCCACATCGTCCTGTACCACTATATCTGCGAGCACGTTGAAGCCGCCACGATGGGACGCTGACGCTGGCCTCCCTTTCGCAACAGAGCGCCGCGCGGAACGCGCCGATCGATGATGTGACCGCCGTCATCCTGGCCGGCGGACAGGGCACCCGTATCCGCACGCTCTTTCCGGACGTTCCGAAGCCTCTGATCCCGGTGGCCGGCCGGCCCTTCCTGGATTGGCTGACCCTCTATCTGGCAGCTGCGGGACTGCGGTCCTTCGTCTATTCCACCGGGTACAAGGGCAGTCAGATCGACGACTGGTGCCGTGATGACGCGTTTCCCGGCTGCCGGCGCATCAGCGTCCACGAGCGTGAGGCACTGGGCACCGGCGGTGGCCTGCTGAACTGTCTCGACGAAGCCGGCGACTGGATTCTCGTCGCCAACGGCGACGGGGTCTGCATGACCGGCATCGACCAACTGTTGGCCTTGCGGCACGTGCCAGGGGTCGACGGCGGGCTGATCGGCGTCCATGTGCCGGACACGTCGGCCTATGGCAGCCTCGACAGCGACGACGACGGCAAGCTGGTGCGGTTTCGCGAGAAGCAGCCTGGCATCGGCTACGTCAACAGCGGCATCTATCTGTTTCGCAAAGCCGCGCTGATGCCGCTGCGACGGCAGGGGGTCTTGAGTCTCGAGCGGGACCTGATTCCGGAGATGCTCGCGGCCGGCCGCAATCTGAAGGTTGTGCATTGCGCGCAAGCGCCCTTCATCGACATCGGCACTCCCGAAGCGATGATGCGTGCCAACGACTTCGTCACGACCCATCTCGCCCATTTGGCACCCTGTTAAGAAGGCACAGCCGGCCGCGCGGCCCGGCAACGCCCCCGAAAAGGCCGGGATGAAAAGCGCTATCTGGTATTGGGGTACAGGCGGGGCGGGATCGCGCGTGATGATGCGGATCGCGGACCGCCTGTCCGACGCCTATGGCGCCGGACAGGTCGCGCTGTTGATGCATGCGCAAAGCGATTTCGTCGATGCGGCGCGCCAGCGCGGCCACCGCGTCTTCACCGTCGGCGGCGCGGCGGGACATCGCGCCAAGTTGGGGCTTCTGCTCGCGGCGCCCCGGCGTGCAGGCCAATTGCTCGCCGCGTTGCTTCGTCACCGCCCCAAGGTGGTCATCATCCCGATGAACTTCGCCTTGGCGTGCCCGCTGGCCTTGCTTGTCAAAGCCCTGGGCGGCCGGCTGGTCTATGTGGTCCACGACGCGGAGCCCCACTCCGGTGATTTCGCGCCAGCCTATCAGCGCGCGACGCAGCGCTGGCTGGTCGGTCAGGCGCATGCGGTCGTGGCGATGTCGCAAGGCGTCGCAGCGCGCATGCGCGAGCTTCAGCCGGAACTGCCTGCCGATGCGATCGATGTCGTGCCACTGCACATGTTGGCGCGGGAGCCGCGACGCGGCGGACGTCCAAACCCGGAAGGGCCGCTGCGTCTCTTGTTCATGGGGCGGCTGCTGCCCTACAAGGGCCTCGACTTATTAGCGCAGGCGCTTTCGCAGCTTTCACAGCGAACGGACTGGCGGCTGACCATTGCCGGCGACGGTCCCGAGCGAGAGCAAGTGCAGCGCTGGTTCGGCGGTATGCCGCAGGTCGATCTCACGCGCCTGAGGCCTTTCGAGGAAGCCGAGGTCGAAGAATTGATCGA
Source organism: Allobosea sp. P4_H5 (assembly GCF_056400825.1). NCBI lineage: Bacteria > Pseudomonadati > Pseudomonadota > Alphaproteobacteria > Hyphomicrobiales > Alloboseaceae > Allobosea > Allobosea sp. P4_H5. The sequence continues at coordinate 66,036 of NZ_JBFUKM010000007.1, read as the reverse complement.
CAGCCATGATATCATGCTCTGCCCCTATCGCGACGCCAGCCAGTCCGGCTCCGTGGCGGAGGCGCTCTATGGCGCGATGCCGAGCCTGGTGACGCCGTCGGGCGCTCTCGCCGAGCAGATCGGGTACGGTGCCGCGGGCTGGATCACAGCGGCTGCGACCCCCGAGGCGATCGCAGCGACGGTCGCCGATTGTCTCGACAACCGCGACACCTACGCTGCGCGCTCGGCATCGACGGCCGCCTTCGCCCGGGCCGAGCTGGCCTTCAACGCGTGGCCAGCCATTCTCGCCAAAGCGACCGCTTGATTCAGACGCATGACGCGGCGCTTTCCACAGACTATGTACGAAAATCCGGCAGCAGGAATCGCATAGTGAGTTTCGAGGGATTGATCGACGGTGTCGGGCTTTGGGCCGAAAGCCTGACGCGGCGTGAACTCGCGGGACGACCGGCGCTGTTTCTCGATCGCGACGGCGTCATCGTCGAGGAAACCCACTATCTTTCGCGCGCCGAGGACATGGTCATGATCCCCGGCGTCGCGGAGGCTATCGCCAAGGCCAATGCCCGCGAGATTCCCGTGATCGTCGTGACGAATCAGGCGGGGATTGCGCGCGGATATTACGGCTGGGAGGATTTCGCCAAGGTCCAGGCAGCCATCATTGCCGCGCTGGCCGCGGCCGGGGCGACCTTGGACGTCGTTCTGGCCTGCGGCTATCACGGGGTCGGAACGGGACCCCTTGCCGTGGCGGACCATGCCTGGCGGAAACCGAATTGCGGCATGCTCGACTATGCTGCCGAGCGCCACGGCATTGATCTGGGCCGGTCCTGGATCGTCGGCGACAAGGTTTCGGATCTTGAGGCCGGGTTGAAAGCTGGTTTGACCGGCGGTTTCCTGGTCAAGACAGGGCATGGCGAAGCCGAAGCCCGATCGATGCCCTTGGCCCGGGCGCCGTTTCTAGGCGGAACGTTTGCTGCCGGCGTCCGCGACAATGCCGGCATCGCTATTGGCGAACTTCTGCACGATCATCGACTTGGATAGAAATTCCGAGCTCCTGCGACATGCCATGCTCCGATGTGAATCTGCGAATGGGGAACAGTCTGGAGTTGTTCCCAATTGCGCCCCCAAAGTGCGCTCCGGTTTAATAGGCCGTCGCCGATGTCCCTGAACGGCAAAGCCCGCCTCCTGATCGTCGACCAGTCGCTTCGCGACATGGTCGGCCATCACTTCGAGTATGATCTCGCGGTCGGCGACAGCGCCGCAGAGCACGGCCTCTCGGCCTCGGTGCTGGCCCATGCGAGCTTCAAGGACCTGACGCTTTTCGGCGACATACCGGCGACACCCTGGTTCACGCAGACCTATTACAGCGTCGACCGTTCCAGGAGCATCCAGCTCGCGCGTCACCTGTTGCAGAAGCTCCCAATCTCGCTGCGCGCGCCGCTCATCCGGGTCGCCGCCTCGGTGCTGGGTCGCCTGAGGGCCAGGGAAGGAGCAACCTCGCAAGCGAAGACGGCGCCCCTACCGGTTTTTGGCGCCGAGCTCGGGCGATATCTCGATGCCCAAGGCTTCGGATCGCAGGACCATGTCCTGATTCACACGATCAACATGTCCGAGCTGCATTCGGCTATCGCAGCGTTCGCGGACGTCGCAGGCGGACCGATGCTGCATGTCGTCCTGCGGCGCGACGCCGATGAGCCCGGCATCCGCTCGGGCCCGTGGGGCGGGGCGCCGGGCGCATTCGAGCGCCTCGCCGCCGCACCCGCGCTGGCCCGGCGCGTCGCGTTCTATACCGACAGCGCGGGGCTGGCCCGGCAGTATCACGAGATGGCGCCCGATCTGCTCTTCCGGGTGCTGCCCGTGCCCTATCCCGTTCCCGCAGATCACCCGGTCGGCCGGTCGCGCCAAGCCGGCCCGCTGAGGCTGACCTATGTCGGCGATGCCCGCGTCGAAAAAGGATACGATCACCTGCCGCAACTCATGAGCGAGCTCGGCGAGACGCTGATCGACGGACGGACGGCCAGGCTTGTCGCGCAATCCAATGCCGCGATGAGCCTGGAGGATGATGTCATCGCCCGCGCGCGCGATACCTTGAAGCGGTATCCGACCACTCAGGTCGAGCTGCTGACACAAGTGCTCGCCGTTGACGAGTTCAATACGCTGCTGTCGGATGCCGATATCGTCATCCTGCCTTATGACGCCCAGAACTATCGCAACCGCAGCTCGGGCATCCTCGTGCAGGCGATCGCAGCCGGAAAGCCAGTCGTGATCCCGTCCCGCACCTGGCTGTCGGACACTGCGCCTGCCGGAACCAATGTCCAGTTCGATACCCCGAAGCAATTGGGCCAGGCCGTTGCTACCGCGATCCGGTCCTTCGACGCCCTTTCGGAGGAGGCGGCGCGGAACGCGCCGGCATGGCGCGCCTTCCACAATGGCTCGAATCTCGTCGGCATCCTGAAGAACGCGCTCGAAATGGCTGGCCGGGATACGTGACGGAGATCGATTTCAGCGAACCGCCCGCGCCAGGACGGCCCCGCGCCAGGGTCGCTATCATATTTCCCGCACAGCATCTGCGCGATGCGGCGGGAGCCGCAGAAGTCCTCCGCCAGCAACATGAATGGCTGACCGAGCAAGGCTATGCCAGCCATCTCGTGCTGACCGCGCCGAGCCTGTCGCCTTTGCGAAGCTGGCGCTCCAAGCAAGACGAACAGGCGCTTTCGCAGGCGCGGGCACTGGGCTTCGACAAGATCACGGTGGTCGGGGTGGGCTGGCGACGCCCCCGCCGCTGGCCCGCGATCCTGCGGCTCGCGATCGCGGTCCTGCGGCAAGACTGGTCCCTGGATACCGATCTCGCGACCTCGGACGTGCTCGATACGGAAGCCATCCGGCTCCGGTTGCGAAACGAGACCGATTTCGTCATCTGCAATTATCTGTCGGGCATATCGGTTGCCAACGATCTGGCGCCCCCGGAAGGGCAGCTGGTGATCCTCCATGACTGGATCGACACGGCACCATCGCCCGGCATCGCCCGGATCCTGCGGGAGAATCGCGGCAGGCTCGCGCTGAACGCCGAGGAAGCAAAGCGGATCACGCTCGCGGCGCCGGGGCATCCATGCCTTGTCGGCATCCCCGTGAGGCTCTCCAAGGATGGCACGGCTGCGCTTCGCTCCCGACCGTTGCACCTCGCCGATGCGCTCGCCGCATCCGGCCCGGAAGCTCCGGCCGCGGCACAATCGCCAGCGACAGCCTCCCTCGAGGGTAATCAGGCTATCGACCTTCTGTTCGTCGGCGGCGCGCATGTTCCCAATCGGGAAGGCATCACCGCTTTCGTGCGCGATTGCTTCGGTCCTTTCCTGTCCACTCGCGGCATCAATCTCGTCATTGCCGGCGCCGTCGGGCAGCATCTCGATCTCGCCCCGCTTCCCGGCCTCCACATCGTCGGGCGAGTCCGAGATCTGCGGCCGCTTTACGATGCGGCCCGTCTCGTGATCGTGCCGCTACTCACCGGCACCGGAATCTCGATCAAGACGCTGGAAGCCATTGGCATGGACAAGCCGGTTCTCGCCACGCCGGTCGGCCTGCGCGGGTTAGGAGACGCCGCAGACCTCGCCCATCCGCCCCCGTTCGACCAAAGGTGGGCCAACCGGATCCTCGAACTCCTCGAAAGCCCCGAACGTCTCGAACGGAACCGGGCGGAGCTGAAACGTTTGGCGCGCGGACAATCGCTCGGCGAGGCGCTGGCCAGGGCTTTGGCCTCCCTCTGAACGGGCAACGCGCGCTAGCATCGAGGCCAGCCGTCCATTGGCAATCACCTAGGTCCAACTTGCGGGGGGAGGGCGGATCAGTCCCCGAATTCGCGGCCGGGTAGCGCTTTGAGCTCGCCTCGCTGAAGCCGGCCGAGGAATATCGCGAGGCCAAGGCGCTCGGTTACGAGACCCGGCCGGTACCTACCCACCCGGTGCCCGAAATCAGAAAACAGACCATTGCCAACGCGATCAACATCCCAAGCCGAGATCAGCGTGGCATTCGGCCCGCACAAGCGATAGTAGGATGATCGCGCTCGAGGATTCAGGATGGTCGCCGAAAGACAGCCTTTTCCGAAAGTCATCGATGCGCGGAACGGATCAGATGATTTTCGTTGGCTTGAGCTCAATCGATGCCACGAATGCCGCTTCGTCGATAATGAGCTTGCGCCTTTATCGCACACTAGAGGGGGGATGCGATGAAACGCAAGCTCGTCGTTTTCGGCACTGGCCAGATCGCGGAGGTCGTCGCCTTCTATTTCGATCGCGATAGCGAATACGAGATCGTTGCCTTCACGGTCGACAGCGCGTTCCTGGAAAAGGACACGTTCTGCGGACGCCCGGTCTTCCCCTTTGAAACCATTGCCGAGCGTTGCCCACCTGACGCGCATGAGCTCTTCATTGCCGTCAGCTACCAGAAAATGAACGCTGTGCGAGCGGCCAAGATCGAGGCGGCACGGCAGAGCGGGTATCAGTTGGCGCGTTATGTGAGTTCCAGGGCGGTCACCTGGGACGGCTTCCAGCCTGGCGAAAACTCGTTCGTCATGGAGGCGAACGTCATACAGCCATTCGCTCGCGTCGGCGCCGGTGTCATCCTGTGGTCAGGGAACCATATCGGTCATCATTCGACGATCGGGGATTGTTGCTTTCTTGCCTCCCATATCGTCGTTTCCGGCAATGTCAGGATTGGGGAACGCTGCTTCATCGGGGTCAACTCGACGCTGCGGGAAGGTATCGAGATCGGAGCTCAGAACCTGATCGGCGCCGGAAGCCTGATCATGCAGGATACCAAGCCGGGCGAGGTCTATATGCCAAAGTCGACACCGGTCTCGCCCGTACCGAGCCACAGGGTTAGAATGTGAGCGCTCACACCCTGTCAGCAGCCAGCCCGAACGCTTGATTTCTATCGGTCAAGCCGCGTAAGGTCAAAGCTCGCACGACCAAAATCATTCCTAGCATAGAGCATATATATCGCTCGCCGGCATGATCGAACCGCCAGGACGCGGACCGTGCTGTTCTCGTCCAGCGCGGCCAATACCTCCCGACCATCGGCTGTAGGATCTGCAATGCTGCGGGCGTTCTCGAAAGCACCCGAGAACATGTCGAGCGCGGCGCTGCATCGCCGCGCTCGAGGGTGAGCTAGCCGAGCGTACAAAGCGATTCGGCCGCTGAATCGATGGGGCTTTCGACCTCGATGCGATGATTGATACCGCAGCTTTTTTGACGATGGCAGGCGTGGGCAGCTTTCCGTCAAGGACCGATCAAGCGCAGTTTGGTCAGCAAATGACAACGACCAACCACGATCACGCGGCGAGTTCGAAGATGCCGATCAACTTGTAGCCAAGCCCGAGTTCAAGCAGGCGCGCGGCGCTGAGCGCACCATTCTCATCCGGCCAGTTCGTTGTCTGCTGGTTGGGGCGCAATCTCGCAATGGCAGCGTTTTTCTCGTCGTCAGAGAATGCGGCGATGCGATCGATCTCACTGACCACCGTCTCGATATGCAGGGTGCGATATCCTGCCCGGGCCAGAAGCGCGGGCAGGCTCGCGGGCGTGAAATAGCTCCAGTGTCCTGGGCAGATGACCGAGCTCGCCGTGCCCTCGAGCTGGACCAGCAGGCTCTCCCAATTGGGTACTTGCACGAACAACCGGCCGCCTGGCGAAATATGCCCGCTGATCATCCGCAGAAACGCGATCGGGTCGGCGAAATGCTCCAGCACATCCAGAATCGCGATGGCATCGAAGCTCTGCCTAGCCTTGGGCAAATCCTGCGGAAAATAACCTTTGATGACAAGATCGCGGCTTGCCTCGCCGACCCGGTCGCGAGCTACTGCAACGGCAGCCGCACCGGGCTCGACCCCCAGGATGTCCCAACCCCTGGCCCGCGCCTCGACCAGCATCGTGCCGGTGCCGCAGCCGATTTCGAGAAGTGAACCAGCTTGGGTGCATTGCTCGCCGATGCGATCGAGATAATAGCGGGCGCGGGCGCTTTCCAGCTCCAGGTAGGGCCCGGAACAGCGCAGGCGCATCGCCTCGATATCGAGGTCCGAGACCTGATAGCGTTCCGCATCGGCGCTCTCGTCCATCACCTGCCGTGAATAGGTGAAGCCGCAGGCGTCGCATGTCACGACGTCGATGCCGTGATTGCGCAGCACCGCCTTTTCAGGGGAGGCCGCGCCACAGGAGGGGCAATCTCGCACATGATACTGGCCCGTCTGACCTCCGGACTCGGGCGGGGAGATCCGGTTCACGGCGCGCGCTTCGGCTGCACGAAATCGCGAATAACCCTCCGCGAGGCGCGCGCGCATGCCCGGGATCAGCGCCGCGTCAAAGCTAATGCGGGGATCGATCGCTGCCATTCATGCCTGCCCGGAGCGCAAGGCGCTCTTCAATCTGGTAAAAAGCCGCCGGGCGCGAGAGCGTCGGACGCGCGCATCCCGGACAGCCAGTCTCATATCCACATCAAGTTCTTTTTCAAAGATGCTTGCATTGCTCATGCGGTGCGCCAGCGTACCTGCCCGGGCCGATGCAGCGGCATAAGCGCTACTGTCTTGCAGGAGATTCACGGCTGTCTCGACGAAGCCGCTCCAGTCCTTAGCCACCAGTGCTGGGTCGCGCTGCAACTCGATCGCCGGCATTTCCTGGCTGTGCATCATCACCACCGGTCTCGATTTGGCGAGCATCTCGCGGGCCGACTCGCCGCCAGTAACCGGCCAGGTGTCGAGCAGCAGTTCGAGGATATGCCCCCAGACATGCCCGGCGACATAGCGCTCCTCCACTTGCATGCGCGTGCCCACAGGACTGCCGGCGATGAAGGACTTGATGAAGCTGGCATCGCCAGTGCCACCCAGGATGAAGGCGACATCCGGGCACCGCAGCAAAATCTGCTCTGCCGCTTTCAGGTACGGCGCCGTGACCTTGGAAAGCCGGCCATAGCTGCCGATCAGTCGCATATTGGCTGGCAGCAGGGCGCGCTCGGCGGCAATATCCGCGTCGGCCACCGCCGGGCTGAGCCCGGAGACGTCCCACGTCGGGTTGAAGCGCAGCATGGTGGCGTTACCCCACCCGGCTTTCAGGCTATCAAATCCGAAGCTGTTGAACACGGCATCCAGATTCTGGACCGGCCAGGCCGGCATGCCGGCTTGCAGGAAGATTTGAACAGGGGCGAGCTTCCGCGAAAACAGCGCTGTCGGGATGCCATTGTTCATGTCGGACACGACGATATCGGGCCTGTCGCGCCGGGCCTGCGCCTCGACAGCCAGAATCGTGTCATTCGGCGTGTCGCGAGCCAGATCATGCAGGCGCACGCCCTTTGCCTCGAGAAAGGCGCTGAACGCCTCGTCTCTGAAACGCCAGGAATAGACATCAAGCCGATGACCGGCGGCGAGCAAGGCCGGCACGACCTCGCGCAAGCCAACGCTCATCGGATTGCCGGTCTGTGCGTACATCGCAAGCCAGGCGACGCGATATGATCCGGCGTTAGCCGGCAACGGTAGATCGCGCGCGGGAACCGTCCTGGCGAAACTCAGCGATGCGGCATGCAGTGGCGCCAGTAGCCGCTCGCTTTGCCGAGAGCTGGAATCCTCGAAACACCAGACCAGAAAGAAGATGAAATCGACCAGATCACACAACAGCCCGACATGCGGCGCAGGCACGGCGCCCCAGCGCTCAATCGCCCGGTTCACCGGCTCGTAGAGATCCAGGGCGCGAGAATCCCATTTCCAGTAGTAGTAGGAGAAGCCGTGATTCAAAGCGGCATGGTAGGTTTCGAACTGGGTGACGGATTGCGGCTCGGCAAGTAGCAGGGTTTCAAGGCATTGCGAGAAATCGTGGTAGCGATCGCTGACGGCGTCGCCACCCAGGCTGGTCAACGTTGAAATCGCTTCTTCAATCGTTCTAGACATGCGTGGGCTCGTCAGTGATGGCTCAGCTTATCAGCAGGGTTTTTATCGGCAGGGTTTCCGCGCGACAAAGCCGGACGTTATGATATCTGCCTGTCAAAGCGGCAAAAAATACCGAGAGAGCAGCAAGATGAATAACAAGTCCGCTTTTGCCGAGCCCCATCGCGCCCACGCTGCCGCATCCAAAATCCCATTTGGCCGCCCCGCTATCGTCGGAAATGAGCTGGGCTATATAGCCGAGGCAATTGCAAATGGAACGATTGCGGGCGGCGGCCCCTTCATGCAGCGTTGCGAGAAGTGGCTCGAGCAGCATCTGCCCGCGCGCCGCGCCTTGATGACGCATTCCTGCACGGCGGCGCTCGAGATGGCGGCTATGTTGTCAGGTGTCGGACCGGGCGACGAAGTGATCATGCCGTCCTTCACGTTTTCGGCAACGGCGACGGCCTTCGTGCTGCGTGGCGCCACACCTGTCTTCGTCGACATCAGGCGGGACACGCTGAACATCGACGAAAACCTGATCGAAGCCGCCATCACGCCTAGGACACGTGCCGTCGTACCAGTGCATTATGCTGGCCTCGCTTGCGAGATGGATACAATTCTCGCCATCGCAGCGCACCACAAGCTGCTCGTCATCGAGGATGCCGCGCAGGCCCACCTGTCTTTCTATAAGGGGCGCGCATTGGGAACCATTGGCGATCTGGGTTGCTTGTCGTTCCACGAAACCAAGAACATCATCTCCGGTGAGGGCGGCGCGCTGATCGTCAACAATGAGCGCTTTCTGGAGCGCGCCGAGATCATTCGCGAGAAAGGCACCGATCGCAGCCGGTTTTTCCGCGGCCAAGTCGACAAGTACACGTGGCAGGATATCGGATCGTCCTACTGCCCTGGCGAAATCGTCAGCGCGTTTCTTTTCGCGCAGCTTGAGCATGTCGAGGCCATCTGTGCCCGCCGCCGCGCCTTGTACGATCTCTATCGTGAACACCTGCAGTTGCTGGCCAAGCGCGGCGATATCGTGATTCCCGAGGCGACAGGGACCGATGCCAATGGCCATATCTTCTGGCTCTTGCTCAAGGACGAGCCTACGCGGGCCGCACTCATCAAGCATCTGGCAGCTCATGATATTAACGCCGTGTTTCACTATATTCCGCTGCATTCGGCACCGGCGGGCCGCAAATTTGGCCGGACCGATGGTGATCTGACCGTGACCGATTCCGTCAGCAATTCGCTGCTGCGACTGCCGCTCTATCTTGAGCTCACCGACGACGACGTACACCGCATCATCGACACGATCAGCGGCTTCTTCGGGCAAAAATCCTGATCATGCCGAGCTCCGTCAACGTTTCACTATCGAAGGGCTGTCGCGTCGGCATCATCCAGTCGAGCTATATTCCCTGGCGGGGATATTTTGACATGATCGAGCGCTGCGACGTGTTCGTATTTCTCGACAGCGTCCAGTTTACACGCCGCGACTGGCGAACGCGCAACGCCATCAAGACGCCGAACGGCTCGTCCTGGCTGTCGATCCCGGTGAAGCAGAAGGGCAATTTTCACGCCTCGATCGATTCCGTCGTCATCAGTGACCCGAGCTGGGCGGCCACGCACCTGCGTAGCATTCAAGGTGCCTACCGTCGGGCCGAGGCTTATGATGCGGTTTACCCCGTCTTGGCCGATGCGTTTGCCGCGATTGCGCATCAGAACTCTCTGTCGACCGTCAATCAGCATCTGACCCGCGCCCTGTGCGAAGCACTTGAGATCAAAACGCCGCTTCTGGTGGACGTCGACCTCATCGCGCGCGCAAGCCTCGATACTGCCGATTCGACCCAGCGACTGATCGACCTGGCGAAGGCGGCGGGGGGGACATCCTACCTCTCCGGGCCGTCCGCACACAGCTATCTCGACGAAAGGCGATTTCAGGATGCCGGTCTTAAGGTCGAATGGATGGACTATGCCAACAGTCTGATCCCGTACCGGCAACTCTGGGGGGATTTCGTGCCGGCTGTGTCCATCATCGATCCACTGCTGAATCTGGGCTTTGAAGCGACGCGGGCCACATTGCGGGATCGAAGCTATGCCGCATGATCCGGTAAGGCCCAATGGAACGTCAGGCGCGGATGCGACTGAATCCATCCACCGTGTCGTGGCTGCTTATTACGATGCGGCGCTCGCCCAGCACGGCACGACCGCGCGCGGAGTCGACTGGAAGGACGATGCCTCCCACCGGACCCGCCACGTCCAGTTTCTGAGGTTGATCGAGCATGATCCCGATGCTTCGATCCTTGATCTGGGCTGCGGCTATGGCGATTTCCTCACCGTCCTGCGACAAGCTGGCCATCGTGGGCGCTATGTTGGGTGTGATATCGCGCCCGGTATGATCGAAGCCGCCCGTCAGATGCATGGCGAAGGGGACGATCGATGCTGGCACCTCGGTGCCGCCCCGCCGGAGGCATGCGATTACGCCATCGCCAGCGGCATCCTGAATGTGCGGCGCGGCACTGACCCGGCCGGCTGGGCCGGCTACGTCGACGAGACGATCGATCAACTTGCGATCAACAGCACGAAGGGATTCGGTTTCAACATGCTGACGCTGTCATCCGATCCCGACAAACGTCAGCCGCATCTGTTCTATGCCGATCCCGTGACCATGCTGGCCAATTGCCTGAGCCGCTATGGGCGGCACGTCGCATTGCTCCAGGATTACGGGTTGTGGGAGTTTACTGTGCTGGTACGGCTCGCGTCGAAGAGTTAGAGCATTGTCTTCACGCGAGCCGGTGCCACTTCGCTCGAAAATGCTCTAATTGCCTTTTTGGGCAAAGATGACGTGCCCATGCGTTTCGATTTTATAGCCAATGTTCGATAGAAAAGAAACGACATCAGGGCCAGTTAATTCCGTTGTGCCGGGTTTATTGTGAATATCTGTGGAAATGAATACATTGGGATTCTCCGTAAGAAGCTTGATTGCTCCTTTTAGGACCTCAACTTCGTAGCCTTCGACGTCGATCTTGATGACGATTCTGGAGTGGGTGGCGAAATTGAGCTTTTCGGCTAGTCCGTCGAGTGTAATAACGTCGACCGAATACGCTTCGGCTCCGCTTAGGAATGCATCGTCGCGCTGTCCAAGTCGTGATGATTCCGGCAGGAATGGCACTTCCCCCGTCGGATCTTCAGGTTGTTCAAAAAACTCCGCCTCGCCTTGCACATCCGAGACCGCAGCAGCGACTAGATTCACGCGCGAAGAGCCGCCATTTCGTGCGAGGGTTGCTTGCAGGTGCCGCATAGCTCGTCGGGAGGGCTCGAAGGCGACTATAGTTGCGCCTTCGGGAACAGTCATCGAATAGGGAACGGTCATAGCGCCTGTTGCCGCTCCGACGTCCAGGAACAGGGTACCTGGTTCGATCAGTGCACGCATGCGTTGCCAGTGATCGGTCTCTACGAAGAGGCGTAGATGACCGGCGTGATCGACATGCAGGCAGTGCCTCATCGTCATGAGCGTATAGCGCGGCAGCACTACGGGCACGCCGTTCAATTCGACACGGAACCACGCCTCATCGGACGCCTCGATTGCCGACACCGCGCCGAAGGCTATCGCACGCCACCCCAATTCCTGAGCGACTGCCGTCCGCTGCTCACGGGTTGCGGTGTCGCCAGGTTGAAGCGCCGGTTTCAAGAAGCGGAAAACTGAAATGAACGCACTGCCACTCTCGTCAGGAAGCCGATTCTCCAAATCAGGGCGCTCGGCCAGCAATTCACGCTGTTCCCTCAGCAGCTGATCGCGCTGCAGTTTGATCCGGCGCAGCGGCGGGATGGCCATGGCGACCACGTGCTTCAGTTTTCCGAGCATTTCTTGACGCGGGCCCCTAATCCACCACGACGAGTCTTCCGAGGACACTCACCATGAACACTTGCGACGTGCAAGCGGCACTGCTTTCGCTTGGTCACCCGCTAGCGCAATTCGGCGCCGATGGCGAGACGCGCGCCGCCATGCTGACGTTCAAGCGCAAGCGCAGTCCGGCGGTCACCGACAAAGCTCGCGGCCACGACGACAGCCGCGCCCCGTCGGGCCAGGATCCAGCCACCGCCAATGTCCGCTTCTTGAGCGCGCCGCGGTAGAGCGATGTGGCGCTACCTGCTGCGCGATGCCGACCGCTCGTCCCGAGAATTTCCTCCAATCCGACGGCTGGGAAACGGCCTAGCTCAGCAGCATCATGCTGGATGGAACGTTCATGCCGACCTTTCCGATTGTTTTCGCCGCTCACGCCTCCGCCTCCGGCGCCGGGCCACTGTCCAAAGACGATCCGTTCGGCGCCGGCCGAGAGATCGTTTGGAGCGGGCCGCAGGACCTGGCGGTGGGGCTCGTCACGTTTTCCGGCATCCTCGACAGCGCGGCCTTCCCGCACACGGAGGTGATCGTCGTCCGGTCGGGGCGTCTCGATCTGACGCTCGCGGACGGCGGCAGGCGCACGCTCCAGGCCGGCGAGAGCATCGTGATCGCGCGCGGCACGGCCCTGCGCGTCGAGGCGGCGCCCGGCACGAGCTGGGTCTTCTGTGCCGGCACCGGAGCAGCTTCCGCAGCGCCCGGCGTGACGGAGCTGCCGGCCGATGCGCCGCTTTCGCCGTCGTCGCCGCCTCCAGCCAATCTTCTCGAAGGGCCGGTGCCGCAGTGCCGGAGCTTCAACGCCTTCACCGACGAGGTGTCGGGCCTGCGGGCCGGTATCTGGGATTCGACGCCGTATCGGCGCGTCCTGCGTCCGCAGCCGGTCAATGAGCTGATGCACATCCTCGTCGGCAGCGTCACCCTCACCGGGACGGATGGGCGTCCGGTCCGGATCGCGGCGGGCGAGAGCGTGTTCGTGGCCCAGGGCACGCCATGCGCCTGGGACAGCGATGAGCATGTCGCCAAGGTCTACGTCGTCCAGGAGGTCGGCGCGTGAGCGCCATGGCGTCCGTTGCCGGGACGGGCATGACCGGGATCGCGGCTCCGGAAGCGCTGACACTGCGGGCAATCCGTACGGACGACGCGGCGTCCTGCGCAGAGCTGTCGCGCCGCGTCAGCTGGCCGCACCGTCGCGAGGACTGGGAGTTCGTGATCGGCCTCGGCCACGGTGTCGTCGGGGAGCGGAACGGCAAGCTCGTGGCCACCGGCCTGTGGTGGCCCTATGGCGAGAGCCATGCGACGGTCGGGATGATCATCGTCGCGCCCGAGGAGCAGGGGGCGGGGATCGGCAAGCGCCTGATGCAGACCCTGCTCGCTGAGGCCGGGGAGCGCTCGCTGATGCTCAACGCCACCGTTGCCGGTGCGCCGCTCTATGTCCGCCTCGGCTTCCGGAACTGGGGCGGTGGCGTGAGACAGTATCACGGTCATGTAGGCGCCGTCGCAGCGCCTGAGGTGGGTGCGGGCAAGCGGCTGCGTCCGGGCAGCCCGGCGGATCTCACCAGGCTCGAACGGCTCGATCGAGAGGCGACCGGCCTGGAACGAGGGTCGGTTCTGGCGGCGCTCCTGCAATGCGGCGAATGCCTGGTGCTGGAACGAGCGGGGCAGCCCGTCGGCTTCAGCATCCTGCGCGCCTTTGGCCGCGGCCAGGTGATCGGCCCGGTCGTGGCTGCCGACGAGACGGATGCACGTACTTTGATCGCCTGCTGGCTGCACGGCCGGGCCGGTCAGTTCATCCGGGTCGATCTGCCGCTCGGCTCCGGGCTGGGCGAATGGCTGGTACAGCACGGTCTTGCGCCGGCCGGCGATGTCACCGCAATGGTGCGCGGCGATCTGCCGGCCGCATCCGGACCGGCGCGCCTCCACGCTCTGGTGACCCAGGCGCTTGGCTGATATCCGCGAGGTCGACACGATGACGCTGCTGCTCAAGTCGGATGCCGCCCGCGCCGAGGAATGGACGCGGCTGCTTGCGGATAAGGCGCCCGAGCTGCCGTTCCGGATCTGGCCGGATATCGGCGATCCCGCCGATATTCGCTATCTCGCCGCCTGGCTCCCGCCGGACGACCTGCTCGGCCAGTTCCCCAATCTCGAACTGCTGGTCTCGGTCGGCGCTGGCGTCGACCAGTTGAACCTGGCCGACATCCCGCCGCATTTGCCGATCGTGCGGATGATCGAGCCCGGCCTCGTCGACAGCATGGTCGAATACGTCACCATGTCGGTGCTGGCCCTACACCGCGACCTCATCCCCTACATCGCCGCCCAGCGGCAACAGGCCTGGACGGCGCTACGGATCAGGCCCTCGAGCGAGCGCCGCGTCGGTGTCCTCGGTCTCGGCATGCTCGGCAAGGCCTGCGCGCTGAAGCTCGCCGAATTCGGCTTCGGCGTTGCCGGCTGGAGCCGCTCGCGGCACGAGGCCCCGGGCGTCGAAACCTTCGCCGGGACCATCGAATTGCCGGCCTTTCTCGCCCGCACCGACATCCTGGTCTGTCTGCTGCCATTGACCGATGCGACGCGCGGCCTGCTCGGCGCCGAGTTGTTCGCTCGATTGCCGCAGGGCGCGATGATCGTCAACGCCGGCCGGGGCGGCCATCTCGATCAGGATGCCCTGCTGGCGGCGCTGGACAGCGACCACCTTGCGGGCGCGGTGCTGGATGTCTGCGAGCCGGAGCCGCTGCCGGAAGGGCACCCGCTCTGGAACCACCCCAAGGTCCTGCTTACGCCGCATATCGCCAGCCGCTCGCGCTCGGAAGCCTCGCTCGACATCGTTCTCGAGAACCTGCGGCGCCACCAGGCGGGCGAACCCCTGATCGGCCTGATCGACCGCGATCGCGGCTATTGAATGAGGCTTGCCATGTCGATTGTCGCTCTCGAAGACCGCAGTCTTCTCGTCGGCCGCGCCCTGATCGGCGGCGAATGGGTCGGCGCCGCCTCCGGCGAGGAACTGCCGGTGCGCGATCCGGCGACCGGCATCGAGATCGGCACGATTCCGGCTTGCGGCCAGGCGGAAACCAATGCTGCGATCGCGGCGGCGCAGGCCGCGTTTCCGGCCTGGAAGGCGCGGCCGGCGGCCGAGCGGGCCGCCCTGCTCGAGCGCTGGCACGATCTCCTGCTGGAACACCGCAAGGATCTCGCCCGCATCATGACGGCCGAGCAGGGCAAGCCGCTGGCAGAGGCCGAAGGCGAGGTGCTCTACGGCGCCGGCTTCATCAAATGGTTCGCCGAGGAGGCGCGCCGCGTCTATGGCAGCACGGTGCCGGCCCCGACTGCCGACCGGCGCATCCTCGTGCTGAAGGAGCCGGTCGGCGTCTCCGCCGCGATCACGCCCTGGAACTTCCCCAATGCGATGATCACCCGCAAATGCGCGCCGGCGCTCGCGGCTGGCTGCCCGATCGTGGTGAAGCCCTCGGAGCTGACGCCCTTTTCGGCGCTGGCGCTCGGCGTGCTGGCTGAGCGCGCCGGCTTCCCGCCCGGCGTGATCAACATCGTCACCGGCCTGCCGCAGGGTGTCGGTGCGGCCCTGACGCAGAACCCTGTCGTCCGCAAGCTCTCCTTCACCGGCTCGACCCGGGTCGGCGCGCTGCTGATGCGGCAATGCTCGGATACGCTGAAGCGATTGAGCCTCGAGCTCGGCGGCAATGCGCCCTTCATCGTCTTCGATGACGCCGACCTCGACGCAGCCGTCGCCGGGGCCATCGCCAGCAAGTTCCGCAATGCCGGCCAGACCTGCGTCTGTGCCAACCGCATCCTGGTGCAGGACGGCATCCACGATGCCTTCGCCGATCGCCTTGCCAAGGCCGTGGCGGCGATGCGGGTCGGCGACGGGCGGCAGGACGGTGTCACCATCGGCCCGCTGATCAATGCGGCGGCGGTCGAGAAGGTCCATGCGCATCTCGACGATGCGCTCTCGCTCGGTGCGACGCGCTTCGCCGCGGCTCAGGGCGAGGTCGACGGCTCCCGCTTCGTCGTGCCGACCGTGCTGACCGGTGCGACCACGCGGATGCGCCTCGCCAATGAGGAGACCTTCGGCCCGGTCGCGCCGCTGTTCCGTTTCAGGCACGAGGACGAGGCGATCGAAATCGCCAACGGCACGCCCTTCGGGCTCGCGGCCTATTTCTATACCGAGAACCTCAACCGCTCCTGGCGCATCGGCGAGCGGCTTGAATTCGGCATGGTCGGCCTCAACACCGGCTCGGTCTCGATGGAGGTGGCGCCCTTCGGCGGCATCAAGCAGTCCGGCATCGGCCGCGAGGGTGGTGCGACCGGCATCGAGGAATATCTGGAGCTGAAGAGCTTCCATATCGGCGGGCTCAAGTCCGCCTGATCGGCAAGGCCGAAGCACGATCTGCCGATCCTGCCACCGAATAGGGCAGGGGATACCAAAGCGGCGCGCCAAAGCCGCCGCACAGTCCAGCCGACCGATCCTAGCCTTCCTGATAGCGCCAGAGCCCGTTCCGATCAGCTTGCGTCGCAAGCCGATCGGCAAAACGGCCTCTGACTCAAAGCGCGAGACGGATTCACCGATCAGGTCGAGTCGACCTGATCGGATCCGGCTCGAACGCGTTCAGCGGAGGACGATGCGGTCCATGCTCCAGTCTGTTTCAAGCCCTGTTGCCCGCGCGGTGGAGTCGGCGAGCCCCGGTATCCGGCGGGCGCTGAGCCATATCGAGCGGCATTTCACCGAGGCTCTCTATCTCGACGACCTCGCATCGCTGGCCGGCCTCAGCGTCTGCCGCTTCGTGACCGTTTTCCGGCGCCAGGTCGGGCTGACGCCGCACCGCTTCGTTTGCCGTGAGCGCGTGCGCTATGCGCGGGCGCTGCTCGCTGACGGTGTCCCGGCCGCGCAGGCGGCGCTGGATGCCGGCTTCTTCGACCAGAGCCATCTCTCGCGCCATTTCAAGAGCGTCTACGGCGTGACGCCCGGCCGCTATCTGCGCGATGAGGTGCAGTCTCCGCCGCCGCGGGCCGGCCGGCTCGGCTATGCGGCGCGCGCCGCCTTTTCTCCCGTTTCGTCTTCCCGTCCTGCCTGAGGTTCCGCCATGAGCGTCAACTCCCTCGAAGCCCTTGACCGCCGCCACTGGGTCCATCCGGTCGCCAACTGGGCCGGCCATGAGAAGCGCGGCGTCACCGTGATGAAATCGGCGAAGGGCGCCTTCATCACCGATAGCGACGGCCATGAGCTGATCGACGGCTTCGCCGGGCTGTGGTGCGTCAATGTCGGCTATGGCCATGAAAGCATCGTCGAGGCGGCCGCCCGCCAGATGCGCGAACTGCCCTATGCAACCGGCTATTTCAGCTTCGGCAGCGAACCGACCATCCGCCTTGCCGCCAAGCTCGCCGAGCTGACCCCCGGCGATCTCGACCACATCTATTTCTCGCTGGGCGGCTCGGATGCGGTCGACAGCGCGCTCCGGCTGATCCAGTTCTACTACAACGTCACCGGCCAGCCGACGAAGAAGGCGATCCTCTCGCTTGAGCGCGGTTACCACGGCTCAAGCTCGACCGGCGCTGGCGTCACGGCGCTGCCGGCCTTCCACGCCAATTTCGACTTTCCGGCGCATGTGCATCACTACGTCGCTCCGCCCTATGCCTATCGCAACCCGACCGGCTCGAGCGACGCGACGGTGATCGCGGCCAGCGTCGCCTCGCTGCGCGCCAAGGTCGCGGAGCTCGGCGCCGAGAACGTCGCGGCCTTCTTCTGCGAGCCTGTGATCGGTTCGGGCGGCGTCATCGTGCCGCCGAAGGGCTGGCTCAAGGCGATGCGTCAGACGGCGGCTGAGCTCGACATCCTCTTCGTTGCCGACGAGGTCATCACCGGCTTCGGCCGCACCGGCCCGATGTTCGCCTGCGAGGCCGAAGGCGTCGTGCCGGATATGATGACCATGGCCAAGGGGCTGACCTCGGGCTACGCGCCGCTCGGTGCGCTCGCCATCGGCGAGAAAGTCTATCGCGCCATCGCCGACAATGCCCCGGCCAGCGGCCCGATCGGCCATGGCTACACCTATTCCGGCCATCCGGTCAGCGCAGCGGTCGCGCTCGAAGTGCTGCGCCTCTATGAGGAGGGCGGGATCCTCGCCAACGGCCAGCGCGTCGGCACCTATTTCGAGGAGCGCCTGGCGACGCTCGCCGACCACCCGCTCGTCGGCGAGGTCAGGGCGCGCGGCTTGCTGGCCGGCGTCGAGCTGGTCGCCGACAAGGCGACGAAAGAGAAGCTGCCGCGCGAAGCGAAGCTGCCCGACCATCTCTTCGCCCGCGGCTACGCCAATGGTGTCATCTTCCGCGCCTTCGCCGACGACATCATCGGCCTGGCGCCGCCGCTCTGCTGCAGCGAGGCGGAGATCGACCTGATCGTCACCAGGCTGCGCAAGACACTCGACGAGGTCCTGGCATTGCCGGAGGTGGCGGCGGCGTTGAAAACCGCGAAAGCGGCGTGATCCTTGCTTGGCCCGGACCGCATCAAACGACCAGATCACGATGATTTTGGATCAAATCGATCCAAGATCATAAAACGTGATCGATTCTAAAAGCTTAGAGCAGGATTTCAGCGAAAAACCGGTTCCCACTTTTTCGCATCCTGCTCTAGTCTGATACCGGTTCGGGCTCGCTCTGCAGGTCCGGTTCCGCAAGAGGCATCCAGGACAAGAGGCCTTCGTCGTGACACCGGGCGTGCGGCTCGACCGCATCGACATGAAGATCCTGATCGAGCTGCAGAACAACGGCAGGATCACGAACGTCAATCTGGCCGATGCGGTGGGCCTGTCGCCCAGCCCCTGCCTGCTGCGGGTCAAGCGGCTGGAGCAGGCCGGCTTCATCTCCGGCTACGGCGCGACCATCAACCTGCAGAAGCTCGGCGAGACGATCACCGTCTTCACCGAGATCACCCTGACCGACCACACCAAGGAATACTTCATCCGCTTCGAGACGGCGCTTCGGCGCGTCGACGAAGTCGTCGAATGCCACCTCGTCAGCGGGGGGTACGACTACCTCGTCAAGTTCGTCACGCGCGGTCTCACGCACTACCAATCGCTGATCGAGACGCTGCTCGACCGCAATATCGGTATCTCCAAATACTTCAGCTACATCGTGATCAAGTCGCCGATCCAGAAGCCCGGCTATCCGCTGCCGACGCTGTTCGATATCTGACCGGCGTCAGCCAAGCGCCTGGGTGACGAGCCCGAAGGTCCGGGCTTCGCCGCGCGGCCCGTGATTGTGCCCCCTGACCATCGTGGTCACGGTGTCGTAGACGGTCATGCCGCATTCTTCGAGGAAGCCGCCGAACCTGCCCTGTTCCTGGGCGGTGTCGACGCGCAGGAACTGGCCGTCATGGGCGATCACATGCGGCCGCAGCAGCGCGATCGCCGCCTCGTCGCTCTCGGCCACGATCGGGCCGACGACATGGCCACGGCCGAAGCGGCGGCAGAGCGCAAAGCCGACGACGGTGCCGTCGCGCTCGATCACCGTCCCGGTCGCCAGCTTCATCAGCGCGGCGATGACGCGCGAGCGATCGGCTCCATAGGCGTCGGCGTCGAGCTGGGCGATCGCGTCGCCATCGGCTGCTGTCGCGGGCCGGACGGTGAATTCGTCGGGCGCTGCGCCGGCCGGCGCCTGGGCGCGGCCCTGATGCTGGAAGATGCGGCCGATCGGCTGGAAATCGAGCGACCGGTAGAGCCGGTAGCCGGCCCGCGTCGCGTTGAGCCTGAGGTCGCGCGGGCCCGCCTCTTCGAAGATCGTGTCCATCAGCCGCCGCCCGGCGCCCTGCATCTGCAGGCGCGGCGAGGTGATGACCATGCCGATCGTGGCGAAGTGCGGCCCGTAGGGCCACCACATCGCCGAGGCTAGGGCCCTGTCGATCGCATCGCAGGCGACGAAGCCGTGCCCGACCTCCAGCACGAAGCGCCAGTCCTCCGGCCGATGCGGCCAGCTGACACCGACGGAGAGTTGGTGCGCCTGGGAGATATCCGCTTCTGTCATCGGCCTGATGGCGAGCTCGTAGTCGAGCCGGCGCCGAGCCGTTCCGTGAGCCACAGTTGCAGGCCTCGTTCGTCGAAATACGGGGCGACTATAGGCAGGCGCCGGGCTAGGGAGAACTGCAAAATTGTCCAAGAACCTGCGCAGCAAGGCGGTATTCTCGACGGTCGGAGCCGGCCTGCCCGGCGAGGGGCGGCCCGTGTCGCCCTGTCCGGAACGCTGAGACGATAACCCCATGAAGCTCGAACCCTACTGGCTCGCGACGGCGCCGGGATTCGCCGCCGGCTCCTCGGCTCCGATCGCCGGCAAGGTCGATGTCGCCATCGTCGGTGGTGGTTTCACCGGCCTGTCGGCCGCGCTTGCTCTGGCAAAGTCGGGGGCGAGCGTTGCCGTGCTGGAGGCCGGGCGCGTGATCGGCGAGGCCTCCGGACGCAATGGCGGGCATTGCAATAACGGCCTCGCGCATGATCTCGGCAGCCTTGCCGCCAGCCTCGGCGAGGAGAAGGCGGTCGCGCTCTATCGCGCCTTCGACAGTGCGGTCGACACCGTCGAGGCGCTGGTCGCGCGCGAGGCGATCGACTGCGATTTCATCCGCACCGGCAAGATCAAGCTTGCGGCCAAGCCGGAGCATTTCGCCAAGCTGGAGAAGAGCGCCGCGCTGCTGCGGCGCACGGTCGAGCCGGACCTGACCGTGGTGCCGCCGTCCGAGATTCGCCGCGAGATCGGCACGGACGGCTTCTTCGGCGGGCTGGTCTATCCGCGCAGCGCCCATATGCATATGGGCCGCTTCGGCGTCGGGCTTGCCGAGGCGGCGGCGCGAAATGGCGCGGCGATCCACGAGAACGCGGCAGTGACCGGGCTGCAGCGGCTGAATGGCCAGGCTCACCGCGTCGTCACCAGCCGTGGCACGCTGGAGGCGGGGCAGGTGCTGCTCGCGACCGGCGCCTCGCGCCGGGGACCCTTCGCCTGGCTCCGGCGGCGCATCGTGCCGGTCGGCAGCTTCATCATCGCGACCGAACCGCTCACGCCCGAGTGCGCCGCGGCAATCATGCCGACACGGCGGACGGCGACGACAACCAGGAACATCGGCAACTATTTCCGGCTCACGCCCGACAACCGGCTGATCTTCGGGGGGCGGGCGCGCTTTGCGCTGTCGAGCCCGGCCTCTGACGCCAAGAGCGGCGCGATCCTGAGGGCTCGCATGCTGGAGCTCTTCCCGGAGCTCGCGAGCACGCGCATCGACTATTGCTGGGGTGGGCTCGTCGACATGACCGCCGACCGGCTGCCGCGCGCCGGCGAACGCGACGGCGTCTTCCACGCGCTCGGCTATAGCGGCCACGGCACCCAGATGTCGGTGCATATGGGGCAGGCGATGGCCAGGGTGATGGGCGGGGACGCCAAGGCGAACCCCTTCGCCGGGCTCGACTGGCCGGCAGTGCCCGGCCATTTCGGCCCGCCATGGTTCCTGCCTTTCGTCGGGATGTATTACCGCTACCAGGACTGGCGCCACTGAGAGCGCTCCGGAACGCTACTCCAGCGGCCGCCTGACGCGGCCGTCTGCGCTTCCGGTGCTCACGGACGAAAAGTCCGCTCCGCTCCGGTTCTCGACGGCCACGCCAGTCGACTCACCGGAGCGCGTTCCACAGCGCCCTCAGACGCGGCCTGCGCTACGCCTCCTTCTTCTGTCCGCTCATGGCGAGCAGGACGAGCAGGAAGGAGGCCGCCGTCAGCAGGGTCGAGATCGAGGCGATGGTCGGGTCGATCTCGTCGCGCAGCGCCGTGAACATGCGCTTGGTCAGGGTCTGGTACTGACCGCCCGAGACGAACAGTGCGATGATCGTTTCGTCGATCGCCGAGATGAAGGCGAAGACGGCGCCGGCGAAGACGCTGGCCTTGATCTGCGGCAGGGTCACGGTGAGGAAGGCGCGCAGGCGGTTCATGCCGAGGCTGCGCGCCACCATCTCCTGCGTCTTGTCGAAGCTCTGCAGGCCGGCGACGACCGAGGTGATGACATAGGGCAGGCCGAGCATGACATTGGCCAGTACCAGCCCGGTCAGCGTCTGGATCAGGCCGAGCTTGGCGTAGACGAAGAAGATGCCGATCGCGACGATGATGATCGGCACGATCAATGGCAGCATCAGCACCATGTGCAGCGAGCGCATCAGCCGGTTCTGGGCGTTGCTGATCGCATAGGCCGCCGCGGTGCCGAGCGGCGTCGCGATCAGCACGGTCAGCACGCCGAGCATCAGGCTCATGCGCGTGCCCTGCATCCAGTTCGGATTGCCGAAATACTCGGCGTACCAGCGTAGCGAGAGCGCCGGCGGCGGGAAGGTCAGGAAGCGCGTGCTCGAGAACGACATCGGCACGATGATCAGCACCGGCAGCATCAGGTAGATCAGGACGAGCCCGACGACGAGGCCGAAGGCGAGGCGCGGCAGCAGCGAGGTTTTCATTTCTGCCCCAGCATCTTGTCGAGCGGGATGATGCGGCCCACCGCGGCGAAGATCATGAGCACGCAGGCGAGCAGCACGACGCCGACCGCGCTGGCCGCGCCCCATTGCGCGTAGAGCTCGACATTGCGGCTCACCACCATCGAGATCATCACGGTGCGCCCGCCGCCGAGCAGCTCGGGCGTGATGTAGAAGCCGAGCGTCAGCACGAAGACGAGGGTGAGCCCGGCGATGACGCCCGGCAGCGACAGCGGCAGGAAGATGCGCAGGAAGCTGTAGAACGGGCCGCCGCCGAGGCTGGCGCCGGCGAGCATCAGCTCGCGCGGGATCTTCTGCATGGTTGAATAGAGCGGCAGCACCATGAAAGGCAGGAGGATGTGCACGGTCGCGATCACCGTGCCGAGCTCGTTGTGGACCATCGCGAGCGGCTCGGTGATCAGGCCGAAGCGTTCGAGCAATTGGTTGGCGACGCCGGTGCGCTGCAGCAGCACGAGCCAGGCATAGGCGCGCACCAGCACGCTGGTCCAGAACGGCAGCATCACGCAGGCCAGGATCAGCACGTTCCAGGGCCGCTTGGCGTGAGCCGCCGCATAGGCAACCGGATAGCCGAGCAGCAAGGTGAGGAGCGTCACCATCAGGGCAATGCGGAAGGTCAGCGCGAAGCTGCGCCAGTAGACCTCCTCGGTGAAGATGCGGCGGTAATGCTCCAGCGTGAAGCCGTTGTCGTAGATCGACTGGGCCGCCAGCCAGCCGACCGGGATCACCACCAGCGCGACGATCACCAGCACGGCCGGCGCCGCGAGCAGGGTCATCAGCGCCTGCTCGCGGCGCTGATGACGGAGGGATGGATCGATCGCGCTGGTGCTCATCTCGTCACCTTGGTCATGCCCGGGCTCACAGGCCCGTCATGCTCGGGCTTGACCCGAGCATCTCCTGCAAGAGATTCTCGGGTCTGCGCTGCGCTTCGCCCGAGAATGACGACGGATCTCACTTCTGCATGAACTGCAGCCAGCGCTTCTCAGCCGCTTCGCCGGCCGGCGAGGTCCACCAGGCATAGGACATCAGCGCCTGCACCTTGGCGTTCTCCGGCGCGCTCGGCAGTTCCTTGACCCGCGCCTCGGATATCACCTTGGTGTCGTAGGCCTTCGGGTTGGCCGGGCCGTAGTCGATATGCAGCGGCAGGTTGGCCTGGTGCACCGGATCGACCGCCTCGTTCAGGAACTTGATCGCGGTCGGCAGGTTCGGCGCGCCCTTCAGCACGCAGAGAGAAGTGCTCTGCAAGATGCCCTGATTGTAGGTGTAGGCGACCTTGGCGCCTTCTTTCGTCAGCGCGCTGATGCGGCCGTTCCAGGCCATCACCATGTCGACCT
Organism: Allobosea sp. P4_H5; assembly: GCF_056400825.1. NCBI lineage: Bacteria > Pseudomonadati > Pseudomonadota > Alphaproteobacteria > Hyphomicrobiales > Alloboseaceae > Allobosea > Allobosea sp. P4_H5. The sequence goes on along the minus strand of NZ_JBFUKM010000007.1, from coordinate 42,411 downwards.
CGCCATCGTTGAGGAGCTGGGCCGACTGGGCGCCTGAGGTCCACCACACCGTGATGTTCGGCTTGATCTCCTCGAGCTTCTTGAAGGCGCGCTCGACATCGAGCGGATAGAGCTTGTCGGGGGCGACGCCGTCGGCCATCAGCGCCGCTTCCAGCGTCGCGAGCGGGTGGTTGCGCAACGAGCGGCGGCCCGGGAACTTCTTCACGTCCCAGAAATCGGCCCAGCTCTTGGGCGCCGAGGCCGCGTCCGGGAATTTCTTCTGATTGTAGCCGAGCACGCTCGAATAGAACTCATAGGCGACGGACCAGTCGCTGCGGTACTCGGCCGGCATCGCCGCCGCGTTCGGGATCTTGCTGAAGTCGAGCTTCTCGACGATGCCCTGCTCGCCGCCGCGCAGGCAGAAATTGGTGGCGACGTCGACGACGTCCCAGGTCGGCTTACCGGTGGCGACCTGGGAGCGCATGATCGGCCAGGCGTCGGGCACGCTGTCCTGGTTGATGGTGATGCCGAGCTTCTTGGCACTCGGGTCGAGGATCGCGATGGTCTGCGCCTTCTGATAGGCGCCGCCCTGCGAGACGAACATGATCTGCTCGGCCGCATTGGCAGAGCCGAGTGCTGCGAGGGAAAGCCCCGCGACGGCGCAGGCAGTCCGGAAGTTCAAGCTCTTGGCCATGTCCTGTTCCCCTGTTGTTTTGGATCGGAGCTTCGAGGCCTACCGTCCGATCGCATCCAGAAACTGGTACCAGCCGGCGACCAGACGGACCGCCGGTTCTCGAAGCGCGTAAAAGGGCACGGGCCGCATGCGGCCGACGTCGAGCAGCCCGACATCGGGGCGCTCGCCGCGCGCAAAGGCGGCAAGGTAGCGCCCCATCAGGCTCGACATGGCGACACCGGCGCCATTGTAGCCCATGGCGACCATGACCCGGTCGTCGATGCGGCCGACATGCGGCACGGAATCGAGCGTCATCGCGACGAGGCCGGACCAGGAAAAGGCCAGCGGCACGTCGGCGACCTGCGGGAAGATGCCGACCATCGCCTTGTGCAGGGCGGCGGAATCCGCCTTGCCGAAGGCGCCACGGCCGCCGAAGACGATCCGGTCATCGACCATGCGGAACCAGCGCATCATCCGCTTGGTCTCGGTATAAGTCCGGCCGGTAGGCATCACGCTGGCGGCGAGGTTCGGCGAGAGCTTCTCGGTCGCGATGATCGCGCTGCGGAACGGGATCAGCGTGCGCTGGTAGTCGCTGGTCGCAGGCGTCAGGTCGGAATAGCTGTTGGTGGCGATGATCGCCTGCTTCGCGCGCACTGTCCCACGCGGCGTCTCGACCAGCACGCCGTCTGCCTCGCGCCGGAGGTTGAGCGCTGGCGTCTGGCTGTAGACGGGAATGCCTTGCGCGGTCACGCCGCGGGCGAGGCCGCGCAGATAGTTGAGCGGGTGGATGCCGCCCGAGCCGGCATTGAGCACGCCGCCGACGAAGCCGGCGGAGCCCGTCTCCTCATGCACCTGTCCGACATCAAGCACGGTCATCGTGGTGTCGCCGAGTTCCGCGCGCAGCCACTGCGCTTCCTTCACCGCATAGGCCAGCGTCTCGTGGTTGTGCGCGGCCTTGACCTGGCCGGCGCGGGTCAATCCGGCATCCCGGATGCCGCAGGCGTCGACCAGCTCGGCGACGATATCGGTCGCCTCATGGGCGATATCGTACATGCGTTTCGCCATGCCCCGGCCATGGCCGGCGGCGATGGCCGGGAAGGACAGGCGGAACTTGGCGGTGATGACGCCGCCATTGCGCCCGCTCGCGCCCCAGCCGGGCTCGTTCGCTTCGAGCACGACAGGCGCAAGGCCGCTGGCGGCAAGATGATGGGCAGCCGAGAGCCCGGTATAGCCGGCGCCGATGATCACGACGTCGGCCTGCGCATCGCCGGCGAGCGGCGGCAGCGCCTGCAGCGGCGATGCTGTCGCCCGCCAGAGCGAGGGCGCGGCGTCGAGGGCCTGCCAGGATGTAGGCGCGGCCGTCACGGGGTCAGGCCCGTTCCGCCTCGACCGCATCGGCAAGCGCCTTCAGCGTCGTGAAGTGATAATCGGGCTTGGTGATCTCGGGCACCGCCGGCGTGCCGCCGAAGCCCTTCTGGCCCTGACGCCGCTCGATCCAGCAGGTGGCATAGCCGAGCGATTTGGCGACGCGGATGTCGTGGTACTGGCTCTGCGCGACGTGGAGGATCTCCTCCTGCTTGTAGCCGAAGGCCGATTGCCGGCCGCGATTATAGGCGAAGAACAGCGGATCGGGCTTGGGGTGGATCGCCTCGTCGGCTGTGACGCTGTCGTGGAAGGGGTTGCCGAGGGTGTGGGCGTAGCAGGCGAAGCTCGGCCGGTCGGCGTTGGTCATGGCGACCAGCCGGTAATGCTTGCGCAGCCGCGCCAGCGCAGCAGCCGAATCCGGGAAGGCGGGATGGCGCAGGATCGCGAGCTGGAAGGCGTCGGCCGTGGCATCGTCATGCGGCAGGCCGAGCTCCTTGGCGAGGTGGATGTAGACCAGCTTCATCACCTCGCTGGAGCGCTCGTAATGCAGCTCGCGGCCCTTGAGATAGGGCGCGAAGATCTCGTCGTCGCTGAGCTTGGCGGCCGCCGGGCCGCCGAGGCGCCGGACTGCGCCGAGGACGCCGGCCTCGAAGTCGATCAGCGTGCCGACGACGTCGAATGTGAGAACCTTGAAATCGCTGAGGGCCATGGTCTTGCGTCTCTGCTTCGGGAAGGGGGATCAGGCGCCGATTTTCGGCACGATGATCGTGTCCTGCGGGTGGAGGCTGACGGCGAGGCGTTCGCCGACCGGCGGGATCCGGCGGGCGGCCTCGTAATGACTGGGCTGGCGCAGGCTGAGCGCGGTGCCGTCGTCGAGCGCGAGGAAGACGCGCAGGCTCTCGCCCTGGAAGACGATATCGGTGACGCGGGCTTCGAGACGGTTGCGGTCCGGGCTGCCGGAGCCGTCCTCGACCAGCAGCTTCTCGGTCTGGATCGCCAATACGAGCTCGCCGTTGGGCGCGATCGGCCGAGCGCTCTTCAGCACGGTCCCGGCCAGCGAGACGCTGTCAGAGCTGGCGCGCTGGACCGGCAGCAGCGTCGCCTCGCCGATGAAGCTGGCAACGAAGGCGTTGGCGGGATGGTCGTGCAGGCGCTCGGGCCTGTCGATCTGGACCAGCTTGCCGTCCTTCAGGATGGCAACGCGGTCGCTCATCGTCAGCGCCTCGCGCTGGTCGTGCGTGACGTAGATGATCGTCGCGCCCAGCCGCTTGTGAAGCTGGCGCAGCTCGATCTGCATGTTCTCGCGTAGCTGCTTGTCGAGCGCCGAGAGCGGCTCGTCCATCAGGATCAGGCGCGGCTCGAAGATCATGGCGCGGGCGAGTGCGACGCGCTGGCGTTGGCCGCCGGAGAGCTGGCCGATGCCGCGCTCCTCGTAGCCGGCAAGGTCGACCATGGCGAGCGCGCCACGGACCTTCTCGGCATAGGTCGATTTGGGCAGGCGCCGCGCTCTTAAGGGGAAGGCGACGTTCTCGCCGACGCTCATATGCGGAAACAGCGCGTAGTTCTGGAAGACGATGCCGATGTCGCGCTTATGCGGCGGGGTATAGGTGACGTCGCGCCCACCGAGATGGACCGAGCCGCCGGAAGGCTGGATGAAGCCGCCGAGGATGCCGAGCAAGGTGGTTTTGCCAGAGCCGGACGGGCCGAGCAGCGAGACGAATTCCTGCGGGGCAATGTCGAGCGAGACGTCGTCGAGCGCGCGCACCGAGCCGTAATGCTTGCTCGCGGATCGGATCTCGACGCGTTCGCCGCCTATGTTGGCCATGGCACTCTCCCGTTCGGATACAGCGACATCGCGGCACTGCGCAGGCAAAGACCGTTTTCGGGACGGGCCATAAGGTGATCTTATGGCGATCCGTGCCGGCGCTGGTGCTGTTCGACGGTGCGAGCCTCTGCCGGGCCGTCACCGCAAGCTGCATTCGATCAGCTCATGAAACGGGATTTCAGCCCCTTGTCGCAATTGCCAAATAATCAGGGAGAACATAACCTCATGTAATGTCAGAGCTGCGTCGCATGGTCTCGTCGAGCAATGCGCTCTTCGTCTTCGAGGCGGCGGCGCGCAGCGGCAGCTTCACCCGCGCGGCGGAGGAATTGAACGTCACCCAGCCGGCGGTCAGCCGCATGCTGTCGCGCTTCGAGAACCATCTCGGCCTGCGCCTGTTCGAGCGCGGCGGGAGGGGCGCGATCCTGACGCCGGAGGGCGAAGTGCTCTATCGCCGCGTCGCCGACGGCTTCCGCAGCATCGAAGCGGGCCTGCGCGAGGTCGAGCAGCTGCGCGGCGGCAAGGAGACGGTGACGATCTCGGTCTCCTCCGCCTTCACCACGCATTGGCTGATGCCGCGCATGGATCATTTCCAGCGCCGTTTTCCCGCGGTCGACCTGCGCTTCCAGATGATCGCCGGCTCGCTGCGCGGTCCGGTCGACAATGTCGATCTCGGCATGCGCTTCCTCGATGGCGACGAAGCGGTGCCGGCCGAGGCGATGGTGGTGCGCGAGGTGATGCTGCCGATCTGCAGCCCCGGCTATCGGCAAGACGAGCGGGAGGCCGAGGCGACGGGCGAGGGCAACACGATCATCAACCTGACCGATTCGGCGCTCGACTGGGCCGAGCGCTATCCGCCCTTCGCCACCGGCCGGCCGGGGCCGGCCAAGACGCTGAGCTTCTCGGACTATGCCGTGGTGGTGCAGGCGGCGCTGCTCGGCCAGGGCGTCGCCTTCGGCTGGATCACAGTCGTCTCGCATGCGCTGAGGTCGGGCGCGCTGGTGCCGGCCAGCGACCGGCTGACGCGCGGCGAGCGCAACTGCGTGCTGCTGACACCGCGCAACCGCCCGCCGAGCCCGGTCGTCGGCGAGATCCGGGACTGGATCGGGGCGGAGCTGAAGGCCGAGATCGAGGCGATCGACGCGCTTCATCCCGGCCTCGGTCTGAGGCAGGCCTGCTATGGCTGACGGCTCTGCGCGGCGCATTCAGCCCGCGATGTCGATCAGCACCGTCTTGTGCCGCAGGTTCTGCTCGACCGCTTGCCGGCCGAGATCCTTGCCGATGCCGGAGCTCTTGTAGCCGCCGGTCGGCAGGATGAAGTCGAGCGTGCGGCTGTAGCGGTTGACCCAGACGGTGCCGGCCTGCAGTCGGCGCACGGCACGCAGGCCGCGGCCGAGATCGCGGGTGTAGACGCCGGCGGCGAGGCCGTATTCGGGATGATCGGCGAGGGCGAAGCCTTCGTCCTCATCGGAGAAGCTCTGGATGGTGAGGACCGGGCCGAAAATCTCCTCGCGCACCGCCGCATTGTCGGCGGTCACGTTGGCGATGATCGTCGGCTGGTAGTAGGCGCCGCCATAGCCGGCGATCAAGCTTCCGCCAAGCAGCACCTCGCCGCCTTGCTCCCGGCTGGCGGTAACGATGCGGTCGATGCGGCGGGCCTGCGCCTCGGACACGATCGGGCCGAAATCGGTCGCAACCTTCCAGGTATGCCCGGGCGTGATCCCGGGGAGCTTGACCTTCAACAGGTCGATCAGGGCCTCGGCGATCGGGCGCTGCACGATCACGCGCGAGCCGGCGACGCAGCCCTGTCCGGAATTGGCCAGGATCGAGCTGGCGATGCAGGTCGCCGCTTTCTCCAGATCGGCATCGGCGAAGACGAGCTGCGGGCTCTTGCCGCCGAGCTCGAGCGTCACCGGCTTGATGCCGCTCTCGGCCGCGGCCTTCATGATCGCGGCGCCGGTCCGGGTCGATCCGGTGAACGAGATCTTGCCGATACCCGGATGGCGCGCCAGCGCATCGCCTGTGACGCCGGTGCCCTGGACGATATTGAAGATGCCGGCCGGCATGCCCGCCTCGATCGCGAGCTGCGCCAGCCTGACGGCAGAAAAGGGCGTCAGCTCCGACGGCTTCAGCACGATGGCATTGCCTGCCGCCAGCGCCGGGCCAAGCTTCCAGGAGGCGGTGCTGAGCGGCACGTTCCAGGGCGCGATCGCGCCGACGACGCCATAGGGCTCCGAGACGATCAGGCCGAGATTGTCGCTGCGCGTCGCCGCGACCTCGCCCCCGAGCTTGTCGGCCCATTCGGCGAAGAAGCGGATGCCGTCGGCGGTAGCTGCGACGTCGCCGGTCACGGCCTGGGAGATCGGCCGTGTCGATCCGACGGCTTCGATCCGGCCGAGTTCCTCGGTATTTGCTTCGATGAGCTCGGCCCAGCGTCTCAGGATGCGGGCCCGCTCGCGAGGCGGCCGCGTCGCCCAGCCGCTGGCCGCGACCGCTGCATGGGCGCTGCCGACGGCCCGGTCGACCATGGCCGCGTCGGCGATCGGGATCTCGGCATAGTCGACGAGATCGGATGGACGAGCGACCGGGATCGCCTCGCCACCGCTGATCGCCTCGCCAGCGATGAAGTGCCCGGTCGTGACCCGGATCGTGGCCGGGTCGAAATCACCCGGCATGATCAGAGCCCGACCAGTGCCGGCAGGCCGCCGATGTCCTTGATCTCGTGGGTGCTGTAATAGGGGTTCGCCGGCTCATGGCCGCGATTGACGAAGACGCGGCGGGCGATCTTCATGTCGTAGGCGGTCATCTGGTCGTAGCGGAAGCTCGACGAGCAGTGCATCACATCCTGCGGGCCGCAGCCGAGCATGTCGAACATGTACTCGAAGGCGCGCATGCGGGGCTTGTAGGCCTGCGCCTCCTGCGCGGTATAGGCGGCGTGGAAGGGCGCCCCCAGCTTGGCGACCGAATGCGGGATCAGGTCGGTCATCGAGTTCGAGAGGATGACGAGCGGGATCTCCCTGGCGACTTTGGCGAGGCCTGCCGGCACGTCGGGATGCGGACCCCAGCTCGGGATCTCGTCGATGATGGCCTGGGCATCGGCCGGATCGTAGGGGATGCCGAGGAGCTTGCAGCTGCGCTCCACCGCATTGCGGACGACGTCCTGATAGGGCTTCCACGGGCCGAGGACCTCGTCGAGGCGATAGTTCGAGAACGCGTCGCAGAACGCGTCCATCTGCTCGGGCGACAGGCGGTCGGCATAGGCGCGCCGGGCGGCCGGAGCCATCTCGAAATAGATCAGCGTGCCATAGCAGTCGAAGGTGATGAATTTCGGCCGGAAGCTGCTCATCGTCTCGCTCTTGCTCGTTGCGACGGCTCTCTGCCGTTGGGAAGAGGCTAGAGCGCGAGCGCGGGGAGGGAGGCGGAATTCGAACGCCATGACCGAATATTCTGCCGATGAATCGGGTTGCTTCGGCATGGATTGCTGCGGCTGTCGGGGCAGGATGGACAGGCCAGAGCAGGATGCGAAAAAGTGGGAACCGGTTTTTCGCAGGAATCCTGCTCTAAACTTTTAGAATCGATCACGTTTTATGATTTTGGACCGATTCGGTCCAAAATCATCGTGATCTAAGCCGCCTCGCCGAAGTTCGGCTGAACCAACTCTCAAGCGAATCCCCATGACCGTCGAAACTGTTCTCGCCGATCTCGTCGGCTTTCCCTCCGTCTGTCGCACCCCGAACGGGGCGATCATCGAGCACGTCCGCGCCTATCTCGCCGGCCACGGCGTCGACAGCGTGATCGTGCCGGGGCCGGAGGGCGACCGCGCCAACCTGTTCGCGACGATCGGGCCGAAAGTCGAAGGCGGCGTCATCCTCTCGGCCCATCTCGATGTGGTTCCGGCGGCGCCGGAAGGCTGGGTCGGCGATCCCTTCAAGCTGCGGCGCGACGGCGAGCGCCTGATCGGGCGCGGCGCGGTCGACATGAAAGGCTTTGCGGCCTGCGTGCTGGCGAGCGTTCCCGCCCTCGTCGGCAAGAAGCTGGCGCGGCCGGTGCACATCGCGCTGTCCTATGACGAGGAGGTCGGCTGCGTCGGCGTGCGCCATCTGATCGCGCGACTGCCGGAGCTATGTCCGCCTGTGCTCGGCTGCATCGTCGGTGAACCCAGTGGCTTGCGGCCGGTACTGGCCCATAAGGGCAAGATCGCCCAGCGCGTCACGGTCGACGGCAAGGCCGGGCATTCCTCGCGCACCGATCTCGGCGACAACGCGATTCACTACGCCGCCGGCCTCATCGCGGCGATCCATGAGGAGGCGCTCCGCCATGCCGCGCAGGGGCCTTTCGCCGAAGCTTTTGCTCCGCCCTATTCGACGATCCAGGTCGGCGTGATCAGGGGCGGCACCGGGATCAACATCGTGCCGGCGCAATGCGTGTTCGAGGTCGAGGCCCGCGCCATCGCCGGGCAGGAGCCCGCCGCGCTGCTCGGCTTCCTGCCCGGTGTCGCCGAGCGGATTGCGCGCGAGGCTGCCGCGACCGGGCACAAGGTCGCGTTCAGCTTCGAGACCATGAGCGACTATCCGCCGCTCGCCCTCGACGAGAACGATCCGCTGGTCGCCTTCACCGAGGCGGCTTCGGGCCAGAGGCGCCAGGCTGCCGTCAGCTATGGCACCGAGGCCGGGTTGTTCCAGCGCGCCGGCATCGCCGCGATCGTCTGCGGGCCAGGCGATGTCGACCGCGCCCACAAGCCGGAAGAGTACATAACCGATGCCGAGCTCGCCGGAGCGATGGCGATGATCGCTGGTGTCGCCGAGCGGCTCTCCTGAACCTCAGAACTCGCCGATCGCGCCGCGGGAGCCATCGACGAGGCGCGAATGCCTGAATGGGCCGGGGTCGACGATCGGCGTGTCGCCTGTCGCAAGGTCTGCGGCGAGATGGCCGGCGGCGGGGCCGAGGCCGAAGCCGTGGCCGCTGAAGCCGGCCGCCAGCACGAAGCCCGAGAGGCCGGCGACCGGCGAGATCACCGGCACGGCGTCTGGCGTTGAATCGATATAGGCGCCCCAGCTTTCGCGCACGGCGACGGTCTTCAGGGCCGGGAACATGGCGTGAACGCGCTCCAGCAGGGTTGCCATCGCACGCCGGCTGGGTGCCGGATCGAGCACGCGGATCGTCTCGAAGGGCGTGACCTCGTCGAGCTTCCAACTGCCGAAGGCCTCCGGCCCGTTGAAGAAGGAGGAGCCGATGCCGAGCTCGACCGCCTTCAGCCGCTTGATGAACATCGGCAGGAACTCGCGGGCATAGCGCAGGCCTTGTGGCGTGATTTCGAGCGTGCCTTTGCCGCTGATCGCGACCGTGTAGCTGCCGTCGAGCCGGCGGGTCAGCGCGATCTCCGGGGTATAGAACGCATCGAGGAAGTGAGGCGCAACCTCTGTCCGCAGGCTGGTGGCGCGGATGCTCGCCTGCGGGAAGGCGATGCCATGATAGCGGCAGAAGGCCGAGGCCCAGGCGCCGCCGGCGAGGATTACCGCATTGGTGCGGATCGTACCCTTCTCGGTGATGACGCCAGTGACCGCGCCATTGGTGATGTCGAGCCCGCGCGCCGCGCAGCCCTGATGGACACTGGCGCCAAGGCGGCGAGCTCCATCGGCCATCTCCGGCGCTGCGAGCGCCGGCTCGGCCTTGCCGTCGGTGACGGAGTGCAGGCCGCCGAGCCAGTTGCGGCCACTGGCGGCGGTCATCGCCGCGGTCTCTGCTCCGGTCAGCATCGTCGTCTCGACGCCGAACGCCTTGGCGGTCTCGCGCCAGCGCTCCCATTGCGCCAGTTGCGCGGCGTCGTTGGTGGCGTAGACGAGGCCGCAGCGGCGAAAACCGCTGTCGCGGCCGAGCTCCTCGCTCAGTCTCTCCCAGAGCTCCATGGCGCGGATCGCCAGCGGCAATTCGCGGGCGTCGCGGTTCTGCTTGCGGCACCAGCCCCAGTTGCGGCTCGACTGCTCGCCGCCGACGATGCCCTTCTCGACCAGGGCCACCGAGCGGCCGCGCCGCGCCAGATAATAGGCAGCCGCCGCGCCGACGATGCCGCCGCCGATGACGACGACATCCGCGGCGGCGGGCAGCGCCTCGCTGCTGGCGATGCGTTCGATGGTCAGTGGCATGAATAGCTCCGGAGGCGGCCATGCCACGAAGCGGCACGGCCCGGGATGTCCCTGTGCGGCGGGACTATGTGGCTAGAGCCGGATCCGATCAGATTGGATCAATCTGATCGGCAAAAATGGTCTCTAGGGCAGGGCGTCCGTCACATCAGCCCGGGTTCGCCGAGGTCGGTCCCGTCGACGAGGCGGCTGTAGCGATAGGGGGCGGGATCGACGATAGGGGCATCGCCGGCGACGATATCGGCTGCGAGCCGCCCCGCCGCCGGGCCGATGCCGAAGCCATGGCCGCTGAAGCCGGCCGAGACATGCAGGCCCGGCAGCTTGTCGACCGCGGAGATGACCGGCACCCAGTCGGGCGTGAAGTCGATCAGCCCGCCATATTTGTGCTTGATCTCGACAGTGGCGAGCTGGGGAAAGATCTCGCCGAGCCGCTTCTTGGCGAAGGTGATCAGCTCTTCCTGCGCCGGCGGGTCATAGGTCCGCATTTTCTCGAACGGCGAGATCGTATCGTTGCTCCAGCGCATCAGCGCTTCCGGCCCGAAGAAGAAGGACTTGCCGGCCCGGATCGTCAGCAGCTTGTGGCGCTTCTTGAAGGTGCGCCAGAACGGCTGGGCGTTGAGCATGCCGTGCGGCGAGAGTTCGAGCAGGCCGCGCCCGCTGATACCGACGGTGAAGCCGCCATCGACCCGGCGGCGAATGGTGAGATCGGGGGTCGATATGCCACCCGTGGTGATCTCCGGCGCAGGCCCGGTGAAAAACGAGGTCGACTTGATGCCGGCGAGCGGCATGCGGATGCCGTGGTGCCGGGCGAACATCGCCGTCCAGACGCCGCCGGAGAGCAGCACCGTCGACGTCTTGATCGTGCCCTTCTCGGTGACAACGCCGGAGACGCGGCCCGCTGCGGTTTCGAGGCCGCGCGCCGCGCAATCCTGATGGATGGTGACGCCGAGCCGGCGCGCGGCCTCGGCGATCGCGGGAACAGCCATGGCCGGCTCGGCCCGGCCGTCGGTCGGCGAATGCACCCCGCCGACCCACTCGCCCTTGGCATGTGGCGCCATGGCCTTGGCTTCATCGGCGCTCAGCATGCGCGTCTGCATCTGGTATTGCCGGGCCTTCTCGCCCCAGCCCTCCCAGGCGTCGAGATCGGATTGGCGCGTCGTCAGATAGGTCAGGCCGCTGCGGCGGAAGCCGACATCGGCACCGACCTCCTCTGATAGTCCGTTCCACATCTCGACGGCCCGCATCGCCAGCGGCAATTCGCGCAGGTCGCGATTCTGCTGGCGGCACCAGCCCCAGTTCCGGCTCGATTGCTCGCCGGCGAGATAGCCCTTCTCGACGAGGGCGACCGAATGGCCCTTCTTCGCCAGGTGATAGGCGGCGGTGACGCCGGCGATGCCGCCGCCTATGACCACGATGTCGGCCGCGGCGGGCAGGGCTTCGTCGCTGTGGACGCGATTGACCGGTGGCGACATGAGGCATGGTCCTTGGCGGAGGGCGGTCGTGCCGGCGGCGCGGACCGGAAGCGGGAGGCCGATATTCAAGCCCGAACCGCCTGGAACCCTATGCCAAAGGAAGGGTGCGATTCGGCAGATTGTTTTGGTTGCCCCGGCAAAGGACGGTGACCATCGCGCGTCGCCTGCTGCCTATCATGAGGCGGGCCGACAACGGGCGGCTCACGTGGCCGACCGCCAGCAAAGGGCGGCACCGCGCAACGGCCACGCAAGGCCGCCGACAACGAGGGGATCAACGATGAACAAGCCGTCCACGAAGGCGTCCGGCCTTGCTCTGCCTGCCCTGCATCGCCGCGAGGTCCTGGCGCTCGGCGCCGGCGGCATTCTCGCCGCGTCCGGTCTTGGCGCCCGCGCCCAGGGCAAGGCGCCTCCGCCGCCGCCCGCCAAGCCGAGCGGCCAGGTCGTGGTTGGCCTGTCGCAGGAGCCGACCGCCTTCAACCCGCTGATGCCCGGCATCGAGGTCGACGAGACCGTCTGGATGCAGGTCTTCAACACGATGTGGCTGGCCCAGCCCGACGGCTCGCTGGTTCCCGATCTCGCGGCCGAAGTGCCGAGCGAGGCCAATGGCGGCATCTCTGAGGGCGGCCTCGCCTGGAAGGTCAAGCTGCGCGAGGGCATCACCTGGCATGACGGAGCGCCATTCACAGCCGAGGACGTCAAGTACACGCTCGAGCTGATCAACGCGCCGGGCTTCAAGGCGCGCACCCGTGTCGGCCATTCGCTGGTCAAGGACATCAAGGTCGCCGGTCCGCTGGAGATCTCCTGGCGCATGGAGAAGGCCTATGCGCCTTATCTCGCGCTGCTCTCCAACACCTTCATCGTGCCCAAGCACCTGCTGGAGAAGGCAGCCGATCCGAACACGGCGCCCTTCAACGGCGCGCCGGTCGGCACTGGCCCGTTCAAATGGGGCACGCGCACGCCGGGCGACAACATCCAGCTGGTCGCCAATGAGAAGTATCACGGCAAGGGGCCGTATCTGGAAAAGGCGGTGCTGAAATACGTGCCGGACCAGACCGCGCTCTATGCCCAGTTCCGCACCGGCCAGGTCGACCTGATCATCGGCACGGGCATCCCGGCCAATTTCTACGCCGAGGCGGTCAAGCTGCCTGGCCGCAAGGTGGTGAAGATCCCGAGCGCCTCGCTCGAGGTGCTGATGCCGAACCTTGAGCATCCCGCTTTGGCCGACAAGGCGGTGCGCAAGGCGCTCTATGCCTCGATCAACAAGCAGGCGATCATCGACATCGTCTTCTACGGCCTGCACATCCCGACCGAATCCTTCATGCCGCAGGAATCCTGGGCCTATGACCCGAACCTGCCGAAGCAGGTCTACGATCCCGCGCTCGCCGGCAAGATCCTCGACGATGCCGGCTGGAAGCGTTCCGGCTCCGGCGTGCGCATGAAGAACGGCGTGCCGCTGGAGTTCGCGGTCTCGACCACGACGGGCGCGGCGCTACGCGAGCAGTGCCAGCAATTGATGCAGCAGGACTGGCAGCAGATCGGCATCAAGATGGCGATCAACAACATGCCCGCCGCCGTGATCTGGGGCGACTTCTACACCCGCTCGAAGTTCCAGTCGCTGCTGGTCGGCACCGCCTTCCGCACGGTGATCGACCCCGATCCGGCGCATCGCTTCGGCTCGGACGCGATCCCGGCCAAGAGCGGCAACGGCGCCAACCAGATGCAGTGGCAGAACGCCGAGGCCGACGCGCTGATGAAGCAGGGCCAGGAGACCTTCGACGCGGCCAAGCGCAAGGAGATCTACCAGAAGCTGCAGGTGCTGGTGCGCGAGGAACTGCCGATCCTGCCGATCTACCAGTACGCGCCGGTCGAGGGCTACAAGGAGGGGTTGATCGGCTACCAGCCCAACATCAACGCCAGGCAGAACACCTGGAACATGGGCCAGTGGTACTGGGCCAAGTGACGTGGTGCGCGCTGTGAACTGCGCCGGCGTCACGCCGGCGCTAGCCGGGGGGAGGGCGCCATGATCGCCTTTCTCCTGCGCCGGCTCGGGCAGTCGCTGCTCTTGCTGCTGATCGTCTCGGTGATCGGCTTCGCCATCCTGCATCTGGCGCCGGGCGGGCCGATGTCGCAGTTCGCCGCTGGTGGCGACATGACCCAGGCCGACCTCGACCGCATCGCCGAGCAGCTCGGCCTCAACCGGCCGCTGCCGGTGCAATATGTCGAATGGCTCTGGCGCATGCTCTCGGGCGACTGGGGTGTGTCCTATCGCGATCAGCAGCCGGTGCTGCACATCATCGCCTCGCATCTCGGGGCGACGCTGGAGCTGATGCTGACCTCGACGCTGCTCGCCATGGTGATCGGCGCCTGGGTCGGCATCCTCGGCGCGATCCGGCGCTATTCGCTGTTCGACTCGCTGGCCACGATCGGCGCGATGATTGCGCTCTCGATCCCGACCTTCTGGTTCGGCCTCGTCATCATCTACGTCTTCTCGGTCGGGCTCGGCTGGCTGCCCGCCGGCAACCGCTACACCATGGGCGACGGCTCGTTCCTCAACCAGGTGCATCACCTGATCGGGCCCTGCATCGTGCTGGCGCTGGTCTCGACCGCGGTCTGGAGCCGCTACATGCGCTCGTCGATGCTTGAGGTGGTCAACCAGGACTATATCCGCACCGCTCGCGCCAAGGGTGTGCCGGAGCGGCAGATCCTGATGCGCCATGCCCTGCGCAACGCGCTGCTGCCGATGATCACCATCACCGGCCTGCATGTGCCGACGCTGCTCTCGGGCGCGCTGGTGACCGAGACGGTCTTCACCTGGCCGGGCATGGGCCGGCTCTTCCTCGATTCGATCAGCTATCGCGATTACCCCGTGGTGATGGGCATCCTGATGTTCACCGCCGTGCTCGTGCTGCTGGGATCCCTGCTCGCCGATCTGCTCTACGGCGTCGCCGATCCGCGCATCTCGAGGAGCGGGCGATGAGCGGCGTGCCCTTCACCAGCACCGCCGAGCCGGCGCTGCCGCCGGCGCCCGGCTTCTGGAACAGCCCGGGCCTGCGCCGCTTCCGGCGCCACAAGCTCGCGGTTTTCGGAGCGGCGACGATCGTCTTCCTGACGCTCGCCTGTATCGTCGGCCCCTGGCTGCTGCCCTATACCGACACCTTCATCGACATCCGCAACCGCTTCGCGCCGCCGTTCTCGGGCCCGCATGTGCTCGGCACCGACCCGCTCGGGCGCGACATCCTCGCGCGCCTCTTGATGGCCGGGCGGATCTCGCTGGCGGTCGGCTTCTCGGCCATGGCGATCGCGATGGCGATCGGCATCGTCGTCGGCATGGTCGCGGGCTTCTATGAGGGCGCGCTGGGCGCTGCGCTGATGCGCTTCGTCGATGCGATGCTGTGCTTCCCTTCGATCTTCCTGTTGCTGGCGATCTCGGCGCTGATCTCGCCTTCGGTGCCGTCGATCATCCTCTTGATCGCGATGACCTCCTGGATGGAGGTCGCCCGCGTGGTCGAGGCGCAGATCCGCTCGCTGAAGACGCGCGAATTCGCGCAGGCTGCCGTCTCCTTCGGCGCGAGCAACCGGCGCATCATGATCCGCGAGCTCCTGCCGAACGCGATCGCGCCGATCGTCGTCGCGGCGACGCTCAACGTCGCCCATGCGATTCTGGCGGAGAGCTACATCTCCTTCCTCGGCTTCGGCATCCAGCCGCCGACGCCGAGCTGGGGCAACATGCTCGAAAGCGCGCAGAGCTATCTCACCAGCGCACCCTGGCTCGCCATCATTCCGGGCGCCGCGATCACGCTCGCGGTGACCAGCTTCAACTTCATCGGCGACGGGCTGCGCGACGCGCTCGACCCGCGCATGGAGGGCCAGTGACGGGAAAGGTTGCCGAACTCTGGCGCTATCCCGTCAGCTCGATGGCCGGCGAGCGGTTGGACCAGCTCCACGTCCACGCCGCCGGCGTCGCGGGTGACCGGATCTGGGGGCTGCTCGACGCCGCCACCGGCCGCATCGCCTCGCCCGGCCGCGAGAAGCACTTCGTCGGCGTGCCGCGCGCTCATGCCAAAGCCGTGCAGGAGGGCGTCGCCCTGTCGCTCGATGGCGAGCGCTGGGCGGGGCCGCAGGATGCGGAGCTGCTGGAAGGCCTGTCGCAGGCCTTCGGCTTCATGCCGGTGCTGAAGCCGTTCGACGCTGTCGGTTCGGGTGGCTTCCGGCCGCGTTACGAGCATGCGCCGATCCATCTCGTCACCAGCGCTGCGATCCGCAGCCTCGAACGGGAGCTGCCCGGCAGCGTGATCGATGCGCGCCGTTTCCGGCCCAACATCCTCGTCGATTGGCCCGATGGAACGGAGGCCATACCCGAGCATGGCTGGATCGGTTGCGAGATCAGGATCGGGGAGGTGGTGCTGCGCGGACGCGAGCCCTGCGGCCGCTGCGGCTTCATCACGATCGCGCAGGAGGGCCTGCCTCAGGACGTCGAAATCCTGCGGACGGTGGTCAAGCGCCATGAGCGCAATTTCGGGATCTACTGCGACGTGGTGACGCCGGGCGAGATCGCGGCGGGCGCGACCGTCGCTGTCGGCTGAAGCCGGCGGCTATTCGGCCGCCTGGGCGATCTCGGGCGCGTCCTCTCCGACCTCCGGAATTTGCGGATAGTCCTGCCGAACAACTGCGAAGGCCGCGGCCAGGTCGAGCTTGCCGGGCGCATTGCGCATCGCGGCGAAGAGTTTGGTCTTGGTGAAGAAGCGCCAATGGACCGGCAAACCGGCCAGCAGCTGCGTCAGTGCCGCATAATTCTCCGCCGTCCAGATTCGCTCGAACGTGTCCCGCTCCGGGCCGAAATGGAAATGCGTCCTGTGAGCGCGCGTCTCGAGCTCCGCCCGCAGCACGGCCGTCGCTTCCAGATCGACGGCGCCCCCTTCGATCACCACGCCGTAGAGCTCGCGTGCCGCGTCCAGGCTGACATAGCCGCGCTCGACATCGAGCAGCACACGCTCCGGCTCGCGCTCCAGCGGCGAGCCGCGCCCGCCGCCGCCCGGCGAGTGGATGTGGATCACATCGCCCGGCTCGGCGATGGCGATGTCGGTATTGCCGAGGATGCGCTCATTGGGACGGCCGGGGTTGATGATGAAGTTCGAGGTCTCGGCGGAGAGGCCGCCGAGCGTGCCCCAGGGCCGGAAATGCGAGCGGTCGCGGTTGCGCACGGTGATGCGCGAGTTCGGCGAGAACACCTTGAACTCCATCACCGTGGCGAGCCCGCCGCGCCAGCGCCCGGCGCCGCCTGAATCCGGCTGCAGCCCGTAGCGCATGAAGCGGATCGGCACCTCGGTCTCGGTGATCTCGATCGGCGTGTTCTTGAGATAGGCGGCGTCGGCGCCCGAGCCGTTCGGCCCGTCGCGATGTGGCATGCCGCCGCCGCCGCCGACCACCGGGTTGATCGCCGCGATGACGCTGCGATGCGTCTTCTCGTCGGTGGTCATCACGTTGACGATCGAGCTCGAGCCTGCCGGTGCCGCCGGCAGGCGCTCGGGTGCCGCGAGGCTGAAGGCGCCGAAGATCAGGCTGCGCAGGCGTGCGCAGGTCAGGCTGCGCATGCCGACCGCCGCCGGGAAGGACGGGTTCAACACCGTCCCTTCCGGCGCGATGCAGGTGAAGGGCCGGGTCAGGCCGGAATTGAGCAGGAGCTGCGGGTTCAACGTGTAGAGCACATAGTAGACGCCAACGAGCAGCAGCGTATGGCGCGGGTCGGAACCGGTCGGCACGTTGAGCGAGGAGCCGAGCTGCGGGTCCGATCCCGTGAAGTCGAGGATCGCCTCGTCGCCCTTGATGGTGAGCGTCAGCGCCAGCCGGCAAGGATTGCCGTCGACACCGTCCTCGTCGGCATAGTCCGAGAAGAAGTATTCGCCATCGGGGATCGAGCGCAGGATCTCGCGAGCCTGATGCTCGGCATAGTCCATCAGCCCGTCGAGGCCGTCCATGAAGCCCTTGGCGCCGAACTTGGCGACCATCGCCTGGATCTTGCGCTCGCCGGTGTTGAGCGCGCCGGCCAGCGCCTTGAGGTCGCCCATGTTGAGCGCCGGCTTGCGCACATTCATCATCATGATGCGCAGCACGGTCTGGTCGAAGGCGCCGTCGCGCATCAGCGTCATCGGCGGAAAGCGGATGCCCTCCTGATGGATCTCGGTGAGTGAGCGCGACAGGCTGGCCGGCACCGCCCCGCCCATGTCGGTGTTGTGGACATGGCCGCCGACGAAGCAGACGATCTCGCCCTCGTGGAAGATCGGCTTCCACAGATGCGTGTCGGGCGCGTGGGTGGCGAGGTAGCCGCTATAGGGGTCGTTGGTGAAGGCGATGTCGCCGGGGCGGTACTCCGGTAGCATCTCGATGGCGCGGTTGTAGTTCATGCCCGGATACCAGGTCGCGCCGAGATCCATCGGCACGGCGACGACGCGCCCGGTGCGGTCCATCACCATCACCGTGAAGTCCTCCGTCTCCTTGACGAAGGTGGAATGCGCCGTGCGGTAGAGCGTGTAGGCCATGTTCTCGGCCGCGGCCCGGCAATGATTGGCCAGGACCTGCAAGGTGACCTTGTCGACCATGATCAGGCTCCCTCGCGCAGGATGAGATGCAGGTTGAGGAAGGCGTCGACCTTCGCCTCGAAACCGGCGGGTATGCAGATGGTGGTGTCTTCCTGCGCGACCACGGCCGGGCCGGAGAAGTATTGGCCGCAGCGCAGCGCCTCGCGATGGAAGAGCGCGACCTCGCGCTCGGCGCCATCGAGCCAGACCGTGATGGAGCGCGCCGGGATTGCCGCCTCGTCGACCGCTTCGCTCGCCGGGGCGAGCTCGGGCCTCGGCGTCGCGCCGGTGACGACAAGGCGGAGGTTGACGATCTGGACCTCGGCCGCCTCGTCGTTGAAGTCGTAGATGGCAAGATGCTGGCGGTGGAAGGCGGCGCGGATCGCGGCGAGATCGCCCTCGACCAGCCAGCTCTCGGAGAGCGGCACCTCGATCTCGAAGGACTGGCCGTGATAGCGCATATCGGCGCTCAGGCTTTCGACGACCGGCCCGGTGAAGCGCTGGTCGTCGCGGATCCAGGCGAGGCCGTCGCGCTTGAGCTGCGCCAGCGCCTCACGCAGCTGCGGCAATGAGGCCGGCTCTGCCGCTGCGAAGACGCTCTGGATGAAGTCGCCCTTCAGATCGGCGATCAGCCCGCCCAGTGCGCTGACGACGCCGGGGCGGCGCGGCACCAGCACGCGAGGTATGCCGAGCTCGCGCGCCAGGAAGCAGCCGAGCATCGGTCCGGCGCCGCCGAAGGGCATCAGGGCGAAGTCGCGCAGGTCGACACCATAGCGCGCGACGAGCTTGTTGACCTCGACGAACATCTCGGAGACGGCGATGGCGATGATCGCCTCGGCTGTCGCCTCGGCGCTGCGGCCGAGCATTGCGGCGACCTCGCCAACCACTTTCTGCGCCAGGTCGCGGCGCATGCCGATCTGGTCATAGGCGAGGGCGGTGTGGCCGAGGAAGCCGCAGGTCGCCATCGCATCGGTGACGGTGGCGCGGGCGCCGCCGCGGCCATAGCAGGCGGGGCCGGGCGTCGAGCCGGCGCTTTCGGGGCCGACCTTGAGTACGCCGAAGGCGTCGGCCCAGGCGATCGAGCCGCCGCCGGCGCCGATCGAGGTGACCGAGACGCTTGGCACATAGAGGGGGAAGTCGCCGACGACCTCGCCGGTACCGAATTGCGGCTGGCCCTCGATGATCAAGGCGAGGTCGGCGCTGGTGCCGCCGATGTCGAGGGTGAGGATGTTCTTCACGCCGGCCTGCTCGGCGAGATAGGCCGCGCCGATCACGCCGGAGGCCGTGCCCGAAAGCAGCATGTTGACGCAGGCGCGCTTGCCGGTCGCGGCGTTCATTACCCCGCCATTCGACTTGGTCAGCATCGGGCCGGCGGGCACGCCGCGGGAGGAAAGCGCCTCCTCGAGGGCTTCGAGATAGCCGCAGACGCGTGGATGGACATAGCCGTTCAGGATCGCGGTCGTGGTGCGCTCATATTCGCGGATGACCGGCCAGACCTCGCTGGTGCTGAAGACGAAGAGCTCCGGCGCGAGCTCGACGATCAGCGCCCGCGCCTCTGCCTCATGAGCCGGATTGCGGTAGGCGTGCAGGAAGGAGACGATCACGCCGTCGACGCTGCGCGCCTTGAGCTTCGCAACTGCATCCGCGAGCGCCTCGCGGTCGAGCGGTTCGGCGATGTTGCCATCGGAAAGGATACGCCCGCCGACGCCGAAGACGCGATCGCGCGGGATGAGCTGCTCCGGGCGGGCGCAGAACAGCGAGTACATGTCGGGCATGCGCAGGCGCGCCAGCTCGATCACGTCCTCGAAGCCGGCGGTGGTGATCAGGCCGAGACGGCTGCCCTTGCGCTGGATGATGGTGTTGATGCCGACCGTGGTGCCGTGGACGAAGGAGACGATCTCCTCCGGTGGGACCGCATGGCGCTCGTTCAGCAGGTCGAGCCCGGCGAGGAGTTCGCGGCCCGGGGCGTCAGGTGTCGTCAAAACCTTGATGGTCTCGACGCGGCCGCTGCCGGTTTCCAGCGCGCAGAAGTCGATGAAGGTGCCGCCGATGTCGACGCCGATACGCCAGCTCATGATGGGCCCGTTCCACAAAAGACGGACCAGTCTTGGAGAGGGTGCCGCGCAGGGTCCAACACCAAAACGGCAGTGCCGGATAAGTCGCCCTTATGCCTCGGGCGCAGGCTGGTCGAGATCGAGCTGCTGGCAGGCCGTGCGGATGTGATTGCGCAGGAGTTCATGGCTGCGCGAGAGCGGCCGGCGCGTGCTGGTCAGCAGGCAGAGCGGCAGCGCGACATGCGGCCGGAACGGGCGCGTCACCAGGCCGGGGAAATTGTGCCAGGGCAGGAGGCCATCGACGACGGCGATGCCGAGGCCCTGCTGTACGAAGGCGAGCGCGATGATCGAGACGTCGATCTCCATCTCCGGCCGGAAGGGCAGGCCTTGCTTGGCCAGTGCGTCGCGCAGCAATTGCCCGGGCAGCGATTCGGCGCGGTAGGAGATCAGCGTCTCACCATCGAGATCCTCGGCACCGACGGAGTCGCGCTCGGCCAGCGGATGGCCGGCGGGCAGCACGCAGACCACACGGGTGTAGCCGACCACCTCGGTCTCGATGAAGGGCGTCGGCTGGTCCATCATGGCGATGCCGAGCCCGGCCTGGTCGCGGTCGAGCATGGTCAGGATGACCTCGGCCGGCACGACATAGGAGCGCACGCGCGTGTTCGGATGCGCCGCACGAAAGTGCCGCAGCGCCTCCGGGACGAAGGAGAGGGATGGCGGGGCCGAGGCGGCGAGGCGCACGAGGCCCGCCTTGCCATGGCGCAGGTCGCGCGTGCGCCGCCTGAGCATTTCGAGATCGCCGAACAGGCGCTCCACCTCGGGGTAGATCTCCTCCGCCTCGGGCGTCGGGATCAGCCGGCCCTTGACGCGCAGAAACAGCTTGAAGCCGAGTTCGTCCTCGGTGTGCAGCAGGATCTGGCTGAGCGCCGGCTGCGAGACGGCGAGCGCCTCGGCGGCGCCGGTCAGCGTGCCGCAGCGCATGACCATGCGAAAGACTTCGATCTGGCGGGCACGCATCGCCTGATCCTAGAAGCTGCCGCGGCGACTGTCAGCCATGGCAGGGGCAGCGTGGAACGGAGCGCCGGGTGATATGCCACGGCGCTCCCCTGGTGCGATCCCGGTCGAGAACAATCCCTCAGCGGATCGGCGGGGCGTATTGCAGGCCGCCCTTGCTCCAGAGGTCGTTCTTGCCGCGGGCGATCTTGAGGATGGAGCCTGCTCCGACGCTGCGCTCGAAGGCCTCGCCGTAATTGCCGACCTGCTTGACGATCCGGTAGGCCCAGTCGGGCGTGAGGCCGATCGCCTCGCCGAACTTGCCGTCCTTGCCGAGGAGCCGCCGGATCTCGGGATTGGTCGAGTTCAGCTGCTGGTCGACAGTGGCCTGGGTCACGCCGAGCTCTTCGGCGTTCAGCATGGCGAAATGCACCCATTTCACCAGGTTGAACCAGTCGTGGTCGGCGCTGCGCACCACCGGCCCGAGCGGCTCCTTCGAGATCAGCTCGGGCAGGACGATCGCATCGTCCGGCTTCACCAGCTTGAGCTTGAGCGCGTAGAGCGCCGAGGAATCGTCGGTGAGGGCGTCGCAGCGTCCGGATTCGAAGGCCTTGATCGCCTCGTCGCCCTTGTCGAAGGTGACGGGCTCGTACTTGATGTTGTTCTGGCGGAAATAGTCGGCGACGTTGAGCTCGGTCGTCGTGCCCTGCTGCAGGCAGATCGAGGCGCCGTTGAGCTTGAGCGCGGAGTCGACGCCGAGCTTCTTCTGAACCAGGAAGGCTTGGCCGTCATAGTAATTGACGCCGGCGAAGGCCAGGCCGAGCGAGGTGTCGCGCGCCATCGTCCAGGTGCTGGTGCGCGACAAGAGATCGACCTCGCCCGACTGGAGCGCCGTGAAGCGGTCCTTGGACGAGAGCGGCGTGAACTTGACCTTCTTGGGGTCGTTGAAGACGGCGGCCGAGATGGCGCGGCAGAGGTCGACGTCGAGGCCGTGCCATTCGCCCTTCTCGTCCGGCAGGCCGAAGCCGGCGAGTCCTGGACTGACGCCGCAGATCAGTTCGCCGCGGCTCTTGACGATGGACAGGGTGGATTTCTGGGCCTGGGCCTGCGCGAGTGTCGCTGAGGCGCAGAGGAGGGCAGCGGCGAGTAGGCGCTTCATGGCGTTCCCCTTGTTTGCGGCGACGATGTCTGCCGCCGCCAATTTGCCGCCTCTCTGCAAGAACGATCTGCCGTTCTATGTGTTCGCACCCGCACAAACCGCCATGATGCAGTGCCCGCTCGGCAGGCTATCGGGCGTGCGCGGGTGCTGCACTCGTCGCCTGCGTTGTGCGAGTGCGGGCCGGAGCTGGCGCACAGCGAAGCCCCGGCCGCACCGACGCTTCACATCAATCCGTGAAGACGACGGCCTTCTTGCCGTTGAGCAGCACGCGATCCTCCAGATGATAGCGCACCGCGCGGGCCAGCACGCGCCGCTCGATGTCGCGGCCCTTGCGGACGAGATCGTCGGGCGTGTCGCGATGGCTGATGCGCTCGACGTCCTGCTCGATGATCGGCCCTTCGTCGAGATCGGAGGTGACGTAGTGCGCGGTCGCGCCGATCAGCTTCACGCCGCGCTCATGCGCCTGATGATAGGGCTTGGCGCCTTTGAAGCCGGGCAAGAAGGAGTGGTGGATGTTGATACAGCGACCCACCAGCTTGGCCGACAGCCCGTCGGACAAGACCTGCATATAGCGGGCGAGCACGACGAGATCGCTCCCGGTATCCTGGATCAGGCGCCAGAGTTCGGCCTCCTGCTCCATCTTGCTCTGCCGGTTGACCGGCATGTGATGGAAGGGCAGGTCGCCGAGATCGGTCGAGGCGATGTGCTCGCGGGCATGGTTCGAGACGATCGCGGTGATCGCCATCGGCAATTCGCCGATGCGCCAGCGATAGATCAGGTCGGCCAGGCAATGGTCGAATTTCGAGACCAGCAGCAGCACGCGCTTGCGGGCGGCGGCATCGCGCAGCGACACGCTCATCTTGAAGCGCGCCGCCAGCTCGTCGACGAGGGCTCGGATGTCGGCGGCGCTGCGGGCGCCCTCCAGCCGGTCGAATACGACCCGCATGAAGAAGCGGCCGGTTTCGAGGTCGTCGAACTGCTGGGCGTCGCGGATGTTGCAGCCGGCCTCGGCCAGCAGCGTCGAGACGGCGGCGACGATGCCCGGCCGGTCGGGGCAGGACAGAGCGAGGATCATTGGAGAATCGGACATGTGACGGATCGGCCC
Source organism: Allobosea sp. P4_H5 (assembly GCF_056400825.1). Lineage (NCBI taxonomy): Bacteria > Pseudomonadati > Pseudomonadota > Alphaproteobacteria > Hyphomicrobiales > Alloboseaceae > Allobosea > Allobosea sp. P4_H5. The sequence goes on along the minus strand of NZ_JBFUKM010000007.1, from coordinate 19,071 downwards.
GCTCGCGCGGGTCCCTGAACAATGAGGATCGGGAAAGGTCGAAGGAAGGGACGGCGCGCGGCGCGCTGCCGTCAACCTCGGCCGGTGGCGACCCGGCAGCCGAATTCGGCCGCGGAGGCGGCGAACCAGGACCAGAAGCTTCCCACCATGCTGCGTGCGACCATGATCTCGAACACGGATCCATCCGGCCCATCGGCGAGCCGCCAGAGATGGACACCGATATGGGCGATGCTTGTCAAGGCGGTCTCGCCGACCGCGAAGGCGGCGGGATGCAGATCGAGCATCACGCCCTTGGCCAGAACGTCACGCACATGCGGGCCGGAAAGCCGCAGGGCAGCGCGCGCATCGCTCTGATCGCTGACGGAACCTCGAGCCGACAGCGCACCCAGAAGATCGCCGAAACCGTCGCGCGTGCCGGCGCGCAGCAGCCACTGATCGGGGCCGGACCAGATCGCGTCATGCGAGGCATTCGAGACGATCCTCGGTGTCGCCGGCAGGGCGATGCCCAGCCGCCCTTCGATGGCCTGCGACAACGCCGTTGCTCCGCCAGGCGCAGCGATCAGCGTCGCCAACCCGAAGCCGTCGAGCAAGTTCGCGGTGACGCCGGCCGGCCCGATTGTGCCGATCTGCCCGGTCTGCGCGATGCCGGCCCAGGCGCCGCGCGGCGCCCAGGAGCTTGCTGTCTCAGCCATGGAGGTGGGCTCCTTCGGGATCGACGAAGACCGGCGAGCAGATCTCGACGACGACGTCGCCATTGCGCACCGGGTCATAGGCGCGCACGCGCTCGCCGATACGGAGGCTGCCGCCCCTGATCAGGCCGAGCCCCATCCAGTGGTTGAGGTGAGGGGAGTAGGCGACAGAGGTCATGTAGCCCTCGTCATTCTCCATCGCCGCCGTCTTACCGATGCCGATGAAATGCGCGCCGGCGCGCAGGCGCTGGCCGGGATCTACCGGCTTGAAGCCGACGAAGGACGGCCGGTCCTGCTCGACCAAGGCCTGCCGGCCCGCCATCAGGCGCCCGACGAAATCCTTCTTCGACGACATCATCTTGCCGAGGCCGAGATCGCGCGCCGTGGTCTGGCCGTTGAGCTCGTTGCCGGCGACATGGCCCTTCTCGATGCGCATCACGCCGAGCGCCTCGGTGCCATAGGGCGTGATGCCAAAGGGCGCGCCCGCCTGCATCAGCGCCCGCACCATCGCATCGCCATAGTCGGCGGGAACGCTGAGCTCATAGGCAAGCTCGCCCGAGAATGAGATGCGGAAGAGCCGCGCCGGGATGCCACCGCCGACCGTGACGGCGCGCGCCGCGAGATAAGGAAAAGCCTCGTTCGAGATGTCATGCGAGGAGTCGACGACGCCGCGCAAGGTCTCACGCGCCTTCGGCCCGGCGATCGCAACCTGCGCCCACTGCTCGGAGACCGAGACCATGCGGACATCGAGTTCCGGCCACAGCACCTGATGGCAGAATTCGAGATGCTGCATCACCTTGCCGGCATTGGCGGTGGTGGTCGTCATCAGGAAATGCGTCTCGCCGAGACGCGAGGTGGTGCCGTCGTCCATGACGAAGCCGTCCTCGCGCAGCATCAGCCCATAGCGTGCCTTGCCGACCGGGAGCGCCTTCCAGCCATTGATGTAGACCCGCTCCAGGAACTCGGCGGCGTCGGTTCCCTGAATGTCGATCTTGCCAAGCGTCGAGACATCGCAGAGGCCGACGCCAGCGCGCACCGCCTTGACCTCGCGGTTGACCGTTGTCAGCCAGTCGGCTTCGCCGGGACGCGGATAGTACTGCGCCCGCAGCCAAGATCCGCTCTCGACGAAGACGGCGCCCTGTTCCTTCGACCAGTCATGTGTCGGCGCGAGCCGGACCGGCCTGAAGTCCTTGCCGCGGTGATGGCCGGCGAGCGCGCCGATCGCGACCGGCGTATAGGGCGGCCGGAAGGTGGTGGTGCCGGTCTGCGGGATCGTCCGGCCGATCTGCTCGGCCATGATGGCGAGGCCGGAGAGATTCGAGGTCTTGCCCTGATCGGTCGCCATGCCGAGCGTGGTGTAGCGCTTGAGATGCTCCACCGGCCGGAAGCCCTCGCGCGCGGCGAGCTCCACATCCTTGTCGGTGACGTCGTTCTGGTAGTCGACGAAGGCTTTTCCCTTGCCGCTCGCAACTCGCCAGATCGGAGTAAGCCCGTTCGTTTCGGGATCGGTCGTCGGGGTGGGCTCAGCCGGCCTGGCGGTGAGGCCTATTTCGACGGCCGCCTCGCGTCCGAGCCTCGCGCCGTCTTCCAGCGCCTGCGCCAGCGTGAAGCGCCCGGCGGCGCTGCCGGCGACCGCAAGACCGGCCGGCTCGGTGCCCGGCACGAAGCATTGCAGGCCATCGTCCCAGACCGGCTTGCCGTTCTGGTGCGAGGTCAGGTGCAGCGTCGGGTTCCAGCCGTTGGAGACGGCGAGCAGGTCGCAGGAAAGTTCGCTCACCGCACCCGAGGCGTCGCGGATGGTGACGCCGCTGAGCTGCCGCCCGCCGCGCGCGCCCATGACGGCGCCGCCGGCGAAGAGCCGGGCACCGAGCTTGTCTGCCAGCGCCTTGCGCGCCGGATCGGTGGGGCGGGAATCGACGATCGCGGCGACCTTGCCGCCGGCCGCGGCGATGTCGCGGGCCGTCGCCCAACCGTCGTCGCCGGCGGTGAACAGCACGGTTTCGCGGCCGGGCAGCACGCCATGGCGATTGACGTAAGCACGCACCGCGCCAGCCAGCATCACCCCCGGCCGGTCATTGCCCGCAAACACGATCGGCCGCTCCAGCGCGCCGGCGGCGAGGATCGCCCGCTTGGCATGGATGCGCCAGCCGCGCTGGCGCGGCTGATGCGCCGGCGGTTCCGGCAGATGATCGGCGACCTTCTCGACGGCGCCATAGATGCCGTGGTCGTAGAGGCCGAAGACGGTGGTGCGCGGCATGATCCGCACCTCCGGCAGGCTTTCGAGCTCGGCCAGCGTTGCGGCGAGCCATTCGGAAGCCGGCTTGCCGCCGATCTCGCGCTTCTCGGCCAGAAGCCGCCCGCCAAGCCGAAAATCCTCGTCGCACAGGATGACGCGGGCGCCGCTGCGCCCGGCTGCCAAAGCTGCGGCGAGGCCGGCCGGCCCGCCGCCGATCACCAGGAGGTCGCAGAAGGCGAAGGCCTTCTCATAGTGATCCGGGTCTTCGGCTCCAGCGGCACGGCCGAGGCCGGCGGCGCGGCGGATCAGCGGCTCGTAGAGCTTCTCCCAGAAGGAGGCTGGCCACATGAAGGTCTTGTAGTAGAAGCCGGCGACCAGGGCCGGCGAGACCAGCCCGTTGATCGAGAGCAGGTCGAAGGCGAGCGAGGGCCAGCGGTTCTGGCTCGCTGCGTCCAGCCCGGCGAACAATTCGACCACCGTCGCGCGGGTGTTGGGCTCGCGACGCGCGCCGGAGCGCAGTTCGACCAGCGCATTCGGCTCCTCCGGCCCGGCCGAGAGGATGCCGCGCGGGCGGTGATACTTGAAGGAGCGGCCGACCAGGCGCACGCCATTGGCGAGCAGCGCAGAAGCCAGCGTGTCGCCGGCATAGCCGCGATAGGACGTGCCGTCGAAGCTGAAATCCAGCTGGTGGCCGCGATCGATCAGGCCGCCGGAAGCGAGGCGGAAAGGCTGGGTGCTCATGCCGCGGCTCCCGCCTTGCGCGCCTTCGCGGGTTCGACCGCAGTGATCGCATGGGTGCGGGTGTCGCGGGTCACCACCAGCCAGGCATGGCAGCCTGCGCCGTGATACCAGAGCTCGCGATGGACGCCGGCCGGGTTGTCGCGCTGGTAGACATAATCAGCCATCGCGGCCTCGCTCGCCGCCATGCCTTCGGGCCGCTTCAGATCAGCGGCGCCGAGATAGCTGAATTCCTGGGCGTCGCGCGCGCCGCAATGGGGACAGGTGATGCGCATGGGGTCCTCGGCGACGCGCGGTCAGTGCAGGTTCGGCTGGGCGCCGGCGCCCTTTTCGTCGATCACGCGCCCGGTGGCGAAGCGGTCGAGCCGGTAGGCGGTGGCGACCGGATGCGGCTGGCCGGTCGCGATCAGATGGGCGAAGCAGAAGCCCGAGGCCGGCGTCGCCTTGAAGCCGCCATAGCACCAGCCGGCATTGAGATAGAGCCCGTCGACCGGCGTCGTATCGATGATCGGCGAGCCGTCCATCGACATGTCCATCACCCCGCCCCAATGGCGCAGCATCCGCACGCGGCCGAGCCCCGGCCAGAGCGCCATGGCGGATTCCATCACGTCCTCGATCACCGGCAGGTTGCCGCGCTGGGCGTAGGAATTGTAGCCGTCGATGTCGCCGCCGAAGACGAGGCCGCCCTTGTCGGACTGGCTGATGTAGAAATGCCCGGCGCCGTAGGTGACGACGCCGTCGATCAGTGGCTTCAAGCCTTCCGAGACGAAGGCCTGCAGGACATGGGTCTCGATCGGCAGGCGCATCCCCGCCATCGCCGCGACGCGCGAGGAGTTGCCGGCGACGGCCATGGCGATCTTTTTCGCCCGGATCGGCCCGCGCGAGGTCTCGACGCCGATCGCGCGCCCGCCTGACATGGTGATGCCGGTGACCTCGCAGTTCTGGAGCATGTCGACGCCGCGGCTGTCGGCGGCGCGCGCGAAGCCCCAGGCGACGGCGTCGTGCCGGGCCGAGCCGCCGCGCCGCTGCAGCAGACCGCCCTGGATCGGGAACCGCGCATTGTCGAAATCGAGATAGGGCAGCATCGCCCGGACCTGCTCGGTGCCAAGCAGTTCGGCATCGACCCCGGCGAGCCGCATCGCGTTGCCGCGCCTCGCGAAGGCGTCGCGCTGCGCGTCGGAATGGTAGAGGTTCAGCACGCCGCGCTGGCTGACCATGGCATTGTAGTTCAGATCCTGCTCCAGCCCCTCCCAGAGCTTCATCGAGAGCTCGTAGAACGGGGTGTTGCCCGGCAGCAGGTAGTTCGAGCGGATGATCGTGGTGTTGCGGCCGACATTGCCGGAGCCGAGATAGCCCTTCTCCAGCACCGCGACATTGCTGATGCCGTGCCGGCTGGCGAGGTAATGCGCCGTCGCCAGGCCATGGCCACCGCCGCCGATGATGATGACGTCGTATTCGGGCTTCGGCGCGGGATCGCGCCAGGCCGGAGTCCAGCCCTTGTGGCCCTGAAGGGTCTGCGACAGCAGCGAGAAGATGGAATAGCGCATCGACGGGTCCGGGCGGTCTTGTCATCAGGAGATTGACCGACATAGGCTCGCCGACATGCTCGATAGCGACATCAGATTGCCTGATAGCGACGACAGCACGCCGACCCATGTCGGCTTCCTGCTGATCCCCGACTTCGCGTTGCTGCCTTACGCTTCGGCGATCGAGCCGCTGCGTGCTGCCAACCGGCTCTCGGGCCGGCGCCTCTATCGCTGGAGCCATGTCTCGATCGACGGCGCGGCGGCGCCGGCCTCGAACGGCGTCGCCATCGCCGCTGATGCCAGCGTCGGCGCCGAGCTGCGGCTCGACTATCTCTTCGTCTGCGCCGGCGGCAATCCGGCGCTCTTTCATCACCAGCCGACTTTCGCCTGGCTTCGCCAGCTGGCGCGGCGCGGGGTGAAGATCGGCGGTGTCTCGGGCGGGCCCTATCTGCTGGCGCGCGCCAACCTGCTCTCCGGCTATCGTTTCACCATTCACTGGGAGCACGCGCCAGCCTTCCTGGAGGAGTATCCCGATCTCGATCTGAGGCGCTCGCTTTACGAGATCGATCGCGACCGGCTGACCTGCAGCGGCGGCACGGCGCCGCTCGACATGCTGCACGGCGTGATCGCGCGCGAGCACGGCAGCGAGCTCGCGCTCGCGGTCAGCGAATGGTTCCTGCAGACCCATGTCCGGGAGGGCGCGGGCCCGCAGCGCATGCCGCTCCGCGAACGGCTCGGCATCGCCCACGCGCCGCTCCTGCGCGTCATCGCCCGCATGGAACAGACCATCGAGACCCCCGAGCCGCGGGAGGAACTCGCCCGGCTCGCGAATGTCTCGTTGCGCCAGCTCGAACGCCTGTTCCGCCAGCATCTCGGCCGTTCGCTCGGCGAGCATTATCTCGCCTTACGCCTCGACCGTGCCCGCGACCTGTTGCGCCAGACCAGCCTCTCGATCCTGGAGACGGCGCTCGCCTGCGGCTTTGCCAGCGCCAGCCATTTCTCGCGCAGCTATCGCGAGCGCTTCGGCCACCCGCCGCGGGCCGAGCGGCTGCAGGAGGTCCGCCCGGCTCGCCGCTGAGAGTCAAGAAAACGTCGCACTGCGTCAAATCTGTGCGCCGATCCGCCGGAAGCTAGAGCCTCATAATAAAACAAGGGGATCGCGACCGATGAAACGATTGACCGCCCTGGCATTCGCACTCGCCGCCACGCTTGCCGCCGTGCCGGCCTTCGCGCAGGACACGCTCGCCAAGATCAAGGAAAAGGGCGTCCTCACCGTCGGCGTCAAGAACGACTACAAGCCCTGGGGCTTCCTCGATCCGTCGGGCAAGATCGTCGGCCTCGAGATCGATCTCGCCCAGGAGGTCGCGACCAAGATCGGCGTGAAGCTCGAGATGGTGCCGGTGATCGCCGCCAACCGCATCGAGTTCCTGCGCCAGGGCCGCATCGACATGATCCTGGCGACGCTCGGCGACACGCAGGACCGGCGCAAGCAGATCGGCATGATCGAGCCGAACTACTATGCGGGGGCCACCAATGTGCTCGCGCCCAAGAGCGCCGGCCTGAAGAAGTGGGAAGACCTCAAGGGCCGCAAGGTCTGCGCCGTGCAGGGCGCCTATTACAACCGCCGCGTCTCGCAGATGTATTCGCCGGAGATGGTGGTGTTCCCCTCGGTCCCGGACGGGCTGAACGCGCTGCTGGGCAACAACTGCGTCGCCTTCCTGTTCGACGATACGCTGATCGTCTCGACGCTCTCGGGCGGCGACCCGAAATGGGCGAATTACGAGATGCCGCTGGTCTCGGAGGATCCGCAGCTCTGGGCGATCGGCGTGCGCCTCGAGGATCTCGACGGCGCCTTCGGCAAGCTGGTCAAGGAGATGTCGGTCGACTGGCACAAGAGCGGCAAGCTGCTTGCGCTCGAGACCAAATGGGGCATCAAGCAGAGCCCGTACCTGATCGAGACCAACAAGAAGCTGAAGGGCGGCTCATAGGCGAGAGGCGTCATTCTCGGGCTCGCCCCGAGAATCTCGTGACCAGAGAGTTCTGGTTTCCGGGACGGTCGGGCCTGGCCCGACCATGACGCACCAAGTCATCCCGAGATGTCGGACATGATCGCCGCTTTCTTCGAGCGCCTGAACGAGGCTCACGGCCTCAACTTCTCGATCTTCTACGACGCCTTCGACCGCTCGCGCTTCCTGACCGGGCTGTGGACGACGACCTATATCTGCGTCGTCTCGATCCTGGCCTCGCTCGCGATCGGTTTGCTCGGCGTCTGGGTCGCTGGCAGCCAGTCGCGGCTCGGCCGGCTCCTGGTGCGGGGTTACGTCCAGTTCTTCCGGAATACGCCGCCGCTGGTGCAGCTCTCCTTCTTCTATTTCGCCGTCGGCGGGATGCTGCCGACCGTCTCCGACGGCTTCGGCGGACAGTCGCCGCTCGTCAGCGGCACAGGCTGGGCGATCATCGCCTTCTCGCTCTTCGCCGGTGCCTTCAACGTCGAGATCTTCCGCGCCGGCATCGAGGCGGTGCCGGAGACGATGGTCGAGGCGGCGGAATCGCTCGGCTACACCCGCTTCCAGCTCTGGCGCCAGATCGTGCTGCCGCTCGCCTTCCGCATCTGCCTGCCGGCACTCAACAACAACCTCGTCAACCTCGTGAAGACCACGACGCTGGCCTACGCCATCGGCGTGCCCGAGTTGCTCTACGCGGCGTCGCAGATCTGGTCCGAGGTCTTCAACGTCCGCGAGATGATGAACGTGCTGCTCGTCGTCTATGTGCTGCTCGTCGCGGTGCTGGTCTGGGTGATGCATCGTTGGGAGCGGGCCATGCGCATTCCCGGATACATGCCATGAAGACCGCCGCGACCGATCTCCCGGTCCTGAAGCCGTTCCGCGCGACGCCGATCGCGCCCAGCGGTCTCGCCGCACCGATGGTCCTGAGCGCTGGCCTCGTCGCCGGTGTCGCCATCGTCTTCGCTGCCTCGCTCGCGGTGGCGCAGGCGACGGGCCCCGTCGCGCGCGACGGCGCCGTTACCATCCTGCTGCGCTGGGCGCCGCTGATCTTCCAGGGCTTCCTGTTCAACCTGCTGATCAGCGTCCTCTCGATGGCGCTCGGCACCGCCGTCGGCGTGCTCTTCGGCATCGGCCAGGTCTCGCCCTCGGCCGCTTTGCGCCAGCCGTCCTGGGCGGCGACGCAGTTCTTCCGCAACGCGCCCTGGCTCGTGCTGCTGTTCTACGCGATGTTCCTTTTGCCCTTCGAGATCAGGCTCGGGCCGGTCACCATCGCCTTCCCGGCCTGGGTCAAGGCGATCATCGGCCTCGCGCTGCCGGTTGCGGCCAACGTCTCGGAGATCGTGCGCGGCGGCATCCGCTCGATCCCCTCCGGCCAGTGGGAATCGGCCGAGGCGCTCGCCTTCACCCGCCGCCAGACGATGTGGATGATCATCCTGCCGCAGGCGGTCAAACGCATGCTGCCGCCCTGGATGAACCTCTACGCCATCCTGACCATGGCGACGACGCTGATCTCGGTCGTCGGCATCCAGGACGGCCTCACCATCACGCGCGCCGCCCTCGTCGCCGAGAGCCGGCCCGAGCTGATGCTGCCGATGTACCTGCTGCTGCTGTTGATGTTCTTCGCCTATTGCTACCCGATCGCGCGCCTGACCATGGCGCTCGAGCGCCGCTTCAACGTGAAGGGATGACCATGGCTGCCAAGCATGAACTCGGCGAGCCGGTCGTCGTCGTCGAGGGCGTCGAGAAGGCGTTCGGCGCCTTCGTCGTGCTCAAGAATGTCGGCCTCACCATCCGCCGCGGCGAGACCGTCTGCATCATCGGCCCATCCGGCTCCGGCAAGTCGACGCTGCTGCGCTGCATCAACGCGCTGGTGCCGATCAGCAAGGGCTCGATCACCGTCGCCGGAAGGCAGGTCAACGATCCCGCGCTCAACAAGCTGGCGCTGCGCCGCGACGTCGGCATCGTCTTCCAGCAATACAATCTCTTCCCGCACAAGACGGCGCTGCAGAACGTGATGATGGCGCCGATCCACGTGCTGAAGCAGGATCGCACCGAGGTCGAGGAGCGCGCCAAGCGCCTGCTCGCCAAGGTCGGCCTGTCGCACAAGCACGACGCCTATCCGGGCGAGCTCTCCGGCGGCCAGCAGCAGCGCGTCGCCATCGCCCGCTCGTTGGCGATGAACCCGAAGGTCATGCTCTTCGACGAGGTCACCGCCGCACTCGACCCCGAGACCAAGAAGGAAGTGCTCGTCACTATCCGCGACCTCGCGGCCGAGGGCATGACCTGCATCCTCGTCACCCATGAGATGGGCTTCGCCCGCGAGGTTGCCGATCACGTCTACTTCACCGATGGCGGGGTGATCGTGGAGCACGCAGCCCCGGCCGAATTCTTCGGCTCGCCGCGTGAGACGCGCACCCGCGCCTTCCTCGAACAGGTGCTCTGAGTCGGCAGGTACTTTGGCCGACAAGTCCTGCGGCCCGGATGTCGCATCCCGGCCGGTCGATGTCGCAAACCGGCCGGCCCTGCCAGGCGCCGGCGCCAAGAATGAACGCAGTCATTCGAAAGCGCCGCCCATGACCATCCCGGCCTCCGACCCCAAATCCGTCACCGGCAAGCCGCTCGCGATCGCGCAGAGTGTCGATGTCCTCGTCGTCGGCGGCGGTCCCGCCGGTCTGGAGGCCGCTATCGGCGCCGCCGCGCGCGGCCTCGGCGTGCTGCTGGTCGACGAGAATCCGGTCGCGTTCAAGACAATGGGCGACGACGTCCCGCTGCATTTCGGCCAGGGCATGGCGGCCAGCGCCCGCAACCGCAACGCCATGATGGAGGCTTTCGTCGCCTCCGAGCCACGGATCGCGGAAGCCTTCGAGGCCGGCGTCGATCTCCGTCTCGGCACGGCCTGCTGGGGGCTCTACGCCAACGGCCCGGCGCTGGGCTGGATGCCGGGCCTCGTCGCCGGTCTCGCCGACGAGGAGAGCAGCATTCTCGTCCAGGCCAGGCACGTCATCCTCGCCTGCGGCCGCCGCGACATGGGCCTCGGCTTCCCCGGCTGGGAGAAGCCCGGCGTGATGGGCGCCACCGCCGCGCTCAATCTCGCGACCCGCTATGATGCCTTCGGACCCCGTAAGGTCGTGATCCTCGGCTCGAATACGGAGGCGCTGACCACGGCGCTCGCCCTGCGCGAGGCGGGCGTCATGATCGCTGCCATCGTTGAGCAGGCGGCCGAGCCGATCGGCGATGCGGAATTGCTGGCGAACCTCGGCGCCGGTGGCACCGAAATCCTGGCCGGCCATGTCGTGCGCGAGGCGACCGGCCGCGACGGCGTCGAAGCGGCTGTTGTCGCGAGGCTGGATGGGGAGGGCCGCCCGGTTGGTGAGGAGCGCGTCATCGCCTGCGAGGGCATCGTGCTGGCGGTCGGCGCGACGCCGGTCATCGACCTGATTGACGCGGCCGGCTGCAAGGTCGCGTTCCAGGCCGAGCGCGGGGGGTATGCGCCCGAACTCGACGCGAGCCAGCGCACCAGCCTCACCAATATCTACGCCGTCGGCGATTGCGCTGGCCTCTGGGCGAGCAAGACGCGCGATCGCTCGGTCGCCGAGGCGGAGGCCGCCCGCGCGGTCGCGGCGCTCGGGGCGGACAGCGTCAATACGGAAGCCGCAGCGCCGCCCGCGCCGGATTACGACATCTCCGCCTATCGCCTCGCCTGGGTCCGGGCGAGCGTGATCGAGGCGCGCGCCGAGTTCCATGTCTGCCAATGCGAGGAGGTGACGGCGCGCGAGATCCTGGAAGTCCGCCCGCCGCGCTATCTCGACTGGCAGAACGAGCGCCGCAACGACCGCTCGCTCTCGGCCCTGCTCGGCGAGGGGCCACCCAATCCCGACCAGGTCAAGCGCCTGACGCGCGCCGGCATGGGGCCCTGCCAGGGCCGACGCTGCCGCGAGCAGGTTGCAGCCCTGCTGGCGCTCGGCGCGGCGCAGCCGCTGTCGGCCATCCCGCTCGCGGGCTATCGCGCGCCTGTCAGGCCGATGCCGCTGTCGATGACCGCCCTTGTCCCTGAAGCGCCTGAGCAGGCCGAGCATTGGGACACCTGGTTCGGCATGCATGCGCAATGGGTGCCGTTCTGGGAGGTGCCGGCGCGCTACACCGTCGCTGGCAATGACGCGACCGGCCCCGTCGCGAGCGAGTGAGGCTGAAAGCTATGAGTGAGATCAAGGGAGCTTCCGTCGTCATCGTCGGTGGCGGCGTCACCGGCCTCTCCGCCGGCTGGTGGCTGGCGCAGGGCGGCGTCGACGTGCTGGTGCTGGAGAAGGGGCTGATCGGCTGGGAGGCGTCCGGCCGCAATGGCGGCGGCTGCTCGCACCATCACTCGCCGCTCTTCGCCGAGGAGCAGCGGCTCTGGCCGATCATGGACGAATTGCTCGGCTATCCCACCGAGTTCAGAGGCGAGCGTGTTCGCCTTGCCGCGAGCGAGCACCAGATGGCGCTCTATGGCCGCGCCTTGCGCAATGCCGAGCGACAGGGTTTCCAGTCGCAGGTGCTCGACGTCAAGCAGGCCAAGGAGCTGGTCCCGCTGGCGGGCGATACCGTCGTCGGCGGCTATCACTACAGGTTCGGCGGCCATGCCAATCCGCACCGCACGCTGCAGGGCTATGCCTGGGCGATGCAGGATCATGGCGGCCGCATCCTGCAGCACACCACCGTCACCGGCTTCCGGACCGAAGGCGGCCGCGTCGTTGCGGTCGCGACCGATCGCGGCGAGGTCGGCTGCGACACTCTCGTGCTCGCCGCCGGCCCGCAGACCGGGCGTCTCTCCGCCATGCTCGGACAGGAAGTACCGGTGCAGTCGGCCCGCTGCGAGATGATCGTGACCGAGCCACTGCCGCTGATGCCGCTCGGCGGCGTCGATGGCTGCGGGCTCTATGGCCGCCAGACGCTGCGCGGCAACCTCGCTTATGGCGGCGGCCCACATGAATGGCTGGTCATGGCGGAGGAAGGCACGCCGGCCAAGCCGACCACGCCGCTGATGCTGCCTATGGGCAAGCGCCTCGCGCAATTGCTGCCCAGGGCGGCGCATGCCCGCATCATCCGCTCCTGGGCTGGCGTGATCGAGAACACGCCGGACGGGCGGCCGGTGATCGACCGGCTTGCCTCCCAGGCCAATGTCGTGGTGGCGACGCTGTCGAGCGTCGGTTTCGGCCTTTCGCCGGCGAGCGGGCGGGCGATCCGCGATCTCGTCGTCGACGGCGCCTGCGGCTTCGCCGACATCTCCAGCTTCGCACTGGCGCGCTTTGCCGAGCTGGAGCCGAACTGGCGCGACCTGCAGGGCTGGCAGGTGACCGCCGCGACCGAGGCGGTGGCGGCGTAGAAGGGCGAGGAACCGTCACGCTCGGGCTTGCTCCGGGGCTATCCGGTTACATGGCTGGAGGCATGGGGACCCTCTGCGATAGGAGGGCTGCGGAAGCACGACAGGCCTCTCTCCCGTTCCGGGAGAGGGCTCGCGCGCATATCCCATGCGGCCGCTGGCGGTCTTGCCGGGCAAAGCTCATTCAATCCGCAAATGCTTATTCAATCCGCAAATAATGGGCATTTCGGAACCGGTCTCACCGCGGAAGGCCATTCGGATTATTCGGCATGATCGAAGCCAGTGGTCGGGTCGAACCTGAAGACCGCGGCACATAGGGGAGATCATCATGTCGACAGCCGTCACTCACGGAGCAGACATCTCCGAGGGCACGTCATCGCAGCAATTGGATGCGGCTTTCAGTAAAGTTACCTGGCGCCTCATCCCGTTCCTGATGATCCTCTGGATCCTCGCCTGGATTGACCGGGTCAACATCGGTTTCGCCAAGCTGCAGATGCTGAACGATCTCAAGTTCAGCGAGGCGATCTACGGCCTGGGCGCCGGCATCTTCTTCATCGGCTACTTCCTGTTCGAGGTCCCGAGCAACCTGCTCCTCGAACGGATCGGCGCGCGCAAGACCGTCGCCCGCATCACCATGCTCTGGGGCATCACCTGCGTCGCGATGATGTTCGTGACCACGCCGATGCAGTTCTATGTCCTGCGCTTCCTGCTGGGCGTCTTCGAGGCCGGATTCTATCCCGGCATCATCCTCTATCTGACCTATTGGTATCCGACCGAGCGGCGCGCCAAGGCCTTCGGCCTGTTCATGTCCGCCTCGGCCCTGGCCGGCGTGCTCGGCGGGCCGCTGGCCGGCACGATCATGACCCAGCTCAACGGCGCCAATGGCTGGGCCGGCTGGCAGTGGGTCTTCCTGATCGAGGGCATTCCCTCGGTGATCGCCGGTATCGTCACCCTGTTCTACATGACCGACAAGCCGGAGAAGGCGAATTGGCTCACCGACAAGGAGAAGAGCCTGATCCTCGCCGATCTGGAACGCGACCGCGCCGCCCTCGGCCCGCGTGAGCACAAGATCATGAAGTCGCTGCGCGATCCCCGGGTATGGCAGTTCATCGCGATCTACTTCTGCATCATCCTTGCGAACTCGACCCTGACCTTCTGGGGCCCGACCGCGGTGCGCGAACTCGGCTTCACCAGCCCGGCCGCGGTCGGCTGGATCATGGCCGCGTGCTATCTGTGCGGCGCCGCCGGCATGATCCTGATCGGCCGGAGTTCGGATCGTCACCGGGAAGCGCGGCTGCACGCAGGCTTCGCCGCCCTGGTGGGAGCGGTGTCGATGGCGGCGCTCGGTTTCCTGATCCCGAACGGCTCCTATCTCGCTTTGGTCGCGCTGGCCTTCGCCATCATCGGCACGATGAGCGCCATCCCGGTGTTCTGGCAGATGCCCAACCTGTTCCTGTCGGGTTCGGCTGCGGCGGCCGGCGTCGCCCTGATCAACTCGGTGGCGAATCTGGCCGGGTTCGGAGCCCCCTTCGCCATGGGCGTGATCAAGGATGCGACGGGGCTGATGTCGCCCGGGCTCTGGATGGTCGCCCTGTTCGAAGCGGCCACCGTGCTCCTGATCATCAAGTTCATCCCCGCCTCCAGCAAGGCCGGGAAATAGGGAGGCTGGGGGGCCGCGGCCGCATAAGCCGCGAGCGTCGCGAGGCGCTACCTTAGCGGAAGCGGTTCTCCGTCGCAGACGGCGGAAAGCAGCTCCCGCCAGCTAGGCCGCTCGCTCGGTGCCAATCACCGGCGGGCGGCCGTTCTCGTTTGCGGGGGTGGAGCCGAAACAATCGCTTGCAAGGCTGGCGCGTTCCCTTCCCCCCGCTTGCGGTGGGGAWGGGTTAGGGATGGGGGGCCGTAAAGCAGGACGCTTCATTCGTTCATCGAAGCACCAAGCGGCACTGCCCCCCACCCAACCCTCCCCACCGCAAGCGGGGGGAGGGCTTGAGCGTGGCACGAACCGCGAGGCCCCCTTCCAAACAGTCCCGATGCCCGATTCCTACGAACCCGCAGCAGGCTCGCCCGGCAGGCGGTTACGGGTCAGGACCTGGCGCAGCCAGTGATGGATTGGCGAGTGCTGGGTGCGGTCGTGCCAGAGCTGGTAGAAGCGCATGCGCGGGAATTCCAGCGGCGGCTCGACGATGGCCAGCGGCAGGATGGTGGTGAAATAGCGCGCGAAATGCCGGCTGGTGGTGAAAACCAGGTCGGTCCCGACGAGCATATAGGGCGCCATCGCGAAATAGGAGATCACCAGGCGCCGCTCGCGGCTGATCCGCATCTTCGTGAGATGGGTCTCGACCACGCCGCGATGGGCGATCGAATAGGGCGTCGGTGCGATGTGATTGGCCGCGAGGAAGTCCGCGCGCGAGGGGGCCTCCTGCGTGAAGGGATGCTCGCGGTCGACGAGGGAGACGACATCGTCCTCGAACAGCGTCGACGTTCGCAGATAGGGCGGCGGCGAGGGCCAGTTCCCGATGACGATGTCGACGGTTCCGGCGGCGAGGGCGCCTTCGAAATCGAAATCGGCCCCGAGCGAACGCAAGGCGAGCCGGGCATGGGGCGCGCGCTGGCGGAATTCCCGCACGGCTCCTGCGAGATAGGCCGGCGCGACATAGTCGGGCAGGGCGATGGTGAAGCTCTGATGGCTCGAGGCCGGGTCGACCCGGTTCGGATCGACCAGCAGGTTGTCGAGCTCCTCCAGCGCCTTGATCGCGGTCTGCTGCAGCGCAATCGCCCGCTCGGTCGGCACCATGCCGTCGCGACCGCGCACCAGCAGCTGGTCGCCGAAGATCTCGCGCAGGCGCTTCAGGGCGAGACTCGTGGCCGGCTGCGACAGGTTCAGCCGCGTGGCCGTCCTGGTGACGCTGCGTTCCGCCAGGAGGATGCAGAAGACCCGCAGGAGCTGTGCGTCGAGGGGATTCTCCTGAGGCTGCATGGTCGACGATCCTCGCGAGGGGGCGGCCTTAGCAGGCTGATCCCCTCAAGCTCTATTCGGCTTTGCAAATAATGGGAATTGGCGCCGCCCGATCTCAATGCGGCGCGGCATGCGGTACACCCGGGAAGTCGATGCGAGCCGCTCGCGCCGGCCATGTTCCGAAGGACAGGACACCGAGATGACGCCCTCTTCCAAAGCAACGCAGCCGCCCTTCACCCTGGCGGCGATCAACGCCATGGATCGGTCCGGCTTCGTCTCCGCTTTCGGCGCGATCTTCGAGCACTCGTCCTGGGTCGCCGAGGCGGCCTTTGCGGCGAGCCCCTTCGCCAGCGTCGACGTGATGCATGCGGCCATGATCGCTGCCGTCCGCGCCAGCGACGAGGCGAAGCTGACCGCATTGCTCTGCGCCCATCCGGAGCTCGCCGGGCGCGAGGCGAAGCGGGGAGAGCTGACCCAGTCCTCGGATGTCGAGCAGGCCAGCGCCGGTCTCACCAGCCTGACGCAAGCGGAGGTCCGGCTGATCGACACGCTCAACCGCGCCTATCGCGAGCGCCACGGCTTCCCGTTCATCGCCTGCGTAAGGCACTACACCAAGGCCGGCATCTATGCCGAGCTGGCCCGCCGTGCGGCGCGCGACACCGCCCCGGAGCGCGAGGAAGCGCTCGCCCAGATCGGCTTCATCACCCGCAGCCGCCTCTCGCAGGTGACCGATGAAACGCAGGCCTCCCGCGCGGCCTGAGACCAGCAAGCGCGCAACTTCGAGGGAGCACTCATGGAGCGCCTGATCACCGACCGGCGACGGGTCCTGGCGGCTGGGGCGGCGGTCGTCGCCGCACCGGCACTCGCTCGGGCGCAGAACGCGCAGCCCGGCCAGCAGCCCGGCGCGCTGACGGTCGCGCCGGTCTCGCAGACCGGCTTGAGCCCGCGCCTGACCATGCACGCGATCGACACCTATCACGGCCTGCCGGGCGCCGGCATGACCTGCGATCTCGCTGTGCTGGACGGCGATCGCTACCGCCCGCTCAAGACGGTGGTGACGGCGCAGAACGGGCGCACTGACGAGCCGCTGCTCGTCGACGAAGCCCTGAAGGCCGGCCGCTACGAGCTCCTGCTGCATGTCGAGGACTATTTCCGGGCACGGGGCGCGCAATTGCCGACGCCGAACTTCCTGAAGACCGTCCCGATCCGCTTCGTCATCGCCGATCTCGGGCAGCGCTACCATCTGCCCGTGCTGTTCTCGCCCTGGGGCTATTCCTACTACCGCGGCAGCTGAGGAGTACGGCCATGGCTGGCATCACCACACATATCCTCGATTCCAACCGCGGCCGGCCGGTGGCGGGCGTCCGGATCGACCTCTCGATCAAGCAGGGCGAGAGCTGGACGCTGGTCAAGTCGGCGACGACCAACCAGGACGGCCGCACCGACGCGCCCCTCGTCCGCCCGGAGGATGCCAGGCTCGGCGAATACGAGCTCGTCTTCCACGTCGACGAGTATTTGCGCAGCCAGACCGGCGCGGGCGACCCGGCGCCGTTCATCGACCGCCCGGCGGTTCGCTTCTCCGTCTTCGACGTGAAGCAGCACTATCACGTGCCGCTGCTGTGCACGCCGGGAAGCTGCTCGACCTATCGCGGCAGCTGAGAGCGTGCCGCCGGCCGAAACGGCAGGGCACAGGCATTTTACGTCCGAGTGCGATGTGAAGCGGGACGCGTCGTCCCGGCATCGCGAGTTCATCGTTATCTTGCAGGAGGAACCATCGTGCCGAGCATCAACCGCAGGGTCTTTTCCGCCGGCCTCGCCGCCAGCGCGGCCGTTATCCCGATGAGCGCCTCGGCCCAGGCGCAGCGCTACAAGCTGCTGCTCAACACCTCGCTATCGGGCCCGGTCTCATTCTTCCTGCTGGCCGAGGACCGCGGCTATCTGCGCGAGGAAGGCCTCGACATCGCCTTCTCGCCCGGCGACGGCGCAGCCGCGATCATCCCGCAGGTGAAGGCCGGCAATTTCGACGTCGGCTATGGCGACATCTCGGCCTTGATCGAGCGCATCGCCCGCAGTGCTCCGAACCAGGGGCCGGTGGCGATCTGGACTACCTTCAACAGCGTGCCTTTCACCATCGCCGTTCCGGCCGACAGCCCGATCCGCTCGCCCAAGGATTTCGAAGGCAAGACGATCTCGGGCCATCCGGTGGATGCCGCGCTGATCACCTTCGACATGTTCGCGCGCGCCAACGGCGTCGACACCAGCAAGGTCAAGGTCGTCGAGTCGCCGGCGGCGATGGGCAACCAGGTCGCCGACATGCTGAAGGGCAAGGGCGCGCAGGGCGTGTTCGGCTTCGTCAACACGATCATCGCCTCGGTGGCGCCGCTCGGCATCGACGGGCGCAAGGAGCTGCGTTTCCTGAACTATGCCGATCACCTGCCGGACATGTACGGCAACACCCTGTTCGTGACGCGCGAACTCTACAGCGCCAATCCGCGGGCGCTCTCGGGCATGGTGCGCGCCTTCAACCGGGCCTTGAGCGACACGACGAAGGACCCCAACCTCGCGATCGAGGCACTGGCCAAGCGCGAGCCGTCGATCCGGCGCGACGTCAACCTGACCCGTCTCGTCGGCACGCTGAAGAGCGAGATGGCGCATCCGGAAGGCAAGCGGATCGGCGTCGGTGACATGGACGATGCCCGCCTCGGCCGCCTGATCGCCCTGATCGTCGAGACCAAGAAGCTGCCGCGCACACCGTCCCTGCGCGAGGTGTTCGACCGCTCCTTCCTGCCGCCGGATCAGGAGCGCATCCGCTCGCTTGCAGGGTAGGGCACTGGAGCAACTACTGCTGCCGTTCCGGGCAAAGCCTTCACCGTCATTCCGGGGCAGGCCGACAGGCCTGAGCCCGGAATCCAGAACAGATGCCATCTTCGAAAAAGGAGTGGTCGCTCCAAGGCCTTTGATCAAGCGCATCGGTTCTGGCTTCCGGGCTCACCGCTGCGCGGTGCCCCGGAATGACGGCGCGGGTCCTGATCATATGGCAGCCCGCTTGCAAAAATGCGCCTCCTGCCAAAGCTCTAAGTCACGTCCCTGACTCACCCTCGCATGGACTTGAATCGGCCTATGAACAGCACTTCTTACCCGCGCGACCTCGTCGGCTATGGCCGGAGCGCCCCGCACCCGCATTGGCCGGGGCAGGCGCGGATCGCGGTGCAGTTCGTGGTCAATTACGAGGAGGGCGGCGAGAACAATATCCTGCATGGCGACGCCGCCTCGGAGGCCTTCCTCTCCGAGATCGTCGGCGCCGCGCCCTGGCCCGGCCAGCGCCACATGAACATGGAGTCGATCTACGAATACGGCTCGCGCGCCGGCTATTGGCGGCTCTGGCGCATGTTCACGCAGCGCAACCTGCCGGTCACAGTCTTCGCGGTGGCCTCGGCCCTGCAGCGCTATCCCGAGATCGTTTCGTCGATGCAGGAGGCCGGCTGGGAGATCGCCACCCACGGCCTGAAATGGATCGACTATCGCGACGCCCCGGCCGAGCTCGAGCGCGAGCACATCGCC
>NZ_JBFUKM010000006.1:0-373432 GCF_056400825.1 Allobosea sp. P4_H5 | reverse complement strand
CTCAATATGTGAGCATCCGCTATACCGAGCGCCTGGCCGAGGCAGGCATCGAGCCCTCCGTCGGCAGTGTGGGCGACAGCTACGACAACGCTCTCGCCGAGACGATCAACGGGCTCTACAAGGCCGAGCTGATCCATCGGCGCGGGCCGTGGCGATCCTTCGAGGCTGTGGAGTTCGCGACGTTGACCTGGGTCGACTGGTTCAACCATCGCCGATTGCTGGAGCCCATCGGCAACATTCCGCCGGCCGAAGCCGAGGAGCGCTACTACACCATGCTGGATGAGCCAGCCATGGCGGCGTGACTCAAACCAAACGGCCTCCGGCGAACCCGGGGCGGTTCAGTCCGCTCGCACCGTTCCCTCCTTAGGGAGGCCTCGATGACATGTGCGTTTACCTGGCCGGGCTATGATCTCTTCGAGTCGGCGAGCGGGCGACTAACCCCACCAGCGCGACGTGCACCGTCGCGCTGGATTTTCCAGCCGTGACTAGCGTAGCGAGATCAGATGCTCGCGCCAGTCCGCAATGGGTCGGAAGCCGACGAACGTCCGGATTCTGACTGAGCGTCAACGTCAGCTAATGGCGCACCCGGCGAGTTAGAATTCCTCGCCTCAGATGACCGTGGGGCGATTGACCGCGCCGCGCCGGAATTGTTCACTTCGTTGGCAGTTCGCCAAGGCAGCTTCACCGGCCTGGTCGATGACGTCTGCGACGATCTACGGCTGAGTCAGGAAGAGCGCATGGCTGGCCGAGACCGACCTGCGCCGCATGCGCTTCGCAATAGCTGATCGAAGTCGAACTCCTTGCCCTTCGCACGAAGCTTATCGACTTGCGTCGGCACCGGAAGGAATGGATCACGTCGGGGGTGCGCAGAACGAACTCAACCTCATCGCCGACGGGGGACGCGGATTTCATTGGCTTCGGCAACCGGTTTGCCGGACGGGCCGTCATACGCGATGCGCCACCAGAACCCTGTGTCCTCGACGCGCATCTCGGCCTGGTGCGGGCTCTCGCGAATCAGCCGGAGCCCGTAGCCAAGCAGCACGGCAAGCGTAACCGTCGGGAAGGCGATCCCGCCGAACCGGATCGCCCCTACGGCTCTGAGCCGCCGCCGTATCCGCTCTGGCCCGGCGATCGCGAGCCGGTTTCTATCGAAGACGAGTAGGTCGCGCTCCTAGAGAAAAGCTGGAGATTGGGGACGGCCATCTAACGGCCTCGCCCACTTCGGATTTCAATCTGGCTGCTCGGGAGCGCACGCTACGACGACTTCAGCGCCGATAGTATTCCAGGTCAAGATGCCGCCGACGATCACGACCTGTATCAACCCTTCGGTCAGCTCGGCCAGCGTCAGCCCGTTTTTGACGGCGAGCTTCGCATGGGCGATCGCGCCCTCCTTCTGTCCGGCGAGTGTATCGAGCAAGGCGAAGATCAGCTCCTTCGTCTTGATGTCGAGCGCGCCGCCTTCGGCCGGCGAGCGCATCACGAAATCCCGGATCAGCCCATAGCCGGCGAAAGCCTGCGGAGCGTGTTCGATCATGACTCCGTAGGGAGGCGGGACGTGGCCCGTCGTCGCCATGAAACTGGCAATGCCCTTTTCGACGGCTTCCTTGGTGATGTCTGTCATGGAACGTTCCTCCTGTTCGTCATATGGGGAGTTCGGGGATGTCTCAACCCGCCGCCTGCCAGCGCAGTCTCAACGGTTGCAGCGCGGTCTGCTTCGATGGTATCGATAACAGATTCCGAGGCCGGCTCTATGACCGGTCGAGTACGCGAAGCGGGCGGAACGCGTGATGCGCGCAACTGTCCGCCCCGCGCCCACAGATCGAGAGCCGTAAAGGGCAAGTCTGAATATCATCGGAGCTCCATGTCGAAACGCCAGCGGGACCTTGCCACTAAGCCTGAAGCCAAAAGCGGGCAGCCCCCGCCGAAACGGCCGCCGACGATGATGGATGTGGCGCGGCTCGCCGGTGTCTCGACCATGACGGTCTCCCGCGCGCTGAAGAGCGACAGCGTCATCCTCGATGCGACACGCCAACGCATCCTCGCCGTCTGCGACGAGATCGGCTACATCCTCGACGAGCGCGCCGGGGCCCTGTCCTCGAACCAGACCGGCTTCATCTCGGCGCTCGTACCCTCGGTCAACAACGCCATCTTCGCCGATCTGGCCCGCGGCCTGACCGATGCGGCTGCCGAGAGCGGGCTGCAGATCCTCCTCGGCTATACCGAGTACTCGTCCGAGAAGGAGGAGGCGCTGATCGGCGCGATGATGCGCCGGCGCCCCGAGGCGCTCATGCTCGTCACCGGGCAGCATAGCGAGCGCTCCCGGGCGATGCTGCACGCAGCCGGAATACCGATCGTCGAAGCCTGGGACGTCCCGCGGGACCCGATCCATCATATCGCCGGATTTTCCAACGCGCTCGCGACGGAGACGCTGGTGCGCCGGCTGCACGACAAGGGCTATCGCGAGATCGGCTTCATCGGCGGCACATCCTACCCAGGCTCGCCCGGCACGATCCGGCGCGCGGGCTACGAGGCCGCGATCCGGGAGCTTGGCCTGCCGGAGGGACGCATCGTCGGCTTCAGGCAGGCACCGACGGCGCTGGCCATGGGACAGGGCGCCGAAGCGATCGTGGAAATGCTGACGCGCTTTCCCGGCGTCGATGCCGTGGCCTGCGTCCACGACCTCGCGGCCTTCGGTGTGCTGACGGAGTGCCAGCGGCGCGGCTGGGACGTGCCCGGACGATGCGCGATAGCGGGCTTCGGCGATTCCGAGGTCTCGCGCTACAGCCTGCCGCGCCTCACGACGATCAAGGCCGACGCCTACGCTCTCGGACGCTCTGCCGGCGACCTGCTGCTGGAAAGTATCCGCGCGGCCCGTCAGGGCGAGGTCACCCCTGCTCGCCACGTCACCGTCCCGTTCACGATCGAGGAGCGGGAGAGCAGCTGAGCTGGGCTCCTCGATCGAGGAGCCGGCAGGCTTCATGCGTCCGTCGCCTTGCGGCGGGGTGGGTTCACATCCGGGGGAATCGGACAGGTGTAGGGCGTGTCGGCGGTCCGGCCGGCATGGTCGGTCTTCGCCGCCGCGAGCAGCTCCGGCTTGGTCAGGACTTCCGTCGCCAGCGCCGCCAGCGCCTTGGCGACATGAACCATGCCCTTGTGCGCGGCCGGCAGCTTGCCCTGCGCCGTCATCTGCCAGGTGTGGAGCTGCGTCCCGATGGCGTAAGTCGCGCCATGGGCCTGAACGGTCGGCACCACCCAGCTCACATCGCCGACATCTGTGCTGCCGCTCATATGCGATTTGGCGTCGAGCGGCACGATCCGGTCGGCCAGGAGCTTATCGTGGTCGAAGGGCAGGCCGAGGCGGTAATAGTCCGAGGCGATATCCTCGGGGCCGACGGTCTTGCGGATTTCGCCGGCGAAGGCGCGGTCGGCCTCGTCGAACTCGGGCGGGCCGAGCCGTTCGAGCTGAGCATGCATTGCCCGCTCGAGCGGCGGATTGCCGAGCAGGTTCGAGACGCCGGCGAGCACCGTCTCGGAGACGGCGGTTTCCGTCATCAGCGCCGCGCCCTGGGCGATCTTGCGCACGCGCCCGAGCAATTCGAACATCGCCGGCGTGGTGCCGGCCCGGACGGAATAGCGGACACGGGCCTGTGCCTGCACGACATTGGGGGCGATGCCACCGGTATCGACGACGGCATAATGGACGCGGGCGTTGCTCGGCATGTGCTCGCGCAGATAGTTGACGCCGACATTCATCAGCTCGACCGCATCGAGCGCGCTGCGGCCCAGATGCGGCGAGGCGGCGGCATGGGCGGCGCGGCCGGCGAAGCTGAAGTCGATGCGGGTATTGGCAAGCGAGTCCGGCTCGATCACGCCGGGGAAGGCCGCCGGGTGCCAGCAGATCGCGATGTCGACATCGTCGAAGCAGCCGGCGCGGACCATGAAGGTCTTGCCCGCGCCGCCTTCCTCGGCGGGGCAGCCATAGTAACGGACCCGGCCGGGCAGGTTGTTGGCTGTGAGATAGTCTTTCACCGCGCTCGCCGCGAGCATGGAGGCGGAACCGAGCAGGTTGTGGCCGCAGCCATGGCCGGGGCCGTCGGCCTCGACCGGGTTGTGGGTCGTCGAGCCGGCCTCCTGGCTCAGGCCCGGCAGGGCGTCATATTCGCCGAGGAAGGCGATGACCGGGCCGCCTTCGCCGGCCTCGCCCATGATCGCGGTCTCGATGCCGGCGAGGCCGCGCGTGACGCGGTAGCCCTCGGCTTCGAGCATCGCCACATGCTCGGTGCTGGAGCGGAACTCCTGGTAGAGCGTCTCAGGCATGGCCCAGACCCGGTCGGCGAGGTCGATATAGCGCGGGCTGAGCTCGTCGACGAGCCGCCAGATCGGATCGGAGTTCATCGGGTGCCTTCCTGGTGTTCTGTGACGGGAGCGATGGACCGGCCGGTTCAGGCCGAGATGTCCATCAGCACGGTCTTCGACTTGAGGCTGGCCTCGAAGGCTTCGCGCCCGAGGTCCTTGCCGATGCCGGATTGCTTGTAGCCGCCGGTCGGCAGGATGAAGTCGCCGCTGCGGCCGTAGCGGTTGACCCAGATCGTCCCGGCCTGGAGCCGGCGGATGCAGCGCATCGCCCGGTTGAGATCGGCGGTATGGAGCCCGGCATTGAGGCCGTAGGTCGGATGGTCGGCCAACGCGAGCGCCTCTTCCTCGGTCTCGAAGGTCTGGACGGTCAGGACCGGACCGAAGATCTCCTCCTCGACGGCCGGCATACCGGCGGAGACGGAGCGCAGGATGGTCGGGCGGTAATAGAGGCCGCCATGGTCGACCGGCAGCCGCCCGGCACCGATCACCGCCTCCGCGCCCGCGGAAAGCGTGGCGTCGACGATGGCGTCGATCCGCGCTGCCTGCCGCTCGGAGATGATCGGCGAGAAGGTGGTGGCGGCGCGCCAGGTCGGCCCGGGCTTCACCTCGGCCGCGATCGCCGCGATGCGCTCGACCAGCTCGTCCGCGATGGCGCGCTGGACGACGAGCCGCGAGCCGGCGACGCAGACCTGCCCGGCATTGCCGAGGAAGGAGCGGGCGATTAGCCGGGCCAGCTTGTCGCGGTCGGGCACGTCGGCGAAGACGATCTGAGGGCTCTTGCCGCCGAGCTCCAGCGTTACCGGCTTGATCCCGGTCATGGCGCCGGTCGCCATGATCTGCGCGCCGGTGCGCGAGGAGCCGGTGAAGGTGATCTTGCCGACCAGCGGATGGCGGCAGAGCGCATCGCCGGTGACGGGGCCGTCGCCCTGCACGATGTTGAAGATGCCCGGTGGCAAGCCGGCTTCGATGGCGAGCTGGGCCAGCCGCATCACCGAGAAGGGCGTCAGCTCGGAGGGCTTCAGCACGACGGCATTGCCCGCCGCCAGCGCCGGCGCGATCTTCCAGGCCGAGAGGCTGAGCGGGAAATTCCAGGGACTGATCGCCGCCACGACGCCGATCGGTTCACGGATGATCAGGCCGACGAGATCGGATTGCGTCGCAGCGACCTCGCCGCCGACTTTGTCCGCGAGCTCGGCAAAGAAGCGGATGGTCTCGGCAGTGGCTGGCACGTCGCCGGCATGGGTCTCGGAAATAAGCCGCGTCGAGCCAACGGATTCGAGCCGGGCGAGCTCATCGCGCTTCGCATCGATCAGATCGGCCCAGCGGCGCAGCAGCCTTGCCCGCTCGCGCGGGGCGCAAGTCGCCCAGCCGCTGCTGCGGAACGCCATGTCGGCGCTCGCCACCGCGCGATCGACGATCGCAGCCGAGGCGAGCGGGACCTGCGCATAGATCTTTCCGTCCGAGGCACGCCGGACCTCCAGCCCTTCACCTTCCCCCGTCACCAGCGCGCCATCGATGAAATGGCCCGGCAGGAGCGGGACGGAAGCGGGATCGAAATCGAGCATGGCGGTACTCCGGAACGGGAGGCTTGCGGCCGAGCAGAACCTTTCGCCGGACGGAGATGTCCGGCGTCGGTCACCGCTGCGGCTGCGGTTTTCGTGACGGCTCAGGCGAAGATCGGCGTGGTCGTCGTGTATTTCTCTTCGAGGCGGGCGATCTCCTCGGCCGTCAGGTCGAGCTCGGTGCCGCGGGCGGCGTCGAAGAGATGCTCGTGCTTCGTCGCGCCGATCACCGGCGAGCCGACGGCCGGCTTCGAGAGCAGCCAGGCCAGCGCCACCTGTGTCGGCTTGACACCGCGTGCCGTGGCGATCTCGACCACGCGCTCGATGATCGGGCGGTTGTTCTCGCGCTTGTAGTATTCGGCGTAGCCGTCATTGGCCGAGCGCTCGGTCGCGGCGGTGCTATCGAGGCGCGAGCCGGAGAGCATGCCGCGCGCTAGCGGGCTGTAGGGGAAGGTCGAGATGCTTTCCTCGGCACAGAACAGGTTCATGTCGTGCTCGTCCTCCCGGTAGAGGAGGTTGTGCAGGTTCTGCATCGCGACGAAGCGGGCGACGCCACTCTGCTTTGCCAGGGTGACGATGCGGGCGAACTGCGAGGGACGCATCGTCGAGGCGCCGACATAGCGGACCTTGCCGCTGGAGACGACATCCTCGAGCCCGGCCAGCGCTTCCTCGACCGGGAGGGCCGGATCGAGACGGTGCAGGCAGAAGACGTCGATATAGTCGGTCTTCAGCCGCTCCAGGCTGGCCTCGACAGCTTTCACGATATGCTGGCGAACGCCGTTCTCGCCGGCCTGCGGCACCGATTTGGTGCAGATCACCAGCTCGGAGCGCGGATGCTCGCCGATCAGCCGGTCGCCGATGATGCGCTCGCTCTCGCCGTCGTTGTAGCCTTCGGCCGTATCGAAGAAATTGATCCCGGCCTCGCGCGCGGCCCTGAAGAAGCCGGCGCTTTCGTCGGGGCCGAACGGCGCCCAGGCGCGGCGCCCCTTGGCGCCCCACGAATTGCCGCCCAGGCAGACGCGGCTGACCTTGAGATCGGAGCCGCCGAGTTGAATGTAACGCATCGATACCTCTTGGGATGGAAGAGCGGTTCCGTTTTGCCAGGAGCCGCTCGTGTGAATGGAAAAGGTGCGCCGTGCCCTAGAGCCCGTAACGCTTCGGCACGACCAGCGGAGCGAGTGCCGTGAGCAGGAAGGTCGAAGCCATCAGGACGAAGGCCAGTGCCGCCGCGAAAGGCCAGTTGTTGTTGCTGGAGAACTCGTAATAGAGCAGCGGCGCCATCATCTCGAAGCGCGGCCCGCCGAGCAGCACCGGGGTGCCATATGCGTTCATGCACAGGATGAAGGAGAGGGTGCCGCCGGTGATGACGCCGCGCATCGCCAGCGGCAGCACGATGTGCCAGTGGGTCCGTGCCGGCGAAGCGCCGAGCCCGCTCGCGGCTTCCTCCAGCCGCACGTCGATGCTCTCGAAGACGCTTTGCAGCGTCAGCACGACGAAGGGCAGGATGATCGAGACCAGGCCGAGCACCACCGCCCAGGGCGTGTACATCATCTCGAAATGTGTGCCGGGCGACAGTTTCCCGACGAGGCTGTCGAGCAGCCCGCCGCGGCTGAACAGGATCATCCAGCCGACGGTGCGCACCGCGCCGCCGATAAACAGGGGAATGATGACCAGCAGCATCGCCGCCGATTTCCAGCGACTGCGCATCCGCGCCAGCCGGTAGGCGATCGGCATCCCCAGCAGCAGGCACACGCCCGTACAGCCGGCGGCGACCGCCACCGTGACCCCCAACACTTCGCGGTAGTACGGGTCCTGGATGAAGGTGGCGTAGTTCTCCCAGGTCACCGCCTCGACCATCAGCAGGGTCGCGTCGTACTGGTTCAGACTGTAGCGGAATAACAGGACCAGCGGCGCGACCAGCAGGGCGATCGCGACCGCCGGTGCCGGTCCCACCAGCAGGCCTGCTCTGAGCAGGCCCGCGCCTCTGGCGTCGGGAGCGTCGGTCATCGCGAAGCCTTACCGGATCGCCTTCTTCCACCAGTCGTTCATCGCGTTCTGGTTCTTGGCCAGATAGGCGAAGTCCGGCAGGATCATCTTGGGCGCCGGGTTCGGCAGTTCGAGTTGCTTGGCGACCTCACCTTCGAGCGTCGTCTGCGAGGAGGTCGGTAGATAGCCCATGTTCTTCGCAAAGCCGGTCTGGGCCCTCGGGTCGAGCACGGCATTCAGGTACTTGAAGGCATTCGCCTTGTTCGGCGCGCTCTTGGGCACCGACATGGCATTGATGAAGAGCATGCAGCCCTCCTTGGGGTAGGCCGCCTCGAGGGGCAGGTTGGCCTTCCGCCAGAGGATCTTGCGGGCGAGCCACATCAGGCTGACGGAGATTTCCCCGGAGTTCAGCGCGGCGGCGATCGCGTCGGGCTGCGGATAGATGCGCAGGCCGTTGGCGATGAGCTGCTCGACCAGCGGCTTGGCCGCCTCGAAATCGCTGGCGCCCCCGGTCTTGGCCAGCGAGGAGGCCGTAATCAGGTGCAGCGCATTCTGCGCCGAGATGCCGAACTTGCCCTTGTATTTCGGGTCGAGCATGTCGGTCAGCGTGGTCGGCGGCTTGTCGACCAGCTTCTCGTTGTAGACGAGGACTTGCGGGCTGTAGATCTGCGGCACCATGAAGTCGGTTCGCAGATGCGGCAGCACGTATTTGATGTTCGGGACGTTGTTCTCGTCCAGCTTTTCGAGCAGCCCGGCATCGGCGAGGCGGTAGCAGGCGGTCGCCTCGGCCTGGAGGATGTCGAGTGTGCCCTTGGCCTGGTCGCGGGCGGCGACGACTTTGGCGACGCGGAAGGGCTCGTCGCCCTGGTCCTGCACCACCTTGATCCCCTGCGGGCCGAGCACGAGATCGTCGATGTTCTCCTTGACTAGACGACCGTAATCGCCGCCGGAGACGCCGATCACGACCTCGCCCCCGTTCTGGGCGAAGGCGTGCCGGCCGATGATCGCGGGGGCCGCCAGGGCGGCCGCGCCGATCAGGAGGTTGCGGCGTGTCAGGCTGGCCGATCGGCCATGTTCGTTTGTCATTGCTCTTCTCCCCTTTCGTTGTCTGAAAACCAGGCCCTTCAGCGGCCCAATGCGATCGCCATCCCCTCGGCATCGAAGAGATGTTCGCCGTCGACAGCCCATTCGACAGCCACGCGCTTGGCCGGCGCATGGACGCGGCCTTCCTCGCCGGCGCCGGAAGCGCCGCGGACGATCACCCGCAGATCCTCGCCGATGACGACGACATGCTCGACGACGGACCCGAGATAGGTCGCGAGTTCGACGCGGCCTTCGAGCGCGCCGGGCCGGCTTGCCTCAGACGTCGTCAGCCGCAGCCGCTCGGGCCGCAACGCGAGGGTGCCGGCGCCCTTGCGCCCGTAATCGCGGCGCAGGCCGAGCCGTGCGCCGCCGGGTAGGACGAAGGAGGAGCCCTCGAGCACGCCCGCGAGCAGGTTGCTTGCCCCGATGAAGGAGGCGACGAAGGTATTGGCCGGCCGCTCGTAGAGGTCCTGCGGCGTGCCGATCTGCTGGACCCGGCCGCCGCTCATCACGACGAGCCGGTCCGCCATCGACATCGCTTCCTGCTGGTCATGGGTGACCATGACCGAGGTCAGGCCCGCCTGCCGCTGAAGCAGGCGGATGTCGCGGGAAACCTCGGCGCGCAACGAGGCATCGAGGTTGGAGAGCGGCTCGTCCATCAGCAGCAGATGGGGCTGCGGCGCCAGCGCCCGGGCCAGCGCGACGCGCTGCTGCTGCCCGCCCGAGAGCTCGCGCGGATAGCGCGCCGCGAGCTCTTCCAGCTTCACCAGCCGCAGCATCTCCATGACGCGCCCGGACATCGTCCCGGCAGGTTGCTTGCGCATCTTCAGGCCGAAGGCGATGTTCTGCTCGACCGTGTAATGCGGGAAAAGCGCATAGCTTTGAAAGACGATGCCGAGATTGCGGCGATGCGTCGGCAGGCCGAGCACGCTTTGCCCGTCGATGCGGATGTCGCCGCCGCTCGGCTCGATGAAGCCGGCGACCGTGCGCAGCGTCGTGGTCTTGCCGCAGCCCGAGGGGCCGAGGATGGCAACCATCTCGCCGCCCGAGACCGACATGCTGACGCCGTCGAGGGCGGTGAACCCCGCGTAGCGTTTGTCGAGATTCGAGATGTCCAGCGTGGCGCCCATCAGCCGACCACCCTTCCGATCCTGAAGAAGCGGTCGACGACGAGCAGCGTCACGGCGATGAAGGCGATCTGGAGCACAGCCAGCGCCGAGATCATCGGATCGACGCGGAAGCTCAGATAGCCGAGCACGGAAACCGGCAGGGTCGTGACGCCGGGCTTGAGCAGGAACATGGTCATTTCGAGATTCTCGAACGAGACGACGAAGGCGAAGAGAGCGGCGGCGATGATGCCCGGGCGCATCGCCGGCAGGGTGACGTGCCAGACCACGCGCAGCGGCTTTGCCCCGAGGCTGGCTGCCGCCTCCTCCGCCGCGGGGTCGTAATTCGCCAGGCTGGCGATGCAGAGCCGGACGACCCAGGGCAGGGCGATCAGCACATGGGCGCAGATCAACGGCAGCAGCGAGGTACGAAGGTCCATGGCGCCCTGCCGCGTGAGCCAGATCGCGAAGATCGCGAGCGAGAGGCCGAGTGCGACGCCGGGCACGATCATCGGAGCAGTGACAAGGCTGAAAGCGAGCGAGCGTCCGCGGAAGCGGTAGCGATGCAGGCCGATCCCGCAGGGAATGCCGATGAGGAGGCTGCCAGCCACGGCAGCAAGCGCGATGCCGAGACTGGTGAGCGCCGTGGCGCTGAATTTGGCGATCGCTTCCCCATACCAGCGCAGGGTCCAGCCGCGTGGCGGGAAAACGATGAGGTCCTCGTCGAAGACACTGATGTAGAGGGTGAGCAGAAGCGGCAACGCTATCACGAGCCCGCCGAGCCCGACGAGGGTCGACGAGACATGAGATTCGACGTGGCCTTTTGTCTTGATCAAGGGCGGATCGATGCTCGTTGGGAGGTCTGGGTGTCATCGATGTGATCGATAACATTTGGACGCTATCGCGGTTGTCCGGGGCTGTCAATCGAGCGCTGCGCCAGGTTGGCCCGAGTCGCTATTTGGGAAGCGGCTGGCTAGGTTTGCTTTCTGGAAGCGGACGCGATCCGCCCGATCGCTGTCGCGGAATGCGCTCACCTTCCGTCCTTCTGCACTTGCAAGCCGGCCTAAACCCCGCTCTATCGTGCCCATGACGAGGACGCCGAGCGGTGGGGCGATACTGTGACGCAAGGCGACACTGCCTCCGCACCACTGTCACTTGCGGCGCTGGGCTGGACGGATTTCTTTGCAGATCAATGCGAACCAGGTGACGCTGGCCTCCAGCCTGCGCGCATCGGCTCTGTGCACCGCACCCGCATGAGCGCAATCACGCCCGATGGGCCGATCTGGCTCAAGCTGCCGGTGCATACCAATACAGGCGACTTCACGGTTGGTGACTGGGTTCTGGTGGAGCCCGGCACACATCTGCTACGGCGCCGGCTGGAGCGCGCCACGTTGTTGGCGCGGCGCACAGAGGGCAGCATGACGCCGCAGCTTGCCGGGGCCAATATCGACACGCTGTTCATCGTCACCTCCTGCAATGCTGATTTCAACGTCGCGCGCCTGGAGCGCTATCTTGCGCTGACCAATGAGAGCGGAGCCGAACCCGTCATCCTGCTGACCAAGGCCGATCTCGTGCCGGACGTTCAGCCTTATCTCGACCAGGCCGCCGCCCTGCAGCGCGGCCTGGCTGTTGCAACCGTCAATCCGCGCAGCTCTCACGCGGCGGCTGTGTTCGCGCCCTGGTGTGGCGAAGGCCGCACCCTCGCGCTGGTCGGTTCGTCCGGCGTCGGCAAATCGACGCTTGTGAACGCGCTTGCCGGCACCATCGGGGGCGAACGGCAGCAGACCGGCGACATCCGCGCCCACGACGCTAAGGGGCGCCACACCACGACGTCGCGCTCGCTGCATGCGATTGCCTGCGGCGGCTGGGTGATTGATACGCCGGGCATGCGCACGCTCCATGT
Organism: Allobosea sp. P4_H5; assembly: GCF_056400825.1. Lineage (NCBI taxonomy): Bacteria > Pseudomonadati > Pseudomonadota > Alphaproteobacteria > Hyphomicrobiales > Alloboseaceae > Allobosea > Allobosea sp. P4_H5. The sequence continues at coordinate 361,436 of NZ_JBFUKM010000006.1, read as the reverse complement.
CAGCGATGCGGCGTCTGGTCTCGAAACGCTGTTCGCCGAGATCACGGAACTAAGCCCGCTCTGCCGCTTCCGCGACTGCACCCATGAGCACGAACCCGGCTGCGCGGTTCAGGATGCAGTTGCCAAAGGCGTGATCGACCCTGAGCGGCTGGCACGCTGGCGCAAGCTCGACCTGGAGAACAGGGCAAAGACGGCGGGGGTGAAGGGGCTGAGGGGGAAAGGGCGGTAGCGGGCATCGGATCGGCCCAGCCCAAAACCTCGGCCGCTCGCGCTTTTTCACCGGCTGGGTTCCGGACCGCTTGCCCTGGTCGAGCTCGTAAGCGCGTTGGTTAGGATCCGCCAATCGCGTTTGAAAGCAGCCCGAACCTCAGCGCCTGTTATTCTTGAACGAGGCGGCCGGTCCGAATCTGTCATAACGCCTTGGTCTCCGGCAAAGGTAGATGAGCGTCCGTCTGGGCGCGCAGCCCCACGTCTGCTTTCCGCCAGCGGGCTAACGTCAGGAAATGGCGCATGACGCGAGCTATCGTAAAGTGTTTTGCGGAGATCTCAGCCTCCCGGTATTTTTCGCCGCAGCGCCAGGGATCAAACAGCTGATGTTCGTCACGATCGACATCGAGGACAGATTGCTGAAGAACGCCCGGTCGCTGACCGGTACCGAGGAGATTGATGCCCTCGTTCGACAGGCGTTGGAAACGCTCGTGCGCGTCGAGGCTGGCAAGCGCCTAGTCGCCCTCGGCGGCACAATGCCGGACGCGGCGGCTGGACCGCGGCGTCAAAGCGACGCCCCTAAGTGACTCTGGCCTAGCTATCGGTCTGGATTGATCGTTTTCGTCGGCCCGTGATGCAGGGACGCGCCCCGGCTCAATTCGCAAGATCTTCGCACTTGTGAGGCGCGTCAGTGCTCAGAAGGTGTGTTCCCGCTCGCGCTCTTCCACGGCGTTGATGAGCTCGACTAGCTCCTTTTCTTCCGGACTATCCTCGATCGCGCCGCTGAGATCCTGGACCCTATCCCAAGCTTGTTCGAAGGCGTGATCAACAAGAGCGGCAAGCCGAATTGTTTTTCCCCAGAAATGACGGTCTTGATTTAGACAGGATCCGGCCGAGCCGAATCGGCGAAGGAGCCAATGCACACCACGGGCACTTGGCGCTACCTGGTACGATAGCCGGCTGGTTGATCTTCTCACAGAGTTTGCAGGCCCCCTGCCGGAGCGCGCTACAGACCGCCTATCATTTTGAGGTGCCAGACCTTTGCGTTCCGAGACGTAGATATTTGGCCGCAGCCGGTTCGGAACTTGGACCTCGTCGCTGGATCGCGGCGAGGTGTTTTTTAAGTGCGGCACGCTTCCGGTTACATCGAGGCGCGCTTTGGGTAAAAACGGCCATCTTTCGGGAGCGTCTTTAATGATCGTACACGACCTCGACATCGACGCCGTCAAGGCGGGCCTCGCTGACGGCTCGATCCTGCTCGTCGACGTGCGCGAGCCGCATGAGTTCGCCGCCGGGCGCATTCCTGGCTCGGTGTCGCGGCCGCTGTCGCAGTTCGATCCCGCCGACCTGCCGAACGAGCCGGGCAAGCGTGTCGTGCTCTCCTGCGCTGCCGGGGTGCGCTCGCTGCGGGCGCTGGAATTCGCGCAGGCGGCCGGGCTCGACATCGACAGCCACTATATCGGTGGCTTCAAGGACTGGGCGATGCGCGGCGAGCCCGTGGAACGCTGAAATCCCCTGAGCCCTCATCCTGAGGAGCGCTCCCCAGGAGCGCGTCTCGAAGGATGCTTCAGGAGGTTCCGGAGATCGCTGGATCATCCTTCGAGACGGCCGCTTGCGCGGCCTCCTCAGGATGAGGGCTGTGTTTGGCGGGACGGTTCCCGAGGTGACCCGCATCGCCTTCCGGTTGCGGTTCGCAGCGCCAGCGTCGATAACGTGGCGCGGCCTCAAATCCGGCCGCGGTCGACCAAAGGTGCCCTATGAAGGCTTCCCGCCTGCTGAGCCTCTCCCTCGCAGCCCTGCTTTGCTCCGTGTCCGCAGCGCCGCTCGCCTTTGCGCAGGCCGCCCCGCAGACCGCAGCGAAGAAGCCGGCGCAGGATCCCGAGCTTCAGGCGGCGATCGCCAAGTCGAATGCCTATACCTCGCTCTCCAACCGGACGATCCGGGCGATCGAATCCTGGGATCGCTACAAGAGCTGGGTCGACATGAAGAAGGGCCCGACCGGCAAGGAGCGCTATATCTCCTACGGGCTCTACAGCCTCTATGACGTCAAGGACGAGATCGCCAAGGCCGAGGCGGCCGCCGGCCAGCCGCCGGCGCAGCCCGAGCTCGACGCCGCGGTGAAGCGCTATATCGCCGCTTATCAGGAGCTGGCGCCGCTGATCACCCGGGCCGAGCGCTATTATGAGCGCAAGGACTACCGCGACGACAACGCCGCCGAGGGCCGCGAGCTGCATGCCAAGATGGTGCCGGCGGCGGAGGCCTTCCTGCGTGAGCGCACCGCCTTCAGCAACCAGCTCAACGGCTACAAGAAGGGCATCGACGCGCGCGAGCTCGCGGCGATCGAGGCGAGCGAGGGCCGTCAGGCCCGCTGGCAGCTGCGCAACATCATGATCAATGCGCGCGCCGTGATGGACGTGATGCCGAGCAATGAGAGCCCGATCGTCAACCTCGCTGCCTTCGATACGGCACTGGCCGGCTATTCCGGCGCGATCAAGGAAATGGACCGCTTCAAGGACAGCAATCCGTCGGGCGTGCCGATGATCGATTCCTCCGCCAGCTCCTGGCTCGGCAATCTGCGCGACTTCCGCGAGAAGCTCGGCAAGTCGAAGGGCGACGTTCGCAAGGGCGCGGCGGGCGATGCCAACCGCATCGTCTCCAGCTACAATATGATGGTGTCGATGTCGGATAGCGCCGCGCGCATGATCCGCTGAGTTTCAAGGCCCGCTTGCTTGCGCTCGGCGCATCCCGGTCCCTCCATGATGACCGGGGTGACGGCGCGGCGATCCTGCGCCAGTCTTTCTCATTCGAGTGATCCGAAGGAAGTTTGCCGATGCGTCCGATGAAGTTCGGGATGGGCCAGCCGATGCGGCGGGTCGAGGATCAGCGCCTGGCCACCGGCACCGGCCGCTATACCGACGACACCGCCGTCGAGGGCGCACTCCACGCCTATGTGCTGCGCTCGCCGCATGCGCATGCGAAATTCAAGATCGTCGACAAGCAGGCGGCGCTGAAGCGCAAGGGCGTCAAGCTGATCCTGACCGGCGAGGACGTCGCCCATCTCGGCGACATCCCCTGCAAGGGGCTGATCAAGGAGATCTCCGGCAAGAGCGTGAAGCCGAATTCGGTGCCGGTGCTGCCGATGGATACGGTGCGCCATGTCGGCGAGGCCATCGCCTTCATCGTCGCGGAGACGCTCGATCAGGCGCGCGACGCCGCCGAGGCGATCGAGATCGAGTTCGAGACGCTGCCGTCGATCACCGGCATCGCCGAGGCCTTAGAGAGCGGGGCGCCGCAGGTCTGGTCCGATCGTGACGGCAACGTCGCCTTCGAGGCGGAGCAGGGCAATCGCGAGCGGACAGAGAAAGCCTTCGCCAAGGCCGACCGGACGATCTCGATCACCATCGTCAACAACCGCCTCGCCTCCAACTACATGGAGACGCGCGCCTGCATCGCCGAATACGACAAGGCGACCAAGCGCTGGACCCTGACACATGGCAGCCAGGGCAGCCACGGCACGCGCGACATCCTCGCCAGCTACATCCTCAAGGTCGATCCCTCCCGCATCCGGGTGATCACGCCCGATGTCGGCGGCGGCTTCGGCACCAAGATCTTCATGTACCGCGAATACCCGCTGACCATGGTCGCGGCCGAGAAGCTGAAGCGGCCGGTGCGCTGGGTCGCCGACCGCACCGAGCACTTCCTCGCCGACACCCATGGCCGCGCCAACCTCACCACCGCGACGATGGCGCTCGACAAGCGCGGCAAGTTCATCGGCCTCAAGGTCGATCTCGCGGCCGACATGGGCGCCTATCTCTCGCAGTATGGGCCCTTCATCCCCTGGGTTGGCACGACGATGACGCCGGGCTGCTACAACATCCCGGCTGTGCATGTCCGTTTCCGCGGCGTGTTCACCCACACGACACCGGTCGATGCCTATCGCGGCGCCGGGCGGCCCGAGGCGGCCTATCTGATCGAGCGGCTGGTCGATGCGATCGCGCGCGAGACCGGCAAGACGCCCGATGCGGTGCGGGCTCTCAACTTCGTCAAGCCGAGCGAGATGCCGCACAAGACGCAGACCGGCCCGGTCTACGATTCCGGCGAGTTCGAGGGCCATATGCGCCGCGCCATGGAAGTGGCGGACTGGAAGGGCTTCAAGAGCCGTCTGAAGACCTCGCAGAAGGCCGGCAAGCTCCGTGGCATCGGGCTCGCCTGCTATATCGAGGCCTGCGGCGGCGGCGGGCCGGAGAGCTCCACCGTGATCCTGGAGAAGGACGGCACCGTCACCGTGCTGATCGGCACCCAGTCGAACGGGCAGGGGCATGAGACCGCCTATTCACAGCTCGTCGCCCAGCATCTCGACATCCCGCTCGACCGCATCAAGGTCGTCCAGGGCGATACCGACCGGATCGCGACCGGCTCCGGCACCGGCGGCTCGCGCTCGATCCCCGTTGGCGGCGCGGCGCTGAACGCGGCGACCGGCATCCTCGCCGACAACCTGAAGAGCCTCGCCTCGGAGGCGCTCGAGGCCGCTCCGGGCGATCTCGAGATCGTCGATGGTGCCGTGCGCATCGTCGGCACCGACAAGGCGCTCGATCTCAAGGCGATCGCCAATCTGCCCGGCGCCAAGGCCGAGCAGCTCAGCGTGCATCAGAGCTGGACGCCGCCGGAAGCGACCTATCCGAACGGCACCCATGTGGTGGAGCTGGAGGTCGATCCGGCGACCGGCGGCACCGAGATCCAGAACTATGTCGTGGTCGACGATTTCGGGGTGACGCTGAACCCGATCATGCTGCAGGGTCAGGTCCATGGCGGTGCGGCCCAGGGTATCGGCCAGGCGCTGATGGAAGAGATCCGCTTCGACTCGTCCGGCCAGATGCTGACCGCGACCTTCATGGACTACGCCCTGCCGCGGGCGGTCGACATTCCGAACTTCCATTTCGAGACGCGCAATGTGCCCTGTGTCACCAATGCGCTCGGCGTGAAGGGCGCAGGCGAGGCGGGCGCGATCGGCGCCTGCCCGGCGGTGATGAACGCGATGGTCGATGCGCTGAACCGCGCTGCCAGCGTCACGGCGATCGACATGCCGGCGACCCCGCCCAAGGTGTTCGCGACGCTGAAGGCGGCAGGCTATCCGTCTTGATGCAAGGAGGCGTTTGCCTCTTTGCAAGGAAGTTCACGACAATGCGACTTGGCGCTGTCGTGCACGTCGGCTTCTCTGGAAGAGTTCAAAACAGCGCCGGGTCCGGCGCTGCCTTCCGGAGGATTCCCAAGCATGCTTCGCTCTGCTTTCGTCGCCCTCGGTCTCGCCGTCGGCGTCTCCGCCGTCCTGGCCCAGGCCAATCCGATCTCCGAGCGGCGTGACACGATGAAGGCGGTCGGCGCGGCGACGCGCGATGGCGCGGCGATGGCCAAGGGCGAGGCGCCGTTCGACGCCGCCAAGGCGCAGGCGGTATTCAAGGCCTACGGCGACGCCGCCAAGAAGATGCCGGGCTTCTATCCGGAGAGCGCCAAGACCGGCGGCGAGACCACGGCGGCGCCGAAGATCTGGGAGGACCAGGCCGGCTTCAAAGCGGCCTTCGCCAAGTTCGAGGGGGATGCCGCCAAGGGCGCTGCGGTGACCGATCTCGCCGGCTTCCGCACGGCTTTCGGCGACGCCACCAAGAATTGCGGCGGCTGCCACGAGACCTACCGCATCAAGAAGTGACGGCGGCCTGCCGCCAGCAGATTTGACCTGCAGATTTGACCTGATCGAAGGAGCGGGCTTCCCTAGAGCCCGCTCCAATCAGTTTGCGTGGCAAGCTGATTGGAGAAGCGGTCTCTATCTTTAAGTGAGAGACGGATTCACCGATCAGGTTGTTGAAACCTGATCGGATCCGGCTCTCGGAAGGCCCGCTCCATTCGTGTCTACGACGTTCGGTTCGAACCCGGTCGCGATACGAGCGTTGTTTGCCCGGGACAACCGAATGAGGAACCGATGCGCCGCCTGCTGATCACGCTTCTGGTCTTCATCGCGCTCGGCGCTGCCGGCTTCTTCGTCCTCACCGATCCGCGCGTGGTCTCGCCGGGGCCGGAGGTCGGCACGCTGCCGGCGCCCGATGTCGAGAACGGCAAGCTCCTGTTCGCGGCTGGCGGCTGCGCCTCCTGTCATGCGACGCCCGGCCAGGACGACAAGACCAGGCTCGGCGGTGGGCTGGTGCTGGAGTCGCCCTTCGGCAAGTTCCATGTGCCCAATATCTCGCCGCACACGCGCGATGGCATCGGCAATTGGGGTACGGCTGACTTCATCCAGGCGATGACCGCTGGCGTCTCGCCCGCGGGCCAGCACTACTACCCGGCCTTCCCCTACACCTCCTATCGGCAGATGCCGGCCAAGGCGGTGGCCGATCTCCTCGGCTATATCCGCACATTGCCTTCAGTGGAGGGCAGGGCGCCCGGTCATGAGCTCGGCTTCCCCTTCAGCATCCGCCGCCTGGTCGGGGGCTGGAAGCTGCTGTTCTTCGACGGCGCCCCGTTCAAGGCCGATCCGGCCAAAAGCGATGAATGGAATCGCGGCGCCTATCTGGTCAACGGGCCGGGCCACTGCGCCGAATGCCATTCCAGCCGCAACCAGTTTGGTGCCATCGTCCAGGCGACGCGCTTCGCCGGCGGGCCCGATCCGGAAGGCAAGGGCTGGGTGCCGAACATCACCCAGGCCGAGGACGGCCTTGGGAAATGGTCGAAGGCCGAGATCGCCGAACTGCTCAAGACCGGCTTCACGCCAGGCTTCGACAATGTCGGCGGCTCGATGGCTGCGGTGGTGCGCAACATGGCGCAGCTATCGGACGCCGACCGGCTGGCGATGGCGGAGTACCTGAAATCGCTACCGGCCGTGCAGGGGCCGCCACGGCCGCAGAAGGCGGCCGGGGGGTAGGTTGTTATCCGCCGAACAGGCGCCGATCCCAGAAGACGGGCTCATGCAGGCTTGCCTCGATCAGGGCGAAGTCAGGATGAGCAGGGTTGATCAGGACATTCCTGTCGAGCCGCGCAATGACGCTCGGCACCAGGAGAATGGCACTGCGGCGCTCCCGGCACCAAGCCTCGCCATAAAGCTTGCTGACCGTTGCGGGCATCGTGTCCCAGCCGGGCAGGGCAGGGGGCGAGAAGATCTCGTAACTGACGCCGCGCGGGATGCTGATCCGGACGAAGTGCTGATTGGGTGGCAGCTGACCGCTGCCGCGCACAAGCTTTTCCAGCAGGGCCGTCGAAAAGTGCTCGCTGCTGTAGATCACCGGGCTGCCGGGCGTATTCCAGCGCCCGGGCGCAAGGGTGGAACCGGTCGCGTCGAAGATCGGATAGAGGCCATCCGGATCGCCGATGCGGTAGGCCGCCAGCGTCCGGTCCAGCCGCTGTGATGTCACGCGGCGCTGCCGTATTTCAGGCCAGCGAGGATGTCGCGCACCAGTTCGGCGCCAATCTCGTTCTGGATGACAACATCGATCGGGCGCCGGTCGTCGAGCATGGCGTGGGACCTGAACATGAAGTCGCGGGCGGCGTCCTCGGTCTTCCAGACATCGAGGGCCAACCCCCATACGCCGGCGACGCGCGCCAAGCGCGTACCTTCGTCCGCCGACAGGCGATGCGCCGCCTTGCGTCGCTCATAGGTCGCCTTCGGGACAAAGCGGAACTTGAACTGGGCGTCGTTGGGCGACAGCAGCCGGGAGACGCGCTCCAGCGCCGCGACGGGAAGGCCACTCTCGATTGTCGAGATCAATCCGAACGGTGTATGCGCTGCCCCAGCGTCGCTGGTCAGCCCCAACACGCGAGCCATCGCTTCATAGGTCAGCATCGGCCTCGCCTCATTTCACTTGAGGCTAAATATAGTCTCGGATGAGGCCGTCTACAAGCAAGGCTCTGCCGAAGCGAAGGCGACCTTCAGTCCATCACCGCCGCCTTGAGGATGCAGACCATCAGCGCGGTGCCCGGCTGGTCGCCGATGCAGCGGACGACGTGCTGGCGGTCACAGCGATAGCGCAGGGTCTCGCCGGCCTTGGCGCGCTGGGTGATGCCACCGACCTCGACCTCGAACTCGCCGGTGCTGACCGAGAGCGATTCGATCGAGCCGCGCTGATGGCCTTCCGAATCGAGCTCGCCGCCCGGTTCGGCGCTGACCTCGTACCATTGCAGCCATTCGACCGTCTTGATCCAGCCGATGATGGCGAGGCGCAGCTTGCCGTCCTCGGAGACCAGGATCGGCGTGTCGGGCCGGGCGATCTTCTCGATGAAGGCCTCTTCCTCATTGGTCGACAGCACGCGCTCGATCGAGACGTCGAGCGCCTGCGATAGCCGCCAGATCGTCGCCAGCGTCGGATTGGTCTCGTTGCGCTCGATCTGGCTGATGATCGACTTGGCGACGCCGGACTGCTCGGCCAGTTCCGAGAGCGAGAGGTTGTAGGCCTTGCGCAGCCGCTGGATCGTCTTGCCGAGCTGGCCCGAAATCACCTGCGCGCCGGATGCGAGCTCCCGGCCGCCACGTTCCCTGGTTTCGATGCCCATTGTGCTCTTGCCTGCCGTCGTCTCTAGCCCGGCCAGGATTTTGCCGTTTGGGAAAGAGAACGATTGTTTGTCCTAGCGGACAATGCCTTGGATCGCTCCAAGCAGCAAGTCGAGTGGCTTCAGACCGAGCGGGACGGGCCGGCCTCGCGCGTCTCCTTCTTGAGCAGGCCGAGCTGCTGCTCGCGCAGGATGACGTAGATGCCCGAGGCGATCACGATCAGCGAGCCGATGAGCACGGCCTGGACCGGCCATTCGCCGAAGACGAACCAGCCGAGCGCGGTCGCCCAGATCATCGTCGAATATTCGAAGGGCGCGATCAGCGAAGCGTCGCCATAGCGATAGGCCTGGACCAGCAGCATCTGGCCGAGGCCGCCGAGCACGCCGATCGTGACGAGCAGGACGAAATCCTTCAGGTCCGGCACGGTCCAGCCGAGTGAGAGCGTCAGCAGGCCGAGCAGCGAGGTCAGCGACATGAAGTAGAAGACGATGGCGCCGGTCTTCTCGGTATGGGTCAGCAGCCGGACCTCGATCGAGGCGAAGGCCGAGCAGAAGGCGCCGGCAAGCGCGAGCAAGGCGCCGATGGCGGGGCCGCCCGAGAGCCCATGGCCGAAGGCCTGCGCGCCCATATGCGGGGAGAGCATCAGGAGCACGCCGAGGAAGCCGACGGCGACCGCGGTCCAGCGATAGATGCGCACGCGCTCCTTCAGGATCAGCGCCGCCAGAACGACGACGATCAACGGCGCGGCGTAGCCGATCGCGACCGCATCCGAGAGCGGCAGCAGATGCAGTGCGGCGAAGCCGAGGAACATGCCGGTCGAGCCGATGACGCCGCGCTTGAGATGGCCGCGCAGATTGCTAGTCTTGAGCGCCTCGGGGAATTCATGACGCCAGGCCAGCCAGATGATCAGCGGAATCAGCGCGAAGAAGGAGCGGAAGAAGACGAGCTCGCCCGTCGGATAGCGCGAGGCCAGCGTCTTGATGCCGGCCGACATCAGCGTGAACGACAGGGCCGAAAGCAGCTTGAGGCTGATGCCGAGGAGCGGTGACAAGGCTAAAAGGTCGGGCAGGAGGAATGGAAGTCTTGTGCAAGACCTCCAGTCCTTAGACCACGAGCGTCGAGCCGTTCCAAGCACCGATGTTGCACATCGGACCGGCGCGCTGCGGGAGGCGACGGTGGCCCGGGTCAGGCGAGGCGGTATTCGAGGATCTCGTCGCCGCGATCGTCGAAGGTGCCGGTCGAGGTCCAACCCAGATGCCGGTAGAAACCGTAGGAGCGCACGGCGGGATCGGGCGAGCAGCTGAGGAACAGCCTGGCGAGGCCTAATTCCCTGAATTCCCCGACGACCAGGTTCAGCAGGGTCTTCCCGACTCCTTGTCCCTCATGCTCCGGCAGCAGCGCCAGCACGGCGATTTCGCCGGTCTCGCGCTCGCCGAAGCAGTAGCCGACGATCTCATCTGCCTCGGTCGCGACATGGCCTGGCAGGCTGCCATCGGCGATGGCAGCCTGCCAGCTTTCGAGCGTGACACCCGCTTCCGCGAGGCGCTCGACCGAGAAGGCGTTCTCTCGTGTCCTGCCGCGCAGGACGACACAGGCGGGCGTATCCTCGGGGACGGCGCGTCGATAGGCGATGGTCATCGGTCTCAGTTTGGTACTGCAGGTGAAAGCCGGGGCGCACTCTGCCGCGGCCCGGCCGGCCCGGTGTCAGAAGTTCGTCCGGAACGAGCCGCCGTCGATCAGGAAGTTCTGGCCGGTGATGTAGCCGGCATGGGCGCTGGCGATGAAGGCGCAGAGCTTGCCGAACTCGTCGGGCGTACCGAGGCGGCCGGCCGGGACGGCGGCGAGCCGGCGCTTCGTCGCCTCCTCGATGCTGATGCCCTGCATCTCGGCGACCTTGTTCGTCGCGGTCTTGATCCGGTCCGTGTCGAACACGCCGGGCAGGATGTTGTTGATGGTGACGTTGGCATGGGCGATCTCGCGGGCCACGCCGGCGAGGAAAGCGGTCAGACCGGCGCGGGCGGCGGAGGAGACATCGAGGCCGGTCAGCGGGGTCAGCACGCTCGCCGAGGTGATGTTGACGATGCGGCCGAAGCGCCGCTCGATCATGCCGTCGACGACGCGCTGCACCAGTTCCAGCGGCGTCGCCATGTTCTGCGCTACGCCTTCAAGAAGTCCCTCGCGCGTCACTTCGCGGAAGGGCTTTGGCGGCGGGCCGCCATTGTTGTTGACGAGGATGTCGGGATTCGGCGCGGCGGCAAGCAGCGCATCCTGGCCCGCCTTGGTCGAGACGTCGGCGACGACGGCGATCACGGTCGCGCCGGTGCTGGCGCGAATCGCAGCTGCGGTCTCCTCAAGCGTCTTGGCGTCGCGGCCGTTGACGACGACGGTGCAGCCCGCTTCGGCTAGCGCCAGCGCGCAACCGCGGCCCAGCCCCTTGCTCGAGGCGCAAACGATGGCCGTGCGGCCGGCGATACCCAGATCCATTGTCGTCTCCCGGAAAGATCCGTTCCTGTGCGGGCAGGCAAAGCACGGTTTTGGCGCCGCGTCATCAAAGCGTAGTGCAAATCAGACACACGCCGCAGGCAAGGCAACAGTATGGGCCGGCGGCCATGAGCGACGACAGCGACGCCAAGCAAGTTCGCAGCATCTTCATCTCGGACCTGCATCTGGGCACGCGCGGAGCCCAGGCGGATCTCGTGCTGGAGTTCCTGCGCGACTACGACGCGCCGACGATCTACCTCGTCGGCGACATCATCGATGGCTGGCGGCTGAAGAGCGGCTGGTACTTCCCGCAGTCCCACAACGATGTGGTGCAGAAGCTGCTGCGCAAGGTGCGCAAGGGCTCGAAGCTGATCTACGTCACCGGCAATCACGACGATTTCCTGCGCGACTATACCGGCCTGCAGTTCGGCGGCATCACCCTGGTCGACGACATCGTCCATGAGACGGCCGACGGCAAGCGCATGCTGGTCATCCACGGCGACCTGTTCGACCTCGTGGTGCGCAATGCCAAATGGCTCGCCTTGCTCGGCGACTGGGCCTACACGATCGCGCTGGTGCTCAACCACGGCATCAACCGGGTCCGCCGCGTCCTTCGCCTGCCGCACTGGTCGCTCTCGGCCTGGGCCAAGCACAAGGTCAAGAACGCGGTGAACTATATCGGCGAGTTCGAGCAGTGCCTTGCCGACGAGGCGCGCCGGCACAAGGCCGACGGCGTGATCTGCGGCCACATCCACCATGCCGCGCAGCGCGAGATCGGCGGGCTGACCTACATCAACACCGGCGACTGGGTCGAAAGCTGCACGGCTGTGGTCGAGCACGACGATGGCCGCTTCGAGATCGTCCGCTGGCCGCAGCATCGACAGAAGGGCGAGAAGCCGGCACTGCCCACAACAGCGCGCCCGGCGCCAGTGCCGAGCCTCGTCGAGGCCGCCCGGGTCATGTTCCCCAAAAGTGGAAACCACTTTTGGGATAAGAACATGCCCCAGCATTTAGATTTGGCGCGAATTCTTGGCGCTCAGCCAAAACAGGCTGAGCGGAAAGCGCGCTGATGCGCGTCCTGATCGCGACGGACGCCTGGCGGCCGCAGATCAACGGCGTCGTGCGCTCGCTGGAGCGGATGGTCGAGGCGGCGCCGGAGTTCGGCGTCACCCCGCATATGCTGACGCCGGAAGGCTTCTGGCAGGTTGGGCTGCCGTCCTATCCCGATATCCGCATCGCACTGGCGACGCGCCGGCATGTCGCTCGGCGCATCGCCGAGTTCGGTCCCGACCATATCCACATCGCGACCGAGGGGCCGATCGGCTGGCTGACGCGCGCTGTCTGCCTGGCCCAGAAGCGCACCTTCACCACGAGCTACCACACCCGTTTCCCGCAATATGTCGCGGCGCGCTGGCCGATCCCCGAAAGCTGGAGCTACCGCTTCCTGCGTCGCTTTCACGGGCCGGCGGCGGGCGTGATGGTCTCGACCGCCACCGTCGAGGCGGAGCTCAGCGCCCATGGCTTCGAGCGCATCCTGCGCTGGGGCCGGGGCGTCGATCTCTCGCTGTTCCATCCGCGCCCTGAGAGCGTGCTCGACCTGCCGCGGCCGATCTTCCTCAGCGTCGGCCGGGTCGCGGTCGAGAAGAACCTCGAAGCCTTCCTGTCGCTGCGCCTGCCCGGTAGCAAGGTCGTGGTCGGCGACGGGCCCGCCCGTGCCGACCTCATGCGCGCCTTCCCGGAGGCGCATTTCCTCGGGGCGCGCGAGGGAGAGGATCTCGCTGCGATCTATGCCTCCTCCGACGTTTTCGTCTTTCCGAGCCTGACCGACACGTTCGGCATCGTGCTGCTGGAGGCCGCGGCGAGCGGGCTGCCAGTCGCAGCCTTCCCGGTGCAAGGGCCGAGCGACGTCTTTGCCGGCAGCGAGGCGGCGGTGCTGCACGAAGATCTGCGCCAGGCTGCGCTTTCGGCCCTGCGTCTGCCACGCGAGGCCGGGCTTCAACTCGCCCAGCGCCATAGCTGGCACAGCAGCGCCGAGCAGTTCTACGGCCATATGCACCGGGCGATGCAGGCAGCCGCCACCGGCAAAGTGGTGCGTATCGAGCCGGTGCCGGCCTCGACGACTGCGCTGTCCGTGCGGCTGGAGCCGGTGGAGCGGAAGGAATTCGCTTAAGGCGACGCTTCTCAGCCCTCATCCTGAGGAGCCGCGCAGCGGCGTCTCGAAGGATGGTCCAGCTGGTTCCCGAGCCTCCTGAAGCATCCTTCGAGACGCGCTCCTGCAGAGCGCTCCTCAGGATGAGGGCTCACGTGTTTTTCAAGTGCCGTCCTTTAGCGTCACAGCCTGCGCGAGCGGGCATGGCGCGGCAGCGCCGGCTGCGGGGCGCTGGCCGGCTTCAGCTCGCTGCGGAAATCGTCGCGGCGCTGGTGCACCGAGGCGATGACGAGGCCCATCGGTACGCCGAGGCCGACCAGCGCCGCTTCCGACAATTGCAGGCTGGCCTCGATCGTCTCCGGCACGGCGTCGTTGACGCCGAGCTCGTAGAGATGCCGCGCATGCTTGGCGTCGCGGGCGCGGGCGACGATGATGAGGTCTTGCCGCACGCCGCGTGCTGCCGACACGATCTCATCGACCGCGCGGGGATTGTCGATGGTGACGATCAGCGCGGTCGCCTCCTCGAGGCCGCAGAGCCGCAGGAAATCCGGCTTGGTGGCGTTGCCGTAGAAGGCCGGCCGGCCGGCCCGGCGCTGCGCCGCGATCAGCGAGGGATCGGCGTCGATGGTGATGTAGGGCACCTTGTGCTGTTCGAGCATCTCGCTGACGAGCCGACCGACACGACCCAGGCCGACGACGATGGCGCGCGGCGCGTGATCGCCCGGCGGCAGGATGCTCGCTTCCGCCGGAAGGTTCGCTGCCGGGGCCAGGCGCGCCGAGAGCTTCCGCGCCATGCGGGCGGCGAGCGGCAGGAAGATCATGGTCAGCGAGACGCCGGCGAGTACGAGCGAGGCCGCGTTCTGGTCGACCAGCTTGGCCGCGACGGAGGCGGTCAGCAGCACGAAGGCGAACTCGCCGCCGGGCCCGACCATGATCGCAGTTTCGAGCGCGGTCGGTACCGACAGTTTGAAATAGCGGGCGAACAGGAAGGTGATCGCGACCTTGGCGAGGAAGAGCCCGGCGGCGATGCTCAGGATCGCGGCAGGCTGGGCCGCCAGGGCTGCAGGATTCACGCTCATGCCGACGGTAAGGAAGAAGACGCCGATCAGCAGCGACTTGAATGGCTCGATCGTCACCTCGATGGCGCGGCGATACTCGGTCTCCGCCAGCAGTAGCCCGGCGATGAAAGCCCCGAGCCCCATGGAGAGGCCGGCCCCGGCCGCGATCAGTCCTGTGCCGAGCGCAACCAGCAGGGTCGCCGCCATGAAGCTCTCGGACGAATCGGTCGAGGCGACCAGGCGAAAGAGCGGGCGCATGGCGAGGCGGCCGATGACGATGATGGCAGCGACCGCGGCGGCCGCCTGCAGCAGCGCCTGGGTCAGGCCGGCGATCAGCGAGCCGCCATTCTGCGCACCGAGCACGCTGACCAGGAACAGCAGGGGAATCACCGCAAGGTCCTGGCAGAGCAGGATGGCGAAGCTGGCGCGTCCGGCCGAGGACGTCATGCGGCGATGGGCCGAGAGCAGCTCGACCACCATCGCGGTCGAGGACAAGGCGAGCGCCGTGCCGATCAGCAGGGCCGCAGCCGCCGGTTGCCCGAAGGCATAGGCGATGGCGCTGATCGCAGTGGCCGAGAACGCGACCTGGCCGAGGCCGAGTCCGAAGACCAGCCGGCGCATCGTCATCAAGCGCTCATAGGAGAGCTCGAGTCCGATGACGAAGAGCAGGAAGGCGACGCCGAGCTCGGCAGGACCGGCAAGCGCCTCCGCATTCGAGACGGTGATGGCGCCAAGGAAGGGAATCTTGGCGGCGAGCCCGCCGAGGCCATAGGGGCCGAGCACGGCACCACAGGCCATGAAGGCGACGACCGAATTGACGCGAAAACGCTTGGCGAAGGGCACGATCACGCCGGCCGTGGCGAGCACGACCACGGCGTCACGATAGGCGGAAGGATCGATCGTCCCGGCCACGTCACCCTCGAAGAATCAAGCGAAGCTGCTGATCTCAAAGCTTTGCTTGGTAAAGCCTTGCAACACAAACCAAATCACGCGCCGGGCTGACGAAAACTTGCCCCGCCGCCGGCTGACCTCTAAGCACGTTGCCATCCGCGGCGGCAGCATGGCCACGGAGCAGCCATATGAAGGGCCTCGCATGCGCTTTACCGGCACCGCTTCTTACGTCGCTACCGAGGACCTGACCGTCGCGGTCAATGCCGCGATCCGGCTGGAGCGGCCGCTGCTGGTCAAGGGCGAGCCCGGCACCGGCAAGACCGTGCTGGCCGAGGAGATCGCGGTTGCGCTCGGCGCGCCGCTGCTGACCTGGCACGTCAAGTCGACCACCAAGGCGCAGCAGGGCCTCTATGAATACGACGCGGTCAGCCGCCTGCGCGACAGCCAGCTCGGCGACGCCCGCGTCTCCGACATCGCCAACTACATCAAGCGCGGCAAGCTCTGGGAGGCCTTCGTCTCGCCGGCCCGCCCGGTGCTGCTGATCGACGAGATCGACAAGGCCGACATCGAGTTCCCGAACGACCTCCTGCTCGAGCTCGACCGCATGGAATTCCATGTCTACGAGACCGGCGAGACGATCAGGGCGGCGCAGCGGCCGGTGATGATCATCACCTCGAACAACGAGAAGGAGTTGCCGGACGCCTTCCTGCGCCGCTGCTTCTTCCATTACATCCGCTTCCCCGACGCCGAAACGATGCAGAGAATCGTCGAGGTCCATTTCCCCGGCATCAAGAAGCGATTGATGGAAGAGGCGCTGCGCCTGTTCTTCGAGGTGCGCGAGGTGCCCGGCATCAAGAAGAAGCCCTCGACCTCCGAACTGCTCGACTGGCTGAAGCTCCTCGTCGCCGACGATATCGGCCCCGAGGTGTTGCGCGAGCGTGATCCGCGCAAGCTGATCCCGCCGCTGCACGGCGCGCTGCTCAAGAACGAGCAGGACGTCTCGCTGTTCGAGAAGCTCGCCTTCATGGCGCGGCGGGAGAGCCGCTGAGCTTCGTTTCCGACACTGTGTCACAGGGCGGGATCGCGGTGGCCAAGTCGACCTTGGGGTCGACTTCGCGGACAGCTTCCTTCAGATCGAAGTCGCGCATCAGCAGGACATAGTCCTGCGTTTCCGACGTCCTGAGATAGCCGCTCATCGCGATCGGCTTGCCTGAGAGCTCGCCGAGGCGGCAGGCCTTGTCGGCTCTCAGCGCCAGGCTGCCGCGATTGCCGCTGTTCTGCGGACCGGCGAACATCTCCTCGCGGAAGGCGCCAAGGCGCGCGGCGTCGGTCCGGCTCAGCCTGAACAGGGTGAAGCGGCGTCCCGGCGATGCCACCGCCGGCAGCTTGGCCAGTTCGGCAGCATCTCGCACTTCTTCCAGCACGACCTTGCGCTCATGACGGCCGCCATCCTTGGGCAAGGCGACAAGCGTCATGGTGACGCCGCCGGGCAGGGTGCGGATATCAGCCGGCAGACTGATGCCGGCGCGCAGCTGCGCGAGATCTGTGGTCTTCATGTCGATCTTCGAGAGCTTCGGCAGCGAGGTCAGCGGCACGTGGCCGCAGCCCGCAAGCAGGCCGAAAAGAAGGAAATTGGCAGGCAGGGAAGTGTGCATGGCGGCTCTCGATGAAATGGCTTTGACATTCAGAAATTCATCTATTAGTTTATTTTTGTCAATCGCGGGGTGAAATGAAATGGCAGCCATATCGAATTCCGCCCAAGGCCGATCCGCCATGGCGAGGCTGCGCCGCGTGAGCACGGTCGCTCGCGTCCTCTGCTTTGCGGCGGCGGCGCTGATGGCCGTCGGCGCGATCTGGCTCTGGCGCGATCCCGAGCAACTCGCCGCCTATGCTCGCAGTACGATCGGCGTCAGCGCCCCGGTCGGCTCGCTCTCGGAGCGCGGCTACTGGGCCGCCCTTACGATTGGCCTCGTACCTGCGGGCCTCTTCGTTGCCGCGATGTTGCGGCTCTCAAGCCTGTTCGGCCGCTTCGGCCGCGGCCGGGTGCTGGAAGAAGAGAATGCGCAGCGCCTCACGCGGGTCGGCTGGCTGCTGACGGCAATGGGCGTCGCGACGCCGCTGGCGCGCGCGCTGCAGAGCGTGGCGCTGACCTTCGACAATCCCTCAGGCCAGAAGCAACTGGCGATCACGCTCGATCCGGGGACGTTCGGCGTACTGGCGGCAGGGGCGGCGCTGGTCGCCTTCGGGCTGGTGCTGAAGGAGGCGGTCCGGCTCGCGGACGAGAATCAGAGTTTCGTGTAGGTGTCGGGCGATGCCGATCATCGTCGAACTCGATGTCATGCTGGCGCGCCGCAAGATGCGCTCGAAGGAACTGGCCCAGCGCATCGGGCTGACCGAGCAGCAGGTCTCGCAGCTGAAATCCGGCAAGGTCCGCGGCATGCGCTTCGACACGCTGACGCGGATATGTGCCGTGCTCGACTGCCAGCCGGGCGACCTGCTGCGCTATGAGCCGGGCGCCGATGATCTTGCGCCCGGTTCCGATGGCGATGATGCGTAATGCCTGTCAGCCGAGCCCGAGCAGCGGGCGCGCCTGCAGCGCCGCGACGAGCGCCGTCGCGGTGATGGCGGCATAGGCGGCCGAGACCGTCCCGAGCGCGACGAGCCCGGCCTTGCTCTGTCGCATCGCCAGCCAGAGAGCCACGCCGATCGCCGGGATGATCTGCAAAGCGTGCAGGCCGAGGAAATGCGCGATGCGCAGGTCTCCGATCGCGAGCGACCAGCCAAAGATCGGAAGCGTCCGGTGATCGACCGGGACGGCGCCGACATAGTGCCCGCTGGCGCTGGAGCCGAGCAGGGCGCCGCTCAGCAGGCCGAAGACGCAGGTGAGCGCAAGGCCGGTGACCAGTGCCCAGCGCACGACTTGCGGCATGGGGGCGGCGTCGCGACGGGCGAGCCCATAGGCGAGGAAGCCGGGCGCGATCGTGAACATCACTGCGCCAATGCCCATCAGTGTGTAGAGCCAGACACCGAGCGCGCTGTCGCTGTTGTAGTGCGAGGCTTCGACCCGCGAGGCGCGCCAGGCGATGTAGAGCACTTCAAGCACGATCGGTACGATCACCGGCCAGACCATGTAGCGCCCGAGCCAGGAGGCGCGGAAGCGGTCGCTCGCGAGCGGCAGGAACAGCGCCAGCGTCAGCAGGTAGAAGGCGACCGAGATCTCGAATTTCAGCGGCTTGATCCAGGTGTCGACGCCGTGGAACTGCCTGGTGTCGATCAGCCAGGCGAACACGGTCGGCACCGCCAGGGCGAGCATGGCGAAGGCCGCTGCGGTGAGACGCGGCTCCAGCTCGAGATCGGGCAACCAGGTGGGAAGGCGGGCCTGCAGGCGGGCGATGCGGTCTTCGCGGGCCAGGCGAAAGCAGGCTTCCAGCAGCAGATAGGTCAGGAAGCCGACCGGGCCGAACAGGAAGGTCAGCAGCAGCACGGGCAACATCAGCCAGTGCGGCATCGCTTCCGCTTGCGAGCGCCGCAGGATCCAGTTGCCGAGGAAAAGATCGAAGGCGAGGTAATGGACCCAGCCGGCGAGCAACAGCGGCTTCGAGGCAAACAGCGCCGCAACCGAATCGAGCGAGGAGAAGCCGCCCTTGGCGGCGTGCCAATGGACGGCGATGAGCACGGCATAGCCAAGCGAAAGCAGGGCCGGGATGATCCAGCCGGCCAGCGCGGCCGAGATGCCGCGCCAGCGCGGCAGCAGGATCAAGGCGGCCCAGCCGATCATCGCGAGCTGGCCGGCCCGGGCGAAGGCGTCGTCCAAGCTGAGAGGCATCATGCGCTCCAATCTTGACGCTGTTTAGTTGCGGCTCTGTCCTATTGCGTTATCTTGACGCCGTCAAGTTTGATGACGGCGGCGTGCGGGCAGGGCGTGCGATGGATACCAAGGTCGGCAAGCGAGGCGGCTATCATCACGGCGACCTGCGCCAGGCGATGATCGACGCGGCCGAGGCGGTGCTGGCGGAGAAGGGCGTTGGTGGCTTCACCCTGCGCGAATGTGCCCGCCGCGCCGGCGTGTCGCCGGCGGCGCCGGCGCATCATTTCGGCAATCTCGTCGGCCTCCTGACCGCGATCGCGACGCTCGGCTTCGACGATCTGTCCGAGAGCATGGAGGCCGCCGTCGCCAAAGCCAAGGCGGCTGGCGGGGACCGGCTGGCGGCGATCTGCGAGGCCTATCTCACCGTCGCATTGACCAGGCCCGGCCGCTTCCGCGTCGTCTTCGGGCGGCTCGGCCTGAAGAGCGGGGACGACGATCTGCGTCGCGCCGGGGTCAGAGCCTTCGGCATCCTGGTCCGGGAGACCAAGCTGGCGCTGGGACGAGAGGTCGATGGCGATGTGCTGGCGCGGCTGCCGTCGAGCTATGGCGACGATGCCGATCTCGCCGAGATCCTGTTCGTCTGGTCGATCACCCATGGCTTCTCGACCATGCTAATCGACGGCCAGCTTGCGCCGCTGGAAATGCAGCCGGGCGGGCGCGAGCGGCTGATCGCGCTGTATTCGGGGCGTCTCATGGAGATGCTGCTCGCCGCGGTGCGGGCTTCCCCGCCCAAGCCACTCGCAAATCCCGCCAGCCATGGTTAGATGGCGGCCATGCGCCGCCTCATGCTTCTGCGCCATGCCAAATCGGCCTGGCCCGCCAACACCGCCGATCGCGACCGGCCGCTCGCCACGCGTGGACGCGAAGCCGCTCCGGTCATGGGGCGTTATCTCGCCGAGGAACTGCTGCTGCCGGATCTCGTCCTGATCTCGCCGGCCAAGCGCACGGCCGAGACCTGGGAGCTGGTCAAGCCGATGCTGCCGGAGAAGCCGCCGACGCATTACGAGCCGCGCATCTACGAGGCCAAGCCCGAGCGCCTGCTCAACGTGGTGCAGGAGACGGACCCTGGCGTTCGCACGCTCCTGATGATCGGCCATAATCCCGGCTTCGAGGAACTCGCCGCCAAGCTCGCCGGCCATGGCGACCGCTATGCGGCGGCACGGATGGCGCAGAAATACCCGACCTGCGGGCTCGCCGTGATCGATTTTTCCATCGAGGACTGGCGCGATCTCGTCGCGCAAGGCGGCCGGCTCGACCGCTTCGTCACGCCGGGCTCACTCGGCGAAGGCCCCGACGAATGATGCGGATCGCCTGATGGCGTCCGGCTCCTATTTCGACGAGGCGCGCAATGCCGCGCTCGCTTTCGGCGACAGCCTGCTCGGGCTGGCGCGGCCGCGTTTGCGCATCGGCGTCACCGGCCTGTCGCGCTCAGGGAAAACGGTCTTCACGACTGCGCTGATCCAGAACCTGGTCGAGGGCGCCAAGCTGCCGGTGCTGAAAGCCTCGGCGGAAGGGCGGATCGCGCGTGTCCGGCTGGTGCCGCAGCCTGACCCCGAGATACCGCGCTTTCCCTATGAGGCGCATCGTGCCGCACTCTCGGGAGCGGATCGGCGCTGGCCGGAGTCGACGCGCCGCATCTCGGAGCTTCGGATCGAGATCGATTACGAGCGCGCCGAGGGCTGGTTCAAGGGACCGGCGACGCTGACCCTCGATATCGTCGACTACCCCGGCGAATGGCTGCTCGATCTCGCTCTGATCGGGCAGGACTATGCCAACTGGTCGGCGCAGGCGGTGGCGGATGCGCGCAAGGCGCACCGGCTCGCCATCGCAGCGCCTTGGCTCGACGACCTCAAGCAGCGCGACCCGGCCGGGCCGGCGGACGAGCTCGCGGCGGAAGCGGCGAGCGACGTGTTCAAGGCTTATCTCGCCGCCCTGCGCGCCGATCCGGAGTCGGTGGCGGTGACCCCGCCCGGGCGTTTCCTGATGCCGGGCGATCTCGAGGGCTCGCCGGCCCTGACCTTCGCGCCGCTCGACCTGCCGCCGGGCGTGCAGCCGCAGCCCGGCACCCTCGCCGGGCTGATGGCCGAGCGTTTCGAGGCCTATAAGCGCATCGTGGTCGGCCCCTTCTTCCGCGAGCATTTCGCAAGGCTCGACCGGCAGATCGTGCTGGTCGACGCCCTGGCGGCGCTCGATGCCGGTCCGGCTGCGCTCGCCGATCTCGAAACCGCGCTCGGCCAGGCCCTCTCGGCCTTCGCCGTCGGCCGCAACAGCCTGTTGTCGAGCCTGTTCGCGCCGCGGATCGAGAAGGTGCTGTTCGCCGCGACCAAGGCCGATCATCTGCACCATACCAGCCACGACCGGCTCGCCGGGGTCATGTCGCATCTGGTCGCCCGGGCCGCTGCGCAGGCGCAAGGGGCGGGGGCCAAGGTCGAGGCGATGGCCTTCGCTGCGATCCGCGCCACCCGCGAGGTCCGCATCCGCGAGGGCCGCGAGGAACTGCCCGCGATTGCCGGCGTGCCCGAAGCCGGCGAAATGGTCGATGGCGAGGTCTTCGATGGTCAGACGGAAGCGGCGATCTTCCCAGGCGACCTGCCGGAGCGGCCTGGCGCGATCTTCGATTCCAGCGCGCCGCGCTGGCATGTCAGGGCGCCGCGCTTTCGGCCGCCTCTGGTCAAGCCGGATGCCGGTGGGCGCCTCGCACCGCCGCCGCAGATCCGCCTCGACCGCGCGCTCGAATTCCTGATCGGCGACAGGCTGGCGTGAAGGAGTATGGGCATTCTTGCGACAGCTAGGCGAGGCGCCGACGCACTCCCTCCCCCCTTGTGGGGGAGGGTTGGGGAGGGGGGTATGCCACCCTCTGGCTCTTGCCGTTTTGTCGAGCCGGAAAAGCAGGATGATCAGCCTCAGCGCTGTCTACCCCCCTCTCTAACTCTCCCCCACAAGGGGGGAGAGGACCTGTGGCGGCTCCTGCGCTTCGCCACATTCGGGAGTGCGATCTGCGATCTGGTGGGGGGATTGTCGTGAGCAAGGCGCCGCGCGCGATCCGCCTCGACCCGCAGGACGGATCATCCGACGATGCCGTTTTCGCCAACCGCGGCGATGTCGCCGTCGTGCCCGAGGTCGAGCCGATCGAGGCCGAGGTCGCTCCGACTCCGCAGCCGACGCGTCGCCGCTTCAGCTGGGGCAGCCTGTTCGTCGCGGCGCTGTCGGGCCTGCTGGCGCTCTCCATTACGGTCTGGGCCGAGCAGACGATCCGCTGGCTGCTCGCCCTCAATCCGGCTGTCGGCATTGCAGCGTTGATCTGCGCCGGCGTTGCGGCTCTGGCGCTGCTGGTCATGCTGCTGCGGGTGCTGCGCGACATCCTGCGCGAGCGGCGGGTCGAGGCACTGCGCGAGCGCGCCGTGGCGGCACTGGCCGAGAGCGATCTCGCCAAGGCGCGCAGCGTCGCCGGTGATCTCGACAAGCTCTATGCCCTCCGGCCCGAGACGGCGAAGGGCAGGGCGGAGCTGACCCTGCATACGCCGCAGCTGCTCGCTGCCCGCGACCTGCTCACCGTTGCCGAGCGCAGCCTGCTCGCGCCGCTCGATGCGCTCGCGCAGGCGCAGGTTGCGCAGGCAGCGCGGCGCGTCTCGCTGGTCACGGCGGTCAGCCCGCGGGCGCTGGTCGACGTCGTCTTCGTGCTCGTCGCCTGTGCCCGGCTGCTGCGGACGATCGCCACGATCTATGCCGGCCGGCCCGGGACGCTCGGGCTGTTCAGATTGGCGCGGCAGGTGCTCGGCCATCTCGTCGTCACCGGCGGCATGGCGGCGGGCGATGCGGTGATCCAGCAGGTGCTCGGCCAGGGGCTGGCGGCGCGGCTTTCGGCCAAGCTTGGCGAGGGCGTGCTCAACGGGTTGCTGACCGCCCGGATCGGGCTCGCGGCCATCGCAGTCTGCCGGCCGCTGCCCTTCGTCGAGGAGACGCCGCCGGGACTGTCCGATGTCGCCGGCGATCTCTCCGGCTGGGGTGGCAAGGATAGTTGAGCCCGGCAGAATTTGCCGGTAGCGGACGAATCTGCCCGGTCGGAATCGTCTGGAAACGTTTCGAAAACCATCCAAGCTCTTGAAATATCTCAGCCAAGGCCGTGGCACAGGCCGTGCAAACTCAGCCTCGGTTCGACATGCCGCCCATGGGGGGCGCTGTCCAGGTCAGGTGACCAGGTGAGGTTGCGATGGGTGTTTTCAGTGCGCTGACGACGGCGGTGACGGGCATGCAGGCCCAATCCTATGCCCTCGAGAATATCTCCGGCAACATTGCGAACTCGCGCACCGCCGGCTTCAAGCGGGTCGATACCAGCTTCTCCGACCTGGTGCCGGATTCGGCGCTGAACCGGCAGGTCGCCGGCTCGGTCGCCTCCTATAGCCGCGCCACCAACACGATCCAGGGCGACCTCAACGCGACGCGGATCGACACCAACGCCGCGATCAATGGCGACGGCTTCTTCGTCGTCGATCAGCGCAAGAGCGGCGTCGGCGCTTCGACCCAGTTCGCCAACAGCAATCTCTACACCCGCCGCGGCGATTTCGACTTCGACGCCGACGGCTACCTCGTCAACGGCGCCGGCTACTACCTCAAGGGCCAGAAGATCGACCCCGTCACCGGCCAGATCATCGGCAGCCAGCCCGATGTGCTGCGCATCACCAAGGACCAGTTCCCGGCCAAGGCGACGACCCAGATCGAATACAGCGCCAACATCCCGGCCTATCCGAAGACCAACAACGCCAATACCGCGACTGCCGGTTCCGAGCTGCTCAATGCCGGCACGGGCTTCGGTACGAATCCCGGAACGACCGCCTCGGGCGGTACCGGCACCGTGGTCGGCAGCGACCTGACCACCTTCCTCAACCGCTCGATCCCCGGTGGCTCGGTCACGGTCTACGATACGCTCGGCAAGGCAACCAGCGTCGAGCTGCGCTGGGCCAAGGTCAGCAACGCCGCTGGTGCCACCCCCGACACCTGGAACCTGTTCATCGCCGAAAACACCGGCGCGACCGGTGCGACGGTTGCCTACCGCAACGTCAACACTGACATCACCTTCGACAACACCGGCAAGATGACGTCGCCGGCCAGCGGCAACATCACAATCCCGCCCATGACGATCGGCGGAAACGCCATCTCGCCCGCCACCGCGCCAATCAGCATCGTCACCAACGGCACCAGCCTGACCCAGAACGGTGACACCAGCGGCCAGATCGACGCCCGCAGCATCCGCCAGAACGGTTACACCGCCGGCACGCTCGACCGGGTCTCGATCTCGAACGAGGGCCAGGTGATTGGCACGTTCAGCAATGGCCAGGTCGTGCCGCTGGCGCAGATCGCGGTCGCCCGCTTCAACGCAGGCAATGCGCTGAAACGGCTCGATGGCGGCGCCTTCGAGGAGACGATCGAGTCGGGCGCTCCGATCGTCGGCCTCGGCACCGCGGCGCTGATCGGCGGCAATGTCGAGCAGTCCAACACCGATATCGCCGACGAGTTCTCGAAGATGATCGTCACCCAGCAGGCCTATTCGGCCAACACCAAGGTGATCTCGACGGCGCAGGAGATGCTGCGCGACGTCTTCAACATCATCCGCTGAGCGCTGAGAGCAGCCTGGCCTGACGGTCCAGAAGGGCCGGGCCAAAGAACAAGAGCCAAAGACGACAGGAGTTGACGATGGGTCTCAACACCGCACTCGGCACTTCGATTTCCGGGCTGAACAGCGCCCAGATCGGCATCGGCGTCGTCTCGCAGAACGTCGCCAATGCCGGCACGCCCGGCTATGTCCGGCGAAATGTCTCGAGCGTCGATTCGATCTCCGGCGGCACCGTCGGGGTCAGCAATCCCAACGTCCAGCGGCTGCTCGACCGCATCGTCCAGCACCAGCTCCTGCAGGAGAGCTCGGGCGCGTCCTATACCTCGACCCGCGCCCAGGTCTTCGCCAATCTCGACCAGCTCTATGGTGCTCCTGGCAGCAAGACGGCGCTGGACTCGATGTACAGCACCTTCACCAATTCGCTGCAGGCGCTGCAGAACGACCCGTCCTCCTACACCAACCGCACCGCCGTGCTCGATGCGGCGAGCCAGCTCGCCAACCGGCTGCGCGGGCTGTCGGATGGCGTCCAGCAGCAGCGCTCACAGGCCGAGGCGGGCATCGGCTCGGGGGTGACACGCGTCAACGAGTTGCTCGACCAGCTGACCAACGTCAATGCGCGGATCGTCAACGCCCAGCAGACCTCCGGCACGGCGGATCTGCGCGACCAGCGCGACCGCATCGTTTCCGAGCTCTCGCAATATGTCGAGATCCGCACCGATGAGCGGCCGAACGGCTCGCTCAGCATCACGACCGCCTCGGGCACGCAGCTCTTCGACGGCCGTCCGACGGTCAAGTTCGAGTTCGATGCGCGCGCCAATATCGGCCCGCAATCGCAATGGAGCAGCGACCCGACCAAGCGGACTGTCGGCACGATCGTCGCCCGAGACCTGAACGGAAACAGCTTCGACGCGATCGCCAATAACACTTTCCGTTCCGGCGAGATCGGCGCGCTGGTCGAACTGCGCGACAAGACGCTGGTTCAGGCACAGGCGCAGCTCGACGAGATCGCCGCCCAGCTCTCCAGCGCGCTCTCGGATCGCGAGATCGCCGGCACGGCAGTCACAGCCGGCGGCTTCAACGGCTTCGACGTCGACCTCAGCGGGCTGGCTGCCGGCAATTCGGTGACGCTGGACTACAAGATCCCGCCCAGCGGGCAGACGCAGCGCTTCACCTTCGTGCGCGTCGACTCGGCGACGTCGCTGCCCTTGCCCGCCTCTGCCCAGGGTGACGCCAACAACCGCGTCATCGGCATCGACTTCTCCGGCGGCCCGGCCTCGGTCGCGACGCAGATCCAGGCGGCCGTCGGCGCCGGCTTCACCGTGTCCAACACCGGTTCGACGCTGCGCGTGGTCGGCAGCGCGACGCGCGACGTCGCCGGACTGACCGCGCGCCCCACCCAGACCTCGCTGACCGGCGGCACGGCCGAGATGCCGTTCTTCGTCGATGCCGGACGCAACAATGCCGCCTATACCGGTTCCTATGAGGGTGGGGCGCAGGCGGTCGGCTTCGCCTCGCGCATCGCCGTCAATCCGGACCTGGTCGCCGACCGCTCGCGGCTCGTCATCTACAACACCAGCCCGGCGACGCCGCAGGGCGACGTGACCCGGCCGAAATTCCTCTACGACCGGCTGACCTCGAGCCAGCGCAGCTTTACCAACGCGACCGGCTTCGACGGCTCGACCGCGACCTCGACCGGCACGGTTTCCAGCCTGGTCCAGCGCGTCGTCGCCGGCCAGGGCCAGGCGAGCGAGCAGGCCAAGCGCCTCGACGAGGGTCAGCAGGTCGCCTTCTCCTCGGTGCAAAGCCGTTTCCTCGAGGACACCAAGGTCAATGTCGATCAGGAAATGTCGACGCTGATCGAGTTGCAGAGTGCCTACGCCGCCAACGCACGCGTCATCTCCACCGTCAAGGAGTTGCTCGACGTGCTGATGAGACTGTGAGGAGATAGTCGATGACCATCACCCCGACCGGTACCGGCGCCTACCGCCTCGCCAATCCCAACCAGTTCGTCTCGATGCGCGGCCAGCTCGAGGATCTGCAGCGACAGCTCGCGACGCAGAAGAAGTCGCAGACCTTTGCCGGCCTCGGCATGGATCGTGGCACCAGCCTCGACCTCAACAACAAGCTCTCGACGCTCGACGGCTATCTGACCGGCATCCAGCGCGCCGACGTCAACCTCAAGCTGATGACCAAGGCCGTCGAGAACTTCACCAAGCTCGCCGGCGAGACACGGGCCGATGCCCGGCCGGACAGCTATGTCGAGACCTCGACCGGGCGCACCTCGCCGCAGGTGCTGGCCGAGGAAAAGTTCAAGCAGACGCTCGATCTGCTGAATTCGCAGGTGAATGGCCGCTACTTGTTCTCGGGCCGCACCTCCGATGTCGAGCCGGTGGTGGACTATTCGCTGATCATGGATGGCGATGCCACTCATGCCGGCCTGAAGCAGCTGATCTCCGAGCGTAAGCAGGCCGATATCGGCGCCAGCGGCATGGGCCGGCTCGTCACCGGCGGCGCCGGCACCAACGCGACGATCGCCGAGGAGGCGGCCGGGCTGCCCTATGGCTTCAAGCTGACCGGCGCCTCCAGCAGCACGGCGGCGATGACCACGGCCTATAATGCCGGGCCGCCAGCCGACATCGCCGTCAACGTCGCCGCACAGCCGCAGCCGGGCGATACGTTGAAGTTCGCGCTGACGCTCCCGGACGGTTCGACCGAGGAGATCACCCTGACGGCGCGTGCGTCGGGCACGACGGGCGACCCGGCCGAAGGCTTCGTCATCGGGACGGATGCCAATGCGACCGCCGCGAATCTGCGGACTGCGATCGGCGCGGCGCTGTCGCGCGAGGCGAAGACCTCACTGTCGGCGGCGTCGGCCCAGGTCGCAGCCAAGGATTTCTTCGCGGGCAGCAAGAGCAATCCGCCTCTCCGGGTGCCCGGACCGCCCTTCGACACCGCAACCGCAGCGCCGGCGCCGGGCACGGCCGCCAATACGGTGATCTGGTACCAGGGCGATGATGCCGCCGGCTCCGCCAGGGCGACGTCGAACGTCCAGGTCGACCAGGGCCAGCAAGTGGCTGCAGGCGCCCGCGCCAACGAAGAAGCCTTCCGCACCGGACTGGCGCAGTTCGCGATCATGGCGGCCGAGACCTTCCCGGCGAGCGATCCGAATTCGAAGCTGGCCTACGGTGCGATGACCGAGCGCGTGCGCAGCACGATCGGCTTCCCGACCGGGACGCAGGCGCCGTCTGAGATCATCGTCGAGCTCGGCTCCGCCCAGACCGCGATGGCGCAGGCCAAGGAGCGGCACACCGCGACCAAGGACTATCTGAGCACGACGCTCTCGGGCGTCGAGGACATCACCAAGGAGGAGGTGGCGATGCAGATCCTGGCGCTGCAGACCACTCTGCAGGCGAGCTATCAGACCACCTCCATGCTGCAGCAACTGCGCCTGACGAATTATCTCTGAGGCCGTTGCCCAGGGCCCCGAAACAGGAAACGGCCCGGATCGCTCCGGGCCGTTTTCGTTCGTGTTCCGAATTGTCGCCGGGGGCGTTCAGCGGCCGCGCAGGCCGGCGGCAATGTCGCGATTGATGTTGACGAGGATGCCGATCGCGGCCGGCTCCGGCGCCGCGGCGATCTGAAACGTCCGGTTGAAGATGAAATTCGCGAGGCCGAGGATGTTGCGCTTGATCTCGACCGGCAGCGGATTGTCCTCGGCGATCACCGCCGAGACCAGAAGGGTCCAGAGCTTGCGGTTATAGGCCAGGGCTGCGTCGAGATCGCCGGAACGGACGGCCCAGTCATCGATGATCATCTGGAGACGGGCGCCTGCCTTGAGCAGCAGGCCGGCTTCGAGTTCACGCGGTGACTGGACGTTCTGTGCCGTCTTCGACGCCGCGGCGTAGGCATTAAACCCGCTTTGCATGCTCGAGCAGTTCCGCCTCGTAAGAGATCAGCTTCTTGGCAGCCTTGAGAGCTTTGTAGAGCTCACCGCTTAAGATGCAGTTATTGATTTCGGACATATGCGGCAAAGCGCTCGGCGCCGCCTGCATGAAATCGCGCACGAGCTGGAAGTAGACCTCATGCTCCGCCGTCGGATCGCCGGCGAGATACATCAGCTGGATCGCGAGGTAGATCTTCTTGGCCGGCGTGTCGGCGCTGGCCGCAGTGAGGATGTCCTTCTCGCGCAGGATCGGCGCCTCGCCCTCGATGAAGAAGCGCGTACGCTGCTCGTCGTTGCGGATGACGACCGAGCCGATGATGATGCGCTCGTTCGGCTTGAGCTCGACCTTGAGGGCCATGTCTGTCCCGCCTTCTGGCTAGGCATCGGACCGAAACGTGGAGTCCACTTTTCGGAAGAATCCGATGCGGCAACAATATGTAGATCGTCGTGACCGCGTCCGTTCGGACGCGCGATGATCTACGAGGGGAGGGGCCTCAGCCGAACAGGCGCAGCACGCCCTGGTCGGCCTGGTTGGCGAGCGAGAGGGCGGTCTGCGAGAGCTGCTGGCGTGTGTTGAGCGCGAGCAGGCTGGCGCCCTCCTCGTTCGGATCGGCCAGGACGAGGTTGCCCGCGCCGGTGATCAGGACGTTGGAGAGTTCCTTGGTGAAGTCCTGGCGGGCCTGGGCGACCGAGAGGTTCGAGCCGAGCGTCGAGGCCAGCGACTTCAGCGAGCTCAGCGAGCTCGTCAGCGCGGCGGTCGCCTTCTCAAGATCCATGTCGTTCTGGAAGTTGATGAAGCCGGCGAGCTGCGTGTTGATTGCGCGCGGGATGCCGAGATTGTCAGAGGTGATGTTCGAACCCTGGATGTCGAGCTTGGTCTGGTTGCGGCCGGTCTTCTCGTTGAAGACGATCGAGAGGCGGTCGCCCGAGAGCAAGTTGATGCCGTTATAGCTCGAATCCTTGGCGAGATCGTCGATCTTGTCGCGCAGGTCGTTGAACTGGTCGATCAGATTCGAGCGCACTGCCGAGGTGATGTTCGACGAGGTGATGGTCGAGGTGCCCACATCAGCGTCGCCGGCGGCGAAGTTGATCGCGGCGTTGCTGTTGGTGCCGGCGACCTGCGCCGCGGTGATGGCGGCCGGGCCGGCGTTGCCGACGCCGAAGCCGAATTCGACGGTCTGGGAGCCCTTGCCCTTGACGTTGAGTTGGCCCTTCTCGTCGACGAATGCCGTGACGAGGCCCGACTTGTTGATCTCGTTGACGATGTCGCGAACCGTAGTCGTCGCCGTCAGCGCGAAGCTCGCCTCGTAGGTGTCCGAGCCGACGGTGATCGAGAAGGCCGCATTGGTGTTTGTGGTCGTGTTGATGCCGAGATGACCGGGCGAGGTGGCGGTCGCCGCAGCGGGAGCCGCCGCTCCGGGCGCCCCGATCAGCTTGTCGAGCGCCACATCCTTCAGGCTTTTGCTGGTCACCGCGGTTTCGGCGGCGTTCGCCAGGGCGCCGCCGGCCTTGGTCGGGCGGTTCTGGGCCGCGTCGGCCTGAGCCTGTTTCACCGTCGATTGCAGCGACTGCACCAGCTTGGTGATGCCGTCGATGCCCTTGGAGGCGGCCTGAATGGTTTGGATGCCATTCGAGATGCCGTCGAGCAGGCCGGTGAGCTGACTGGATCGATCGTTCAGCGAAACGGAGGTGAAGTAATTGACCGGGTTGTCGATCGCGGAGTTGACCTTGCGGCCGGTCGCCAGGCGGTTCTGGATCACGCCCTGCTGAGCCGTGGTCTGCTGAAGGGTCAGCAGGTTGTTGCGGACGCCGTTCGACAGGATGGTGTTGGCCATTTCAGGTCCCTCAGACAGCGCACTTCGGCGCTCAGCCAGCTTGCTCGGGACCGACAATCCTTTGTTAAGGCTAATATTCGGTTAATGACGCCAGAGGGCGCAAACGAAAAGCGGCGGAGCCATTGGCTCCGCCGCTCTTTTGCTTCGTCCCGCGTTCTGCGGGGTGATCCGCTCCTGCGGACCGAAGATCAGCCGAGGAGACGCAGGACGCCCTGGTCAGCCTGGTTGGCGAGGGAGAGCGCCTGCTGCGAGAGCTGCTGACGGGTCTGCAGCGCGAGCAGGGAGGCGGCTTCCTGGTTGAGGTCGGCGTTGACGAGGCTGTCGGCGCCGGTGGTCAGGACGTTCGCCATGTCCTTGGTGAAGTCCTGCCGGGTCTGGACGACCGAGAGGTTGGCGCCGAAGGTCGAGGAGAGCGACTTCAGCGAGGTCAGCGCGCCGGTTAGCGACTTGGTCGCGGCTTCCAGATCGGAGTCGTTCTGGAAATTGACGGAGCCGGCGAGCTGGGTGTTGCCAGCCTTGACGAGGCCAAGGTTGTCGGAGGTCAGCTGGGTGCCCTGGACGTCGAGCTTGGTCTGGTTCTTGCCGGTCTTCTCGTTGAAGACGACCGACAGACGGTCACCGCCGAGCAGGTTGATGCCGTTGAAGCCGGCATCCTTGGCGAGATCGTCGATCTTGTTGCGCAGGTCGTTGTACTGGTCGATCAGGTTCGAGCGGACTGCCGAGGTGACGGTCGGGCCCTTGATCGCGGTCGCTGCGACGGCGTCGCCGGGAACGAAGCCGATAGCCGCGTTGGCATTACCGGCCTGAGCGTCGACGATGGCGCTGCCCGCGCCGATGGGAGCACCGGTCGTGCCGACGCCCATACCGAATTCGAGGTCCTCGGAGCCGGTACCCTTGACGTTGAGCTGGCCCTTCTCGTCGACGAAGGCGGTGGCGATGCCCGACTTGTTGATCTCGTTGACGAGGTCGCGCACCGTGGCGTTCGCCGAGGAGAACGACGCCTCATAAGTGGTGGAGCCCGCCGTCAGCGAAATGCCGATGAAGGTGTTTGTATCGATGATGCCGAGGTCGCCCGAGCTTGTTGCGGTCGCAGCGTCGGCAACCGCGTCCGCACCGACCAGCTTCTTGTCGAGAGCGATGTCCTTCAGGCTCTTGCTGGTGGCGGCGACTTCGGTCTGGGTGGCGCGCGCCGTGCCGGCCTTGGTCGGGCGGTTCTGAGCCGCGTCGGCTTGGGCCTGCTTCACCGTCGACTGCAGCGAGCTGACCAGCTTGGTGATGCCGTCGATGCCCTTGGAGGCAGCCTGGATGGTCTGGATGCCGTTCGAGATGCCGTCGAGCAGGCCGGTGAGCTGGCTCGAACGATCATTCAGCGAGGCGGCGGTGAAGAAGTTGACCGGGCTGTCGATCGCGCTGTTGACCTTCTTGCCAGTGGCGAGACGGTTCTGGATCTGCGCGGACTGTGCGGCGGTCGACTGCAGCGTCGAGAGATTGTTGCGGACGCCGGCAGAGAGCGAAACGGCCATGATTTGATACCTTCCTGGTATGGTGCCTTCTGGCATCGCGACCATTCTGGCCGCGACCGAGAGACCATGCGTCCGATCTCGTAACGAGCGGTAAATCCGAGGCGGCGAATTACTCGGAAATCAGGCGAAGTCTCGACATGGTTAATGGATGTGGAACGGCGCGCAGGGTGCTGATCCGGACTCCCCGCAAACGAAAAGCGGCGGAGCCATTGGCTCCGCCGCTCTTTTGCTTCGTCCCGCGTTCTGCGGGGTGATCCGCTCCTGCGGACCGAAGATCAGCCGAGGAGACGCAGGACGCCCTGGTCGGCCTGGTTGGCGAGGGAGAGCGCCTGCTGCGAGAGCTGCTGACGGGTCTGCAGCGCGAGCAGGGAGGCGGCTTCCTGGTTCAGGTCGGCGTTGACGAGATTATCCGCGCCGCTGGTCAGGACGTTCGCCATATCCTTGGTGAAGTCCTGGCGGGTCTGGACGACCGAGAGGCTCGCACCGAAGGTCGAGGAGAGTGACTTCAGCGAGGTCAGCGCGCCGGTCAGCGACTTGGTCGCCGCTTCCAGATCGGAGTCGTTCTGGAAGTTGGTGCTGCCGGCGAGCTGGGTGTTGCCAGCCTTGATGATGCCGAGGTTGTCGGAGTTCAGCTGGGTGCCCTGGACGTCGAGCTTGGTCTGGTTCTTGCCGGTCTTCTCGTTGAAGACGACCGACAGACGGTCACCGCCAAGCAGGTTGATGCCGTTGAAGCCGGCATCCTTGGCGAGATCGTCGATCTTGGTGCGCAGATCGTTGTACTGGTCGATCAGGTTCGAGCGCGTCGCCGACGTGATGGCCTGGCCCTTGATGCCGGTACCCGCCACGTTGTCCGCCGTCAAGAAATTGATCTTGGTGTTGCTATTGCCGGCGCCGGCGGCGGCGGCCTGCGAGGTGGTCGCGTCAGTGCCGACGCCGAAGCCGAACTGGACTTCTTCCGAGCCGGTGCCCTTGATGTTGAGCTGGCCCTTCTCATCGACGAAGGCGGTGGCGACGCCCGACTTGTTGATCTCGTTGACGAGATCGCGAACCGTCGTGGTGGTGGCGTCGAAGCTCGCGGTATAGGTCGTCGAGCCCGACTTCAGGAACACGGCAGCAGTGTTGTTGGTCGTCGTGTCGATGCCGATGTCACCGGCGGAGGTGGCAGTGGCAGCGTCAGCGACGGCATCCGCGCCGCCGATCTTCTTGTCGAGGGCGATGTCCTTCAGGCTCTTGCTGGTGGCGGTGACTTCCGCCGCGTTCGCCAAAGCCCCGCCGGCCTTGGTCGGGCGGTTCTGAGCCGCGTCGGCCTGGGCCTGCTTGATCGTCGACTGCAGCGAACCGACCAGCTTGGTGATGCCGTCGATGCCCTTGGAGGCAGCCTGGATGGTCTGAATGCCGTTCGAGATGCCGTCGAGCAGGCCGGTGAGCTGGCTCGAGCGATCATTCAGCGAAGCGGCGGTGAAGAAGTTGACCGGGCTGTCGATCGCGGAGTTGACCTTCTTGCCGGTGGCGAGACGGTTCTGGATCTGCGAGGACTGGGCGGCGGTCGATTGCAGCGTCGAGAGGTTGTTCCGGACGCCGGCAGAGAGAGAAACGGCCATATTTCGATACCTTCCTGGTATGGTGCCTTCTGGCGTCGAGACCGTTCTGGCCGCGACCGAGCGAGGATGCGGCCGATTTCGTAACGAGCGGTGAATCCAAGCCGGCGAATTGCCCACGATTTGGGCGAAGTCGCGAACTAGTTAACGAGCGTAAAATATTGCCACGCCGAGGTGCTGCAGCCTGGCTTCGCCTGCGCAAACGAAAAACGCCGCCGGCGAAGGCCGACGGCGTCAAGAGGTGAGGGGGCGGCAGGCTCAGGCGAGCCGCTCGACCTCGTGGCTGCGAGGAGCTTCCGCCTCGCGGTTGCGCTCGATGATCTCGCGCGACCAGATGCGCAGCTTCAGCAGCGTCTCGTCAGGGAGCTGCTCGACCACTTCGCCGGTGTCGCGGTTGGTCTTGCGCAGGATGACGCTGCGCGTCTTCGGCTCGATGTCGAGCCGCCGCTCGATCACGTCGCGCAACTCCTGCTGGTGCCGCTGCTCGTCGAAGCGGCGTTGCTGGGCCGTATCGTCCTGCTTGCTCTGCTGGCGCTGCGCGTCGGAGCGACGCTCCTCGGCGCGGGCGCGGATGTCGAGCTGGACGGGCTCCCCGGCGGGGACCGAACGGACGGTCTTCTCCGGAGGGAGCTCGACCGGCGTTGCGCCGTTCTGGACGGAAATATCGGTGCGTATCGTCGCCTGGACGGCACCGGTCGCGAACGTCTTGGGTGTCGCGCCGAAATCCATTCTGGACTCCTCTCGCAAAGGCGGACTTCTTCCAAGCCTGCGAGGATGCGGCAGAGAGTTGAATCTGCCGTTAGAGAAATTGGTAAATTGCAATGCGTTTTGTGCATTTCATGCGCGTCGACAGCGTTAATGCGGCTTAGGTCGAGTCTCGGCTCAGATTAACCATGCAGTTGTCCGCTTGCGGTGAGTTCCTGATCTGGATGTGCCGCAAGTGCTCGGATGCTTTTTCTTGAGGGTGCGGGTCTCACAAACTCTTCGAAATCACCAGCGGGCCGGCATTGGGCCGAGCGAAGACTCCGGCACCGACGGTCGCGGTCGGTCCGTAGCCGGGCGCCCTGTTCTGCTTGTTGGTGTCGACGGCCAGGTCACGCATGATCGATTCCGAGATCGCGCGGGCCGTCGCCAGCACGGTCTGGTTGAGGTCGATCAGCTCCTGGAAGGCGAAATGGGCGCTCTTCAGGCGCTTGACCCTCTCCGGGGCGAAGCGGGCGAGCGCCACGGCGTTCAATTTCACCTGCTCGACGCCCTTCATATAGACGCCGGCGAGCTCGGCCTTGCGCGCCTCGCGCTCCATCGCATCCTTGAGGCGCCCGGCCTTGACCAGCCCGGTCTCCTCGCCGACGACATGGGAGAGCGCGCTCAGCGTCTCCATCACGGCCTCGATCAGGCGTTCTGCCTCGCCGGCGTTCGAGACGCGCGGGCGTTCGTCGACGACGCGCATCCGCTCAACCATTGCCGGCTCCCGCCGGGGTGCTGGCCGATTTGCCGGCCGAAGCCTGGACCTGGATCAGGTCGCGCATGATCTGGTCAGAGAGGCCGACGCCGCCGGACTTCTGCATCTGCTTGGCGTATTCCTGCGTCAGCATCGAACGCCAGACGTCGCCGCCGGTGCCGTTCTCGCCGAGCGGGCCTTCGGTCCCGCTCGAGCTCATCATGGTCTGGGTGAAGTTCTCGAGAAAGACGGTCTCGAAATCGTCGGCGGTCTTCTTCGCCTTGGTGTTCTGCGTGGAGCTGAGCGCGTCGGCGATGCCGCCTGCCAGCTTGGTGGCGGCGCCGATGGCGAGCTTGGCGGCAGGAGCGGCGAGGAGGGCACTCATTACATCACCTCGATGTCGGCTTGCAGCGCGCCGGCTGCCTTGATGGCTTGCAGGATGGAGAGCAGGTCGCGCGGGCCGATGCCGAGCGCGTTCAGCCCGTCGACCAGCTCGCGCAAGGTGACGCTCTCCTTGACGAGGGCGAGCTTGTTGTTGCCCTCGGTGTCGACCTTGACGTTGCTGCGCGGGACGACGACGGTCCGGCCGTTACCGAACTCGTTGGGCTGGCTGACCTGCGGCTCCTCCGAGATCGTCACCGTCAGGTTGCCCTGGGCGACGGCGACGGTGGAGACGCGGA
Organism: Allobosea sp. P4_H5; assembly: GCF_056400825.1. Classification (NCBI taxonomy): domain Bacteria; kingdom Pseudomonadati; phylum Pseudomonadota; class Alphaproteobacteria; order Hyphomicrobiales; family Alloboseaceae; genus Allobosea; species Allobosea sp. P4_H5. The sequence continues at coordinate 325,621 of NZ_JBFUKM010000006.1, read as the reverse complement.
CATCCTTGCCCATCACGATGATGCCGGAGCGCTCGTCGATGACGACGCGGGCACCCTGATCGGGCTCGACCCGGAGCTGCTCGATATCGGTGAGCAGGCGGATCATGTTGCCCTGGAAGCGCGGCGGGATCTGCAGCGCCACGGTCGACGGGTCGGTCGGCTCGGCCGAGTCGCCGCCGATGAAGTCGTTGATCGCGGCGGCGATGCGGCGGGCGGTGGTGAGATCGGGATTGCGCAGCGACAGGCGCAGCGTCTTCAGCTTGTTCAGGGCGAAGTCGATCTCGCGCTCGACCAGGCCGCCATTGGCGATGCGCCCGACGGTCGGCACGCCGCGGGTGATCTTGGCGGCCTCCGCCTCGGCCGAGAAGCCGGCGATCGCCACCGGGCCCTGCGAGACGGCGTAGACCTCGCCATCGGCGCCGAGCAGCGGGGTCGCGAGCAGCGTGCCGCCCTGCAGCGACTTGGCATCGCCCAGCGCCGAGACGGTGACGTCGAGGCGCGTGCCCTGGACGGCGAAAGGCGGCAGATTGGCGGTGATCATCACCGCCGCGACATTGGCGGTGCGCATGCTGGCGCCGCGGGTGTTGACGCCGAGGCGCTCCAGCATCGCCTGCAGCGATTGCTTGGTGAACGGCGCGTTGTTGAGTGTGTCGCCGGTGCCGTTGAGGCCGACGACGATGCCGTAGCCGAGGATCTGGTTGCTGCGCACGCCCTCGATCGAGGCGAGGTCCTTGATGCGCGAGAGTGCGGTGCCCATGCCGCCGCTGCCGGCGAAGGCGGTGCGCGAGACGCCGGCCTCGGCCGCGCCGTTGCGCGTCGGAGCGTAGCTGCTGACGCCATTGCCGCCACGGCTCGGCGGGGCCGCCGGAACAAGATCAGCCGCCATCGCGGCGCCGGCCAGCAGCAAGGCTGCAAGCGGCGTCAGCAGATGAAGGAGGCGGAGGGGGCGAGGCATTTGGCACCGGTTGAATCTGATGTCGCCACGCCGTTGCGAAGAGCGTGCCAATTCGAGAGAAAGCGAAAACGCTTTTTAATCAGGATTTTAGAGATGAGCGGCCTGGTTGCTCAGGGAAGGGTGGCCGGTGCAAAGCTGCCGCCCCCGGCAAATCCTGCCGGGTGGTTTACCGCTCGTTAACCACGTTGCCGGCACAAGGAAGTGGGTCGGGCAGCGTTCGTGCAGCGCCTTTTCAGGCCGACCTTGCGAGAGCGTGATGATCCGCATCGACCAGCGCAGTCCGATCTCCTCGACCACGTCGACCAGTCGCAGCGGCACGACCGGTGGCTCGAGCTTCCGCCTGCCGGCGCGCGAGAGCGCTGGCACGGCACAGGGCGCGGCCGTCAGCCATGCCGGCTCGCTCGACGGACTGCTCGCGGTCCAGGCCGAGGAGGACGGGCAGGAGCGCAAGCGGCGCCAGGCCCGGCGCGGCCACGATCTGCTCGACGGGCTCGACCGGCTCAAGGCTGCCCTGCTCTCCGGGCGCGTCTCGCCGGCCGAACTCGAGAGGCTGAAGGCGATGCTGTCGGCGCGGCGTGAGGCGACCGACGATCCGCGCCTCGACGAGGTCCTCGCCCATATCGAATTGCGCGCAGCGGTCGAGCTGGCGAAGCTCGGGTGCTGACGCTGGCGCGCTGCGCCTTCAAAAAAGCCGAAACGCAGTCATGCATCTCCGCGTTTGCCGGGGCGTTCCAGCACGTCGGAGCTGCAGCCTATGGATATGGTCTGGATCGGTCGCGGCGGAGCTCGGCTCGCGCTGGCGGCGTGGCTCGCATTGGTTTTGGCTGCGCTGACGCTTGTTCAGGCCCGTGCGCAGAGCCGCGGGGTGGAACGCTTCGAGAATGCCGGACCCTATCAAGTCGATACGATCGCCAAGCCGCTGTGCTGCGACAGCAGGGGCAATTCCGTTGAGGTCTACCTGCCGCGGGCGAGGCGGGCCGGCGAGACCTTTCCGGTCGTGACCTGGGGCAACGGCACCTGGGCAAAGCCGGAGAAATACGCCTTCCTGCTGCGGCATCTGGCGTCTTGGGGGATGATTGTGGTCGCGACGCGCGATTCCAGCACGGGCACCGGCGAGACCCTGCTCGATGCGCTCGCCTTGCTGGACCAGAGCGATCTGGCTGCGCGGGCGGATCGCAGGCGCATCGCTGCGATCGGGCATTCGCAGGGCGCTTCGGGGGCCTTCAACGCGGCTGCGGCTCCGTCTTCGAAGATCAGCACCACCGTGCTGATCGACCTGCCCGGTCGCCGCCTGTGCAACAGGGAGCATTGCGCGGCGATCCCGACAGGACTGCGGGAGAAGCAATCGATCCTGTTCCTGTCCGGCGAGAAGGACCCACTGTCGTCACCCGACATGATCGACGGCTATTTCAGTGAGGTTCCGGCCGGTCGCCTGCGGGCGAAGGCCGCGGTCGCCGGCGCGGACCACAACGACATCCAGGGCCAACCGGGCTGCCAGCCCTTCGCCATCGGCTGCCGGACCGGCATCGGCGCCTTCCTGCCCTACGTAACCGCCTGGCTGCGCTGGCAACTCGCTGGCGACAAGGCGGCAGCGGCCATCTTCAGCGGAAAAGGCGCGCTGTTCCTCCGCGATCCCGACCTGACCGGAGCGGTGGTTGACCGCTGAGGCAGATCGCCGTTGTTTCCGATCAGCGGATGAACTGATCGGCGTAGTCCGCTCCGAGCCCGTTGGTGGCGTAATGCGCCCGGCATTTGTCGAGCCGGGTGAAGACATCGTCATAGCCAAGGCATTTGCCGTCCGGGTCGACATAGATCATCGCGCCGTTGACCTGGAACATGGTGATCATCTCCTCGACATCGGGATCGACCACCAGCGTATGGGTCTCGCCGGGCGCCTCGTAGACATAGGAGCCCTCGGTCGCGGTCCAGTCATGTTCGAGATAGCGCCACTTTCCCCGCAGCACATAACCATGGACGGGCTGGGGATGGCGGTGGCGCGAGAGCACGCCGGCGCGGCGTACGCGCAGCAGGTTCATCCAGTAGCCACGCGTCACCGAGAGGCAAAGCGGGCGGAACCAGACATTGTCGTCGACCGGCACCCAGACGCGCTCATCCTCCGGGATGACGTTCGGTACGATCAGCTCCGGCGGGGAATCCTTCGGCTGCGGATGACGATAGGGGGTCCAGCGCTCCTCGGTGCTGACCTGGACGGGGACCGGGCTGACCTTGTTCATCGCATTTCCTCCGGTTGAGCTTTTGATTCAGCTGGCTCGCGACCGATTCAGGAAGCGCGGCCAGATCGTTGATGTTTCTTAGGTATTTCAGACCGCGAGATAGCCGCCGTCGACCGGCAGGATCGTGCCGGTGATGAAGCGGGCGGCATCCGAGAGCAGGAACAGCACCGCGCCGCCGACATCGCCCGGCTCGCCCCAGCGATTCATCGGGGTGCGCGACAGGATCGGGGCGGAGCGGGCGGCATCTTCGACGAGCGGCCTGGTCAATTCGGTCGCGATCCAGCCGGGCGCGACCGCGTTGACGCGGATGCCGTCCTGCGCCCAGGCGGCGGCGAGCGATTTGGTCAACTGCCCGACGCCGCCCTTCGAGGCGGCGTAGCCCGGCGCGTAGGCCGAGCCGTGGAAGGTCAGCATCGAGGCGGTGTTGACGATCGCGCCCTTGGCTTGGGCGAGCTTGTCCTTCGCCGCCAGGCACATCCTCATCGAGCCGGTGAGGTTGACCTCGAGCGTCAACCGGAAGGCCTCGATCTCGAACTCCTTGCCACCGCGCTGGATCATGCCGGCGCAGTTGACGAGGGCGTCGATGCGCTCGCAGCCGGCGATGATCGCGGCGACCTGCGCATCGCTGGTGACGTCGAGCCTGGCATGACGGATCGCGGCATGGGTGGGCGTCGCCGCGACCTCGTCCTCGGTGAGGCCGGTGGCGAGGACCTGATAGCCGGCCTCGGCAAGTGCAAGCGCGGCGCCTGCGCCGATGCCGCGGGTGCCGCCGGTAACGAGGGCGAGGGGGGAGGAGGAGCTTGTCATGGCTCCAATCTAAATCGGTTCGCAGCATTGCCAACTGCGTTGCAGGGCGGGGCGCCCTGCGTCGGGGTGCGGGGGACATCGGTCACGCCCCCGCACGTTGCCCAAAAGGCCGGCTTCCCCCTGGCAGCGGAACCCGCTAGGAAGCGCGCGGGCCGGTAGTAGCGCTCAGCTGCTGCCTGCAATCGTTCCAGACTGACCAGAGCAGGGGTCGCATCACATGAGCAAGATCAAGGTCGCCAACCCGGTCGTCGACATGGACGGCGACGAGATGACCCGCATCATCTGGCAGCACATCAAGGACAAGCTGATCTTCCCCTATCTCGACCTCGAGCTCGATTATTTCGACCTCTCGGTCCAGAATCGCGACGCGACCGACGACCAGGTCACGATCGACGCCGCCAACGCCACCAAGAAGCATGGCGTCGCAGTCAAGTGCGCCACCATCACGCCCGACGAGGCGCGCGTGAAGGAGTTCAACCTCAAGTCGATGTGGAAGAGCCCGAACGGCACGATCCGCAACATCCTCGGCGGCGTGATCTTCCGCGAGCCGATCATCTGCAAGAACGTGCCGCGCCTGGTGCCGGGCTGGACCCAGCCGATCGTCATCGGCCGCCATGCCTATGGCGACCAGTATCGCGCCACCGACTTCAAGTTCCCCGGCAAGGGCACGCTCTCGATCAAGTTCGTCGGCGAGGACGGCAATGTCATCGAGAAGGAGGTCTTCAAGGCCCCGGACGCCGGCGTCGCCATGGCGATGTACAATCTCGACGATTCGATCCGCGATTTCGCCCGGGCCTCGCTGAACTACGGCCTGCTGCGCAAGTACCCGGTCTATCTCTCGACCAAGAACACCATCCTCAAGACCTATGACGGGCGCTTCAAGGACATCTTCCAGGAGATTTTCGACGCCGAGTTCAAGGCGGAGTTCGACAAGCTCGGCATCACCTATGAGCACCGTCTGATCGACGACATGGTGGCGTCGGCGATGAAGTGGTCGGGCGGCTATGTCTGGGCCTGCAAGAACTACGATGGCGACGTGCAGTCGGACACGGTGGCGCAGGGCTTCGGCTCGCTCGGCCTGATGACCTCGGTGCTGATGACGCCGGACGGCAAGACCGTCGAGGCCGAGGCCGCGCACGGCACGGTGACCCGCCACTACCGCGAGCACCAGAAGGGCAAGGAGACCTCGACCAACTCGATCGCCTCGATCTTCGCCTGGACCCGCGGCCTGTCGCACCGCGCCAAGCTCGACAACAATGCAGAGCTCGCCAAGTTCGCGCAGCTGCTGGAGAAGGTCACGGTCGACACCGTCGAGGCCGGCGACATGACCAAGGACCTGGCGCTGCTGGTCGGCCCCGACCAGAAGTTCCTCTCGACCACCGGCTTCCTCGACAAGGTCAGCGACAACCTGCGCAAGGCGATGAACGCGTAAGCGGCGCTAGCCCGGTTGCAAAAACAGAAGCCCGGCCGTTCTGGCCGGGCTTTTTGTTGCGCCCGGAAGCGGCGCCCGCTTCCGGGCGCAACTGCGAGCGCCTTCAGGAGCCGGTCCGGCGAGATCTGGCGTATGCCGCCCGAGCTTCAGCGATGGGGCTGCTCCAGATGGCGCAGATAGGCGCAGAACATGTCGGCGAGGGCGTCGGCATAGGCCTGGATTTCGGCATCGCTCCTCGCTGTTTCCGAGAACTCCTTGCCGACGGCGCTCAGCGTCATGGTGATGAGGCTTTTAGCCAGGGCGCGTTCACCGGTCGAAGCCGCTGGCAGCGCCGCCGCCATGAACCTCTCGAAAAGCCGGTTGCCGGCCGCGCGCGCCTCCCGCGCCTCAGGGGCGTCGCGATAGAGCGGAGCTGCATCGTTGAGCGCGATGCGCACCGCAGCCTCGTCGCATTCGGACCGGATGAAGGCATGGACCAGCGCTCGCAAACGGGCGAGCGGCGGCTTGCTGGCATCGCCGAGGATATCGGCCAGCATGGCGTTGGTCTGTCGCCATTCATCGCTCTGCAGCCGGAACAGGATGGCCGCCTTGTTCGGGAAATACTGATACAGTGAGCCGACACTGACGCCGGCCTTCTCGGCCACGCGCGCCGCGGTGAAGCGCTGAGCGCCTTCCTTTGCCAGAACCTGAACAGCGGCTTCCAGAATGGCCGCGACCAGCTCCGCCGAGCGCGCCTGCTTCGGCGTTTTTCGTGAGGAAATCCGGGAGGTTGGCTGGTCGGCCATGTCGCGCTCCGCCAATGCGAATAGGAAACGCGACGAATTATTCGTATTTTTTGCGCCGGAACAAGAACCAACCACTCTAGACCGGAGCACCCCTGTGACGACCCTGACGACTGCCCCGCTCGCGCCTCTTCTCGACCAGCTGTTCGAACGGGCGAGCGCCGCCCCCAGCCCAGCGCTCATGGGCCTCTCTCCTGCGGAGCGTGACCGCCTTGTGCGCAGCAAGACCGAATATCTCGACCTCTACGGCCGCCTGAAGGACCTCTGGCTTCCGGTCTCGCGGGAGGCGGGCCAGCTGCTCTACATGCTGGCGCGCAGCAGCCGGGCCCGGACGATCGTCGAGTTCGGCACCTCCTTCGGCATCTCGACCCTGCATCTTGCCGCTGCCCTGCGCGACAATGGTGGGGGACGCCTGATCACCACCGAATTCGAGCCCTCGAAGGTGGCGCAGGCCCGCAAGCACCTGACTGCAGGCGGCCTCGCCGACCTCGTCGAGATCAGGGAAGGGGATGCCTTGAAGACGCTCGCGACCGATCTGCCCGAACAGGTCGACCTGCTGCTGCTCGACGGTGCCAAATCGCTCTACCCCGACATCCTGAGCCTGCTGGAGGGCAGCCTGCGCCTGGGTTCGTTCGTCGTCGCGGACAATGCCGACGACTCCCCGGATTATCTCGAGCGGGTGCGTGCGCCCGGCAGTGGCTACCTGTCCATCCCCTTCGCCGAGGATGTCGAATTGTCGATGCGCATCGGCTGATCTGCGCGACGACAGGCGATATAAGCGTCTCGTATCGGGTTTCGGCGGCCTGCTGCCTCACGGCATCGAGTTGTGTGGAAACCCTGCGAGGAGGCGGGAGCCGACATGACCGTGACGACGCCCATTCTCACCGGCGGCTGCCAGTGCGGCGCGGTGCGCTACCGGCTGCTGAAGCCGCCGCACAAGGTCTCGGTCTGCTTCTGCCGGATGTGCCAGAAGGCTGTCGGCAATTATTTCGGCGCCTTCGCCTCGTCCCGCATCGCCGACGTGGTCTGGACGCGCGGGACGCCTTCGGTCTTCCGCTCGTCGGAGGTCGCCGAGCGCGGCTTCTGCCGCGATTGCGGCACGCCGCTGAGCTTCAGCTATCCCGGCGCGGGCTCGCTCTCGCTCGCGGTCGGCAGTCTCGACGATGCCATCGCCTTTTCCCCGACCCATGCCTATGGCATCGAGGGCAGGGCGCCCTGGTTCGACGCGCTGTGCCGCCTGGAGGGCACGCGCACCGAGGACGATATCCCGGCGGATGAGCTGCAAGGATATCGCTCGCGTCAGCATCCCGATCATGATTGAGCGCTACTCGACCATGACCTCGCGCCGTGCCAGCACGCGCGGGCCGGTGAGGGGCGCGTCCATCACATAGCGCAGCTCATAGATCCCGGGCTCGGCCGGCGCCTCCAGCGTGCTCTCGACATTCTCGGCCGGGAAGAAATTCGGCCCCTGCGCCTCCGGCGGCGCCTCCGGCTTGACCAGCACGACGCGGTCGCGGTCACCATTGGGGCCGATGCCGCGCACGGGCAGGGGATTGCCGCGCGCGACGCGGGCGGGGGCGGCGAGCGTCGCAGTCGGTTCTGTCGTCACCAGCGGCTGGCGCAGCAGGATGACCGGCTTGCCGTCGCTCTCACCGAGCAGGCGCCATTCGAAGCTGCCGACCTCGCCCGGCGCCGGCAGCGACAGCGCCGGGACCTGACCGAGCGGAGAGGCGACGATCGCCGCGTCTGGCGGATCGCCCGGCCGGCTGATGGCGAGGCGGGCATTGGCCGGGGCGCGGCTGACGAAGACGGTCGCCATGGCGCCGGCCATCAGCGTGCGCGGCGCCGACAGGCTCGGGCCTTGCGGCGGGCGCTGCTGCGGCCGCGGCTGCTGTGCCATGGCAGGGCTGCCTGCACAGAGGAGCAGGGCGAGGATCGTGCGGCGGGTGAGTATCATACTGCAGCAAGTCGATGGAGATGGGCGGCGAGTTCCGGGTGGCGCAGCATGAGCAGGCGAAAGTCGGCAGGATCAAGGACGAGCAGCTTGGTCGCGACCGTGGCACGCGCTGCGATGCCGCCCTCGGCAGCCGCGAGTTCGGTCAGACAGAGCTCGCCGAAATAGCAGCCTTCGTCGAGCCGGCGGCTGCCATCGGGCGCGACGAGCTCGACCTCGCCGCTGGCGACGAAATAGAGCGAGTGGGCCGGCTCGTGCGGGCGCAGCACGACGCCGCCGCCGCGCACGGTCTGGGCGCGCAGCGCATGCATGATCTCGGCGATCTCGGCAGCGTTGAGGCCACTGAACAGCGGCACGCGCGCCAGCATGCTCCAGGTGACGACGAATTCGCGCCGGTGGATCTCCTGGGCGAAGGCGGTGGCGATGATGCCGACCGGCAGCGCCAGCATGACGAGACCCATCACCGCGGTCAGCGACGCCACGACCTTGCCGAGCGGGCTGATCGGAAACGCGTCGCCATAGCCGACCGTGGTCAGCGTCACGATCGCCCACCACATCGCATCGGGGATGGTGCCGAACTTGTCGGGCTGGACATCGTGCTCGACGAAATGCATCGCGGTCGCCGCGAGCAGCATCACGCCGATCAGGATGACGACGCAGGCGGCGAGCGCCTTGCGTTCGGCATGCAGCGCCGTGCCGAGGGAGGCCATGCCGGGCGAATAGCGCCCGAGCTTGAAGAAGCGCAGTAGCCGGAAGAGCAGCAGGATCTTGAGATCGCTGTAGCCGAGCAGGGCGGCGTAGAGCGGCACGGTGGCGAGGAAATCGAGCAGCGCCGGCGGCGACAGCGCATAGGCGCGCCGTGCGGCCCAATCGCTCATGCCGCGATAGCGCGCATGCTCGGGCGCGACCCAGAGCCGGACCGCATATTCGAGCGTGAACAGCACGGTCGAGACCAGCTCGATCCTATGGAACAGCCGGTCATGAGCAACGGCGAGCCGCGGCACCGATTCCAGCACCAGCGCCGTGATGTTGACGACGATCAGCGCCACCAGCGCGCCATGGACGAGCCTGGCCGAGAGATCGTCGCCGGCGCCATGGTCGATGATCAGATGCGCCCGCCGCCGCCAGCTCATGCCAGGCTGCGGGGCGGCGGGCATGGCCATGTCAGCCCATCGCTGCGGCGACGGCTTCGAGCGCGGCCTCAGCCTGCGTGCCGTCCGGTCCGCCGGCCTGGGCCATGTCGCGGCGGCCGCCGCCGCCCTTGCCGCCGAGGCGCTCGGAGGCCGCGCGCACCAGCGCGACCGCGTCGAAGCGCTCGGTCAGATCGGGCGTGACGCCGACGACGACACCGGCCTTGCCATCCTCGGCGACGCCGACGATGGCGACGACGCCCGAGCCGACGCGAGCCTTGGCCTCGTCGGCCAGGCTCTTCAGATCCTTCATCTCGACGCCGGTGACGGCGCGGGCCAGGAGCCTAGCGCCGGCGACCTCGCGGATCGGATCGCTGGCTTCGCCGCCACCGCCCATGGCGAGCTTCTTGCGGGCTTCGCTGAGCTCGCGCTCGAGCTTGCGGCGCTCCTCGACCAGGGTTGCGACACGCGCCGGCAACTCGGCGATCGGTGCCTTCAGCAGTCCGGCCATCTCGTCGAGCGCGACGCTCTCCTCACGCAGATGGCGGCGGGCGGCCTCGCCGGTGAGCGCCTCGAGCCGGCGCACGCCGGCCGCGACGCCGGCCTCGGACAGGACGGTGACGAGACCGATATCGCCGGTGCGGCTGGCATGGGTGCCGCCGCAGAGCTCGACCGAGAAGGCCTTTGGCATCTCGGCATCACGATCGGTGCCCATCGACACCACGCGGACCTCGTCGCCGTATTTCTCGCCGAACAGCGCGCGCGCGCCCGAGGCGATCGCATCGTCGACCGACATCAGCTTGGTGGTGATCGGCTCGTTCTGCAGCACCAGCCGGTTCGCCATCTCCTCGACCCTGGCCAATTCCTCGCGCGAGATCGGCTTGGGATGGCTGAAGTCGAAGCGCAGGCGCTCGGGTGCGACCTGCGAGCCCTTCTGCGCGACATGGTCGCCGAGCACGCGGCGCAGCGCCTCGTGCAGCAGATGGGTGGCCGAATGGTTGGCGCGGATGCCGCCGCGCCGGCCATGGTCGACCGTCAGTTCGGCCGGCTTGCCGAGCTCGATCGTACCTGAGACGACCTTGACCTGATGGGCGAAGACGTCGCCGAGCTTCTTCTGAACGTCGGTCACCTCAGCCTTGAAGCCGTTACCGACCAGCGTGCCGGTATCGCCAACCTGGCCGCCGGATTCGCCATAGAACGGCGTCTGGTTGAGGATGACGGTGCCGCTCTCGCCTTCCTTCAGCGTCGCGACCTCGGCATTGTCCTTGACCAGAGCGGTGACGACGCCCTCGGCGCTCTCGGTGTCGTAACCGAGGAACTCGGTCGCGCCGACGCGCTCGCGCAGCGGGAACCAGAGCGTCTCGGTCGCGGCCTCGCCGGTGCCGGCCCAGGCGGCGCGCGCCTTGGCCTTCTGCTGTGCCATCGCCGCATCGAAGCCCTCGATGTCGACGCCGACGCCGCGGGCGCGCAGTGCGTCCTGGGTCAGGTCGAGCGGGAAGCCATAGGTGTCGTAGAGGGTGAAGGCGACGTCGCCCTTCAGCTTGTCGCCTGAACCCAGTACCTGCGTCTCCTGGTCGAGGATGGAGAGGCCGCGCGCCAGCGTGGTGCGGAAGCGGGTTTCCTCCAGCTTCAGCGTTTCGCTGATCAGCGCCTCGGCCCGGATCAGCTCGGGATAGGCCTGGCCCATCTCGCGCACCAGCGCCGGCACGAGGCGGTGCATCAACGGGTCCTTGGCGCCGAGCAACTGCGCATGGCGCATGCCACGGCGCATGATCCGGCGCAGCACATAGCCGCGGCCCTCGTTCGAGGGCAGCACGCCGTCGGCGATCAGGAAGGCGGAGCAGCGCAGATGGTCGGCGATGACGCGGTGGCTCGCGCTCATCGGCCCGTCCGAGGGGACGTTGGTGAGATCGGCGATCGTGCGGATCAGCGTCGCGAACAGGTCGATCGCATAGTTGTCATGCGTGCCCTGGAGCACGGCGGCGACGCGCTCGAGGCCCATGCCGGTGTCGATCGAGGGGCGGGGCAGATTGGTCCTGATGCCACCCGCAGCCTCTTCATACTGCATGAACACGAGGTTCCAGATCTCGATGAAGCGGTCGCCATCCTCGTCGGGCGAGCCCGGAGGGCCGCCGGGGATGTGGTCGCCATGGTCGTAGAAGATCTCGGAGCAGGGGCCGCAGGGGCCGACATCGCCCATGCGCCAGAAATTGTCGGAGGTCGCGATCCGGATGATGCGCGAATCCGGCAGGCCGGCGATCTTCTTCCAGAGCGTGTGCGCCTCGTCGTCCTCCGAGTAGACCGTGACGGTCAGCTTGTCCCTGGGCAGGCCGAATTCACGGGTGACCAGGGTCCAGGCATGGGTGATCGCCTGTTCCTTGAAATAGTCGCCGAAGGAGAAGTTCCCCAGCATCTCGAAGAAGGTGTGGTGGCGGGCGGTGTAGCCGACGTTGTCGAGGTCGTTGTGCTTGCCGCCGGCGCGCACGCATTTCTGCGCCGTGGTGGCGCGTGCGTAGGGGCGCTTCTCCTGGCCGGTGAAGACGTTCTTGAACTGCACCATGCCCGAATTGGCGAACATCAAGGTCGGGTCGTTGCGCGGCACGAGCGGGCTCGACGGCACCACCTCGTGACCGTTCTTCTTGAAGTAATCGAGGAAGGTCGACCTGATCTCGTTGACGCCGCTCATCGCAATCTTGGCTCTGTTCTAGTGGGGCCGGCAGGCCCGGCGCAGTGGTTCTAGTCAGCGCGCTTACGCCTGTCCAGAAAGCGGTGAAGATGCGCAAGGGCGCCGCAAGCCGCTGACCGCAAAACGGAAACGGGCGACCCGGAGGCCGCCCGTCGACTTAATCACTTTATGCCGTCGTTTGAAGGCTCAGGCCTCGCCCTCGTCGAGATCCTCGGCGGTCGGGTCGGCATTCTCGAGGATGCGCTCGGCGACCAGGCCGGAATTCTGGCGGATGGTCGTCTCGATCTTGGCAGCGACGTCGGGATTGGCCTTTAGGAAGGTCTTGGCGTTCTCACGGCCCTGGCCGAGGCGCTGGCTGTCGAAGGAGAACCAGGCGCCTGATTTCTCGACGATGCCGGCCTTGACGCCGAGATCGACCAGCTCGCCGGCCTTCGAGATGCCCTCGCCGAACATGATGTCGAACTCGACCTGCTTGAAGGGCGGCGCCACCTTGTTCTTGACGACCTTGACGCGAACCTGGTTGCCGGTCGCCTCGTCGCGCTCCTTCAGCGTCGAGACACGGCGGATGTCGAGGCGGACCGAGGCGTAGAACTTGAGCGCATTGCCGCCGGTGGTGGTCTCGGGGCTGCCGTACATCACGCCGATCTTCATGCGGATCTGGTTGATGAAGATGACCATGCAGTTCGAGCGCGAGATCGAGGCGGTGAGCTTGCGCAAGGCCTGGCTCATCAGGCGGGCCTGGAGACCGGGCTGGTTGTCGCCCATCTCGCCCTCGATCTCGGCGCGCGGCGTCAGCGCCGCGACGGAGTCGATGACCAGCACGTCGATCGCGCCGGAGCGGACCAGCGTGTCGGTGATCTCGAGCGCCTGCTCGCCGGTGTCGGGCTGCGAGATCAGCAGGTCGTCGAGATTGACGCCGAGCTTGCGGGCATAGACCGGATCGAGCGCGTGCTCGGCGTCGACGAAGGCGCAGACGCCGCCCTTCTTCTGCGCTTCGGCGATGGTGTGCAGCGCGAGCGTGGTCTTGCCGGAGGATTCAGGTCCGTAGATCTCGATGACGCGGCCACGGGGCAGGCCGCCGACGCCGAGCGCGATGTCGAGGCCGAGCGAGCCGGTCGAGACCGTCTCGATCTCGATCGCCTGCTGGTTCTTGCCCAGGCGCATGATCGAGCCCTTGCCGAAAGCCCGTTCGATCTGCGAGAGCGCCGCATCGAGCGCCTTGGCCTTGTCCATCGAAGAGCCTTCCACGAGCCTGAGATTCGCCTGATTCACGACGTGCGCTCCTTATGGCAGGGGCGCGACCACATCTCAATCCGCGCCATGGGGATGACTATGGTCATGGTTTGTTCTCTCTCGCAAGTTCTTTTTTTGTTCTTATTTGGGGTATAGCGATAGCAGCTGAGCTGGACCACTTTTGACCATTCAAAAAAGGTTATGCGTTCGAGACCCGCACATATCGGATTTGCGCGACCGAGCTGTCTTTAGGGCGCCAAGGCGCTCCATCGAAGATCGTGTCCTTGACGGTACAGGCGATATCAGGGCCCTGTGCGGGCTGTGCAATGAGTGAATGTCGGGAACTCATGACCGAGCCTACGGTTACTTGCCCCAGCTGCCGGACTGAGTTCCGCTTGACCGAGCAGCTTGCCGCGCCGCTCATCGAGGCGACCCGCAAGCAGTACGAAAAGCGCATCGCGGACAAGGAGCGTGAAATCGGGGAGCGAGAAGCCGGGCTTTTGGGCCGTCAAAAAGAGCTTGAGCAGGCTAGGGCTGGGATCGATGCTCAGGTTGCCGAGAAGGTCAGCGCATTGCGCGCGCAGGTGGTTGCCGAGGAAAGTCGGAGGGCGCGCGAGGCCATTGGTTCTGATCTTCAGGCACGGACAGCAGAACTAGCAGAACTTCGCCGTGTTCTGGCGGAACACGACGAGAAGCTGGCGGAGGCCCAGAAGGCTCAGGCTGACCTTATGCGAAAGCAGCGCGAGTTGGATGATGCACGCCGTGAAATAGATCTAACAATCGAACGAAAAGTCGGAGAGTCTCTGGCCTCCGTTCGCGAGAAGGCCAAACTGGAGGCTGAGGATAGCCTGAAGCTGAAGGTAACCGAAAAGGAAGAGCAAATCGCCTCGATGCAGCGTCAGATCGAGGAGCTACGCCGACGTGCCGAGCAAGGGTCCCAGCAACTGCAGGGCGAAGCGTTTGAACTTGAACTGGAGGGAATCTTGCGTAGTAAGTTTCCCGGCGACTTGATCGAGCCCGTTCCCAAAGGCGAATTTGGCGGTGATGTTCTCCAACGCGTCGTCAGTCCCGGAGGCCAAGTCTGTGGTACAATTCTTTGGGAAACGAAACGCACGAAGAATTGGAGTGATGGTTGGCTTGTTAAGCTTCGGGAGGATCAGCGCGCAGCAAAGGCTGAGTTTGCCCTGTTGATTTCGACTGTTCTTCCCAAGGGCGTTGATACATTCGATCAGGTCGACGGCGTGTGGGTAACGCAGCCACGTAACATGGTCCCTGTGGCGCTCGCTCTTCGTCAGACACTTCTACAGGTTGCCAGCAGCCGACAAGCGCAGGAAGGGCAGCAGACCAAGATGGAACTCGTTTACCAGTATCTAACCGGCCCCAGGTTCCGGCATCGCATCGAGGCCATCGTGGAAAAATTTGGCGACATGCAAGCTGATCTGGAGCGCGAGCGCAAGACTATGACTCGCCTGTGGGCAAAGCGTGAAGAGCAAATTCGCGGCGTGGTTGAATCTACCGTTGGCATGTATGGTGACTTACAGGGTATCGCTGGACGGGCGTTTCAAGAGATTGAGAATCTTGACGTTATGGCAATCGAATCGTCAAAATCACAAATTGATTGAATGAAAATATGGCCATAGAATTTCATGATCCTGTCCAAATAATAAACCAACTTAGGCAGATATTAGCTGCTGATAAGCTGGCTGTTGGTTTTTTTCTCGGAGCGGGGTGCGCTTGCGCTGTGCGCGTGCCTGGTACCGATGGACAGCCTGCTGTTTCTCTAATCCAAGATATAGCTGGCCTAACGAAAGAGATAAGCACGCAACTTATTGCCAATGCGGAACTTAAATCGGCATTCGAGCAACTGCTGTTGACGTTTAAGGAGGACGAAGTAACGAGTCCGACGATTGAGACAATGCTGAATCGCCTCAGAACTTTCAAGGACGTTGCTGGAAAGGTAGGCGTACGAAACCTTCAGTCTGAATCCTTAGATAAACTGGACAAGGAAATCTGTCGAGCTGTTCGCTCGGCTGTAAATAAAGAACTCCCTGATCATGAGACGCCATATCACGCGCTGGCTAGATTTATAAGCTTTCGTAAGTATCCTCATACGGAGATTTTTACTACAAACTACGACCTTCTTATTGAACGTGCGCTTGAGAAACACAGAGTTCCATTCTTTGATGGTTTTATTGGCTCATCGCGCCCATTTTTCGATCTCAAAGCTATAGAAGAGAATGAGATTCCTCTACGCTGGTCGAGACTTTGGAAGATTCACGGCTCAATTAACTGGCGCTATAAATCTCAGGAAAAGCATATAATACGAACTGAGGCAGAAGATGGAGATGAGTTACTTATACACCCTTCGCATCTTAAGTATGACGAAAGCCGGCGTATGCCGTATTATGTAATGATTGACCGATTTCGTAATTTTATCCGCGGCAAGAATCGCCCAGTTGCATTGATAATGTCCGGTTATTCATTTGGAGACGATCACATTAATGGAGCCTTGGTAGAATGCCTTGATTCGAATCCATCTGCGGCATGTTTTGCGTTCCAGTATGGCTGCATGACAAAATATCCCGGCGCAGCTAAACTAGCGAAGGAAACGCCAAATCTATCTTTATTTACCTATGATAGAGCCGTTATTCGAAAGCAGGACGCGCCGTGGATGATCCGGCCATCGTCGAATCTCGGGGCCCTAGAAGGGAGTTTTGAGTTGCCTCCCCACGAGGATGGCGCGGATGCGGAGATTCCCAAGGTCTGCAAGTTGAAGCTTGGTGATTTTAACCACCTAGGCGCATTTTTGAATAAGTTCATCGAAGCGACAAGCAGGCAGGCGGCGGCCGAATGAGCGCGGATCCGACCCTGCTTGGCACGGTGGAAGATGTCAGCGGTTCCACAATCAGAATAAAATTGGCCCAGGAAACTGTTTCCGGCCTGAGCTTTATCGAGGGACAGAGCTACAGGGTCGGTCAAGTCGGCGGCTTTGTAAGAATACCGCTCGGATTTGCCAATTTGTATGGAGTGATTTCCCAGGTAGGCGCTAGCGCCGTTCCCGAGCGGTTGGCAGAGTTTGAGCAGCACGGCAATCGCTGGATGACCGTTCAGCTGGTCGGCGAGGGCCATCCTGGGGCGGGTTTTGATCGAGGTATTTCACAGTTCCCAACAATTGGCGATGCAGCCCATCTCGTAACGGAATTCGATCTTCGCGCCATATATGGGCGGCCAAACGATCGGCGATTTGTTCAGGTAGGCCGGCTTGCCAGTGCGCTGTCTATTCCCGCTCTTGTTGAAATCGACAGATTGATCACGCGACATAGCGCTGTAGTCGGAACGACGGGGTCCGGTAAGTCGACCACAGTCGCCGGAATTCTCACTGCGTTGTCGGACATTTCGCGCTATCCGTCTGCCCGCATAGTAGTGATCGATATTCATGGAGAATACGGCTCCGCGCTTTCTGATAGGGCTTCAATTTTTCGTATTACTCCAGATTTATCAAAAGGGGAAAAGCCGCTATACATACCTTATTGGGCGTTAACATTGGATGAATTGCTTCCGATTACCGTTGGGTCTATTGACAATCCTGGTGACCGAGGGGCGCTGATTGATTGGATCAACAGATTGAAGCTCCAAGCTATCACTCAGCACCCTAAAGCGGGCATCAACGCGGATACGCTCAGCGTCGATTCTCCGGTGCCATTTTCTCTGCACAAACTGTGGTTTGATTTGCACTGCGAAATGCGTGCAACGCATTTCGCGAGGGCCGGTCAACCGCAGTCACGAGATACTTGGGCACTTGAGCTTGGTGCTGATGGAGTACCTGTTCAAGCGGGCAATGCGCTTGGGGGAATTCCACCACGCTTTCTGCCGCCCAAGGACAATAGAGATGATCCTGAAAAGATACGCCACAGCCAGTCCAATTTGGGCCTCGGACGGCAGATTGATGCCCTCGGCTCTAAGATACGAGATGCTCGGTTCGATTTCCTTCTTCGACCGGGCCCCTTTTCGCCGAGTGAGACGGGGGCTGTTCAGCAGGATCTAGATACATTGCTTGCAGGGTGGTTAGGCGACGAAAAGCCCGTGACTATACTGGATTTATCGGGAATCCCGCCAACAATTCAATCTGAATTAGTCGGCTCGGTCTTACGCATCATCTATGATGCTCTTTTCTGGTCCAGAAACATTCCTGAAGGAGGGCGCGAGAGGCCTTTGCTAATTGTCTTGGAGGAAGCGCACTCATATCTCGATCCGAAGCAAGTTGCATCCGTTGCAGTAAAAAAGATTGCGAAGGAAGGAAGAAAGTATGGCATTGGGATGATGCTGGTCAGCCAAAGGCCTGCTGAGATAGACCCAACAATACTTTCTCAGTGCGGAACTATTTTTGCTCTCCGTCTTAGTAACTCTACTGATAGGAGCCACGTCAAGGGAGCGGCTAGCGACAATCTTGATGGATTGTTTTCTATGCTTCCTGTTCTTCGCACGGGGGAAGCAATAATTGTGGGTGAAGCCGTGAATCTTCCCATAAGGACCCTAATTGATCGACCGGGATCGGGGCGGCGTCCAGATAGCACAGATCCTAAGGTTGTAGTTCCGGGGAATGAGCAGGACGGGTTTGATGGTCCAGGCGGTTGGAATCAGGTACGTCCGCCTGCTGACTATGCTGAAGCGGTCGAATTATGGCGCCGACAAAACGCACGATCGATCAGGGCTTATGTGCCAGATGGCATCGCAGATCAAGATGACGACGGGGGGGATGCGTAATGAAACGAGTGCCGGTGACTTCATCAAACGTAGCTGAAATTGGCTATGATGAAAATCGCCAAATTCTGGAGGTTTTGTTCAACAACGGAAGTCTGTACCAGTATTTTGATGTTCCTAGGCGAGTTTTTGATGAAATAATACAAGCTGGATCTATAGGACAATACCTCAATAGTCACGTGAAGGGCGTTTATCGGTACGCGCGAGTATGATCATAATTAGCTGGCTCCGACGTTGCTAGCCACGGGCGACTGGGCGAGTTGGCTACTCCAACCAGCTGAGGACAGTCGTGTGCAGCGTTGGATGTTCTAAAATCGTTCAGATAACCTACCTCAATTCTTTCTTGCGGCTTTGGTCTGGCTATTCTTAGTTTGGCTTTCGGAATACGCGAATGAGCTATCGATACACAATTGCTACAACTGCTCCCGCCAATCGTGGATTCAACCTTACCACACCGTCCCGACGTAGTACGAAATCCGCCGGATCGAACGTATGGCTGCGGATAAAATCCAGTAGCGATCGATCCACTTTGGCGCGCTCGGGCTCCATAGTGTCATACACAAACGCCGATGCGCCCGGCCGGCTCTCGTGCATGATTCCGATCGTCGGATCATATCCTTCAGCAATCGCCTTTAGGCGCTGTTGGCTCTCCACTACGGTATACGCGTAGTTCAACATCGCGTTCACGGGGTGGGAAGCATTGCGGTTCCCGGCCAACGCAAAATCTGACGTTCTTGCGCCAACGGATTTCCAGTCGTCCGGAATCGGGTTTCGCGTAAGGCCGCGCCATTTGATCGGGATGTCACGCCACGCACGGAAGTACGCAGCGGCGCTGTTGGCCTCGATGATGCGCAAACCGACAATGTCTTGGGGCGGTGTCAGTTCCAATGCTGACAAATCGGCATAGGCCCGCTCCATCGCGGCGTTCCATCGTGACGAGCGCGGGACAGCCTTTTCCAGCGTCAGGATGCAGCCTTCGATTTTGCGCGATATCAGGTCAATACACCAAGACATGCGCGCCGTGTGATCGGCGCGGGTTTCCCGCTGCCAATTTACGCGATGCGGATTAGCCGCGTAGCCGTTGGACGCGGCAACAGTTGCGATTTCACCCTGCCAGGTAAGCCGAGTCAGGGTCACATTCTGTTCGGCAAGCCAGTTCAGCACGTCGAATGTGATATTGCCGCTGCCATCCAACACGATGATTTGCGGCGGGATATCCAGACTTCCCTTGAAAAAGCGGAATTCCTCGCGCTCCTGCGGATGGTGCGTGAAACCGTTGCGGACGAGGAGCGAGCCGCCTTCAATTTTCAACGCTACGCCGTGACCGCACAGAACGAGCGGTTCGATGCGACGTTTAGCTTTCTGACTTGGCTTGATCTGAGCGGATCGGGTTTGCCAAAGTGCAGAACGCCAAGACCAAGCCGCGCCGTCATCGGACGTGAGCCGCCCCGCATGAGCCATTGTTATTCTCAGCCCTAACACGTCATGCGAAAATTAAGTTCATCGGGACCCGATTCTATCCATAGGCCAATTATTTCAAAGAGATATTTTGATCTATGATATCGCCGTCCCCTCAAATTCTGCGCCAGGAACGCTAACGCCTGTGGCCAAAAAATCCAAAAAGCCGCTCGCAATTCGGCTATCTGATGCTTGGGAGTTTTTCGCTCCGAGATCGCTCATCGATCGCCGAAACGCGGCCAGCCAGCAGGCGTTGGTTTTGCCTGAAAGCAACGTCTCACAGGACGCCGTCGAGACGATTAAAGGGATATTCCAAACTGTGGGGGCCAGCCTCGATCATTTGCGGTTGAGGCAGGAACCAATTTGGGAAATGCAGCGGCAACTCGCCAAGAAGTTGTCTGATGGCAAATTGGTGGCTTCCGGTTACCGGACAAAGCCCAATGTCTCAACGTCCGTCGAGTCGATCCCGGCTGTCGTGTTCTCGGATTTCCGTGCGATTCTTTGGCATGAAAACGCCGTTGAGGCAGGCGGTCAGCGTTTTGAATTGGTCACTGTGACGAAACCTCTCATTGAAGAGCGGGTTATGGAACCGCTTGCAATGTTAATAAAAATTGAGCCAAAAAACCGCCCCGGCCGGCCAAGCAAGATTCAATTGATTGATAATATTATTGAAGAACTTCAAGATTCTGGCGCGCAGTTGAATTCGAAGTCAAGAGGCCTTGCACGTACTTTGATTATCGAAACTGCGATAAAAACTGGCCGTGCTAGAAATGAGGATGGTTTCTCTGTGCCGGTAATCCAACGTGCTCTCTACCGTAAATTTGGCCAAAGGGATTAATACGCCTATTCTTAAATCAATATGTAAAGATTTAAAGAAATTTAGACTCAGGCCGATGCTCAGCCCTTTTTGATCCCACGAGAGGCGTTTGCCGACTCGATTGGGAACGGCGCATGGCACTTCATCGCGATCACAGGGCGGAATATCAACGTAGGATAAATCGGGCGTTGATGCGCGGCTTCACGCGCGCTCAAGGTAGGGGCCACGCCAGAGCTGGCGAAACTCCCATCCGCGCCCCGCCGCCGAGAGCTGCTTCGCTGGCCCGGCTTGAAGCGGCGCTGAAGGAGCTTCGCCGCACCCAGAGCCAATCCCGCGCGGCCCGTGAGGTAGGCGTCTCAGCCGAGCGGTTTCGCAGATTCCTGCGCGACAACGGGTTAGCCGAACGCCAAGGCGGCCAGTGGGTCTTCGACGATCGACGTCCGCGAGAAATGACGGCGCTGACCACTGTGGGGCCAACCGTCGTCACCGTTCTTGGCTTTGAGCAAGCTTCGCTCATTGGACGCCACGAAGCAGCGGTGAAGGCATTTTTGAACACGAATGACGCGGGGCTGCTCGCGCCGTTCAAGGGCTTGTCGGTGAAAGATACCGCACGCCGAACCCATTTCCTCGAAACCCGGCCGAACACCATCCATCGGCTCGCAAGCAGCGAGCCCGAGGCCTTTGAGATGGTTTACCGGCTCGTCTCCTAAGGATCGGAAAAATGAATCGGGATGAAAAGAAGATCGCGCTCAACCGCGCGATAAGGTTAGAGCGCGCTCATGAACGGCTCGGAACAAACGCGCCCCAGTGCATCCACTGCGGCGAAAACTACGCGCACTGCCTGGAAGAGCATCACATCGCGGGCCGAGCCATGCACGATGACGTCGTCATCATGTGCCGCAATTGCCATCGTAAACTCTCGGACGCTCAGAAAGATCATCCGCAGCCGCAGTCGAAGTCTCCCCACGTGTTGGAAGTCATCGGGCGCTATCTGTTGGGGGTGGCTGAGTTGTTCCGACTGATTGTCGAGCGCCTCGATCAATTTGGCCGCACGCTCATCGAACTCGCTACCGCTGGCACGGCCGTCGATCGGGATGCACGGTCATGAGCGGAAAAGGTCGCACCCAGCCCACACCGCAGCCCCTTGATATCTATTTGCGAGCCTACGTCCCCGCAGTCGCGGTCGGGAGCGCAGAGAAAGGACGAAAGCGGCAAGTCGGGCCATCCAAGTTCACGCTCGTCTTCGATACGGAAACCACGACTGATCACGCACAACGCCTTCGGTTCGGAGGGTTTCAGCTGCGCGAGGGGGCGAAGATCCACACCGCCGGCATGTTCTACGATCCCGATGCTCTCTCGGAGGCCGATCAGAACCTCATTCGCGCATTCGCAGCGGAAAACAGCCTCGAATGCATGACCACGGCTTCGTTCGTCGATGACGTATTCTATCGAAAGGCATTCGAGCTGAGGGCTGCGTTCGTCGGATTCAACCTGCCATTCGATTTATCGCGCCTCGCGATTGGTCACGGGCTTGCTCGAGGCTCAATGAAGGGCGGGTATAGCTTCCAATTGTCCGCAGACCGATGGAAGCCTCGCGTTCAGGTCAAACACCTGTCGAGCCGAGCAGCCTTCATTCAGTTCGCGGGCGTGAAGCGCAGCTTCGACAATCGGCGAATGCGAAAAGCTGGGGAGCGGACCGTTCGTCGGGGCTCATTCATCGACTTGAAGACGATCGCGGCCGCATTGACCAGTCGCTCGTTCACGCTGGGCTCGCTCGCAGAATTCCTAGGGCTCGCTGCTCGAAAGCTCGACACCAATCAGCACGGCCAGGCGCTCTCAAGGGACTATCTCCGCTACGCGATGCAGGACGTGCAGGTCACATGGGAGGCCTTCGTCGCGTTGAAAGCGCGCTTTGACGAACATGATCTGGAAACGACGCAGCTGAGTCAGATTCTCAGCGAGGCTGGACTTGGCAAGGCCTATCTCAAGGAAATGGGCGTTCGGCCGTGGCGATCTGTTCAGCCGGATTTTCCCGATGAGATCACTGGGGCAATCCTGAGCACGTATTTCGGTGGTCGCGCTGAGGTGCACATTCGGCGTGCCCCGACGCGAGTGCTGTATTGCGACTTCCTTTCCATGTACCCGACAGTCTGCACATTGATGCGGCTTTGGCAGTTCGTCATCGGGAATGGCCTGCGCCAACGGGACAGCACTGCCGAAACTGCGGCCTGGCTTGAGAGCGTCACACCGCAGGATTTGCAGCGTCCTGAAAACTGGCGCCGCTTGACGACCATTGTGCGGATCAAGCCGGACGGCGACGTGCTTCCCGTGCGGGCTCGTTATGAACCGCCGTCGGCGAGCGGCGCTTCGGGCAAGTCGACCACAATCGGGCTCAATCACCTCAGCTACAACGGGCAGCTTTGGTTCACGCTGGCCGATTGCCTGGCATCAAAATTCCTCTCTGGCAAAGCCCCGCAGGTTGTCTGCGCGATCACGTTGGAGCCGGATGAACCGCAGTCTGAATTAAAGACCATTCGCATAGCCGGGAAGGATGGCCCTTCAATCGATCCGTACTCAGGCGACGCATATCGGCAATTGATAGACTACCGGTCGCAGACAAAGGCACGAATGGACGCCGCAGATGGATCAGAGCGCGATCGGCTCGACGCCGAGCAATATGCGCTCAAGATTCTCGCCAACTCGACCAGCTACGGCATCTTCATTGAGGTCAATGTCGAGAACCTCGACAGGAAGCTGCGCCGCGAATGTTATTTCGGCGGCGAGCAGTCGTTCCCGATTGGGACGGCAATAGCGGAGAAGCCCGGCACCTATTTCCATCCATTGTTGGGAACCCTGATCACGGGAGCTGCCCGCCTTATGCTGGCGCTCGCCGAGCGCGTCATTCTGGGTTCCGGTCTGGATTGGGCATTCTGCGATACCGACAG
This sequence comes from Allobosea sp. P4_H5, assembly GCF_056400825.1. NCBI lineage: Bacteria > Pseudomonadati > Pseudomonadota > Alphaproteobacteria > Hyphomicrobiales > Alloboseaceae > Allobosea > Allobosea sp. P4_H5. The sequence goes on along the minus strand of NZ_JBFUKM010000006.1, from coordinate 302,427 downwards.
CATGGCTATCGCAAAGCCCCTGGCAATGCCCGAAGCGGAATTCCTCAGCCGAGCAAGCGCCGTCTGCGATTGGTTCTTGCCGCTCAATCCCTATGAACAGAAGGGGGCATTGCTCAAGATCGAGAATGTCAATTTCCATATTGGGAGCAGGGAGATCGCGCCGCTCTATTGCCTAGCGATCTCGGCAAAGCGGTATGTCCTGTTCAATTTGGACAATGAGGGCGCGCCCGTCATCCGGAAAGCCTCAGCCCACGGTCTTGGGCATTTGCTGGACCCGTATGATGAACGCAATGCGCCGAGGGCAATTCCGGCGCCATCAGTGCCATTGACCGAAATTGGCATCCGCCGCTGGCAATACGATCTTTGGTTCCAGATCGTGAAGGCGGCATACACCGACAAGCCGGCAGTCGTGCCGCTCGATTATCATCCGAAGCTGAAGAGTCCGGCAATTTCCCGCTATGCGGCGACGACGCCGGATCTGTTGCGATGGTTCGCGCATTTCAATGCGACACGGCCGTACGAAGAGCAGGTGAAGCCATTTGGTTTCATGTGCGCGCTTCAAGCCAAACCACTAATATTGCGGTCGGCGCAGTATGACGCCGCTGCCCCTGGCGGAGGTGGCGGACCAATTAGGCCAATTGCGCCTTATTCTCGCGAGGCGGTGCAGGCCGCCAAGCATTGCTTTGATCGCGAGACGGGACGGCCAATTGGCCGACAAATGCTCCAATCGTACGCGGAGGCATTGCGCTCATATCATCTCAGCCCCGAGCTGAAATTCGACAACGGCGACGTCTTCGACCAGGGAGCTACCCAGCGACGGCGCATCAAAGCCGTGGGTATTCATTGCATTGGAAAAGAGGCCAACAAGTGGGAGGAAAAATCAGCCCTGGGCGTCGATGATGAACTGAGTGTCGAATACGGGATCGGCCCGGAAATGCAGGCGATGCTTGCCGCACTGCTGGAGCAAGCAATGGCGAGCGATCGGCAAATAGCGGAGGCCTCTGGCCTCTCGCGCACGACGGTGCGCAGGATCGAGCGTGGCGAGAGCATTCAGCCAAATACCATTGCCAAGGCAATAGCTGGATTGCGCAACCGCGAGGCTGAATTGGCCGAGGTCAACAAGCTGCGGGAATTGGCGAAGAACGAAATGGGCGCAATTGGTCTGGCCGAGTTCGCCCGGAGGCTGAATTGCGATCCGTCCAACCTCTCAAAATCAATTGCCGCACGAAGAAGCGTCAGCAAGTTATTGAGGGAGCAATTGCGAATATATTTTTCTCAATAAATTCAACAGCTTATTTTGCAAGAAGCGGCGGCAGGCTGCCGCTTTGTCGTTCGCACGATGCCCGGTCTCTATTGCAGGCTATTCCCATCCCGGCGGTGGTGCACTCGGGCGGAGATAGGGGCCGACGATTCTCCAAGGTGGCATATAGACGGGGCTTGCGAACGGAACGCAGCCGGTTCGGCAATTCATCTCCCATAGCTTGAGCAATTGCTGCCGCTCCGCTTCGGTCTGTTGGGTATCGAGCAGGAGGCGCTTTCCGGGCTGGAACACCTGACAATTGGGCGGAAGGGACGTGCGTGTCCTCCACGCGAGGATGGCCCGCTTCGCGGTTTGTTGGAGCTCCGGGCTGTCCTGAACCTCACTACAGCCGACCATCGGCTGAGTGATTTCAAACCACTCGGCGGTCGAATTCGCCTGAGACCAGTGCAGTCCTGGCTCCGAGGCGAGGGGCACGAAGCGGCGACCGGTTGACGCTACCCGGTCCACCTGGGCGCCATTCGGCATACTCGTTTGCGCGGTGGTCCGGTCGGCGTTTGAAGGCGGTAGACTTGTGACCTTGTCAGTCTGTCTCTGCGCCAACTGCGCCGTGCTCGGTAGCGATGCTGGGCCTGGGTTCGCAGGTAGCAAGGATAGAACGCCAGCGACGAGTAGAAGCGTTGGCGAGGTAACGACGCCGGCAGCCGCGAGCAGGAGCCCGAGCAGAGCGACGCCCGCGATCCAAATTCGAGACGCTCGTACCAAACCTATTGCCGAGCACAGGATCGCCAACGGAACGAAGATGATTGCCAATATGAAGACGCCAATCAGGCCGAACAGGCATCCGAAAATGGAAGCGACAAGCCCCCTGGTTCCGCTCCGTCGCCGTGAGTGAGGCGGTTCGTGAAAACCTGCCCCTTGTATCGATCTCTGCCCTACTGTCAGCTCGCTCATAGCAATATCCCCCCATCGGCATACGTAGCACGGCTTCGATTAAATATAACCTCAAGAGGTGTAAAATAACCCTATTTGTGGCGATTGTTCAGCGGGTGCGGTTTCTGATCGACGTGATCAGCGCACGACAGATTCGAGCCGCCCGCGCCCTTCTAGGGTGGTCTCAGCAGCAATTGGCGGACAAGGCGATCGTATCGCTGAACGCAGTGGCTCGCCTTGAAAAAGAGGTGGTCGATTCTCGCGTCAGCACCGTTCAGGCGGTCGAAGTTGCGCTGTCAAAGGCCGGCATCGAATTCATTGCGCGGAATGAAAAAGGCGAAGGGGTGCGTCTCCGGAGTGCCGACGCCTAAAGGAGTGCCGCCCAAGCAATTGCCCCGGCCATTCGAATAATCGCCATTATGAAAATTTGAGCCGCTAGAATACTCGCTCAAGACCATGTCGTCAGGTTCTACTTTCGATTTCTTGGCGGCAGCGCGAATTTTGGAAGGACGGATTGCCGAGAAGGCTGTCTCGCTCAACTCCCTCTTTTTTTACCGCCTTGAGAAGCCAATCGGCTGCATTGTGCCATTGTACTCGCTCGTCAGGCCATTCTTCGATGACCTTCGACCAAGCGTCGACTAACAGACCTTCCCGCAATCGGTCGTTTCCCTGCGCCGTTGTTGCAACGGCAATGTCGAGCAACGACATAAGCTGGTCGAATGCCCGGTTGTTTCCGCGACGCGAGAGGGGAGGCTGTCCCGCCTCGAAAAAGAGGCGGCACGCACATTCGACATTTGCTTCAATGTGAGAGGGGGATGACCAAGCGGCCATCGCTCGAACCATTATCGGCAGGCCCTCAGTATCGGCCCAATCGGAAAATCGGGAGGCAAGGGATGGGTCCTGTGCGATGCGCCAAAGGGCAAGCCTGGCGAGAAGATCAGATAATTCCAGCCGTGCACCAATCACCTCACCTTGCGTAAGCACTTCTCGCGCATGGTCGAGGGCAAAGCCAGCAAGCATAATTGTTTCGGGGCGCCGTTCGGTTGGAATCTCGTTGACGATCATCAGTGCGAAGATCGCCAGGGCTGTCGAACGCAGCAATGCAGATCGCCAGCGTGCAGGCTGGCGGTCAGCCATATAGGGTTCGTCCAGCAATGAGCTCGCTGCATCCTTTAAACCCTTGAGAAGGAGCCCCGTCCGCCGCCCTATGCCTCCCTTTGGATCGGGATGTAGGGCGATGAATGACCTTGCCGCCCATAATGTCTGATCGAAGAGATCGTCGGCCTGTGGATGATAGTCTTGGTCGAACGCTTCGCTGGGCGGCATTGTCAGGCCAACCTCCGACATCCATGCATCGAGATTGAGCTGAAGAAGCTGCGCGCGGGCGGGCTGCGCCGACAGACTCATTGCAAGCCGGTAGCGAAGCTCTTCAAAGTCGACGAAGGTCGGGGCAACGAGCGCGAGATGATCAATTCCTAGCCCCTGCGGCGGCCAAAACCGAGCCATATCATCGAGTATGCGATCGAACGCTTTTTCGTGCTGTTTGGCTTGCTGGCGTCGTTCGGCAAGCTGGGCGGGAAGGTGAGACGAGTTATGAGCATCAAATGGCGATAGTGGCGGCGTCTGTGCTCCTAGCCACCGCAGTTGCTGAGACATATCGCGGATAGCATGCGTTAATCGGAAGCGCTGATGAACAGCCTCCTTAAAGTGCAGTGTCATCAAGCAGGTGGCATCAACTTCATCGACTCCGCTATCGACAAGTAATTGCCGCCCTTCAGCAAAGCGGCTCGCATTTGCGGTGGGGTCGGCGGGTGGTTCATCGGCAATTCGAGCGGCGGCGAGAGCTATCAGCAATGGAATTTCGGTTCGGGCGACCGCCTGCACGCGCTCCGGTTCTCCACTCTGAAGATGACGGACCACGGCGCGGACGAGACTTGCCGTCAATGGGTGATTGCGATGCTTTTTTTGAATGTCTGCGACGGCTCTCGGTTTGCGATGAAGCGCCCAACGTACGACGCTCTGCAATCCGTAGCGGGGCGTTGATGCGACCTCCCACGGATGCGCCACTAGAGCCTGAGCATCCTGCAGCAGGTTCCACGACAGACTATTCGCCGACAGTAATTGTGCAGCGCTATGGTCTCCGAGGGAGACGGAACGTGCAGTTGCGAGCGTCTGTGCGAACGCCTCGGCGAGGATGGCTTTTTCCCGTCCGACGGTCAGTTTCGCTAGCTGAGGCAGTACAATTGGCCACAGCTTGGCATGGCAGCGGGCATCGAGCTCGCCGAGGCCGAGCATGATCGCGGCAAGGCTCTGAGGTTGCGCCGGCCAGCGAAGCCCATGCCGTGTGAGAGCATGCGCGACAGCGCCATCTCCGACTTGCCAATATCGGTCCGGGTTGCCGGTGATCAACCCTCGCAATCGCGCACGTCGAATAATGGCATCGGGTGTCGAGGAATCATCCATGCGAAGCAGCCACCGCAGTGCGGCAACGACGCCCGGTGCGTCGCTAACGTTGCGATAGCTCTCGCGCTGGTTCCGGCCATGCAAAGGTAACGACCGGTTGCGTCGGGAAACTGATATCCTGCCCACGGCTGAGCGCCTCGATGTAATCCTGAACGCCACGTGTGATGCCTTCCGCTAGGACTGTCATGCAGAAAGGGTAGTTTCCGGCCATCTTATTGATGCTGTTTGATAGCATATAGATTTTTGTCGTTTGGTCATGGTTGTAGAGAGCTAGATAGCGATCATGAAAGACTTGGTTGCCATTGGGGCGTGCAAGGTTTATGACCTTGATCTTAGGGTTTATGAGCATATGAAATTGCCTCAGAAAGCCCTCTAGCACGGCCTGGGGAGCTCTACCTTCCGGAATAAAGTCGCCGCTATCAGGTGCTCGGTCTTGCAAGCTGGTGATGATCGTCAGCTCGATGTCAGTGCTTGATAGACGCATAGCGAGACGGAGCAATGCATCCGCGCCGAAGAAGGGATCTACAAGTATGGCAGATTTTGTCTTACCGCCATGCAACAGCGTGTTGATGTGCTCGATGACGTCCAACTGAGATGCAACCGATCGAGCGAACCAGCGATCAGCGCTTTGCGGCGCGAAATACTCAGCGACGAACTGGTGAAGTCGATCTGCATGCGCCCGCCAACGATGGTCATGGCCGTTCACATTCACCAGAGAACGCAAGGAAGATTGTGCTTGAACGGTAGCGGCTTTTCTTCCCAGCGCCTCACTCACACCATGCGCCTGAACAGTGAGCTTGTCATCGAGCACAATGCCGCGCCCTGCCATGCTTGCGACAAGATTGACTTCGTGAAGAAAGTGCGTCGTTTCCCTGTGCAGCAGCGTCGTACCGTCAGCGGTGAACAAACGAACTGAAAAGCCATCAATCTCGCCAGGCGCAACGATTAAGGGCGAGAGCTGTTCGTTCTCGGGAAGGAAAATGATCCGGTCCAAGATGGTGTCGCGCCCGGAAAAGCACTCCACATGGAGGATATGAGATTCGCGCGCGAAGGCCTTTGACCGTGTAACGGCGAGAGCGTGGATGGGCTCCGGCTTCCCGAGTTTTTTTGGATTTGGCGCTTCGACCACAAATGGCCTTTTTCGCTCTAGCCAATCGGCAAGGTCGAAGCACTCGAAATTGCCGAGATGACTGGCATATCCTTTAGTGAATGGCAGCCCGAGGCGCTCCTCAAGGGCAGATAGAATTGCCTTCAGTGTATCCGGCGCGCGGCAGAGTTTGTTTAGAGCAGGCAAGGTCATATATGCGTCGACGGTAGCTCCATGATGCCCAAGAACATTTTCAAGCGTTCGACGTACCAACTTGGGTGTGATCATTGGTGCAGACCGACCGAATATCGAAGAAAGGTTGGTGGCGCCTTTAGCCATGTTCTGAACCAGGTGGTCGGCTTCATGTGCATCGATCACCGCATGCAGGATCGTTAGGACGAAAGGTGCGGCGTCTGTTGCAGGGGCTATGGTGATTGCTTCTTCAGCATAGGACTTTTTTGCTCGCTGCGATGGAGCACAGAAGCCGTAGACGAACAATGGCTCGCTTGCTGTGATTTGTAACCATGATGCCCAAACCCACGCGGTAGAGCTACGAAGATTTGGAGTGATGATCGCGGTGCTCGAAGCACTTCCAGTATCATCCATGGTCGTTCCACCAAAAACCGAAGCGGGATGCGTTCGACATTTGCGCGAAGGCGCAGTTACAACTCTCTGTGCTTCTTATGTTTTGGTCAAGATCGGCTCAATAGTGATGGTATCACTATACCCCTTTTTGTTCTTATTTCGGCGTGCGCCGGTTGTGCTCCGACAGGGTGATCGCGATCGGCTCTCAGGGTATAAGACGTGATGCGCAAGACCCTGATCAAGCTCCTCCTGATCCCGCTGGACCTCGTCGTCGGGCTCGTCATCCTGCTCGACGAGGTGTTGCGGCCGCTCTATCGGCCGCTGATCGCCTGGTTCGCCTCACTCAGGCTGGTGGCGCGGTGCGAGGAGGCGATCGGGCGGCTGCCGCCCTATGGCGCGTTGGTCGCGCTGGCGATCCCCTTCGCCATCGTCGAGCCGCTGAAGCTGCTCGGCCTGGTGTTCCTGGCGCGCGGGGCGCTCACGGCCGGCATCGTCACGACGGCGATCGGTCATCTCGCCGGCTTCCTCCTGGTCGAGCGCGTCTACCATGCCGGGCGGGCGCAGCTCCTGACCATCTCCTGGTTCGCGCGGATCATGGGCTGGATCGATGCGATCCGGCAGGCGGTGATCGGGCGGATCAAGGCCAGCGCTGCCTGGCGGCGGGCGGTCGAACTCGTGCAGGTGGTGCGGGAGCGCTTGCGGGGGCTCAGGGGCTGGCTCGCCAGCCTGCGCGCCTGACGCACTCAATCCTCCGGATCGGCCTGCCAGGCGGCAGCGAGCCGTTCCAGTTCCAGCGTGTAGCAATAGAGCGCGAACACGATGGCGAGGAGCAGTCCGGAGCGCCAGATCAGAGTGAAGCTGTCGCTGAGCCTCGTCAGCTCCGGCAGATGCCGCAGGAAATAGATGGAAGCGAGCGCGCCGCCGACGATCGCGCCGAGGCGGGCGGCGAAGGCCAGGGCATGCCCCAGAGCCAGGCTGCGGAAGCCTTTCGGCACCGGTAGTCCGTACAGGCGGCTCCAGTAACAAAGCTGGCCCAGTAACGCCGCCACGCAGATCTGAGCCAGGATTTCGGTCGGTAGCGTCTGCTGCTCGCCGATATGCGCGACCAGGACGCGGAAGGCGACGTGGATGTGGAAGAGGATGACCAGCGCGCAGGCCGTCTGCACGATCAGCAACAGCGTGTAGGCGAGGACCGGCCTTTGCGTCATGCGCCGCACGATAGAGGGCAGTCAGGCGCCGATCAAACCGTCTGGTTTTGCGCCGTTGAAGCGAGCGAGGCGGCGGCGCGGCCGGCGGCCTCGACATAGGCCGGGTCGCGATGGACGAGCATGACCGAGAAGGCGCCGTCCATCAGCAGCACGACCTGGCGGGCGAGCTCCTCGGGCGCGGCGGCGCCATGCTCGTCGCATGCGCCGGCGAGCCAGCGCTCGAAGCCGGCCTTATGGCGCGCGCCGATCTTGATGGCGGGATGGCCGGGCAGGTTGGCGAGCTCGGCGGCGGTGCGCAGGAAGCCGCAGCCCTTCCAGCGCGGATGGCGGGCCGAGCGCGCGAGATTCTGGAAGATCGCCTCGATCTTCTGCGGCAGGGAGCCCTCGGCCTTGTCGAACCAGCCGGCCATCAGCTTGAGATTGGGCTGGTCGCGCGCCTCGAGATAGGCGGCGACGAGCTCGTCCTTGCTCTCGAAATGATAGTAGAGCGTGCGCTTGGTGACGCCGGCCTTCTCGGCGACGGCATCGACGCTGACGGCGCGGATGCCCTCGCCATAGAAGAGCTTGCTGGCGGCCTCGATGATGCGGGTGCGCGTCGGCTTGTCGGGTTCGGCCATGCCTTATGTATACCGTACAGGTAGTATACATCGTCAAGCCTGAGGCGCAGCTTCGACCGGTCGAAACCGGAAGAAGGCCAAGGCCATGCCCGATAATGATCCCATCCTGATTCAACAGCGCGAGGCGATCGCGACGCTGACGCTGAACCGGCCCGAGAAGCTGAATGCGCTGAGCTACGGGCTGATCGACCGCCTGCTCGAACTGCTCGATGCGATCGAGATCGACCCGTCCATCCGCGCCGTGATCCTGACCGGCGCAGGCGAGCGCGCCTTCTCGGCCGGCGGCGACATCCACGAGTTCTCGCGGAGCGTCGCGGCCGGCCCGGAGCAGGCGGTTCGCGATTTCGTCCGCCGCGGGCAGAAGCTGACGGCGCGGCTGGAGGCCTTCGGCAAGCCGGTGATCGCGGCGGTGAACGGGCTCGCCTATGGCGGCGGCTGCGAGGTCACCGAGGCGGTGCCGCTCGCCATCGCCAGCGAGCGGGCGATGTTCGCCAAGCCGGAGATCAATCTCGGCATGCCGCCGACCTTCGGCGGGACACAGCGCCTGCCGCGCCTCGCCGGCCGCAAGCGCGCCATGGAGCTGCTCCTGACCGGCGATCCGTTCACGCCGCAGCGGGCGCTCGATATGGGGCTGATCAACGCGGTGGTGCCGCATGAGGAGCTGCTGCCGGCGGCGCAGGCGCTGGCGCAGCGCATCCTCAGGCATTCGTCCCTGGCTGCGGCGAGCATCCTCACGGCGGTGACGCGCGGCATCAACGCCAGCATCGCCGAAGGGCTGCTGATCGAGAGCGAGCAGTTCGCCCGCATCGTGCCGACGGCCGATCTGCGCGAGGGGCTCGACGCCTGGATGGCGCGGCGCCAGCCGGTCTATTCCGGCGACTGGTCGCAGGTCGCCAAGGCCGGGTGAGGGAGCGGGCATGAGCGACCATTCGAGCTTCAGCCGCGAGGCCTTCGCCGCCTTCCGTGCCGATGACCGTCCGGGGCCGGTGCAGATGCTGAACCTGATCCGGCTCAATACCGAGGCGCAGTATCCGGACGGACCGCATGGCGGCGGCCGCGAGGCGTTCGCGGCCTATGGCCGGATCAGCGCACCGGTGCTGACTCGGCTCGGCGGGCGGATCATCTGGCGCGGTGGCTTCGAGCAGATGCTGATCGGCCCAAGGGGCGAGCGCTGGGACATCTGCTTCATCGCCGAATATCCGAGCGTCGAGGCCTTCGCGGCGATGTTCCGCGATCCGATCTATCGCGAGGCGATGATGCATCGGCAGGCGGCGGTGAAGGATTGTCGCCTGATCCGGCTGGCGGCGCTGGAGGCGGGCGTGACCTTCGCCGGATAGGCAGGGTCGTTCAGTCCTGCTTCAGGCGCGCGATCAGGCCGTGGATGTCGCCGAGCACGAAGAGGTCGCGCACCAGCCCGTCCTCGAAGGTGAAGGCCGGTGCGCCATGCCACCAGACATGGCGGCCGCTCGGCGGCACTCCGAACATCTCGCGGCGGTGGAAGCCGTGGAAGCGCAAGCGCCCGAAGACGCGGTTGCCTTCCTCGACCATTGCCAGGATGTCCGAGGTGTACGCGCCGAGCGCGCCGGTGACCCAGTCGACATAGCCAGCGAATTCGCGATGGCCGCGCAGGACCGGGCCGAGCGAGCCGCGAAAGGTGAAGTCCTCGTGGAAGATCCGCGGGATCAGCGACTTGTCGGCGTGGTCCCACATCTCCTTGTAGAAGACCCTGACGATCTCCTTCTGCGGCGAGAGCACGACGCCGGCGAAATCGAGGGCGGGTTCGTCCGGTGGCGCCTCGCGCCCCTTCGGCATCTGCGTCATGCTCGTCTTCTCCCCTCTCGCGCGGGCCATCGAAAGCCCGCCCGATCAAGCTTGGACGAAGATGCACCGGAGGCGACAGCGAATCTCGCAAAGCGCCGGTGGCAAACTGCCCATGCCGGACAGGGCTGATCAACCCGCCATGTGAGGCGTTTCCGCAGGGGCGGGCGCAGTCGGCTCCTTGCGGCCCAGCCTCCGCGACAGCCCTTCCATGAAGAGGAAGATCACCGGGGTGATGAACAGCGTCAGCACCTGCGAGACGATCAGCCCGCCGACCACGGCGAGGCCGAGCGGCTGGCGCAGTTCCGCGCTGGCGCCGGCGCCGATCGCGATCGGCAGGGCGCCGAGGATCGCCGCCAGCGTCGTCATGATGATCGGCCGGAAGCGGCGCAGGCACGCTTCGCGGATGGCGGTGTGCGGCGGCTCGCCGGCGCGCTGCAGTTCGAGCGCGACGTCGATCATCATGATCGCGTTCTTCTTGACGATGCCGATCAGCATCAGGAGCCCGATCACGGCGATGACCGAGAGGTCGAGGCCGAAGAGCTTGAGCGTCAGGAGCGCGCCGAGCGCCGCCGCCGGCAGGCCGGTCAGGATCGTCAGCGGGTGGATGAAGCTCTCATAGAGGATGCCGAGCACGATGTAGATCGTCAGCACCGCGCCGGCGATCAGCAGGCCTTGATTGCCGAGCGATTGCTCGAAGGTCTTGGCGACGCCGGCGAAGCTGGTGCCGATCTGAGTGGGCAGGCCGAGTTCGGCCTTGATCGCGTCGATGCGCTGCACGGCTTCGCCGAGCGCGCGGCCGGCCGGCAGGTTGAAGGAGAGGGTGACGGCAGGGAGCTGGCCGAGCTGGTTGACGGTGAGCGGGCCGGCCTTGCGCTCGATCCGGGCGAAGGTCCCGAGCGGAACGAGCGCGCCGGAGGAGGAGCGGAAGCGGACCTGGTCGAGCCGGTCGTTCGACCATTGGATGTCGGGATTGAACTCGATGATAACCTGGTAGCTGTCGCTGGTGGTGTAGATCGTCGAGATCTGGCGCACGCCGAAGCCGGAATAGAGGCTGGAGCGCAGCACGTCGGCGCTGATGCCGAGCGACTGCGCCTTGGCCCGGTCGACGACGAGGTTGGCGAGCAGGGCTTTGTTCTGCAGGTCCGTGGTGACGTCGACGAAGAGCGAGTCGTGCTGCAGCGCGTCCAGCATCTTGCTTGACCAGTCGGAAAGCGCGGCCTGGTCGATCGACTGCATCACGAACTGGTATTGGCTCTTCGAGGAGCGTGCACCGATGTTGAGGTTCTGGACCGGCGACATATAGGTCGCGATGCCGGGGATGGCGGCGAGCTGGCGGCGCAGCTCGCCAAGCATCTGCTGCAACGGCGGGCGCTGGTCCTTGGGTTTCAACTCGACAAAGAGGCGGCCGGCATTGAGGCTGCTCGACTGGCCGCCGGAGCCGATGGTCGAGGCAACATGGGCGACATAGGGCGAGGCCCGGAAGACCTCCTCGACCTTCTGCTGCAGGCCCGACATGGCGTCGAAGGAGATGTCCTGGCGCGCTTCGGTCGCGACCTGGAGCTGGCCGATATCCTCCTGCGGGAAGAAGCCCTTGGGAATGGTCACCACCAGCCAGGCGCTGGCAGCGACGCTGGCGAGAAAGATCATCAGCACGGTGCGGCGGTATTTCAGACTGAGGTCGAGCCCGGCGCGATAGGCCCCGAGCACGGCGTCGAAGCCGCGTTCGAGGAAGGCGAGCCGGTCTTTCTTTCCAGATTCCGCATGAACTGCTGCACTCGCGCCGAGCCGGGCGCACATCATCGGCGTCAGCGTCAGCGAGACGAAGGCCGAGGCCAGGATGGCGACGGTGACGACCACCGCGAACTCGTTGAAGACGCGCCCGATCACGCCGCCCATCAGCAGCACCGGGATGAAGACCGCGACCAGCGAGAGCGAGATCGAGATGATGGTGAAGCCGATCTCGCTCGAGCCCTTGAGCGCCGCGTCGAAGGCGGAGAGCCCGTCCTCCTCCATATGCCGGACGATGTTCTCCAGCATCACGATCGCATCGTCGACGACGAGGCCGACGGCCAGCGTCAGGCCGAGCAGCGAGATGTTGTCGATCGAGAAATCGAGCAGGTACATCGCGCCCAGCGTCGCGATCAGCGAGATCGGCACCGCCACCGCCGGGATCAGCGTCGCGGTGAAGCGGCGCAGGAACAGGAAGATCACCGCGACGACCAGCACGATCGTCAGCCCGAGGGTGAACTGCACGTCCTCGACCGCCTGGCGGATCGAGGCGGAGCGATCGTTGAGCAGGCCGAGCGTGGTCGCGGGCGGCAGTAGCGACTGCATCTGGCCGATCGCGGTCTTGACCCGGTCGACGACCTCGACCGTGTTGGCGTCGGGCTGGCGGAAGACCGCGACGACGAGCGCACGAGAGCCGTCATACCAGCTGGCGAGCTGCAGGTTCTCGACCGAGTCGATCACCTTGGCGACATCGCCGAGCCGGACCGGGCGGCCGTCGCGGGTGGCGATGATGATATCGGCGAAATGGCCGGCATCGGCGAGCTGGGTCTGCGCCTCCAGCGTCAATTGCTGCGGGCCGGACTGCATGGTGCCGACCGGGGTGTTGACGTTGGCGGCGGTGATCGCCGCCTGCAATTCGTTGATGCCGATGCCGCGTGCGGCCAGCGCGGTCGGGTCGACCTGGATGCGGACCGCATATTTCTGGCTGCCGAAGATCTGGACCTGCGCCACGCCCTCGACGGTGGACAGCGTCGGCGAGAGCACCTGCTGGACGAAGGCGTCGATCTTGGAGAGCGGGGTGACCTCGCTCTTCAGCGCCAGCAGCAGGATCGGGGCGTCGGCCGGGTTGAACTTGCGGTAGCTCGGCGGCGTCGTCATGTCGACCGGGAGCTGGCGCTGGGTGCGGGCGATCGCCGCCTGGACGTCGGCCGCGGCGGCGTCGATGTCACGGTCGAGCGCGAACTGGATCGCGATCGAGGTGTTGCCAAGCGCGTTGGTGGTCGCGATCGAATCGATGCCGGCGATGGTGGCGAACTGCTTGATCAATGGCGTCGCGACCGAGGTCGCCATGATCTCGGGCGAGGCACCGGGCAATTGCGCGGAGACGTTGACGACGGGGAACTCGGCGCGTGGCAGCGCCGCGACCGGAAGGGAGCGCCAGGAGAAGAGGCCGCCGAGGATGAGCGCGCACGACATCAGGATTGTCGCGACAGGGTGACGGATGCAGAACGCAGAGACCGACATGGCGCGCCCTCACGGCTTGGCGGTTTGCGGGGCGGCGAGCCTGATCCTGGCGCCCGGCGCCAGCCGCGACTGGCCTTCGGTGACGACCTTCTCGTCCTGCGAGAGCCCTGAGGCGATCGCGACGACGCCGTTCTCATTGGAGGCGACCTTGACCGGCCTCGCCTCGACCGTGTCGTCGGGTTTGGTGACGTAGACGAAGGGGCCCTTCTGCCCCTCCTGCAGCGCAACCGACGGCACCGTGACCGAGGCGGGCAGCATGCCGAGCTGGACGACGACGTCGACATATTGCCCCGGCCAGAGCCGGTGCGGCTCGTTCGTGAACAGCGCCTTGACGCTCACCGTGCCGGAGGGGATGTCGACCGCTGAATCGATGAACGAGAGGTCGCCGGTGGCGAGCTCCTCGCGTGTGCCGGAAGCGAAGGCGGTGACCTTGGCCGGCACCTGCGCCTTGGCCGCCGTCTGCAGCAAGGTCAGGTCGCGCTCGGGCAAGGTGAAGGTGACGCGGATCGGGGCTAGCTCGGTCACCGTCACTAGGTTGCTGCTCGCGTCGTTGGCGCGCACCGCATTGCCCGGCGTCGCGGTGATGGCGCCAAGCCGGCCCGAGATCGGGGCGGTGATCGTGGTGTACCCTAACCGGACCCGGTCGAGCGCGAGGGTCGCCTCGTCCGCCTTGACGGCGGCGTTGGCGACGGCTTCGTCGGCGGTCGCCTGGTCGAGCGCCTGCTGGGTGCCGGCGCCCTTGTCGACCAGGCTCTTCTGGCGGGTGAGATCGGCGCGCTTTTGCGCCACCGTCGCTTTGTCGCGCTCGACATTGGCCTCGTCGCGGGCGACCTGCGCCTTGAGCTCGCGATCGTCGAGGGTGAAGAGCAGGTCGCCCTGCCTGACCTCCTGGCCTTCCTTGACGTGCATGTCGGCGATAACGCCGTCGAGGCGCGACTTGACCGCGACGATGGCGACGGGCTCAGCGAAGCCGATCGAGCGGCGTGTCACCGGAATATCAGCGTGGCCGGCGAGCACGGTCGTGACCGGGCTGGCCATGGGGCCGGCGCGGCGCTCGGCATGGGCCTGCTCAGGGCCGTCCTGCGGCCTGATCACGCGCCAGGCGGCAAAGACCGCAATGGCCACCAGAAGAACTATGATCACATAACGTTTCATCGAGAGTCCCGGCGCGGCGCTGTCCACGCATGACTTTATCGCCTCCCGCCATGGGGGGCCTGTCCGCAGCATGAACTCTTCGTAATGCTGGCGAAGGGCGCGGCGAGCCGTGAGGCCGGGTGCCCGGTGACGACGCAGAATTCCTTGATCGGATAGGCGCCAATTCTACGATCCCGGGGGCAATTATTTAATCTGTCTGCGCTATCTGCCTGCTGGTGAGTGCTTGGGAAGGTTGCGCTGCATGAATGCGCTGTCGCCGAATGATTTCAGGTCGTCGATCGATCTGGAAAAGCGCAAGTTCCATATGAAGTCCTATTTCGAAAGCAGCTTCTATCGGCAGTTTCGCTCGGCGAACATGGCGTTGAGCGCGCTGGGGCGCAGTCCTCGTGTCCTGTCCCTGGGGGCCGGTGGCGCTTTCGTCGAGGAAATTGTCCAGAAACATCTGGATGCTTCGGTCTTCGTCGTCGATTTTGCCGAAACCCTGGCGATCGAGAACGATCTCTACGGCAATTTCGCCGGAATGTTTGCCGGCGACATCTCGGCGCCGGACTGGGTCTCGCCGCTCGACGGCGTCGACGCGGTGTTCTGGTTCGACAATATCGAGCATCTGCGCATCGATCCGACCAGGATCCTGCGCAAGCTGCGCTCGGCGCTGTCGGAGAACGGCCAGATCTTCATCACCACCGACAATTTTGCGCGGCTACGGAACATCCTGAAGCTGATCTTCAACCGCTCGATCGTCGCCTTGCCGAAGGATCTCTTCGCCGAGGTCGATTTCGAGCACGAGTACGTCCATCGGCGCGAGTATACGCGGCCGGAGCTGGAGGCTTGCCTCCGGGAGGCCGGCCTGAAGCTGGTCGAGGTCGAGATGCTCTGGCAGAGCCCGTCGGAGAGCCTGAAGAAGCTCCCGTTCCGGAGCTTCGAATACCTGTTCCCGCGCTTCCGCCCGCATATGCTGATCCGGGCGCAGAAGGCGTAGAGCTTTCCGATTAGGCTGGCCGTCATTCCGGGGCAGGCCGAAGGCCTGAGCCCGGAATCGAGAACCGATGCCGTTCCCAAAGAAGCGGACCGGCCGCAGCGCGATCATCAAAACCGGTATCGGTTCTGGGTTCCGGGCCCTTCGCTACGCGAAGTCCCGGAAAGACGGCGTGGTTCTGCGCGAAATCAGCCGCTCAGCTCATCGCCGCCTTCACCGTCTCGACGAGCTGTTTCATCGTGAAGGGCTTGGGCAGGAAGTGGAAATCCTCCCCTTCCGGCAGGTTCTTGCGGAAGGCCTCCTCGGCATAGCCGGAGACGAAGACGACCTTGGTCGTCGGGCTGCGCTTGCGCAGTTCGCCGAGCAGGGTCGGGCCGTCCATCTCGGGCATGACCACGTCGGAGATGACGAGGTCGATCTTGCCCTCATGCTTCTGGAACTGGTCGAGCGCCTCGACGCCCGAGGCAGCCTCGTGGACGGTGTAGCCGCGAGAGACCAGCATGCGTGCGTTGAGCGCGCGCACCGCATCCTCGTCCTCGACCAGGAGGATGATGCCGGCGCCCGTATGATCGGCAGCGGCCTTCTTCGGGGCTTCCCTGGCTGCGGCCTCGGCGGCGATGTCCTCTTCGGTCGGGATGTAACGCGGCAGGAAGATGCGGAAATTGGTGCCGCGTCCGACGACGGAATCGCAGAAGACGAAGCCGCCGGTCTGCTTGACGATGCCGTAGACCATGGACAGGCCGAGGCCTGTGCCCTTGCCGACATCCTTGGTGGTGAAGAACGGCTCGAAGATCTTCTCCAGATGCTCCGGCGAGATGCCGGTGCCGCTATCCTCCACCTCGAGCAGCACGTAATCAGTCGCGGGGAGGGCGTCGTAGCCGAGCTCGCCGATCTCGGCCGCCGCCACGTTGCGGGTGCGGACCTGGAGCTTGCCGCCATTGGGCATGGCGTCGCGCGCGTTGACGGCGAGGTTGACCACGACCTGCTCGAGCTGGCCGAGATCGGCCTTGACCGGCCAGAGATCGCGGCCCTGGCGGACGTCGAGCGAAATCTTGTCGGCGACGACGCGCTTCAGCATCAGCGAGAGGTCGGAGAGCACGTCGCCGAGCGCCAGAACCTGCGGGCGCAAGGTCTGGCGGCGCGAGAAGGCGAGCAATTGCCGGACCAGGGAGGCCGCCCGATAGGCGTTCTGCTTGATCTGCATGATGTCCGGGAAGGACGGGTCGGTCGGCTTGTGGCTGGCGAGCAGGAATTCCGAGGCGTTGATGATGACCTGCAGCACGTTGTTGAAGTCGTGCGCGATGCCGCCGGCGAGCTGGCCGACCGCCTGCATCTTGCCGGCCTGGTCCATATTGTCCTTGAGCTTGCGCTCGGCCGTGGTCTCCAGCGCATAGACGATGGCGCGCTCGCCATCGGCGTCCTCGCTGGCGGGAACCGGCGATAGGTAGAGCCTTGCCGAGCGGCCGTCCTCGCCGGCGAGCGCCACGTCGAGCGGGGCGATCTCGCCCTTGCCCGCGAGCGCGGCGTCGAAGGCCTGAGCGAAGGCGCCGTTGCCATTGACCAGCTCCTGGATGGTCGCTGGCTGGTTCTGGCCTTGCATCAGGCGGGCGAAGGACGCGTTCGAGCGCAGGATCGCGCCGTGGCGGTCGACGGTCGCGATCGCCATCGGCGTCGCATGGAAGAAGCGGGCGAAGCGCGCTTCGGCATCGGTGTGGCGGTCGGCCCCCGCTTCGCCGGCGGCGCGATTGAGCACGAGGGTGCGCGAGGCGCCGGCGCGCCCGTCCTGGCCGAAGGCGACCTGGTGGTGCAGCCGGACCGGGAGTGACTGGCCGTTGCGGCGGCGCAGGTCGACATCGAGCACCTCGATGCGGACATCGCCGGGCTGGCCGCGAATGGCCTGGATCAATGCTGCGGCGTTGGGCGAGGCGATGTCGTCGAGCTGCAGGCCGCCGGAGCCGAAGCGGGCGAGATCATAGTCGAGCCAGCCGGCCAGCGTGGCGTTGAGGTAAGGCACTTCGCTGTCGGCGTCGATCGACAGGAAGCCCGCCGGCGCGTGGTCGAGATAATCGATCGCGTGCTGCAATTCCTGGAAGGCGTTTTCCTGGCGCTCGCGCTCGGGCGTGACGTCGGCGACGCTCCATTTGCAGGCCGGGCGGCCGGCGCGGGTGATCGGCGTGACGCGCACCCGATACCAGCCGACGGCGCCGCGCTCGTTCAGCGCCGGTTCGAGCCGGATCTCCTCGGAGAGGCGGCGGCCGGCGCGGGCGGCGGTGGCGAGGCGGTAGATCGCCTCGGAGACCTCGGCGCGGCCCTTGAACAGGCGCTCGACCGGGGCGATCTCGCTGGCGTTGCGCGCGCCGGCGAAGGCGAGATAGGCCTCGTTGGCGTAGACGATGCGGTTCTCACCTTCGGTGACGATGACGCCGTCCTCGGCGCCATCGACGATCGCCTTGGTCAGGTCGTTGCGGGCCGAGCGCCCGGCGAACTGGACCAGCCCGATCGCGAAGGCGAACAGGCAGAACACCCCGACGACCGAGAGCAAGGCAAGCAGGCCGAGGATCAGCGGCTGCGCCCATTCGTTGGCGATGAAGCCGAGCGCGATCGCGGCGCCGACCAGGAGGCCCGCGACCAAAAGAATGATGCCGACATGGCCGGGCCGGTCGGAGCGGTCGATCGCGCTCGGTGCCGTGCTTGCGCTCATTGCAGCGGGTCCGTTTCCTTCAGTCGCCCGTCGGTGATGGGTCGGCGCCGGGCATAGCGTAGAGAGATGTGCCCGGCCAGCGAGTTAGGCGCGCCGACGCTTCAGGCGCAAGACGTATCCGATCACTTCGGCCACCGCCTGGTAGTGTTCGACAGGAATTTCATCGTCGACGTCGACTGTGGCGTATAGCGCGCGAGCCAGAGGCGGGTTTTCTACGATGGGGATGCGGTGCTCGCCGGCGACCTCGCGGATCTTGAGTGCGATCGCGTCGACGCCCTTGGCGAGGCAGAGCGGTGCGCCCTGACCGTTCTCGTATTGCAGGGCGATGGCGTAGTGGGTCGGGTTGGTGATGATCACCGTCGCCTTGGGGACCTGCGCCATCATGCGGGAGCGCGCGCGCTGGGCACGCAACTGCCGGAGCTTGGCCTTCACCTCCGGATTGCCTTCGGTGTTCTTGTATTCGTCCTTCAGCTCCTGCTTGGTCATGCGCTGGCGCTGGTACCAGGTGAAGCGCTGGTAGCCGAAGTCGCCGATGGCGATGACGGCGAAGATCGCGAGCACGCCGGCCATCAGCTTGATCGTCAGCACGAGCACGGCGGGCAGCAGCGCGTGCACGTCCATCTGGGCGAAGCCCTGCAGACGGTCGCGCTCGCCCCAGAGCACGATCCAGACGCCGACGCCGACCACCAGGATCTTGGCGAGGCCCTTGGCGAAATTGACCCAAGCCTCCTTGCCGAAGATGCGCTTGGCACCGGCCATCGGCGAGATCCGATCGAATTTCGGCATCATCGGCTCGGTGGTCCAGAGCGGCTTGTGCTGGATCAGGGCGCCGACGAAGGCGGCGATGAGGATGAAGCCGAGCGGCAGGGCCATGATGGCAAAGCCCGTCATCACGCCCTTGCTGGTGACGTGGAAGAGCGCGCCCGCATCGTCCGAGACCTGATGGGCGTTCATCAGGAAAGAGCGCAGCGAGAGCGCGGCGTCGCGGGCGGAGCTGCCGGCAGCGACCAGCAGCGCCAGGGTGAAGCCGCAGAGCACGAAGAAGGTGCCGATCTCCTGAGACCTCGCGACGTCGCCCTTCTCGACGGCTTCGTCGAGCTTTCGCTGGGTCGGTTCTTCTGTGCGATCTTCGTTCTCGACGTCTCCCGCCATCGCTCTGTGTCCTTACAGGCCGATGAACTGGCGCAGGAAGGCGCCGAGATCGTCGAGGAAGACGCCCATCATCACCCCGACCGAGGCCAGCAGCACCAGCATGCCGCCAAGGATCGAGGCGGGGACAGCAAGGAAGAAGACCTGGAGCTGCGGCATCAGCCGCGCCAGCACGCCGAGGCCGAGATTGAACAGCAGGCCGAAGACGATGAACGGCGCGGAAATCTGCACTGCGATCGAAAAGCCCTGCGCCATCGCCTTGACCGCGAGCGTCATTACGTCGCCGATCTCGGGGAAGCCGCCGGGCGGCAGCAGGCGATAGCTCTCATGGATGGCGGCGAGCGCCAGATGGTGCAGGTCCGTGGCCAGGATCAGCGTGATCCCGAGCATCGACAGGAAATTGGCGAGCGAGGGGTTCTGCAGGCCGCCGGTCGGATCGACGGTGACGGCAAAGCCGAGGCCGAGCGTCTGGGCGATGATGAAACCTGCGGTCTGGAGTGCTCCCATTAGCAGGCGCGCGCTGGCGCCGATGACGAGCCCGACCAGGATCTCGCTGATCAGGAGCCCGCCCAGCGCCACCGGGGTCTGGGGGATCGTGATCGTGCCGCGCGCCATCGGCAGGATCACGAGCGCGACGAAGAAGGCGAGGGCGAGCCGGCCGCGCGAGAGGATGAGGCGCTCGCCGATGCCCGGCATCAGCATGACGAGAGTGCCGACGCGCGCGAAGACCAGCACGAACAGCGCGCTGATCTCGGGCAGGATGGCGATCTGCATCGGGCGGACCCGGCTCCTGCGCCAGCAAGGCGCGCCGACCGGACTCCGCAGCAGGGAGGCGCTGGCTGGCGCTGGATTCATTCGCCCGTGGCGATTCGGACGGCAACTCTGCCCATATAACCCGCCAGAGCGTCGCCCATGAACGGCAAAAACAGCAGCAAGGCGGCGAAGACCGCGATGATCTTGGGTACGTAGACCAGGGTCTGCTCCTGGATCTGGGTCAGCGCCTGGATGAGCGAGACGACGAGGCCGACCACGAGCGCGATCAGCATCAGCGGCGCGCCGGCCTTGAGGAAGACGACGATGCCGTCGCGGGCGACGTCGAGGATGGCTCCGGAGGTCATCAGCTTGCGTTCCGTTTTCGTGTTCGGCGGGGTGGCGGCGTCAGACCGGCATCCGCATGATTTCCTCATAGGCGGCGATGACGCGGTCGCGCACGGCCACCAGCGTCTCGATCGCAGCCTCGCTCTCGGCCACTGCGGTGACGACATCGACGACGTCGGAGCGGCCGGCGGCAACCTTGCCGGTCTGGATATCGGCCTGGCGGGCGCTCTGTGCGGTCGATTCGAGCGCCTTGCTGACCAGCGAGGAGAAATCGGGCAGGCCGGCTCCGGCGCCGTCGAGGCCGCCGACCGAGGCCGGCTTCTTCAACAGGGCGCTCGTGCCCACTCCCTGCATCGAGGCATAGGCGCCGGCGGCAAAGCTCGAGGTGGTCATCGGTTTGGCTCCGCTGATTGATTGGCGCGAATTCTTGTCGTTCGGCTGAAGTCAGCCGAACGGAAAGCGCGCTGACGCGTCAGGCGCGCAGGATGTC
This sequence comes from Allobosea sp. P4_H5, assembly GCF_056400825.1. Taxonomy (NCBI): domain Bacteria; kingdom Pseudomonadati; phylum Pseudomonadota; class Alphaproteobacteria; order Hyphomicrobiales; family Alloboseaceae; genus Allobosea; species Allobosea sp. P4_H5. The sequence goes on along the minus strand of NZ_JBFUKM010000006.1, from coordinate 281,634 downwards.
GATGGTGCGCTGGATCATCCGGCGCGTGGACGAGATGACGTTGAGGTTGGCCTCGTAGCTGCGCTGGGCCTCGCGCATGTCCATCGTCTCGATCAGCGAGTTGACGTTGGGCAGCTTGACCTGGCCGCTGGCGTCGGCCGCCGGGTGACCGGGATCGTATTTGCTGCGGAAGTCGCTGCGGTCGCGGCTGACGCGGCCGAGCTCGACGACCTGGGCTTCGAGCTCGCGGTCAAGCTTGCCCTGGAAGGTCACGATCTTGCGCCGATAGGGGTCGGTGCCGGCGCGTTCCGGCGACGAATCGGCGTTGGCGAGATTCTCGGCGATGACGCGCATGCGGCCGGCCTGGCCCTTCAGGCCGGAAGCGGCGACGGCGAGACTCTTGAGCAGATCCATGACGCGGCTCCTTACCGGCCTTTGCCGATCGCGATCTTCATCAGCCCGAGGCTCTTGCTGTAGAGCGAGGCGGCGAGCTGATAGTCGGACTGGTTTTGCGCGACCTTCATCATCTCGTCCTCGAGATTGACGCTGTTGCCGCTCGGCGTGGTCTCGAAGCGTTTGGGATCGCGCGGGTCGAAGCCGCCGTTCTGGCCGGAAAGGCCCAGATGCTGTGGCGAGGTCTGCGCGAGCGTCACGCCGCCATTGCCGGCCGGGGACGGGGCACGCAGGTCATGCGGCTTGAAGCGCGGCGTATCGGCATTGGAGACGTTCTCGGCGAGCAGCTTCTGGCGCGCCTGGTGCCAGTGCATCCGCGTCTTCAGCGCCCCCATCAGGCCAAGGCCGTTGTTCGCCATGCCGCAATCTCCCGTCGGCTCCTGCCGAAGTGGGAAATTATTGCCGGGTGCATGGTTAATATCGGGTTAATTCACAGGGATCTGCGCGATGGGGTTAACCATCCGCTAACCATGTTTCCCGAATTGGCGGGGCTTATGATATAGCCAACCCCGTCTATCCGCCTGAGCGCCCTTACAAAGAGCGGTCAGCGGCTGTCGCGTCGCTTCATGAGGCAGACCTTGCAGACTCTGTTTGGCTTCGAACTTTCCTCCGGCTTGCGTTGGATCATCGCCTTCGCGGTGGTGCTGCTCCTGGTTGCGCTGCTCGGCTTCTTCCTACGGCGCATGAGCGGTGGTCGGCTGAAGTTCAAGGGGCAGGGCGGAGGCCGCACCCGCCAGCCGCGCCTCGGCGTGGTCGACGTCTACGATCTCGACCGACAGCGCCAGCTGATCCTGGTGCGGCGCGACAATGTCGAGCACCTCGTGATGATCGGCGGCGCCTCCGACGTGGTGGTCGAGACCAACATCGTGCGCAGCGGCGGACGCGTCGCGGCGCCCCTGCCGAGCGAAGGCCTGGCAGAACGACCGCTGGCATTCGAGCCCGAATCGCGCCCGCAGCCCGTCGAAGACACCCGCCCGACGCCGCCTCTGCCGGTGCCGGTCGATCCCGTGCCGCCGCCGCGGCCGGTCTCGCCGCCGCCCCCGGCTCCGCCGCGCGCAGTCGTCCAGCCTCCGATTCAACCTCAGCCGCCGCGGCCGGCCCAGGCGCCGACCTCGATTCCTCCGGCCGTCGCTGCGGGTGCTGCCGGAATCAGCGCGACCTTGGCGCGCGATCCCGCTCCTGCCGCCAGCGCCAGCGAGCTCGGCGACATGGCCCGCCAGCTCGAAGAGGCGCTGAAGCGTCCGTTCTCCGCGGTGCGACCCGGCTCGGCCGGTCCGCGACCTGAGCCCGAAGCGGCGCCGGCGTCCAAGCCCGCCGCGCCGCTGGCTCCTCCGGTACCGCAGGTCCCCATCAAGCCTCCGGCCCCGACTCCCGAGCCCGCGCGCCCGGCACTCGACATGGAAGCCGAGCTCGAAATGGCGCTGGGGCTGAAGCCGGGGCCCGCACGTCCGGCCGCAGCCGAGGCGCCGCTGGTCGCCCCGCCGGTCTTCGCGCCGCCGAAGCCACCGGCTCCCGCACCGGTGAAGCTGGACGAGAAAAAGCCCGAGCCGGCGAAGGAGCAGGCGCTGCCGGTATCGGTCTCGGAGCCGGACAAGCCCGCCAAGTTCACGCCCGTCTTCGACGACATGCTCGACGCGGTCGAGAATGCCGCCAAGGCCGAAGTGCCGGCCAAGAGCGAGTCCAAGCCGAACGAGCAAAAGCCTGCCGAAGGCAAGCCGGCCGAGGTGAAGCCTGCGGAGTCCAAGTCGACGGAAGCCAAGCCGGCGGAAGCCAAGCCAGCCGACACCAAGCCAGCCGACACCAAGCCCGCCGACACGAAGCCGGCCGAGGCCAAGCCTGCGGACGAGCCGAAGCCGGCCGCCAAGGCTTCCGAGGACGACCCGTTCTCGGTCGATGCGATCGAAGCCGAATTCGCCCGCCTGCTCGGGCGCGATCCCAAGCCGAAGGGCTGAACCTGTTCCCCCGGTGCGAAGGCGCCGGGGGATAGCCGCCGAAACCCTCTTCGCCCGCCCCCGAGCCTTGCTCTAGCGTTCCCGCGAGCCCGCGCCTTGATTCGGGCAGGGACGGATGATGGGCAGGCAGATACTCACGGGACGGAGACTGCGCTGGCTGGCGGGTTTCGCCGCCACGCTCGGCGTACTCGGGATCGCCGCCGTCGCTCAGGCCCAGACGCTTTCGCTCGATCTCGGCCAGGGCGGCGTCACCGAGCGGGCGCTGCAATTGATCGCCGCGATCACGGTGCTGTCGCTGGCGCCGTCGATCCTGATCATGGTGACCTCGTTCACCCGCATCGCGGTGGTGCTGTCGCTGCTGCGTTCGGCGCTCGGCACCCAGACCGCGCCGCCCAATGCGGTGATCATCGGGCTCTCGCTGTTCCTGACCGGCTTCGTGATGGCGCCGACCCTGAAGGAGGCCTATCGCGTCGCCGGGGCGCCGCTGATCGCCGGGCAGATGCAGCCGCAGGAGGCGTTCGAGCGTGGCATCGTGCCGTTCCGCGAGTTCATGCTGAAGCATGTGCGCGAGAAGGACCTGGCGCTGTTCATGGAGATGTCGCGCGAGCCGAAGCCGGAGCGGCCGCAGGACATCCAGATCCAAGTGCTGGTGCCCGCCTTCATGATCTCCGAGCTCAGGCGCGCCTTCGAGATCGGCTTCCTGCTGTTCGTGCCCTTCCTGATCATCGACCTCGTGGTCGCGTCGATCCTGATGTCGGTCGGCATGATGATGCTGCCGCCGGTGACGGTGGCGCTGCCGTTCAAGCTGATCTTCTTCGTGCTGGTCGACGGCTGGGGGCTGGTCGCCGGCTCGCTGGTCAAGAGTTACGGCAGCTGAAGCATCCGCTCAGCCCTGGCCCGGCTTCGGCCCGGCATTGGCGGCGTCGGTCTCGGCAGGCTTGCGCCGTTCGCGCACGGTGCTGGAATAGGCCGGGTAGCGCTTGCGGTATTCCTTGAGGAACTCGCTCATGGTATCGGAGCCGGCAGCGGCCCGCGCCGCTTCGCGGATGTCGGCGGCGCTGGCCCGGCTCGCGCCGGTGACGAAGCCGAACAGGCGGGCATCGGCGCCTTGCGCCATCTTGGCGGCGAACTTGGTGCGTAGCCGGTCGAGCGAGAGCGCCTCGTCCGACATGACATAGCCGACCGCGGCGCGCATCACGTCGGCGCGCTCGCCGTCGGCGAGCGGCGCCTGGCCGCGCCAGCTCTCGCCTAGGATGCGTTCGAGCGCCTCGCCGGCCTCGCGCCAGCGCCGGCCGTTCCAGAGGATGTCGGTGTTGAGCCGTTCGACCTCGGGGCCGTTCTCGCCTTCGAGCAGGTCGAGCGCCTGGTCGGTGCGCGAGAGATCGGAGAGCGCCTTGGCTTCCAGCAGCAGGCGGGCGCGCTTCACGTCGGCCGGCAATTCGGCGAGCCGAGTCGAGACGATCGCCTGCAGCGCCTCCGCCGGCTTGCCGTTCATCAGCCGGATCATGGCGAGCCGCGTCGCCACGGTGGAGCGCGCGGCGCCGGTCAAGCGGCGGTCCATCTGGTATTGCAGGATCTCGCTGGCTTGGTCGAGCAGGTCGAGCTCGACCAGCCGGTCGGCGAGAAGACGGGTGATCTCGTCGCCACGCCGGCCGATCGGCAGGTAGTCCTTGAAGTCGTAGAACAGCGCCAGGGCTTCGAGCCGCGGCAGCTTCTCCAGATTGGGATCGCTGAACAACGCCTCGAAGCGCTGGGCGGTTTCGTCATGCAGCAGCCGCGTCGCTGGGTCTTCCGGGAAGACCTCGTTGGCGCGCCGCGCCGTCTGGAAGGCGTCGCGCCAGCGCTGCTGCTCGGCATAGAGGCGGCCGAGCTCGGCCAGGGCTTCGATCTCGACCTCGCCGCCGCGCCAGATCGCCGAGACGGTCTCAAGTCGGGCGATGGCTTCGTCGGCCGAGAAATCCGCACGCTTCTCGGCGCGGGCGAGCTTCACGGCGCGCAATTGCGCCTCGGCCGCGACCGGCCGGGTCTTCGCCTCGAAGAGCGGCTTGTAGCCGTTGATCGCCGCTTCCGGCCGGCCGCTGACGTCGTCGAGCCGGGCGCGCAGCAGCGCCAGCTCCTCGGGATTGATCAGCTCCTCGGGCATCTCGGCGAGCCGGCCGATCTGTTTTTCCGCCACCGTCGCCTCGCCCATGGTTAGCGCGGCGCGCGCCATGGCCGACCGGAATTCGGCCTGGAGGTCGGTGGGATAACGGTCGAGGAGGCCTTCAGCCCGGCGAAAACCGGCGAGCGCCAGGGCATTGCGGCCTAGCCGCTGCTCGGAGAGGGCGCGCCAGAGCCCGGTCTCGGCCTCGTCGCGGATCGGCGCGGCATCGAAGGCCTTAAGCGCCTCGGAGCTGCGTTGCATGCCGGTAGCGATCACGCCGCGCAGGAAGAGCGCGTCGCGATTGCCGCGCATCGCGGCGTCGTCTGCGAGCAGCGCATTCAGCGGCCCGGCCGCTTCCGGCATCATGCCGTTGGCGGCGAGGAAACGGGCGAGCGCCAGCCGGGTCTCGGATTTTCGGCCACGCGAGGCGGCGGCGACCTCGCGCAGCAAGGCCGCGGCGCGGTCGCGGATGTCGTTGGTGTGCAGAGCGGACCAGGCCTCGCCGTCGAGCAGCGGCCGGGCGGGAGCCTGGGCGGTCTTGTCCGCCTCGCGTGGCTTCTCGGCGTCGAGGCTGACGATCAGGCCATTCTGCCGGCCGATCCGGACCTCTTCGGTGTCGGCGCGTACGGCAAGATCGTCGGCGACGGCGCTGACGACGACGCCATGGGCGCTTTGCGGCAGGCCGAATTCGAGGAAGCGATAGGGCTTGGAGACCGCGCGCGTCGGGCCGAGCGCGGTTGCGACCGCGAGGTTCGGGCCGCCTTCGCTGTTCTCCAGCCAGTGCACCCCGGTCAGGCCCGGCACCGGGACGGCGACGATGGTCTGGCCGCGCTCGTCGGCGTCGCGGCGGGGCGTGAGCGCGACAGCTGGCTTGCCGGCCTTGTCGCCGAAGCTCAGCGACCATTGCGTGTTGTCGTCGGAGAGCCGGACCAGCTGCTGGCGGCGCGTCTTCAGCCTGACGAGGGTGACCTTGGCCTCGCGCGTGACGGTGACGCCTTCGATCAGCGCCGGCAACACGCCTTTGAGTTTGTCGGGATCGAGCGTGTCGCGCGTGTCGAAGACGAGCGTGACCCGGCCCGGTTCGGTAAAGGCGGCGGCGCCTGTCGGCCGCGAGAAGCGGAAATCGATGCGCCCGCCATCGCCGTCGACAGCGGAGGCGATCTCGACATCGCGGGGCGGCGCGTCCGGGGCGACGGCGGTCGCCGGCTTGGGCTGGGCGGGCAGTGCCTCGGTCTTCGGGGCGGGAGATGGCGGCGCCGCTGCAGTCTTCTGTTCGGGTGCCTTGGCGTCAGCCGGCTTGGGTGCGCCAGGCGAGGGGGCCTGCAGATCGGCGAGCGACAGCGGGATCGCGGCGCCGAGATGCGCCAGGTCGACGGTCCAGCCGGCTTCGTCGCGGAAGCTGCGGAGCTGGCGGTCCTTCGGCACGCTGAAGACGAGCTGCGTGCGGTCGTCCGCGATCGTCGCCTGCTCCAGCGTGAAGTCTGCCGGGAGCAGGCTGCGGATCTGCGATGGCGTCACCGCAAGCGGCTGGTCGAAACTCAGCGTCAGCTTGCCGTCATCCAGGCCGGGGGTGAGCAAAGCTTCGGGCGGCGCCGAGAACATCAGCCGGTCGAGCGTCGGCAGGCGGGCGGTACGGAACCCCAGCGGTTTCGGGGCCGGAGCCGATGCTCGGGCGATATCCCGGGCGCGCGCCTCGGCGAGGCGCAGGCGCTGGGTGAGCTCGGCCAGGACCTCGGGCGGCAGACCCGGCAACTGACCGGTCCAGTTCTCGGGCAGCAGGTCGACGAAGGCCTTGTCGCCGGCTTCGAGCAGATTGGCGCGATAGGGGCGGGCGAGCGCCAGGCGCAGGCCGCGCCCGTCGGGGTCGATCCTGATCACGGAGACATAGGCCGGCAGCTCGGCGGCGAGCCGGCTCGGATCGAGCTTCACCGGCTGGCTGAAGCCGATCATGACGACGCCGTTGGCGACGCGTACCCGCGTCGTCACCGGCTCGTCGAAGGTGAAGGCGATGCGGCCGAAGCCGGCGCGCATGGCTTCGCCCCGCAAGGTCGCGGTGGCAGCCGTTGCCGGCGCAGCAAAGCCGGCAGCGAGGCTCAGTGCCGCCAGGCCGATGCCGAAGCTCAGGGACCGCAGGATACGCACGACCGCTACTCAACCCGACGCGATAGGAAGAGCGGCGACAGGCTGCTCCAACCTGCGCGGAGGCTAGCCCGTCAAGGATAACGGGGGGTTAAAGGTCCCGTGGCTCGAGAGGGCGCCACTTTCTAGGCATGGCCGATCGAATAGGTCCGCGCGCTGCGCGCCAGATGCCGCGACAGGGCTCGTGCTGCCGGCGACAGGGCTCGGCCGTTGCGCACGCAGATCTTGAGGCAGGCCTTGCGCAGATTGCGGCCCTGGAGCGGGACGGCGACCAGGCGTCCTTCGATGACGTCCCGCCGCGTCGCGCAGCGCGTCAGGACGCTGACGCCGAGGCCGGCTCGCGCGAAGGAGCGCAGCGACTGGATCGAATTGGTGACCAGCGCCGGCTTGAGCGCGACGCCGCTCGCCGCGACCATGTCGTCGACGAGACGGCGCAGACCGAAGGTCCGGTCGGGCAGGGCAAGGCGCATCTCGCCGATCTCGGCGATCCTGACCGAGTGCCGCGCCGCGATGGCATCGTCGGGATGGGCGGCGAGGACCAGGGCGTCGGCGATCTCGGCGAGCGAGAGCACGCTGCGATGCAGGATCGGGTTGAACGCCACGATCACCTCGGCCTCGTCGTCGAGCAGGCGCTGCACCAGCTGATCGGAACTCGCCACCATGATGTCGAAGCTCACCGACGGGTGGGCGGCCGAGAACTCGGCAAGCGCGGGATAGACGAAATCGTCCATCGCGCCCTCGACCGTCCAGACGCGGACATGCCCGCGCTTCATGCCCTGGAGCTCGTCGATGGCGGCGCGCGCGGTCTGGACGCTGTCGAGGATGATGCGGGCCGTCTCCAGCACGGCCGCTCCCGCCGTGGTCAGCCGCATGCCGCGGGCCCGGCGCTCGAACAGGGCGGTGCCGTACTCCTCCTCGAGGCTGGCGATCTGGCGGCTGATCGCCGAGGGCGCGACGCGCAGCGTATCGGCCGCCTCGCGGACTGAACCGTGATCGGCGACGAGCGCGAAATAGCGATAGCGGGTGAGCGACATGGCAGCGGGCCGCGGTCGATGCGAGGGCCTGGACCGTAGGCGAGTGTTGCCGGATCGGCAACGAACTCTCCGCGAAACCGCGCTGGCTGAGCCGCAGGCCCACGCTCTACGACTAGGAAAACCAGGCGAGGAACCGACCCGATGTACTCCACCCGCACCAGCCAGGACGGCAGCTACAGGTTCATTCCGGCCGTCTACCAGTATTCCGGCGGGGTCGCGGCGGAGCCCGGCTTCCGGATCGAGCGTGCGCAATTGGCGAGCCCGCTTGCGCTGGACAAGGGCCTTGCGCTGATCGAGGCGCATCTGAAGCGGATCGGTCGGCCGCTGACGGCGCTCTGCGCCTGCGAGCTGCGCTCGCCTGAGCCCTTCTCGGAAGGCGGCTTCGATGCCTTCAACCGGCTCTATGCCTCCCGGCTCGATCAATGGGGCATCCTGCAGGGGCAGGTGAATCCCGTCGCCCGCACCAATATCTGCCCCGAGCTCGGCAAGCCGGAGGCCGTCTCGCTGCACGCCTTCAGCTATACCGTTCCGGATGCCTCGGCGCGGGTGAGCTTCGTGGTGGCTGGCAGCGGCGAGGCGCCCGAAGGCGGCGCGAGCTACGCGCATGGCACGATCCGCCCGGGTGACGCCTCGGCCGAGGGCGTGCGCGCCAAGGCTGAATGGGTGATGGGCGAGATGGAACATCGCCTCGCCGGGCTCGGCCACGACTGGCGGGATGCTACGGTCGCGAACATCTACACGATCCGCGACATCCATCCGCTGCTGGCGGATGTCCTCCTGCCGATCACCAGCCTGGGCCGCGCCGTGACCTGGCACTTCTCGCGGCCGCCGGTGGCGGTGCTCGACTACGAGATGGATGTGCGTGGCCTGCCGCGGGAAATCGTGATCGAGGCGTCTGCCTGATCACTGTCGGCGATGTGATGCGTTGCCAGAAATCGAACGGTCAAGTGGAGAAGATCCCGATGTTGCTCGATCGACGTGCGCTTCTCCTGGCGGGATTGACCCTGCCGACGCTGGCAAAGGCACAGTCTGTCTGGAAGCCGGAACGGCCGGTGCGTCTCATCCTGCCGTTCACCGCGGGGACCTCGATGGACCCGGTGGCGCGGCTGGCGCAGGAGAGCCTCAAGGACACGCTCGGCCAGAGCGTCGTGGTCGAGAACATCGCGGGAGCGGCGACCGTCATCGCCGGCGCCGAGACGCTGAAATCTCCGCCGGACGGGCACACCATGCTGATGATCGCCAACAGCTTTGCGGCGAACATCACGCTGCGGACACGAACCGCGGATTGGCAGCGCGCCTTCGTCCCGGTGGTGCAGGCGACGGTGGTGCCGCATGTGCTGACGGTCGCGCCGGCGCTGAAGGCGGACTGGGCCGGCTTCGTGAAGCACTTGCGCGAAGGTGGGGGGTCTATGACCTATGGCTCGCCGGGGATCGGCACCTCGCCGCATCTGGGCGCCGAGCATTTCCTGCGTCTCGTCGGCGGCAAGGCCGTGCATGCGCCCTATAACGGGACATCGCAGCTCTTCGTCGACCTCTACGCCGGCCGGATCGATTTCGCGCTCAGCAACCTGCCCGATGTCGTGCAGCCGATCGCGGAGGGCAAGCTCATCGCGCTCGCGGTCACTTCCGAGCAGCGGGTGCGGGAATTACCGGGTGTCCCGACCTTCGCCGAGCTCGGCCTGCCGGGCCTGCTGTCGGACAGCTGGTTCGGCATCATGGTCCGCCGCGATACGCCGGCGGCTGCCCGCGAGGCGCTGGAGCGCGCCTGGCTCACGGCCCTGGCGCGCCCGGATGTGCGCGAGCGCCTGCAGGGCCTGAGCTTCACGGTGCTGGCACGGCCGGGCGCCGAGTTCGAAAAGGTGATCGACCGGTACGTTGCGACCTATGCGACGATCATCAAGGAGAGCGGCATCACCGTCCAGCAGTGACCGGCGGGGTCAGCGCTTCGGCGCGGGCTCGATCGCAGGCAGCTCGTTGCCGGCCGGCGTCGAGGCCGGGGCGCGCTCGGTGGCGACTGCGGGGCGACCGCGCACTGAGAGAGCGACCGTGAGGCGCTCGGCCGCCTCGGGCGACATGGCGGCGAGCACGTCCGACATCTTGCGCGGGCTCATCTGCTGGACGACCGGAACCAGGATGTCGAGCGCCAGCCGGTCGAAGACGCGGGCGGCGTCCTTCGGCTTCATCGTCTCGTACATGATCACCAGGTTCTTGACCGCCTGATTGGCCTCGCTCTCCTGCTTGCGCGGGCCTTCGACCTTCTCTTCCAGCGCCTTGAGGTCATCGACGCGGCCGCCGAGCTTCTTCTCGGCCGAATCGAGCAACTTCTCGCGCATGTCGAGCTCGCGCATGCGCGCATCGATTTCGTCGCGACGCTGACCGAGGCGTTCGAGGAGGGCCCTCTCCGCCGGCGAGACCGGCTGGACAGTGCCGTTCATCAGCCCGGCCTTGTTGTTCGGATTGGTGTCGCGCTTGGCCTGTTCCTCGGGCGAGGCCTTCGGTTTCGGCGGGTCGATAGTGCCGGTCGTCTCGGGATCCATGAAGACGTCGGGCTGGTGAGCCTTGGCGATGATCTTGGCGAGGCCCCAGACCTCCTTCTCCGGCTTCGCGGTGAACACCGGGGCGCTGGCGGGCACTTTGCCCGGATAAGGCTCCCCCGACCAGGCGAGCAGCTTCAGCGCCAGGAGGCCCATGGCGCCAAGGATGACGGCCGGGATGAGGCGGGGCGTCTGGATCACGCAGCCTGGCCTTCGAGCCTGCGGGCGGCGCGGGCGCGGATCGCGGCGGCGGCGTCGGCGGTGCTGGCCATGCGGGAGAGGGCAGGCTTCTCCGCGACGGGCTCCGGCGCGGGCGCGACCATGGTCGCGGCGCTGACGATCTGGCCGATGCGCTCCATCACGGTCTGGCCGGCCTCGATCTGCTGGGCAAGGTCGGCGGCATAGCGCTCGGCGGTCTGCAGCCGCTCGGCGAGGGTTCGATCGCAATCGCCCAGCGTCAACTTCAGGCCGGCGATGGCGCGCTCGGCCGTGTCGGTGGCGGAGATCAGGGCGCCGATGGTCTGGCGCATCGCGCTCTCATCGGCCTTCAGCCGCTCGATGCGCTTGGAGAGCACGAAGCAGGTGACGATGGTGGCGACCAGCAGGCAGGCGACCAGGGCATCGGCGATCAGGGTGATGGTCATGGGCAGTCTTCCTGGTCAGGACGTCGGACTGAGATGGCTGGTGTCGAAGGCGGCCATGGTCGTCTTCGAGCGGCGCAGCGGGCTGACGACCTGGACGGCGATCTTGTCGTCGACGCGGCCGATCCGGCCTTCGCTGACGATGAACTCGCCGCAGCGCAGCGACGCGACCGAATCGGGGCGGGCATCGAACATCAGCGTGTCGCCGATCTCGAGCTTCATCACCCGCTTCAGCGGCATGGTGCATTCGTGGAGGACGCACTTCACGGCGACGTCCGCCTGCCAGACCTCGGTGGCGAGGTGGTTCTCCCAGATCGGGTCGCGCCCGAGCTTCTCACCCATGAAGCTCTCGAGGAGCAGCTCACGGATCGGCTCGATGGTGGCGTAGGGCAGGAGCAGATGGAGCGAGCCGCCGCGCCCTTCCATGTCGAAGCGCAGCTCGACGCGGATCGCGGCATTGGCCGGGCGCGAGATCGAGACGAAGCGCGGATTGGACTCGATCCGGTCGACCTTGAAATTCACCGGCGAGAGCGGCCGGAAGGCGGCCTCGGCATCACCGAGCACGACGCCGATGACGCGGCGCAGCAGGCTCATCTCGATCGAGGTGAAGGGGCGCCCGTCGACGCGCGCCGCCGCCTGGCCGCGCTTGCCGCCGAGCATGGTGTCGAGCACCGAATAGGTGAGGGCGGACTCGATGGTAATGAGGCCGAAATTGTCCCATTCCTCGGCTTTGAAGACGGCAAGCATCGCCGGCAGCGAAATCGAGTTCATATAGTCGCCGAAGCGCACCGAGCGGATACTTTCCAGCGTCACCTCGACATTGTCGCTGAACAGGTTGCGCAGGCTGGTGGAGAGCAGGCGGACCAGACGCTCGAAGATGATCTCGAGCATCGGCAGGCGTTCATAGGTGACCGAGCCCGAGTCGACGATCGCCTGGATGCCGTTGCGGCCGCCCTTGCCGTCATCTCCGATGGAGAAGCCGAGCATGGTATCGATCTCTTCCTGATTCATCAGGCGATCGATATTGGCCTCTGCCTCGCTACCGTCGTCCTCGACGATGTCGGACATGGTGGCCCACTCGGCCGCCATGCCCTCCGGCGTCAGCGGAACCTTGTCCTTGTCCTGGGCTTCGAGATCGTCGTTGGCCATGGCGGTCTGCTTTGCGCGATCGGGCTGCCGCTATTGCAGCAGCAATTCCTTGAAGAGGACGGCGTCGACCTTGGCCGGGTAGACGGTGACGTTGACCCGGCGCAACAGCTCTTCCTTCAGGCGGTACATGCCGGCCGAGCCGTCGAGGTCGGAGGGGCGCAATTCGCGCATGAAGACCTGGAAAGCGTCCTCGACGCGCGGCAGCAGCGGCTTGACCTGGTCGGCGGTCTTGGGATCGGCGATCTCGAGCGCGACCTTGATCTTGACGATCGGCTGGCGGTCCTGCTGCGGGCCGGCGGTGATGCCGATCATCATGTCCTTCATCTCGACAAAGGTGATCAGCTTCTTGGCGGCTGCGGCAGCCTGCTCGGCGCTCACCTCTTCGACGGGCTTCTTCTTGAGGAAGAAGAACCAGCCGCCGCCACCGAGCACGGCAACGAGCGCCACGGCGCCACCGATCATGACGAGCTTCTTCTTGCCGGACTTCGGCGCCTGTTCGGCGCCGCCCTCGGCGGCTTCGTCGTCCTTGTTCGCCTTCTTCGCCATCTCGGTCCGCCCGCCCAGAACGGGCGCCGCCCCGGCCCGTCTCTCTGGCGTTAACCTTCACTCGATTACGGTTAACGGCCCGTTAAGGACGGCAATTCTTGCCGGGTCGTTTCTGCCGCGCGGGCGGTTTCCGTCCAGTGTTGGTGAAGGCCGCCTTCCAATCTATCTCCAATGATATCAATAATTTGCCGGAATTAACCATGTTGGCACGTGGCTTGCCACCTGTCTGCCGTGGCCACCGCGCTGGGGAGCGTCGGGGCGGCCACGGGACAGATCGGGAGCAGGAGCCGTGGAAAACGCGCTTCTCGTCAGCCTGTCGCGCCAGATGGCTCTGGCGCGTGAGCTCGACGTCATCGCTAACAACGTCGCCAATGTCGGCACGAACGGCTTCAAGGCCCGTTCCGCCCGCTTTGCCGAGTATATCTCGCCGACGGCGCGGGCCGACACCTTCCCGACCATGGATCGGCGGCTGTCCTATGTCGTCGACAAGGGCACGCCGATCGACCTGTCCGGCGGCATGATCGAGCGCACCGGCAACCCGCTCGACGTCGCCCTGCAGGGCGACAACTACCTCGTCGTCCAGACCGCGCAAGGCGAGCGCTACACCCGCGCCGGCTCGCTCGAGATCAACGGCCGCGGCCAGCTCGTGACCCAGGCCGGCCAGCCGGTCATGGGCGATGGCGGGCCGATCGTGTTCGGCTCGACCGAGAGCAATGCCCGCATCGCCACCGACGGCACGGTCTCCTCCGACCAGGGCCAGCGCGGCAAGCTCAGGATCGTGCGCTTCGACAATCCCCGCGCCCTCGCCAGCGACGGCGCCAACCTGTTCTCCTCGACCGCCGCCGCCCAGCCCGCCGGGCCGCAGGCGCGGCTCGAGACCGGAGCGATCGAGCGCTCGAACGTCAAGGCCGTGGTCGAGATGACCCGGCTGGTCGAGGTCCAGCGCGCCTACCAGACGCTCTCGGCGATGATGGGCAAGACCGACGAACTACGCGCCAAGGCGATTTCCCGCCTGGCCGATCAGCAAGCCTGACGCGGAAGGAGCCAGATCCATGCGCGCACTCTACACCGCCGCCACCGGCATGATGGCCCAGGAACTCAACGTCCAGGTCATCTCCAACAACATCGCGAACGTCCGCACCACCGGCTACAAGCGCCAGCGCATCCATTTCCAGGACCTGCTCTACGAGCACTTCCGCCGCGCCGGCACGCAGACCTCGGACCAGAACACGCAAGTTCCGGCCGGCACCTTCGTCGGCTCCGGCGTCAAGACCGCCTCGACCGGGCGGGTGATGAGCCAGGGCAACCTGTCCCCGACGGAGAAGGAATACGACGTCGCCATCCGCGGCGAGGGCTTCTTCCGCATCCAGATGCCGGACGGGCGCACCGCCTATTCGCGCGACGGTTCGTTCGATCTCGACAGCCAGGGCCGGCTGGTCACCCGCGACGGCTACCTCGTCCAGCCGGGCATCACCGTCCCGAACAACGCGACCAGCGTCTCGATCAATGCGCAGGGCACGGTCGAGGTGAACCTGCCCGGCCAGACCGCGCCGCAGCAGCTCGGCCAGATCCAGCTCTCGCGTTTCATCAACAAGGTCGGCCTCGAATCGATCGGCGACAACCTGTTCGTCGAGACGGCCGGCTCCGGCCCGGCGATCGACGGGCTCGGCGGCGAGGAAGGCTTCGGCACGCTGCAGCAGAACTACCTGGAAGAAGGCAACGTCCAGGCGGTCACCGAGCTCTCCTCGCTGATCGCGGCCCAGCGCGCCTACGAGATGAACTCGAAGGTGATCTCGGCCGCCGACCAGATGATGCAGTCCACCACCCAAATCATGCGCTGACGGAGGATGAGCCAGATGATCCGCTCCGCTTTCATCTTCGCGACCCTGACGGCGTTTCCCGCCATGGCGCTTGCCCAGGCTCCGGCTCCGGCCGAGGAGCGTGCACCCTCGGCGGCGCCCGCTGCAGCCGCCAAGCTCAAGCTGAAGGCCGATCTCACGCTGTCGCGCGATATCGTCGGCTTCGGCGACCTGATCGCCGGACTGTCGCCGCAGGATGCGGCGTTGCCGGCCTTCCGGGCACCTGCGCTCGGCGACACCGGCACCATCCAGGTCGCCCGCATCGTCGACGCGGCGGTGAAGCACGGCATCCTGCGCGATGCCCAGGATCTTGACAGCCAGGGCGTCGCCCAGGTGGTGGTGAGCCGGGCGGCGCGCCGGATCACCGGGCTCGATGTCGAAGCCGCGGTGAAATCGGCCCTGCTCGAGCGTTTCGGCTTCGATGGGCGCGCCTTCGCGCTGCTGCTCGACGGGGGCGCGCCTTCCGTCGTGGTCGAACCGGAATTGACCGGAGACCTTGCGGCGCTCGACCTGAACTACGATGCGCGCACGCGCCGCGTCACCGGTCGGCTGACCATGCCGGGAAGCGCCGCGACCAGGCTGAAGCCGGTGCGCGTCTCCGGCCAGCTGGTGGAGACCGCCGAGGTGGTGGTGCCGCTGCGTACCATCGCCCGCGGCGAGACCCTCAAGTCCAGCGACGTTACGGTCGAGCGCCGGCCGCGCGATGCGCAGTTCAACGACGTGCTCGGCGAAATGAAGGCGGCGATCGGCAAGGTCGCCAAGCGGACCCTGATGGCCGGCTCGGTGCTGCGCAGCGGCGACGTCCAGCGCGAGGAGGTCGTCGGGCGCGGCGACATCGTCACCATCCTCTACGAGGCACGCGGCATTGCGATCAGCATGCGCGGCCGCGCCAGCGAAGCCGGCGCGGTCGGCGACAGCATCGCGGTCACCAACATCCAGTCGAAGCGCGTGCTGCAGGGAACCGTCACCGGTCCCGGGCGCGTCAATGTCAGCCCGCATGGCGGCGGCCAGATCGCTGCCGCTCGCTGACTCCCATTGCTCAAGTTGCGGACCGTAGCCATGACCTCGACCAGCCCTCTTGCCCTCCCTGCCGCGCTTGGCCTCAGCCTGATGCTGGGCGCCTGCGGCACCGTCGACCGGCTCGCCAATGTCGGCCAGGCGCCGGCGCTGTCGGCGATCGAGGACCCGACCGCAGCGCAGGGCTACAAGCCGGTGCAGATGCCAATGCCGGCGGTGGAGCATGCCTCCTACGCGCCGAACTCGCTCTGGCGCACCGGCTCGCGCGCCTTTTTCAAGGACCAGCGTGCCCGGCTCGTCGGCGACCTCGTCACCGTCAAGGTCAAGGTCACCGATCGGGCCCAGCTCGACAACACCACCAAGCGCAGCCGCAAGAACGGCGAGGATTTCGGCGCCGAGAATGCCTTTGGTGCCGAGACCAAATGGGCGAAGAACGCCAAGCCGGGCTCCCTGCTGAAGTTCGACTCGGATTCGTCGAGCGAGGGCACCGGCTCGGTGCGCCGGGCTGAACAGCTCGCCACCAATGTCGCCGCCGTCGTCACCCAGACGCTGCCGAACGGCAATCTCGTCATCGAGGGCAAGCAGGAGATCAGGGTCAATTTCGAGGTGCGCGAACTGATCGTCGCCGGCGTGATCCGTCCGGAGGACATCGAATCCGACAACACGATCGACTCGGCCAAGATCGCCCAAGCCCGCATCGCCTATGGCGGCCGCGGCCAGATCACCGATGTGCAGCAGCCGCGCTACGGCCAGCAGGTGATGGATATCCTGTTGCCGTTCTGAGGCATGTCCCGGAAAAGTGGAAACCGGTTTTCCGAGACAGGACATGCCTGAAAGATAAATCCCGATCCCCAAGCTTCCGGCGCGACGGCAACGCTCCCCACGTTCCAAGCCTTCGCGCCGGGCCGGCGGTCTCTCCCGAGCCGCCTTTCCTCCCGGCCGCCCGCCACGCTCCCCAAGCTATACAAGGCTGGCGGCCAGAAGCCCCGCGCCCTCCCGCGCGGGGCTTTGCTTTCCAAGATTGGGATGGGTGCTGCCGGTGCTCAGCGCTGCGGCGTCGTCAGATAGGCCCACATCCGGTCGAGGATGGCGCCGGACCAGGTCGCGCGCTGGACGACCTCCGCCTCGCCAAGGACGACTCCGGCCTCGGCGATCCCTGCCGCTCGCACCTCGAACTCGATGCGCGCCGCGTCCTCGAGATACCAGGTCAGCACCACGGCCTCTTCCAGGCTCGCGCCGGCGGTGACCGCGCCGTTGCCGCGCATGACGATGGCGCGGGCCGCGCCCAGCTGCTCCGCGAGGGCGGCGGCTTGCTCGTCGTTGCGCAGCAATTGCGGATCGTCCCAGAGCGGCGGCTGCGGGGCGAAATAGCTGCCGAAACCGTGCCGTGGTTTTGGCGTGATCCGCGCCGTGCCGAGCGTCATCACCCGCTGCGGCATCGAGCGCACGACGCCGCCAACCTCCGGCCGCCTGCGATAGATCTCGCGATGGATGCGGACTTCGCCGAGCACGCCGTCCGGTAGTGGCCCGTCGAGCGGGACGACGCTGCAGACATCCTTGTCCCCGACCAATCCGAGCGGCTTGGCCGGCGAGACCAGGAAATGGCCCTCGTCGAGACGCATGCTGCAATGGCCATAGGCATGGACGAGACCATGGCGCGCCAGCGCGCGCCCGGCCTGCCGGACCAGATCTTCCTGAGCGACGCTAGGCCGCGGCGATGACGGGCTCACTTGTTGAATTCGGCGATGTTGGGCTTGGCGCCCCATTTGCAGAAGCCCTTCGGCTCGAACATGTACTGCCGTTCGCGCCAGAGCAGCTCGTCGGCGATCTCGCGCACGCCGCTCGAATATTCGAAGACCATGCCGTCTGGCCCCTCGAAATAGAGGAACTTGGCCGAGGAGGTCGGGTGCCGGCCGGGGCCGAAGACCATGCGCACCTGCCGGTCCTTCAGGAACTGGTGCGAGCGCATGATGTCGTCGCCGGTCTCGACCTGATGGTTGATGTGCTGGATGCCCGGCTTGGGCGAGGGGAACAGCGCGATGGTGTGGTGGACCTCGTCGATGCGCAGCAACGGCGCATCGCCGATCCGGTCGCTGACCTGCGCATTGGTGACCTTGGTCCAGAAGGCCTCGTCGCGGGCAAGATCGCTGGAGCAGATCCCGACATGGCTGAAACCGGTGATGCCGGCATCGCGTGCGCCGTGATAGCGCCGCCCGCTATAGCCCGGCCGCCAAGCGAGCTCGATGGGATTGCCCGTCGGATCGCGGAAGGCGATGAAATCGTGGACCTTGCGTAGCGCCGCCTCGGAGGCAGTGCCGCGCCGGACCGGGTGGCCGAGCGCTTCGAGCTGCGCTGCGGCCTCATCGAGATGGGACTGTTCCTCGACCTCGAAGCACACGACCTGGTCGCCCGGATCGCCCTCGAAATAGCAGAGGGTGTGCTCACGCTCGTCCGACTTGAAATAGACCGAGCCTTTGGCGCGCTCGGCGACGTCGAGGCCGAGATATTCGGTGGCGAAATGGGTCGCGCCCTCGAGATCACGGGTCCCGAGCCGGACATAGGAGACATCGGCTAGCTTGATCATGGTCGCTCCCTCCTGCCGGCGCGGCGCCGGCGAAGACGCTTCACTGGTATTCTGGAAGTTGAGTGTCGCTGCCCCAGGCGCAGAAGGATTCGCGCTTGCGCGGGAACTGCCGTGCGCGGCGAGGGGAGGCGAGCCGCTCGCCCTCGGCGACATAGGAGAAGTTGACGCCGTCGGGACCGGCGACGCTCAGGAAGAGCTGCTGCGAGGCGGTGCGCCGGCCAGGGCCATCGACGATACGGGCCTGGGCACCGCGCAGATGGTAGGCGTTCTGCATGACGAGGTCGACGTCCTCGACGCCGAACTCGATGGCGAGAATGCCCTTCTCCTGCGAGGGGTGCACGGCGATGCGGTGATGCGCCTCGTCGAAGCGGATATAGGCGGCCTCGCCGACCCAGTCGCTGACCTTGCCGCCGAGCAGCTTGGTCCAGACCTGCTGGTCGGAAGCGTCGGGCGCACCGCGCAGCGCGATAGCCTCCAGCCCGGTGATGCCGGCATCGCGCGGGCCGTGATAGCGCCAGCCGGATTCCAGTGGCCTGACGACCAGCTCGATGTCGTAGCCGCCGGCCATCCCGAACGAGACGAACTGCCGGACCTTGCGGGCCGCACAGGCCTCGGCATCGCCGCGCGCAACCGTGAACCCGGCGCCCTGCAGCACCGTCTCGGCATGGGCCAGCGCATCGGGATCGCGCACCTCGAAGCCGATCGCCTGGCCGGCATCGAGGCCGTCGACATAGACCAGCGTGTGGTCGCGATAGTCGGAGCGGAAATAAGCGGCCGTGTCGGTGCGGTCGACGAGCTGGAGGCCGAGGATGCGGGAGGCGAAATCGGCAGCGCCCTTCAGGTCGGCGGTGCCGAGCCGGACATAGCGCAATTGCTCGATGGTGATCGCGTCGCTCATAGCCCGAGATGCTCTTTCTGAAGGTCCTTGTCGGCCATCAAGCTGTCGGACGGCCCGTCGAAGACGACGCGGCCATGGTCGAGGACCAGCGCCCGTTCGGCGAGGTTCAGCGCCATGGCGAGGTTCTGCTCGGCGATCAGCAAGGTATAGCCTTCGCCGCGCAGACGCCCGACTGTGCCGATGATGACCTCTTCGATGGCGCGAGGCGAGAGGCCCTCGCTCGGCTCGTCGAGCACGATCAGGTCGGCCTGGGTCAGCAGAGCGCGCGCGATCGCCAGCAATTGCCGCTCGCCGCCGCTGAGCGCGCCGCTGGAGAAGGAGCGGCGCTCGGCAAGGCGCGGGAAGTCCTCGTAGATGCGCTCCTTGACCCAGCGCCGGTTCGGCTGCTTGAGCGACCAGAGCGCCGCCATGGTCAGGTTCTCGTCGACGGTGAGGTTGGCGTAGACGCCGCGCCCTTGCGGCACGAGCGCGACGCCGAGCCGGGCGATGCGATGCCCTGGCCAGCCGGCGACCTCCTGGCCCTTGATCGCGATGCGGCCGGTGACCTGCGGCTCCAGCCCGAACAGGGCCGAGCAGAGCGTGCTCTTGCCGGCGCCGTTGCGGCCAAGCAGGGCCACGGCCTCGCCCTGCGCCAGCGAGAAGTCGACACCGTGCAGGACGCGTACGCCGTCATAGCCGGCATCGAGCCCGGCGACCTCGAGATAGGTGGCGGCGGACGTTTGTTGCTGCAGCCGAACAGACATCACGCGGCCTCCCCGAGCGAAGCGCCGAGATAGGCGGCCTGCGCGCCCTCATGCGCCTTGATCGCGTCGGGCGTGTCGCAGGCGATTAATCGGCCGAGATCGAGCACGGCGACGCGGTCGCAGACGCCGAAGACGATATCGAGGTCATGCGCGATCAGGATGGTCGAGAGGTCCTCGCCAAGCGTGCGCACGACCTCGATCAGGTGCTCGCCTTCCGCCCGCGAGAGGCCGGCGGTCGGCTCGTCGAGCAGGAGCACGCGCGGGCGCATCGCCAGGGAGACCAGCACGTCGACGATGCGCTGCTCGCCATAGGACAGGCCTGCGACCGGCAGTTCGGCCCGATCGCGCAATTGGGCGCGTGTCAGCAATTCATCGGCGGCTTCGTCCGCTGCCGTGACTGCCTTGCGGCTGGCGAACCAGCCATAGCCTTCGCCAGCCCGCGAGCGTGCTGCCAGAGCAAGATTCTCGCGGACGCTGAGTTCCGGGAAGGCCATGCTCTTCTGGAAGGTGCGCACCAGCCCAGCGCGGACGCGCACATCAGGCTTTGCCCTGGTGATGTCCTCGCCGGCGAAGGCGACGCGGCCCTGATCAGGGATGAGGAAGCCGGTGACGATGTTGAACAGGGTCGTCTTGCCGGCGCCGTTCGGGCCGATCAGGCCGAGGCATTCCCCCTGGCCGAGCGTGACCGAGACGTCGCTCAGAACCTTCAGCCCGCCGAACGACTTGGCGACGCCCTCGATCGCGAGGGCAGGGACGGCGTTCGCGCTCATGAGCGGCCCTCCGCATCCTTGCGCCGCCCGAAGGCGGCCTTCAGCCCGGCGACGACGCCCTTCGGCATGATCATCACGGTCAGCACGAAGACGAGGCCGACGACCAGCTGCCAGCGATCGGTATAGGACGAGACATAGGTCTGGATGCCCAGATAGATCGCCGAGCCGATGAAGGCGCCATAGAGCGAGCCGACGCCGCCGATCACCAGCATGATGATCATCATCGCCGACATCGTCCAATGCACGGCGTTGGGGCCGACATACTGGTTGACGAAGGGATAGAGCGCCCCGGCCGCGCCAGCGATGGCGCCGGAGGCGAGCAGCGCCATCAGGCGGATGCGCGGGATCGAATAACCGAGCGCGCTCATCCTGAGCTGGCGCTCGCGGGTGCCGAGCAGGGCCCGGCCGATCGGCGCATCGACGAAGGAGCGGGCGGCGAGATAGGCGGCGAGCGCCAGCATGAGCGCGGCTAGATAGAGCGCGACGCCGTTGTTGAGCGGGATCGTGGCGAAGCCGGTATGCAGCGTCAACACCGGGAAGCCGCGCAGACCGTCGGCGCCGCCGGTGACCTCGCGCCAGTGGAACACCACTTCCCAGACGATCTGGCCGACGATCAGGCTGAGGATCAGGAAGAACAGCGCGATGGTGCGCATCACCACGACGCCCATCAGCAGCGCCGACGCCATGCCGGTGGCGATGCCGACCGCGAGCATCACGGCGATGTCGGCGCCGAGCGTCTGCGCGGCGATCGCGGCGGCATAGGCCGCGCCGCCGAAGAAGACGGCATGGCCGAGCGAAACCAGCCCGCCGAAGCCGACCAGCAAATCGAGGCTGAGCACGGCGGTTCCGATGATCAGGATCTCGGCGAGGAAGCGCAGCTGATAGTCGCCCGCGAACAGCAGGGGGATGGCCGCCGCGAGGGCGAGCAGCGCGAGCTTCGCGGTTATCGGCAGGCTGCGCCGCTCACTGGCGGGGGACGCCTTCACGCGGCCGGTCCCCTCGGCGATCGAGCTCATACCTGCCTCACCTTCCGGGCGACCAGGCCTTCCGGCAGCGCGACCAGGAGCGCAGCCATGACGGCGAGGGCGACGACATTGGAGAATTCCGGCACCCAGACCTTGGAGAAGGTCATGGCGAAGCCGAGCAGCAGCGCGCTCAGGACCGTGCCGCGGAAGGTGCCGAGCCCGCCGGCGACGACGACGATCAGCGCCAGGATCAGCACCTCCTCGTCGAGGCCGGGATAGGCCGAGAGGATGCCGGCGCCGAGCGCGCCGGAAATGCCGCCGAGACCGGCCGAGATCACCAGCACAGCCGTGAAGATCCGGCGGGTGTCGAGGCCGAGCGTCTCGACGAAGCCACGATCGGTGACGCAGGCCCTGACCACCGCGCCCCAGATGGTGCGGTCGATCACGAACCAGAGCGCGAAGGCGAGCACCGCGCCAAAGCCGATGATGAAGAGCCGGTAGATCGGGAACGGCATGTCCATGATGAAGACGACGCCGCGCAGCGCCTCCGGGATTTCCGCCGAGAGGATCTGCGCGCCAAAACCCCAGCGCATCAGGTCGGCGAAGATCACCGAGAGGCCATAGGTCAGCAGCACCTGCATCAGATGGGTGCGGGCATAGAACTGCCGGAACGGGAAACGCTCCAGCAGGAAGCCGGCAAGGCCGGCCGCCAGAAATGCGACCGGGAAGGCGAGCCACCAGGGCGCGCCTGAGGCCAGCCAGTAGACGCCGACATAGGCGCCGAGCAGGAAGAAGGAGCCGTGGGTCAGGTTGACGAAATTCATCAGGTTGAGCACCACCGACAGGCCGAGCCCGGTCAGCAGCAGGAGCATCGAGAACGACAGCGCGTTCAGGCTCTGGACGGCGTAGAAGCCCACGGAAAAGCTCCTTCGTAGACCTTAGGCCACCGGGCCCGGATCGCGCACGGCCTTGTAGGTGTGGATCACCTGGTTGACCGGGCCGCCGGCGCCTTCCTTGATCTCGTTGACGTAGATGTCGAGGATCGCCTGGTTGTTGCGGGGATCGAACGGCATCGGCCCGAACACGGTCTCGACCTCCTTGGCGAGCAGCGCTTCCTTGACCTTCTCCTTGTTGGAGAGATCGCCCTGGACGCGCTCGATTGCGGCCTTGATCACCTGGCCGGTGACATAGCCGGCCGTGCCCATCTCGCCGGGCATGGCGTTGCGGGCCGCTTGATAGGCCTTGGTGAAGGCAGCCGAGCTCGGCGCCGTCGGCGACTGGTTGCAGGTATTGAGTCCGCCCAGCGCCGCGTCCTTGACGGCCGAGACCACGTCCTCCTGGTCGAACAGCGCGCCGCTGCCGATCAGCTTGACCTTGCCGTGCAGGCGGTACTCTCGCATCTGGCGCAGGAAGCGGACGGCGTCGGAGCCGGCGAAGAAGGAGAAGATGAACTCCGGCTTCTCGGCGGCAATCGTCGTCAGCAACGGCCCGAAATCGGTGGTGCCGAGCGGGGCCCAGAGCTGCTTGCCGACCTTGCCGCCCTGCTGCTGGTAGCTCGCGACGAAGTCGCCGACGGATTCGCGCCCCGCGGCGTAGTCGGCGGCGATGGTCAGGCAGCCGGACTTGCCGAGCTTTTCGAAAGCCCACTGGCCGGCAGTATGGCCGAGCATCCAGTTGGTCTTGGTCGGGCGGAAGACGAAGGGGCTCGCCGCCTTGCGGGCGAGATCGTTGGCCGAGCCGGCCGAGATGAAGGTCAGCGCCTTGGCTTCCGTCACCACGTCGCGGACGGCGAGCGCCACGGCCGAGGAGATCACGCCGGAGACGATGTCGACATTGTCCTGCCCGAGGAGCTTGCGGAACTTGCGCACGCCCTCGTCGGGCTTGGCCTGATCGTCCTCGACGATCAGCTCGACAGCGCGGCCGGCGAGCTTGCCGCCATTCTCGGCCAGGAACATCTGCATGCCGGCGCGCATGCTTTCGCCGAGCGCCGTGAACGGCCCCGACAGCGAGGTCACCATGCCGATCTTCAGGGGCTTGCTGGCGTTCTGCGCCAAAGCAGGCGCGCTGATCGCGCCGGAGAGGGCGGTGGCGCCTGCAGTCGCGAGGAAGCTGCGGCGGGACAGCGGAAAGCGCTCGGTCATGGGACGTCCTCCAACGGGGCGATCTTTGTGCCACTCGATTGGCCGGCATCCGATCAGAACGGCTTTGGCCTGTCAATATTATTTCGATATTTTTTCGACATACAGAATTCGCCTTCACGCGGCCTCTTATAGAGAATTCCTTGAATTATAGGAATTAAAGGGATTTTGGTCGGCCACGATCAGTGCCGTCAGGATTGTAATTTCGAAATTTGATGCTAGAGAGGGCTATCGACAACAGGAGCTGCGTGCTTCGGAATGTCCTCTTCCGACAAGACTCTGGCCGACCGGACCTACCGCCAATTGCGCGGCGACATCGTCAATGGCCGCCTAGCGGCCGGCAGCAAGCTGAAGCTCGAAGGCCTGGCGCAGGACTATGAAGTCGGCATGTCGCCGCTGCGCGAGGCGCTCGCCCGCCTGATGGGTGACCTGCTCGTGGTCTCGGAAGGGCAGCGCGGCTTCTGGGTGGCGCCGCTTTCGCTCGACGAGCTCGACGACGTCTCGCGCGTCCGTGCCCTGATCGAGACCGAGGCGCTCAACGCCGCGATCCGCAATGGCGATGCGGCGTGGGAGCGCGAAGTCACGGCGGCGTTCGAGGCGCTGGCTGCGGTCGAGGAGCATCTACCGCATACCAGCGAGGCGCTGCCGCCGGGGCAGATCGAGATCTGGGAGGCGCGCAACCGCGCCTTCCATGCCGCGCTCGTCTCGGCCGCCGGCTCGCCGATGCTGATCAAGCTGCGCGACCTGCTCTACCAGCAGTCCGAGCGCTATCGCCGCGTCTCGCTCAACGTCTCGCGCGGCTGGCGCAACGTCCATGACGAGCACCGCGCCATCTACGACGCGACCATGCAGCGCAATGCGCTGCGGGCCTGCCGGATGACCGAACTGCACCTGTCGCGCACGGCCGAAGAGGTGCGCAAGGCGATGGCCGCGCTGGCGCGGGGCGACGACCAGATTTTCGGAGGCAAGGCGTGAGCGGTTTTGATCTGAGCGGCCGGACTATTCTGGTCACTGGCGCGGCCGGCGGCATTGGCGCGGTTACCGCGCAGGTTCTGGCGGGTCTCGGCGCCAAGCTCATCCTCACCGACCGTGTCTCCTGCGCCGCGACCATCGCCGGGCTCGGCGAGAAGGCAAGCGCGGCCCGCGAGATCGTCATCGACCTGCTCGACTACGAGGCGCCGCGGCGCCTGTCCGAAAAAGCCGGGCTGATCGATGCCGCCGTCCTCGGCGCCGGCATCTACCGCCCGCTCGACTGGGACGCGGATGGCTGGGAAGAGGTCGCCGAGACCACGCTGTCGCTCAACCTGATGGCGCCGATGCGCCTCGCGCGCGAGCTCGTGCCTGCCATGGCGGCGCGTGGGGGAGGGCGGGTCGTCCTCGTCGGCTCGATTGTCGCCGCGACCGGCGGTTCCTTCCCGGGCGTCGGTCCGCATTACGCGGCTTCCAAGGGCGGTCTGCACACGTTGGTGCGCTGGCTCGCGGCGCGCTTTGGCGGGCAGGGCGTGCTGGTCAACGGCGTCGCACCGGGGATCACCGACACGGCGATGGTCGGCGTCCACGACCTCTCGGCGACGCTGGCGAAGCATCCGCTCGGCCGGGCTGCCCGGCCGGAGGAGATCGCCTGGCCGATCGCCTTCCTCTGCTCACCGGCGGCGAGCTTCGTCTCCGGCGCCATCCTCGACGTGAATGGCGGCGCGATGATGCGCCCATGACGACATAACCAGATCGGGAGTGAGATGATGAACAGCGCCGTTCCGCGCTACCAGGGCGCTGCCGCCAGCGCCGAGACCGCCCGCCTGTCGCATTTCATCGACGGGCGCTTCGTGCCGGCCGGCCGCAGCAGCTTCGAGAACCGCCATCCGGCGACGGGCGAGCTGATCAACCTCGTACCGGAAGCCGACTCGGCTGCCATCGACGATGCGGTCAAGGCGGCCAAGCGCGCCCTCAGGGGGCCGTGGGGCAGGATGAGCGAGCAGCAGCGCTCAGCGATCCTGCGCAAGGTCGCCGACGGGATCATGGCCCGCTTCGACGATTTCCTCGCGGCCGAGGTGCTCGACACCGGCAAGCCGAAGAGCCTCGCCTCGCATATCGACATTCCGCGCGGCGCCGCGAACTTCAACGTCTTCGCCGACCAGGCGCTGACGCTCTCGACCGAGACCTTCCGCATGGCGACGCCGGACGGGGCAGGGGCGCTGAACTATGCGATCCGCGGGCCGCGCGGCGTCATCGCCGTGGTCTGCCCGTGGAACCTGCCGCTGCTGCTGATGACCTGGAAGGTCGCCCCGGCGCTGGCCTGCGGCAACACCGTCGTGGTCAAGCCCTCCGAGGAGACGCCGACCACGGCGACCATGCTCGGCGAGATCATGAACGAGGCCGGCGTGCCACCCGGCGTCTACAATGTCGTGCACGGCTTCGGCGAGGACAGCGCCGGCGAATACCTGACCAGCCACCCTGATGTCGACGGCATCACCTTCACCGGCGAGACCCGGACAGGCGAGGCAATCATGCGGGCGGCGTCCAGGGGCGTCCGTCCGGTTTCGCTAGAGCTCGGCGGCAAGAACGCCTCGCTGGTCTTCGCCGATTGCGACATGGACAAGGCGATCGAGGGCGTGACTCGCGCCGTCTTCGCCAATTGCGGCCAGGTCTGCCTGGGCACCGAGCGCGTCTATGTCGAGCGGCCTATCTTCGATCAGTTCACGCAGCGGCTGAAGCAGGCTGCCGAGAAGCTGAGGCCCGGCAACCCGTTCGAGGCCTCGACTACGCTCGGCCCGCTGATCAGCCAGGTCCATCGCGACAAGGTGCTGTCCTATTACGCCAAGGCGAAGGCCGAGGGTGCGCAGATCGTCACAGGCGGCGGCGTGCCCGAGCTTCCGGCGCCACATTCCGCCGGCTCCTTCGTCGAGCCGACGATCTGGACCGGTCTTTCCGAGGATTCGGCGGTGATGCGCGAGGAGATCTTCGGGCCCTGCTGCAACATCGTGCCCTTCGACGAGGAAGACGCCGTCATCGCGCTCGCGAACGACAGCCCCTATGGCCTCGCCACCTCGATCTGGACGCAGAACCTGACGCGCGCCCATCGCGTCGCGGCTCAGGTCGAGGTCGGCATCACCTGGGTGAACTCCTGGTTCCTGCGCGATTTGCGCACGCCCTTCGGCGGCTCGAAGCAATCAGGCATCGGCCGCGAGGGCGGCGTGCACTCGATGGAGTTCTACACCGAGCTGCGCAACGTCTGCGTCAAGCTCTGAGACCTCTTCGCCTGCCCCTTTGAAATCCGGCGGTCGCAAACGACCGCCGTCTCCACAAGTGCGCTCAGCGCCGCAAATCATAGGAAACGTCCATGCTGACCGAAGCCCAGCGCACACAGGTGGTGCGCTCTTTGCTCGAGAGCCATCGCACCAAGAAGCAGGGCGAGCGGCCCTCGCAGATGTTCCCGGAGATCGAGATCGCCGATTCCTATGCGATCTCCTCGGCGGTGGCGCAGGAGCGGGTCAAGGCTGGCGCCCGCATCATCGGCCACAAGATCGGCCTGACCTCGAAGGCGATGCAGGCCTCCTCGAAGATCGACGAGCCCGACTATGGCTATCTCTTCGACGATCTCCTCCTGAACGACGGCGCCAAGGTGAAGTTCGAGAATTTCTGCGTGCCGCGCGTCGAGCCGGAGCTGACCTTCATCCTGAAAGAGCCACTGAAGGGCCCGGGCATCGGGCTGATCGATGTGCTCCGGGCGACCGAATATGTCGTGCCTTCGATCGAGATCATCGATGCGCGCGTGACCGAGCCGCGCAAGATCTTCGACACGGTGGCGGATAACGGTGCTGCCGCCGGCATCGTCCTCGGCGGCCGGCCGGTGCGGCCGCAGGATGTCGACCTGCGCTGGGTCGGCGCGATCTTCTACCGCAACTCGGAGATCGAGGAGACCGGCCTCGCCGCCGGCGTGCTCGGCCATCCGGCGATGGCGATCGCCTGGCTCGCCAACAAGCTCGCTCCGTTCGACATCACCCTGCAACCGGGCGACCTGATGCTGTCAGGCTCCTTCACACGGCCGGTCTGGGCGGCTAAGGGCGATACGCTGCACGCCGATTTCGGGCCGCTCGGTAGCGTCTCCGTGCAGTTCGTCTGAAGGAGTTCTCGATGGATCTGCCTCGCAACGCCTTCAAGGCCGCGCTCGCCCGCGGCGAGCTGCAGATCGGGCTGTGGAGCAGCCTGTGCAGCCCGATCGTCGCCGAGCTCATCGGCCATAGCGGCTTCGACTGGATCCTGGTCGATACCGAGCACTCGCCGAACGAGCCGCCGGCCGTGCTCGCCCAGCTCCAGGCGCTGCAGGCCGGCACCGCGACCCCGATCGTGCGTCCGGCCTGGAACGACCCGGTGCTGCTGAAGCGCCTGCTCGACATCGGCACGCAGGCCGTACTGGTGCCCTTCGTCCAGAATGCCGAGGAGGCCGCCAAGGCCGTCGCCGCCTGCCGCTATCCGCCGGCCGGCATTCGCGGCATCACCGTGAGCGGGCGCGGCAGCCGCTATGGCCGCGTGCCCGACTATCTCAAGCGCGCTGATGCCGAGATCTGCGTCCTCGTCCAGGTCGAAACCGGCGAGGCGCTGGCGCAGCTCGAGGCGATCGCCTCGGTCGACGGCGTCGATGGCGTCTTCATCGGCCCGGCCGATCTCTCGGCCTCGCTCGGCCATATCGGCAATCCCGGCCATCCTGAGGTGCAGGCCGCGATCAAGGATGCGGTCGAGCGGTTGACGGCCCTCGGCAAGCCGGCCGGCATCCTGACGCCGTCCGAGGCCGATGCGCGCCGCTATATCGAATGGGGCTATCGCTTCGTCGCGGTCGGCTCGGATCTCGGCCTGCTGACCAAACACGCTGACGCGCTGGCGAAGACGTTCCGATAGGGCAGCGCCCCACCGGCCTGACCGGCCATTCAGCCTTCTACGCAAAGAGGCCCCGCAGTCGCCTGCGGGGCCTCTTTTCATGAGCGTTGCGCAGCGCGCCTCAATCGTCCCGGAACACCCGCTCATTGCGTTCGTGGCGCTCCTGCGCCTCGAGCGAAAGCGTCGCGATCGGGCGGGCTTCCAGGCGCTTCAGCGAGATCGGCTCGCCGGTCTCCTCGCAAAAGCCGTAGGAGCCGTCCTCGATGCGGGAGAGGGCGGCGTCGATCTTCGAGATCAGCTTGCGCTGGCGATCGCGGGCACGCAGCTCGATGGCACGATCAGTTTCCGAGGAGGCGCGATCGGCGATGTCCGGGTGATTCTCGCTTTCGCTCTGCAAGGTGACCAGGGTCTCCTTGGCCTCCTTGAGGATCTCTTCCTTCCAGGCGAGCAACTTGCTGCGGAAATACTCCCGCTGCCGCTCGTTCATGAACGGCTCGCTCTCGGAGGGCTTGTAGTCAGGGGCAAGACTAATCTGCTTCGACATGGCAGGCCTTCTGCATGAGCGCTCGAAGGCCTCGCCGGCTTTGCCGTGTCGAGGCCGCCGATTTGGCGCCCTTATAGCGATTGGTCACACTGGGAACAATCGCTTTCGCGCAGCCGTGAACAGGCTGGCAAAGCGCTGGAAAATCAGCGCAATCCGGCGATCGAAGCGGTGATGCCGGTGCCGGGCGGTGTCGCGGCCTGCCGCGATCGCCGGGTCTGGCCGAGATCGTTGCCCGGCTCTCGATTCTCCGGGCGGGCGCGTGCCGGTCGCCAGGGACGTTGCATGGCCGGCTCGCGACCAGCTTCGCAATGCGGCTGCCGGACGCATGAGGGCGGCAGCCACCACTGCCGGGGCGCGTCAGAACTGGAAGTAGATGAACTCGTAGTTGGCGTCGTCGCCGATCTTGAACAGGACCAGCACGAAGAGGATGGCGGTGAGGACGGCGAGCCAGCGCGCCGGCGTCGCCTTGTGCACCGCTGCCCAGGCAGTCGGCCCGATCATCGCGACCGCGATCGCGGGCAGGAAGGCACGCCATTTGAAGCCGGAGCCGATGGGCGAAAGCCCGAGGAGCCCCTTGTAGATCGCCAGCGCCGCATCGAAGGAGGTGGCGCGGAACAGCACCCAGCAGAAGGCGACGAACAGGAAGGTCAGCGCCCAGCCGAGCAGCTTCGGCATCGGCAGGCCGGCGCGCCGCCAGAGCACGCCGATGGCGAGCACAATGCCATGCGCCACGCCCCAGGCGACGAAGTTGAGGCCAGCGCCGTGCCAGAGGCCGCCGAGCGCCATGGTGGCGAACAGCGCCCAGAGCTGCAGCGGCAGGCCATGCCGCGAGCCGCCGAGCGGGATGTAGAGATAGTCGCGCAGGAAGCGCGAGAGCGTCATGTGCCAGCGCCGCCAGAAATCCTGCAGGCTCGTCGCACGGTAGGGCGCATCGAAGTTCTGCGGCAGCACGATGCCGAAGAGCAGGGCCAGGCCCAGCGCCATGTCGGTATAGCCGGAGAAGTCGAAATAGATCTGGAAGGTGAAGGCCAGCGTCCCCTGCCAGGCCTGCGCCATGCTCACCACTTCGCCGGCGGCAGCCGCGGCGAAGACCGGGTTGGCATAGTCGGAGAGCGGGTCGCCGATCAGCACCTTCTTCGCCAGGCCGATCGTCAGCAGCATGATGCCGCGGGCGATGCGCTCGGTCGCATCGGACCTGAGGTAAGGCCGCTCGTCGAACTGGTGCATGATCTCGCGCCAGCGCACCAGCGGCCCCGCCAGCACCTGCGGGAAGAAGGCGATGTAGAGCGCGTAGCGGACGAGATCGTAGCGCGGGGCTTCGCCGCGGCGCAGATCGGTCAGGTACATCACATGGTGGAAGGTGAAGAAGGAGATGCCGAGCGGCAGCGCGAGCTCGAGCTTCGCCGTCGGCAATCCCGGAATCATTGCAGCGAGATCGGCAAAGAAGTTGAAGTATTTGAACAGCGCCAGGATCGCGAGGTTGATCGCGATGGCGAGCGTGATCAGGCCGCCGGCCCTGGTCTTCTGGAAGGTTTCGGCGATCAGCCAGTTGAGCAGGATCGAGAAGCCGAGCAGCGGCACGAAGCGCCAGTCCCACCAGCCATAGAAGGCGAAGGAGAGCACCGCCAGCAGCGGCAGCCGCCAGGTCGGCGCGAAGCGCTCGACCAGCCAGTGCAGGGCGAGGGCGAGCGGCAGGAAGCCGAGCAGGAAGGCGAAGGAGTTGAACAGCATCGAGCGGGCGAGGGGCGGGAGAGCGCCGCCTTAGACGATTATCGCCGCCCTGTCATGGTCAGGACGTCGCACGCCACTCTCGCCAGCACCCCGTCGCTCAGATGTTGTCGCCCCTGAGCGCTTCGCAGACGGCCTCCGTCACCTGTGCCGTCGTCGCGGCGCCGCCGAGATCGGGCGTGTGCAAGGCAGGGTCGGCGGTGACGCGCTCGACCGCGCGCATCAGGCGGGCGGCCGCGGCCTTCTCGCCGAGATGCTCCAGCATCATCGCCCCGGTCCAGAAGGTCGCGACGGGATTGGCGATGCCCTTGCCGGTGATGTCGAAGGCCGAGCCGTGGATCGGCTCGAACATCGACGGCGTCTTGCGCTCCGGGTTGAGATTGGCGGTCGGCGCGATGCCGAGCGAGCCGGCCAGCGCAGCGGCGAGATCGGAGAGGATGTCGGCGTGGAGATTGGTCGCGACAATAGTGTCGAGCGTCTCCGGCTTCAGCGTCATGCGCATGGTCATGGCGTCGACCAGCATCTTGTCCCAGGTGACATCC
Organism: Allobosea sp. P4_H5; assembly: GCF_056400825.1. Lineage (NCBI taxonomy): Bacteria > Pseudomonadati > Pseudomonadota > Alphaproteobacteria > Hyphomicrobiales > Alloboseaceae > Allobosea > Allobosea sp. P4_H5. Next base: position 250,404 of record NZ_JBFUKM010000006.1, on the reverse strand, counting down.
GGGAATTCGCGCGCCACCTCGGCCGCGATCTCGTCCCACATCACCATGCCGTGGCGCTGGGCGTTCGACTTGGTGACGACGGTCAGCAGCTTGCGTGGCCGCGAACTGGCGACCACGAAGGCATAACGCATGATCCGGGTAACGCCGGCGCGGGTGAACATGGCGACGTCGGTCGCGACCTCCTCGGGCAGGCCCTTGTGGACGCGCCCGCCGACGCCGGAATACTCGCCCTCGGAGTTCTCACGCACGATCACCCAGTCGAGCTCGGGGCCGGAGACATGGCGCAGCGGGCTGACGATGCCGGGCAGGATGCGGGTCGGGCGGACATTGGCGTACTGGTCGAGCGGCTGGCAGATGGCGAGCCTGAGGCCCCAGAGCGTGAGATGGTCGGGAATGTCCGGCGCGCCGACGGCCCCGAAATAGATCGCGTCGAAGGCGCGCAGCTGATCCGCCCCGTCGGACGGCATCATCACGCCGTGCCTGCGGTAATAGTCGGAGCCCCAATCAAAGGCTTCGATATCGAGGCGGAAGCCGCCATCGCGCTCGGCGCAGACATCCAGGGCCTGGAGCCCGGCGGCGATGACCTCGGGGCCGATACCGTCTCCGCCGATCGCGGCGATCCTGTGCGTGCGCATGCTCTTGTCCGATGCTTTCTGCTGCTGCGAAGAGATTGCGCCCGGGAGGGCCGGGCGCCGCCGTGTTGATTATTGCGCCGTCACGCCGGCATTGCGGATGACCGGCACCCATTTGTCGATCTCGCTGCGGACGAGCTCGCCGAGCGCCGCCGGAGTCTGACCGGCTTCGTCGGGCAATTCGGCGCCGAGATCGAGGAAGCGCTTGCGCGTCGGCTCGTCCTTGAGCGCGGCGCGGGCTGCGGCGTTCAGCTTGTCGACGATCTCCTTCGGCGTGCCCTTGGGCGCGAACATCGCGTTCCAGCCGGTGGCCTGGAACTGCGGCAGGCCCTGCTCGGCCGAGGTCGGGACATCGGGAATGACCGACAGCCGGTTCTTGACCGCGACGACGAGGCCGTTGCCCTCCTTGGCCTGCACACTCGGGACGATCGCGACGGTCTGGTCGCAGACATAATCGACCTGACCGCCGAGCAGCGCGTTCAGCGCCGGGCCGGAGCCGCGGAAGGGGACGTGCTGCGGCTTGGTGCCGAGCAGCGAGTCGAGGAAGAGGCAGGTCAAATGCGAGGTCGAGCCGACGCCGCCCGAGCCGTAGTTCAGCTTCTCGGCATTGGCCTTGAGATAGGCGACGAACTCGCGGAAATCCTTGACCGGCAGGTCCTTCTTGGCGACCACCAGCATCGGCGTCGAGGCTGAGTTCATCACCGGCTCGAAATCGGTGCGGGGATCATAGGCGAGCCTGGGATAGAGCCCGACGCTCGCCGCCTGCGTGCCGAGATTGCCCATCAGCAGCGTGTAGCCATCGGGCGTCGCCTTGGCGACGCGGGTCGCGCCTGTGGTGCCACCGGCCCCGGCGACGTTCTCGACGACGACCGACTGGCCGAGCGTGCGGCCCATATGGTCGGCCATCAGCCGGGCCACGATGTCGGTGGTGCCGCCCGCCGCGAACGGCACGACCAAGGTGATCGCGCGGGTCGGGTAGGGCGCCTGTGCCATCGCCGGAGACGTCGCCGCCAGCCCGAGCGCCAGCGTAAGCAGCATTCGCTTCATCGGTTCTCTCCCTGTGCGAGCGCTGTTCGATAGCGCTTCGATCTGCTCTCCCATTTATCTTCCATGGAAGTTTGCATGGTTGATCGTCATCGCAGGGATAGGCGCTGTCAAGCTTCCATTCTTGCTTGCATGGAAATAATCAAATGTGCTCAATCGGCCGCGGAGGAACCATGGTCGAGCTTGCGCGTCCCGAGATCGTCGAAGTTGGGGCCAGGCGCGGCTCGCTGGTCGACGAGGCCTATGCGGCGCTGAAGCAGGCGATCCGCAACACCGATTTCCCGCCGGGCTATCAGGGCTCTGAGCAGGAGATCGCCGTCCGGCTCGGCATGAGCCGCACGCCGGTGCATGAGGCGATTATCCGCTTGCAGGAGGACGGGCTGGTCCGCGTCCTCTCCAAGCGCGGGGTGCTGATCTGCCCGCTGGCGCCACAGGACATCCGCGAGATCTACGAGGTCGTGATCGCGGTCGAGTCGATGGCGGCGGAGCTGCTGGCGGCCTTGCCCGACGCAGATCGCGCGGCAGCCGCAGAGGAACTGGAGGCGGCGACCGCCGCGATGGACGAGGCGCTGGCGCGCGACGACCTGCCGGGCTGGGCCGAGGCCGACGAACTGTTCCATCGTGTATTGGTCGAGCGCTGCGGCAATGGCCGCCTGCGCCGCATCGCCCAGACTGTGACCGATCAGGCACATCGGGCGCGCATGCTGACACTGAAGCTGCGGGCGAAACCGGTTGGCTCGGCGCAGGCGCATCGCGCGATCATCGCTGCCATGTGGGCCGGCGAAGCCGGGGAGGCGCATCGCTGCGCCCGGGCGCACCGCGTTGCGGCGCGCGACGAGATCGTTCCCTTGATCGAGCATATCGGCCTGCGGCAACTTTGAGCTGCCGGTATCCGCTTCGAACGATGCCGGACGCTTGGGGGTTCTTGCGGGGGCGATGAATGACGACGGACGCCTTCTTCGCGAAAATCCGGACCTATGCCGATCTGTCGGAGGCGGCCGAGCGCGCCTGGACCCCGCTTCTGCGACCCAGGCACTATCGCAGGGACGACATCTTCATCCGGGCAGGGGACGTTCCGACGAGCTATGCCTTCGTCGTCGAGGGGCTGTTCTACCAGCACTATGTCGGCCCGGATGGCGACCTGATCGTCAAATACTTCTTTCCGGAGAACCGCATCGCCGCCTCGGTCAGCGCCACGTTGCTGGGCGAGCCGAGCCTGTTCACCATCACCGCGATCGAGGACAGTACCGTCCTCGAATACGACTTCGCGGCCTTCAGGACGCTCACCGCCACTTTCCCCGACATCGCCGCCTTCTACATCCGCTACATGGAACGCCACTGGATCATCGACAAGGAGCCGGACGAGATCTCCTTCCGGCATGATGACGCCATGAAGCGCTACCGCGACTTCATCCGCCGCGAACCGGAGCTGCACAAGCGGCTGAAGCAGCACCACATCGCAGCCTGGCTTGGCATCACCCCGGAAAGCCTCAGCCGCCTGAGGCGTGCCATCGCCTATGGCCGGATGGATCGCGGCTGAGGCGTTTTTCTTACCAAACATCAATTCGCCGACGCCGCATCACCCCTAACACTCACCATCAAGCAGCCGCGATGGTGGTCATCACGGTGCTTGTCGGACAGAGCGGGGCACGCCCCGCCACGATTGCGGGAGATGCAAGATGGCCAGGATGATTTTCGTGAACCTGCCAGTGGCGGACCTGGCGCGCGCCAAGGCCTTCTACGAGGCGCTCGGGTTCATCAACAACGCCCAGTTCAGCGACGACAACTCGGCCTGCATGGTCTGGAGCGAGGCGATCCATGTGATGCTGCTGACCCATGCCAAGTGGCAGGGCTTCACCAGCCGCCCGATCCCGCCGGCGAGCATGAGCGAAGTCATGCTGGCGATCTCCTGCGACAGCCGCGAAGCGGTCGACCGGATGAACGAGGCGGCGGCGAGCCATGGCGGCACCGCCGACGTCAATTCGCAACAGGATCTCGGCTTCCTGTTCAACCGGAGCCTGGCCGACCCCGACGGCCATGTCTGGGAAGCGGTGTGGATGGATCCTGCGGCGATTCCGACAGGCTGAAGCGTCGGCTGGGCTCTTTGCAATGGCCTTCCAATGGCCAAACCGGCCGCAACAGCCCGGCGGGAAACCGCCGGGCCTTTTTCAACGCGACGCTAGCTAAGTGCATCATGGTGCCAAGTTGCGCGTTGCCGTGCCGGACGCTGCTCTGCGAAACGATGACGAGGCGTTTTGATGGCTGGTTTTGCGATTCAATCAATCGATTGATTGAATCGCAAGGCGACGCTATGCTTCCGCCATGGCACATACATCCATCCTCAAGGACGCCGAGGGCACGCGGCAGGCGCTGATCCGTGCCGGGCTCGATCTGTTCGGCCGCAATGGCTTCGATGCGACCTCGACGCGCGAGATCGCCCAGGCGGCGAAGGTCAACAGCGCCGGCATCGCCTATCATTTCGGTGGCAAGGACGGGCTGCGGCAGGCTTGCGCCGAGGCGATCATCGCCCGGATGCAGGCCGTGCTGGTGGGCGGCGCGCCGGCGGTCTCGATCACGATCGATGCGGCGGATCGCGACGTTGCCACCGACCAGCTGCTCGCGCTGATCGACCGGGTCGTCGCCTTTCTGACGACGGTGCCGGAGAGCGAGGTCGTCGCCCGCTTCGTCGTGCGCGAGATGCTGACGCCGAGCCCGGCCTTCGAGGCGATCTATGGCGGGCTGTTCGAACCGGTGCATCGCAGGGTCTGCCAGGTCTGGGCGGCGGCGACAGGCATGGCGCCGGAGGCGCCGGCGACGAAGCTCGCCGTCTTCGCCGCGATCGGCCAGGTCTTCTATTTCCGCATTGCGCGCCCGGCCGTCACCCGGCGTCTGGGCTGGGACGGGATCGGCCGGGAGGAGGCGCGCGCCATCGCGCAAACCGTCAGGCGCTCGGTTCGCGCCAGCATCCTCGCCTGCAGGGGAGAGGCATCATGATCCTCGATTTCATCTGTTCCTTCGCCATCGCTGCGTCGCTCGGAATCTGCGCTCCCGCGACGACCCGCGTCGTCGGCTATGTCGAGGGCGAGTATGTCCGGCTCGGGCCGATCGACACGGCCCGGATCGAGAGCGTCGCGGTCCGGCGCGGCGAGCGCGTCGCGCCCGGCGCGCTGCTCGCCGAATTGCAGGCGGACGATGCCCGCAACGCCGTCGCCGAGAGCGAGGCGCGGCTGGTGCAGGCGCAGGCGCAGCTCGCCAACCTGCTCAGCGGCAAGCGCCCCGAGGAGATCGCGGTGATCGAGGCGGTCGCCGCCTCGGCCAAGGCGCAGGAGCGCGAGTCGGAGCGGGCGCTGGAACGCCGGCAGGACCTCTTCCGCCGGGGAGTGTCGACCCAGGCCGATCTCGACCAGGCCCAGACGGCACGCGATGTCGCCACGTCAAGGGTGCGCGAGACCGTCGCCAATTTGAACGTCGCCCGGCTGGCGGCGCGCGAGGAGGAGATCAAGGCGGCGCGCAATCAGGTGGCGCAGGCGCAGGCCGCGCTCGACCAGGCCAAGTGGCGGCTCGGCCAGCGCAAGCTGACAGCACCGGCCGCCGGCATCGTCACCGACCTGATCCGCCATCCCGGCGAGCTCGCAGGCCCGTCGGCGCCGGCGCTTACCGTCCTGCCCGATGGCGCGGTCAAGCTGATGCTCTACGTGCCGGAGGCGCTGCTGTCGGGCACCACCGTCGGCACGCGGCTGGATGTGCGCTGCTCGGGCTGTCTGCAGGGGATGGCAGCCACCGTCTCCTATGTCTCGCAGGAGCCGGAATTCACCCCGCCGGTGATCTATTCGGCCGAGACCCGGCAGAAGCTGGTCTATCTCGTCGAGGCCAGGCCCGAGGGCGGGTCGGCGACGCGGCTCCAGCCCGGCCAGATTGTCGACGTCATGCTGCGGGGGCGGCGGTGAGCGAGCGCAACGTCATCGACGTGCGCGGCCTGACCAAGCGCTTCGGCAAGCGCACCGTGGTCGACAATGTCGACCTCGCGGTCAGGGAAGGCGAGATCGTCGGCTTTCTCGGGCCGAACGGCTCCGGCAAGACCACGACGATCCGGCTGATCTGCGGGCTGCTCACGCCCGATGCCGGCGAGGGCACTGTGCTGGGGCTCGATGTCCGCACCCAGAGTGCGCAGATCAAGCTCCAGGTCGGCTACATGACGCAGAAGTTCTCGTTCTACGAGGACCTGACGATCGAGGAGAACCTGACCTTCGTCGCCCGGCTCTATGCGCTGAAGCCGGTGGATGAGGCGGTCGCGCGGACGCTCGACAATCTCGGCCTGACCTCGCGCAAGGACCAGCTCGCCGGCACGCTCTCGGGCGGCTGGAAGCAGCGCCTCGCGCTCGCCGCCTGTATCATGCACCAGCCGAAGCTGCTGCTACTCGACGAGCCGACCGCCGGCGTCGATCCGAAGGCGCGGCGCGAGTTCTGGGATGAAATCCACCGGCTTGCCGGCGACGGGCTGACCGTGTTGGTCTCGACCCATTACATGGACGAGGCCGAGCGCTGCCACCGCATCGGCTACATCGCCTATGGCCGGATGCTGGCGACCGGCACGGTCGACGAGGTCGTGAAGGGTTCGGGGCTCTCGACCTTTGTCGTTCATGGCGCGCTGAAGCCGGCCGAGATCGCCGAGCTCGCGAAGGCCGATGGCGTCGAACAGGTCGCGCCCTTCGGGACGACATTGCACGTCGTCGGCACCGACAAGGCCAAGCTCGAACGGGCGCTGGCGCATCTGAAGGATCGCCCCGGCATCAGCGTCGAGCCGGATGCCACCAGCCTGGAGGACGTCTTCATCCAGTTCATGGCGAAGGCGCAAGCCGAAGGGAGAGCGGCATGAGCGGGCTTGCCCTGTTCTCGCCCGGCCGGCTCGGCGCGGTACTGGCCAAGGAGTTCGTGCAGATGCGGCGCGACCGCATCACTTTCGCGATGATGCTGGTGGTGCCGATCGTCCAGCTGCTGCTGTTCGGCTACGCGATCAACAACGATCCCAAAGGCTTGCCGGCGGCGGTTCTGGCGCTGGGGCAGGATCGCTACACCCGCTCGGTCGTCGCGGCGCTCGAGGTCTCCGGCTATTACCGCTTCGGCAAGCGTCCTGAGAGCGCCGCCGAGGCCGAGAGCCTGATGGCGCGCGGCGCGATCTCCTTCCTCGTCACCATCCCCAGCGATTTCGGCATGCGCGTCGAACGCGGCGACGAGCCGCGCATCCTGGTCGAGGCCGATGCGACCGACCCGGCGGCCTCCAGCAACGCGGTCGGCGCGCTGCAGACCATCGCCAGCCGGGCGCTGACGCGGGCGCTCGGCACCGAGGAGGTGAAGCGCGAGCAAAGCGAGAGCGCGCTCTCCTTCGTGGTGCACCGGCGCTACAATCCGGAGGGGATCACCCAGTACAACATCGTGCCAGGGCTGCTCGGCGTCATCCTGCAGATGACTATGGTGATGATGACGGCGATGGCGCTGACCCGTGAGATCGAGCGCGGCACCATGGAGAACCTGCTCGCCATGCCGGCGACGCCGGGCGAGATCATGCTCGGCAAGGTGCTGCCCTATCTCGCCGTCGGCAGTGTCCAGGTCGCGGTGGTGCTGTCCGCCGCCAAGCTACTCTTCGGCGTGCCCTTCCTCGGTAGCCTCGGCCTGCTGCTGACCTGCGTCACCATCTTCGTGCTGGCGCTGGTGCTGCTCGGCTACACGATCTCGACCATGGCGCGCACGCAGCTCCAGGCAATGCAGCTGACCTTCTTCTTCTTCCTGCCCTCGCTGCTGCTCTCGGGCTTCATGTTTCCCTATGCCGGCATGCCGCTCTGGGCGCAGTGGCTCGGCGAGATCTTCCCGCTGACGCATTTCCTGCGGGTCGTCCGCGCGATCATGCTGAAGGGCGCCGGTCTCAACGATATCGGCACGGAGGTATTTTATCTCTCCGTCTTCGTGCCGCTCTATGCCGGCATCGCGCTGATGCGGTTCAGGAGCACGCTGGATTAACCGCACCGGATCCGGCGTCTCTGGGGGCGCCGGCTAAGTACGCGAATCCACTTGACTATGCGTCAAGGTGGCGATCCCTTGCCGATCCCGTCGCTAGGAAGTCGATCGCGTCCATGCTGATCCTGATCCTCACGCTTCTGGCCGTATTGCTTGCAGTGGTCTTCGCTCTGCTCGCCCGCCGCGGCGACCCGAACACCGTCATCGCCGAGCGGGAAGGCGCCGCGCTGAAGCGCGGAACCAGCTTCAACATGGCCGCAATCATCTCCGTGCTGATCGCGGTCTTCCTGTTCGCCTCGACCTCCTACGTCGTGGTCGGCCCGAACGAGACCGGCCATCTCCGGCGCATCTATGGCGGCTCGGATCTGCCGACCGGCAAGATCATCGCGATCGACGGGCAGAAGGGGCCGCAGGCCGACGTGCTTGGGCCGGGCTTCCACTTCATCCCCTTCGTCAACGTGCTCAACCAGGTCGAGCAGCTCGAACTCGTGACGGTGCCAAACGGCAGCTATGGCCGGCTCGTCGCCAAGGATGGCGTCGCCCTGCCGTCAGGCGTGTTCATGGCGCCAGCAATTCCCGACGACAAGGTCGCCGGTATGCTCGACGCGCGTACCTTCCTGACCTCCGGTGGCCTGCGTGGCGCGCAGGAGACGGTGTTGAAGCCCGGCGTCTACCGGCTCAACCGCTATCTCTTCGATGTCGAGATCAACAACCGCACCATCGCCAGCATCGTGCCGGCCGGCTTCGTCGGGGTGATCAAGTCGAACGTCGCCGCGCCCGGCGTCGCCTGCCGTGAGGAGAAGGTTCAGACCGCCGACACATCTGACGCGATCGTCGTGCCGGTCGTGCCCTCGGGCTGCGTCGGCATCTGGCGGACCGTTTTGCTGCCGGGCGCCTATTACCTCAACCACCAAGCCTATGAGATGACGCAGGTCGATACCCGCGTGCAGACCTGGGAATATCGCGGCGGCTTCCGCAAGCGCATTATCGACCTCACAGTGGACGATCAGGGCCGCATCCGGCAGGTCGAGCGTTTCGTCGAGCAGCCGACGCCGAAGGAGGCAGCCGACCAGGCCATCTTCGTCAAGATCGAAGGCTGGGACATCCCGGTCGAGCTACGCGTCGTCGTCCAGGTGCCGCCGGAGAACGCGCCGGTCGTGGTCGGTGGCGTCGGTGGTCTCGAGCAGATCGAGGATCGCATCCTGACGCCGACGATCCGATCGATCGTCCGCAATGTCGCGGGGTCCTCGATCCGGGTGCCGGTCCGCAATGCCTCTGGTGAGCTCGCGCCGGGGCAATTCCAGACCAGGCCGACCCGCGTGCTCGACCTGATCGATAATCGCGACGCGCTCGAAAGCACGATCGAGCAGCAGATCCGGATCGAAGGGCGCAAGGCCGGCATCGAGATCAAGGAAGTGCGCATGGGCGAGCCGTCGATTCCGCCGGAGCTGTTGGTCTCGCGTCTGCGCGAGCAGCTCGCCGAGCAGCTTTCGCGTGCCTACTCCCGCGAGACCGAGGCTCAGAAAGTCCGCCTCGACACCGAGGCGGCCCGCGCCCGCGCCGACCAGCAACGCGAATTCGTTGCTGCGCAAATTGGCGTCCAGGTTGCCGAGCAGCGCCAGAAGGAGCGCCAACTCCTCGGCCAGGCCGAGCGCGGCTATCTCGAGGAACTCGCCAAGGGCCAGAACGCCCAGGCCAATGTCCTCGGCCAGGACCGCGTCGCCTATCTGCAGGCGCTGGAGAAGGTCTTGGCGACGCTGGAGAAGAAGCCGGAGTTGGTGAACCTCGTTGGTCGTCTCGTGCCGAACACGATCGTCACGGGCGGGGGCGACGGGCTCGCTGGCGCTGCGGCCCTGTTGTCGGGGGCTCTGACCGGTGCGGGGGCGCCTGCAAGGAATGCCAGCGGCGCACGCTGAGCCAAGTCGCTGCCGATTGTAGCTTGCAAAATGATAGTGACTGGGCTAGCGAGCCCGGGCCATGCAGCCCAAGCTCGCTCCGCTCGCCGAATGCCCCTGCGCTCTTGCGGTCGAGACCGTCGGCGAGTGGTGGAGCATCCTGATCCTGCGCGATGCGCTGCAGGGGCTGACTCGTTTCGACGAGTTCGAGCGCAGCCTCGGCATCGCCCCGAACATGCTGACGCGCCGGCTGAAGCATCTGACTGAGAGCGGGCTGTTCGAGCGACGGCTCTATAGCGAGCGGCCGAAGCGCTACGAATACGTCCTGACCGAGAAGGGCCGGGACGTCTTCCCGGTGGTCGTGGCGCTGATCGGCTTCGCCAACCGGCATCTTGCGCCCGAGGGCGCATCGCTGCTGCTGGCCGAGCGGGGGACCGGGCGGCCGATCACACCGATCGTCGTCGATGCCGCGACCTTACAGCCAGTCACCGCAGACAGCGCCACCGTCATCGCCGGGCCCCGCGCCAGCAACGATCTGCGCGAACGCCTCGCGGCGCGTCAGGCCGCCACACAAGCCAGATGAACCAGGAGCCTTTCATGCGCCGTATCGTCGTCACCGGACTGGGCGTCGTCTCGCCTCTGGGCTGCGGCAGCGAGCTCGCCTGGCAGCGCCTGCTCGCCGGCCGCTCGGGCCTGCGCCGCCTGCCCGATGCGGTCGCCGAGACCCTGCCGGCCAAGGTTGCCGGCCTCGTGCCAGGGAAGGCCGAGGACAATGAGGGTGGCTTCGATCCCGACGTCGCGATCGCGCCGAAGGACCAGCGCAAGATGGACCGGTTCATCCAGTTTGCGCTGGTTGCGGCCAAGGAGGCGCTGGCCCAGGCCGGCTGGCAGCCGCAGAGCGAGGCGCAGCGCGAGCGCACCGCGACGGTGATCGCCTCGGGCATTGGCGGCTTTCCGGCGATCGCCGAGGCGGTGCGGACCACCGACCAGCGCGGCGTGCGCCGGCTCTCGCCCTTCACCGTGCCGTCCTTCCTGGTCAATCTCGCCGCCGGCCATGTCTCGATCGACCATGGTTTCAAGGGGCCGATCGGCGCGCCGGTGACCGCTTGTGCCGCCGGCGTGCAGGCGATCGGCGATGCGGCCCGCATGATCCGGGCCGGCGAAGTCGACATCGCCCTCTGCGGCGGCAGCGAGGCTTGCGTCGATCTCGTCGCGCTCGGCGGCTTCGCTGCGGCGCGGGCGCTGTCGACCGGCTTCAACGACGAGCCGGAGAAGGCCTCGCGCCCCTTCGACCGCGACCGCGACGGCTTCGTCATGGGCGAGGGCGCCGGGATCCTGGTGATCGAGGCGCTGGAGCATGCGCAGGCGCGCGGCGCGACGATCCTTGCCGAACTCACCGGTTACGGCACCAGCGCCGATGCCTATCACATCACCTCCGGTCCCGAGGATGGCTCCGGCGCGCGCCGGGCGATGGAGACGGCGCTGAAGCAGGCGGGCCTGGAGCCCGGCGATGTCGGCCATCTCAACGCCCATTCGACCTCGACGCCGGTCGGCGATCGCGGCGAGCTCGCCGCGATCAAGGCCGTATTCGGCAGTGAGGGCGGCATCGCGATCAGTGCGACGAAGTCGGCGACCGGCCATCTGCTCGGCGCGGCCGGCGGGCTGGAGGCGGTCTTCACCATCCTCGCCTTGCGCGACCAGATCGCACCGCCGACGCTCAACCTCGAGAACCCGGACGAGGACGCCGCCGGGCTCGATTTGGTGGCGAAGGCGGCGCGGCCACTTCCGATTGAGCACGCCATCTCGAACGGCTTCGGCTTCGGCGGCGTCAATGCCAGCGTGGTGTTCAGGCGCTGGGCCTGAGCGACCCTTAGAGCGTCACCACGACCTTGCCGAACTGCTCGTTCGATTCGAGGTAGCGATGCGCTTCGACGATCTGCTTGAACGGGAAGCTGCGCGCGATGATTGGCTTCAGTGAGCCGTCGCTCAACCCGTCGAGGATAAAGGCCTTGGCTGCGGCGAGGCGCGCGGGATCGCCGTTGATCTCATGGACGAGATAGCCGCGCAGCGTCAGGCTCTTGCTCAGCACGTTGAAGAGCGGGAAGGGCGTCGTCTCTGGGCTGAGGCCGCCATACTCGATCAGCATGCCGCCGCGTGCCATCGCTGCGGTCAGCGGCAGGAAGGCCGGGCCGCCGACCGCGTCGAACACCACCCTGACACCGTCCTCACCGGCGATCTCCTTCAGCCCGGCTTCGAGATCTTCTTCGGCCGAGGCGATGACATGGGCGGCGCCGGCTTCGCGCAGCGCCTGCGCCTTGCGCGAAGTCCGCGTCACCGCGATCGGGATCGCGCTGATCCGGTTGGCGATCTGGATCGCGGCGAGGCCGACGCTGCTCGACGCAGCGGTGATCACCACATGCTCGCCGTGCTTGAGCCGAGCGATATCGATCAGCGCGCCATACGCCGTGAGGTATTGCATCCAGCTGGCCGCGGCCGCCTCCCAGCCCAGCGCCGGCGGATGCTTCACCACCAAGTTGGCGGGGACGGTGACGAGCTCGCCATGCACTGGCGAGCTCACCATCGAACGCGGTGGCACCAGGCTGACGGCATCGCCCGGCGAGAAGCCTTCGACGCCTTCCCCCACGCTCTCGATCAGGCCGGCGGCTTCGAAGCCGATGCCGGACGGAAAGCGCGCCTGCTCGATATAGGTGCCAGACCGGAACAGCGCCTCGGCCCGGTTGAGGCCGAGCGCCCTGGTCCGGATCCGGACCTCGCCGGGACCGGGCGGTGGAACGTCGATGTCCTCGATGGTCAGGACCTCGGGGCTGCCATGGCGATGAAAGCGGATCGTGCGGGCCATGCTCATGACTCCAAAACAGAGCGAATGAATGAGCTATGGCAGCGCGCTATCCTGCGATAAATTGCGCTCCATGATCGATAATCAGAACTGGTGATTTCGGATGATGGATCGTCTCACCAGCATGGCCGTGTTCGTCAGGGCGGTCGATCTCGGCTCCTTCGCCGCGGCTGCCGCGGCGCTAGGCCTATCCGCGCCGATGGTCGGCAAGCATGTCCGCTTCCTCGAGGAGCGGCTCGGCGTTCGCCTGCTCAATCGCACGACGCGCAGGCAGAGCCTGACCGAGTTCGGCCGCGCCTATTATGAGCGCTGCCGGACGGTTCTCGCCGAGGCCGAGGCGGCCGATGCGCTTGCTGCCGACCAATTCGGCGAGCCGCGTGGCAAGCTGCGGGTGGCGCTGCCGGTGCTGTTCGGCCGGTGCTGCGTCATGCCGATCCTGCTCGATCTCGCGCGCCGACACCCGCGACTGGAGCTTGACCTTGCCTTCGGCGACGGCTTCGTCGATCTGGCCGAAGGTGGGCACGACCTCGCCATCCGCACCGGTGAATTGCACGATGCGGCCAATCTCGTGACGCGCCGGGTCGCCCGTCAGCGCATGATCGTCTGCGCCGCGCCGTCCTATCTCGCAGCCCATGGAGCACCGGCGGAGCTCGCCGATCTCGTCGATCATGCCGCGCTGATCTATCGCCGCTCCGGCGGCGTGCGTCCCTGGCTGTTCCCGCGCGAGGAGGGACCGCCGACGGAGGTCATGCTGCGGCACCGTTTGCGGTTCGACAATCTCGAGGCGATCGCGGATGCGGCCGTGCTCGGCATGGGCCTCGCATGGCTGCCGTCCTGGCTGGTGCGCGAACGCCTGAAGGCCGGCGCGCTCGTCGAATTGCTGCCGGGCGAGGGGCGGCTGCCCTATGACGTCCACGCGCTCTGGCTGCAGACGCCGCATCTGCCGCCGAAGGTGCGCGTCGCGATCGACGCACTGGCAGCGGAGCTGCCGGGGCTGATGTGAGGCGCTTGCACACTCCAACAAAAAGACTAGTTATCTGACTAGGCGAATTCAACCTTGGAGGGCCGAATGAAAAGCTGGCCGGTACAGGATGCTAAGGCGCGCTTCAGTGAGTTGCTCGAGACCTGTCTCAAAGAGGGTCCCCAGATCGTCAGCAAGCGCGGTGCCGACACGGCTATTCTGGTCCCGCTAAAGGATTGGGAGCGGCTTCAGCGCAGCGCGAAGCCCACATTGAAGGAATTGCTGCTCGCAAATGAGGCTCGCGTCGATCTGGATTTGCCCCAGCGCGGCAAACTCCGCCGGCGTGAGCCGGGGGAGATCGTGTGAGGCATGTATCTTCTCGATACGAATATCGTCTCTGAATTGCGGCGGCCGCGGCCACATGGCGCCGTATTGGCTTGGCTGGAGGGCGTGGCCGATTCCGATCTACATCTCTCCGCGGTCACCATCGGAGAGATACAGGCCGGTATCGAGATGACGCGCGAGCAGGACGTCGCCAAGGCGGCGGAGATCGAGGCTTGGCTGGAGCAGGTCGCGCAGACCTACAATATCCTCGGCATGAATGCCGACGCCTTTCGCGCTTGGGCCAAGCTGATGCACCGAAAGTCGGGTGAGATCATTGAAGACGCGATGATCGCAGCTACTGCCTCTGTTCACGGCTTGACGGTGGTCACGCGCAACATCCGCGATTTCGAGGGATTGAATGTTCCTCTCCTCAACCCGTTTTCAGCCGCTTGAGCGGTGAACAGATTGATGCGGCCGGGGCTGATGTGAGGCCGCCCCGGCGTCTAGGCCCCGCTCAGAGCGGGATGTTGTCGTGCTTGCGCCAGGGACGCTCGACGCTCTTGGTCCGTAGCATGGCGAGCGCGCGGGCGACCCGGCGGCGGGTCGAATGCGGCATGACGACTTCGTCGATATAGCCGCGCTCGGCCGCGACGAAGGGGGACATGAAGCGGTCCTCGTATTCCTTGGTCTGGCGCGCGATGGTCTCGGCGTCGCCGCCGCGGAAGATGATCTCGACCGCGCCCTTGGCGCCCATCACCGCGATCTGCGCCGTCGGCCAGGCATAGTTGACGTCGGCGCCGATATGCTTCGACGCCATCACGTCATAGGCGCCGCCATAGGCCTTGCGCGTGATGATCGTGACCAGCGGCACGGTGCATTCCGAATAGGCGAAGAGCAGCTTGGCGCCATGCTTGATCAGGCCGCCATATTCCTGCGCCGTGCCGGGCAGGAAGCCGGGAACGTCGACCAGGGTGACGATCGGGATCTCGAAGGCGTCGCAGTAGCGCACGAAGCGGGCGCCCTTGCGGCTGGCGTCTGAGTCGAGCACGCCGGCCAGCACCATCGGCTGGTTGGCGACGATGCCGACGGTGCGGCCCTCGATGCGGGCAAAGCCGGTGACGATATTGCCGGCATAAGCCTGCTGGATCTCGAAGAAATCGCCCTCGTCGACGACCTTCAGGATCAATTCCTTGATGTCGTAGGGCTTGTTCGGATTGTCGGGGACCAGCGTGTCGAGGCTCATGTCGACGCGATCGGGCACGTCAAAGCTCGGCCATTCCGGCACGCCGACAGTATTGTTGGCCGGCAGGAAATCGATCAGGCGGCGGACCTGCAGCAGCGCCTCGACATCGTTCTCGAACGAGCCGTCGGCGACCGAGGATTTGGAGGTGTGGACCTTGGCGCCGCCGAGCTCTTCGGAGGTCACGGTCTCATTGGTGACGGTCTTCACCACCTCGGGGCCGGTGACGAACATGTAGCTGGTGTCACGGACCATGAAGATGAAATCGGTCATCGCCGGCGAATAGACGTCGCCGCCGGCGCAGGGGCCCATGATCACAGATATTTGGGGGATGACCCCCGAAGCTTGAACGTTGCGCTTGAAGACCTCGCCATAGCCGCCGAGCGCCGCGACGCCCTCCTGGATGCGGGCGCCGCCGGCGTCGAACAGGCCGACGATCGGGGCGCGCATCTTCAGCGCCATGTCCTGGATCTTGATGATCTTCTGGGCGTGGGTCTCGGAGAGCGAGCCGCCGAAGACGGTGAAATCCTTGGAGAAGACGAAGACGGTGCGGCCATTGACCGTGCCCCAGCCGGTGACGACGCCGTCGCCGGGGATCTTCTCGGCCTTGTCCATGCCGAAATCGACGGCGCGATGCTGCACGAACATGTCGAACTCCTCGAAGGAGTCCTTGTCGAGCAGGAGCTCGATGCGCTCGCGGGCAGTGAGCTTGCCGCGCTTGTGTTGCGCCGCGATGCGCTTTTCGCCGCCGCCCAGACGAGCGCCCGCGCGCCGGTCTTCGAGCTGTTCGAGAATGTCCTTCATGAAGAGCCTCCCGGGGCGCGGTCTTTAAAGGTCTTGTTTCCCGCTTAAGCGGCGCTGCGGGCGAAGTCCATTGCGGCCTTCGCAGCATGCGGCTGGAGTTTTGTGCACCGCGGTGCCGGTCACGGCATGGCCGGAGCCTGCAAGCCACTGCCGCTGTCGAGAAGCAAGGCACGCAGGCCTGCGAGTGCATCCTGCAGCCTGTCGAGCTTCGGGCCGCCGAGACTGAGCCGCACGCCCCATGACGGTGCCTGCGCATCGGCCAGGAAAATCTGGGGAGCCGGCAGGAGGATGCCCGAGGCGGCGGCGCGAGCCGGCAGCGCCTTGGCCCGCTCCGGCGCCATCGGCAGCCAGACATGGAAGCCATTGCCCGAGCTCATGGCGATCCCCGGCGGGAGGAGCGCACGCGCCATGGCGACGCGGCGGCCGGCCTCCTCGCGGATCGAGCGCGCAACCGAAGCGACGGTGTCCTCGCTGAGCCATCGCTCCATGATCAGGCAGGAGAGCGGGGATGCCATGGTGCAGGTGGCCGCGAGCTCGGCGAGGGCAGGCTCCAGCCAGGGCTCGGGGACGAGCAGCGAGCCGATGCGCAGGCCCGGGCTCAGGACCTTCGACAGGCCGGAGACATGCAGCGTCCGTTCGGGCGCGATCGCTGCGATCGCCGTCGTGCCCGGTTCGGCCAAAGCAGCATGGATATCGTCCTCGATAATGAGCACATCATGGGCGCGGCAGACCTTCGCGATTTCCTGGCGCCGCGCTTCGCTCATCGTTGCCGTCGTCGGATTATGCAGGGTCGGCGTGGTGTAGAGCACGGCGCGCCGCCCGGCCGTGTTCGCCTCATGCAAGGCCTTGTCGAGCGCCTGCGGGACGAGGCCCTCTTCGTCGATGGCGAGGCCGGTCAGGCGCAAGCCGCGCCGGCGGGCGAGGGCGATCGCTCCGGGATAGCTCAGCGCCTCGGTCAGGAGCTCGGTGTCCGGGGCGCAGGTGATCGCGAATGCGATCGCGAGCGCATGCTGGGCGCCGTTGCAGATCAACAGCCGCTCGGGGGCAGCGGCAAGGCCTGTCGGCGCGAGCCAGCGGGCCAGCAGCGCGCGATGTTCGAGCCGGCCGGCTGGTGCGGCATAGGCGCCGAAGCTGTCGGCGTCGAGCCGTCTTGCGAGGTCGGACAGGCTGGCGGCGAGCAGGCGGTCGCTCAGCTGCTGCGGCGGCACATTGATGCTGAGATCGATCGTGCGACTGGCCGCTTGGGGTAAGCCGGCGACGAACATGCCGCGGCCGCGGACGCTGCGCACGAGGCCGCGGCGTTCGAGCTGGGCATAGGCCTTGGTCACCGTGCCGATGCCGATATCGAGCTGCCAGGCGAGGGGACGGTGGGCCGGCAGGCGCGCGCCCGATGGCAGCGAGCCGTCGGCGATATCGCGAGCGAGGGCTTCGACCAGCCGCTCACTGGCCGAGCCGCTGCCGTCCACGAGGCGGGGCTGCCAGGGCGAAGCAAGGAGCATGTCACCTCGAAATTGCGTCACGGGACACTTTTTAGTCTATGCAAGAAGTGTCACATGCACAATCACCGACGCGACGTTTCCCAATCCTGGACCGGACATGACGCCGCAACTCCTCCTTGCCTTCGTCGGCTATGCCTTCGTGACCTCGATCACGCCCGGGCCGAACAACACGCTGCTACTGGCCTCTGGCGCCAATCACGGCTTCCGCGCCAGCCTGCCGCTGCTGCTGGGGATCAATCTCGGCTTCTCCGGACTCGTCCTTGCGGTCGGCCTCGGGTTAGGGGGCCTGTTCAGCGCGATCCCTGTCCTGCATGACGTCCTGCGCTATGCCGGCAGCGCCTATCTTCTCTATCTCGCCTGGAAGATCGCGCGTTCGGCCCCAATGGAGGCCGGAGCAGAGGCGGCGGCGCCGCTCAGCTTTCCGGCGGCTGCGGCGTTCCAATGGGTCAACCCGAAGGCCTGGATCATGGCGGTCGGAGCCGTCGCGGCCTACACGCCAACGGAGGGCTATTTTCTCAATCTCGCGATCGTCGTGGTCGTCTACGCCCTGGTCAACGGGCCCTGCATCGCCGTCTGGGCCGTTGGCGGCACGCTGTTGCGCGGCCTGCTGGCCGACCCGGCGCGGCAGCGTGTGTTCAACATTGTGATGGCGCTGCTGCTTGCCGCTTCGCTCTATCCCATTCTGGTGAGCTGACACACGCTTTCGCCGGCCGCTTGCGAATTAAATAAGTGTATGCTTATGTGTCTGAAATGGAGCAGGACATCTTCAAGGCGCTGGCCGACCCGACCCGCCGTACGATCTTCGAGAAGCTCGCGGCCGGCGGCATGAACGCCAGCGCATTGCGCGAGGGTATGGCGATCAGCCAGCCGGCGATGTCGCAGCACCTGGCCGTGCTGCGTACCGCCGGGCTGGTGCGCGAGGAACGGCAGGGTCGCTTCGTCAATTACGAGGTCGACCCGGACGGGCTTGCCCTGATCGCGCAATGGCTGGCGAAATACCGAGCCTACTGGCCGGCGCGCATCGATGTTCTCAAGGATCTGCTGCGGGACATGGACCAATGAGCGAGAGCGACACCCAGGATCGGACGAAGCAGCTGGTGTTCGCATATCAGCTCGATGCCCCGGCCGAGAAGGTCTGGCGGGCGCTCAGCATTCCGGCCTTCCGCGAGCGCTGGCTGCCTGCCGAGGTCGAGGCGCTCTCCGTCGTGCCGGGCGAGGAGGTGCGCTACCGGCTGAGAGAGGAGGAGCCGCCCTTTCTCGAAAGCGTCGTGACCTTCCAGCTCGCGCCGAACGAGGGCGGAACCGAGCTGCGGATCATCCATAGCCTGACCGATGCGAGGCTGAGCCAGCCGCCAGCGCCTGCGAACAACAACCAGCCGCTGATGCTGCGCGCTGCCTGACGCGGCTCGCAAGCCAGTCCATCACCAATCCGAACCTGAGGAGGTCGTCGATGCACGGCACGATGCAGCTCGTCCCTATGGTCGTCGAACAGTCGACGCGCGGGGAACGGTCCTTCGACATCTATTCGCGCCTGCTGCGCGAGCGGATCGTCTTCCTGAACGGCGAGGTCAACGATGGCAGCGCCGCGCTGGTCTGCGCGCAATTGCTGTTCCTGGAGGCCGAGAACCCGAAGCGGCCGGTGCATTTCTACATCAACTCGCCGGGCGGCGTGGTCACCAGCGGCCTCGCGATCTACGACACGATGCAATACATCCGCTCGCCGGTGCATACGCTCTGCATGGGAACGGCCCGCTCGATGGGCTCCTTCCTCCTGATGGCGGGCGAGCCGGGCGAGCGCGCGGCGCTGCCCAATGCCAGCCTCCATGTCCACCAGCCGCTCGGCGGCGCGCAGGGGCAGGCCTCGGACATCCTGATCCATGCCGAGGAGATCCAGAAGACCAAGCGCCGGATGATCCGGCTCTACGCCGAGCATTGCGGGCGCAGCGAGGAGGAGGTCGAGCGCACGCTCGACCGCGACCGCTTCATGACCGCTGAGGAAGGCAAGGAATGGGGGCTGATCGACCGGGTGCTGACCGAGGCGCCTGCGGCGGACTGATCAGGCGCTCGCCTTGCTGGGGTCGCCGATCTCGCGGTTGAGCGCGACCGCGGCGCGTGCCAGCTGGGTCGCGACGGCGGCATCGACCGCATCGCCCTCGCGCAGAACCATGGTGGCGAGCTCGAACTTGCCGCCCGGCTTCAGCCGCGGCTCGATATGGCGCAGGCGCTTGCCGCGCCAGAATCCGAAGAGCACACGCGCCGCCTCGGCCCGGATCAGCAACACCGGCCCGTTCGAGAAATAGACCAGATGCGTCCACTTGATCCGCTCGTCGAGCGGGGCAGCCGCTTTCACCGCGGCGCGCAGGGCCTCGACCGTCGCCAGCCGCCAGCCATCGAGCTGGGCTACGTAGTCTTCCGGGTTGTCGGCCTTGGGCGCGCCCGGGATCATCGCCTCTAGCCTTTCGTCAGCAGCAGCACGGCGGCGTCGTATTCCTTGCGCCGGATGGCGCGGCGCTCAGCTGCTTCCTCGTCCTGCCCCCAGATCTCGATCTGGTAGTCCTCGTCGAGATGGGCGGCGGCCCAGGCCGCCTCGGCGTCGATCAGACCCTCGGCCAGCGCCAGCATCAGGATGGTCGAGCCGGTCAGGGTCATGACGTTGTGGGCGCCGGCGAGCGCGACCGGGGCGGGGATCATCGCGACGCGTTTGGCCACAGCGTCGAGCACCGTTTGCGGCTGCTGGGCGAAGATGACACCCTGGGCCATGACGAAGCGGCCCCCAATCTGCTCTTCGAGCGCTGCGATCAGCGGATTCCAGACCTGGTCCTGCCGCTCGACCAGCGCTTCGGGCTCGCCGGCGCGGTAGCAGAGCGCATCGCTGCCGGCATAGCGGACGATCTCGGCGCGCACAGCCTCATGCTGGTCGGCAACGCCGTCGAGCGCCGAATTGACCAGCCGGGTCAGCGGCATGCGGGCCGGGTCGATCTCCCCGGTCTGAGCCTCCCATTCTGCTGCCAGCGTCTCGGCGACGGTGCGCGACGCAACGGCGAGCGGCTTGCGCGCCGGGGTGCGGGCGGTGCGGCCGTCGAGAGCGACATGGAGCAGGCCGTCGCGCTCCAGCACGTCCGCCTTCTCGTAGAAGCGCTTGGGCAGCGGGTTGCGCATCGCCTGCTGGGCGGCAGCGACGGGATCGGGCTGGCGTTGGCCGGCGGCGCCGAAGCGGGCGAGGAAGTCATCGGTCGACATGCCGGCGTCATAGCGCATCCGGGGGTGGGCGCGAAACCGGCTTCAACGACGACGCTGCATTGACGCGGGGCAGGCGCTTGCTTAAACGCCTCCTCCCCGGACGCGAGGCGTCCGCGCGATCTGCAAGAGGGTTTTATGTTGGAGACTGTGGGAACCCGGTGAGGTTTCGCTTCGGCGAGACCTGATCCAGCGCCGGGTGAAAGATCCAGACCATAAGGTCGGCTTTCGCCAAGGCGCTTGTCATGGTTCCATGCACAGGCTCTACCAACATGAACATTTCGCGGGGCGAGCAGCGCGTGCTGCACGTGCTGGCCCGTGGCGGACAGATCCGCCATCTTCGCGGCGAGGACGGCCGCATCCATCACATCGACTGCTTCACCCATGAAGGCTACGTCCTGAGCGATTGCACGCTCGCCATCTTCGCCGGGCTCCGGCGGAAACGGTTGATCGAGTCGCGCCAGGGCGGCCCTTATCGGATCTCGCAACAGGGACGGCTCGCCGTCCGTTCGCAGGCCGACAACCGGTGATCACAGGCGGGAGGGCGAAAGCCCTCCCGTTTCCCGGGCTAGGGAAAGTGCGGGTTCTCAGGCCGGTTCGAACAGCTCGACCACATTGCCCGACGGATCCTCGCAGAGGATCTGCTTGCCGCCCGGCCCGACCACGATCTCGTTGCGGAAGGGCACGCTCTTGCGGCGCAGCGTCTCGACGAGCTCAGGCAGATTCTCGACCTCGATGACGAAGCGGTTCCAGCCGCCGGGGATAGGCTTGCCTCCGCTCGGCATCGCCCGCGATGCCGAGGCGCCGGGGCCCGCGAGCCAGAGTGTCAGGTCGCCGCGCTCGAGGATCGCCATGGCCGGCCCGAATTGCTGCTTCAGGGTGAAGCCGAGCCTATCGACGTAGAACCTTGCCGCCTCGTCGACGTCGACCACGAAATAACGGACGGTAGCCATTGCTTCGCTCCCTCGCTGAGCGGCTGTATCGCTGCCTATGCGCCGAACCTGTCGCGCCAGGCCGGCTTGGCGTTCGCAAAGGGCAGGGCGGTGGCACAATATACTGCTCGAGCCACGGCGCGCGCCAGCACGTCGGCGGCGGTGGCGCAGAGTTCGGTGAGGGCATAGGCGTCGGACGGAGCGCCGCTATGGCCGGTCGCGGCGGCGAAGACGACGTCGCCGTCGAGCGGGGCGTGGACGGGCCGCAGCGCCCGCGCCAGCCCGTCATGGGCGCAAAGCGCCATGCGCTTGGCCTGCGCCTTGGTCAGGACCGCATCGGTTGCGACCAGGGCGATGGTGGTGTTGGCGCCGGGCCCGCCCTTGAAGCGCAAGGTCAGATCATCGGGCGCGATCGCTGCCGGCCAGCCGCGGCCGCCGAATTCGGCGCCTTGCTCATAAGGCGCGGCCCAGAAATGCGGGCCGTCGCCGATCGTCGCCGAGCCGACGGCGTTGACGGCGACCAGCGCGCCGACGACCTGGCCGGTCGCGGCGATTGCGCTGGCCGAGCCGAGGCCGCCCTTCAGCGTCTTCGTCGTCGCGCCGAAGCCGGAGCCGGCGGTTCCGAGCGCGAACTCCTTGCCGGCCTGCATGGCGGCGAGCCGGCCGAGCTGGCGATAGGGCGCCTCGCCTTCGCCGCGGGCGAAGGGCTTGTCGCCGCCATTGGCGAGGTCGAACAGGATCGCCTGCGGCACGATCGGCACGCGATAGCTGCCGACCGGGAAGCCTCGTCCTTCTTCCGCCAGCCGAGCCATCACGCCGTCGGCGGCCGACAATCCCCAGGCGGAGCCGCCGGAGAGGACGATGCCGTCGACATGCTCGACCGTCATGCCCGGCTCGAGCAGGGCGGTGTCGCGCGTGCCCGGCGCGCCGCCGAGGACGGCGACGGAGGCGATGCTCGGCCGCTCGAACAGGGCGACCGTCACGCCGGTCGCGGCAACGGAATCCTCGGCATTGCCCACGAGAACGCCACGAACATCGGTGATGAGATTGCGCATGGCTGAAGCTCGTTGCGGATTCGGCGCGTTGATCACTGCCGGCATGCTGCGCCGATTCGGCGTAGCACGGCGACCCATGGAACTTACCGCTCGCCGGTGCGTCGTGCCGACATTACGATCTTGTCATGCGCGCGCCATGGCCGGGTCAGGCCGTCCGAGGCATCGTGGCGAGATCGCGACCCGGCTTCGAGACCCGCAAAGCGCCCCGTTGTTGTAAAGACCACAATCGGAGACCTCGCATGAAACGTATCGCCCTCATCGTCGCCTCCAGCGCTGCGGCTGTCGCTGCGACCCTGGCGATCGCGCAGCCGCAGCCGATCCCGCCCGCTCCGGGCAGCAATCCACCAGGGCAGCAGCAGAGCGAGACGCGCGGCGACCGCGCGGATCGCGGCGACCGTACCGATCGGCGTGAGGAATGGCGCCAGCGCCGTGCCGAGCAGGCGACCGCCCGGATGAATGAGCGTCTCGCCCAGCTGCGCACCGACCTCAAGCTCAAGCCCGAGCAGGTGTCCGCCTTCGAGAAGTTGGAGGCGCTGATCAAGCGCAATGCCGAGCAGCGCCGCGAGAGCTTCGCCAAGATGCGCGATCAGCGCGAGACCTTCCGCGACGCCGACATCATGGAGCGCCTCGACATGATGGCGAACCGCCAGGGCGAGCGCGCGGCCCGCAGCAAGGAGATGGCGGATACGGTGCGCCCGCTCTGGTCGACGCTCTCGGATGAGCAGAAGACCGTGGCGCGCCGGGCTGTGCGCCAGGCCATGTCGGAGGGGCGTGAGCGCATGCATGAAATGCGCGGGCGTAGCTGGCACAGCCGCGACGGCGACCGTGATCGCGACGACGACCGTGGCCCGCGCCGCTGGCGCGACCGCGGCCATGACGACGACGATCGCGGCTGATTTTCAAGATTCTGGAAGAGATAGAGGGCGGTCCGGCTGGGCCGCCCTTTTTCGGTTGCTCGGCCCCTCGAGATGAGGGCGGCGACCGCTCGCGTTTCTCAGGTTCCGACCGCGTCCTTGACGCATTTCGTGGTGAAGCTGGTCTTGGCGGCGCCCGCCAGCTTCTTGTCGGCTGCCTGCTTGTCGCAGGCCGCGCCGGCGTCCTTCTCGCATTTGGTGACGAAGCTGGTCTTGGCCGCGCCGGCGAGCTTCTTCTCTGCGGCCTGAGAACTGCAGCTCGGGCTCTGGGCGAAGGCGGCGCTCGACAGGCCGACGGCGAGGGCAGCGAGGATGAGGGTCTTCATGGTGGGATGATCCCTGTGGCGGGACAAAGATGCTAGCCTGAGTCGCGACACAACGTCATCGCGCAGGCAGAGTGCGCGGAGCGTCGATCCGGCGGGCCGATTTCGCGAATCGGGCCAGAGCGTTGCTACGCTCGGCTGAGAGGTTGAATCAATGCCCGAGGCGCAAGGGACCACGCCTGCCGGCCAGATCGGCTTCCCTTCATTGAACCGTCACATCCCGCCCGCTATAGGCGGCGAGGTCGCGACGGTCGGAAGCGCGCCGCCGTCACCGGGAAGCAGGCGCATGCGCTTCATCCAGACCTTCGATCTCTACCCCTTCCTCGACTCGGTCGTCAGCCTGCTCGCGGCCTTCGTGCTCGGCGTGCTGATCGGGGCCGAGCGGCAATATCGCCAGCGCACGGCGGGCCTGCGCACCACCGTGCTGGTCGCGGTCGGCGCGGCAGCCTTCGTCGATCTCGCGATGCGGCTCGCCGGCTCGGGCGAGGCCGTCCGGGTCATCTCCTATGTCGTCTCCGGCATCGGCTTCCTGGGCGCCGGCGTGATCATGAAGGAGGGAATGAACGTCCGCGGCCTCAATACGGCGGCGACGCTCTGGTGCGCGGCCGCGGTCGGCGCCTGCACCGGCGCCGACATGGTGGCGGAGGGGGCGCTGGTCACGGTCTTCGTCATCGCCGGCAACACCTTGCTGCGGCCGCTGGTCAACGCGATCAACCGCATCCCGATCAACGAGAAGGCCTCGGAGGCGACCTATGAGGTCGTCGTCACCACCAATCCGGAGGCACTGCCCTCGGTGCGCGAGACGATGGTCGAGCTGCTCGAGCAGGCGAGCTATCCGGTCGGCGACGTCAAGACCGTGGAGCGCGGCGAGGAGGCGATCGAGATCGTCGCGACGCTGATCAGCACGGCGGTCGAGCGCAAGGAGCTCGACGCCGTCGTCGAACGGATCGAGCACCTGCCTGGCGTCACGCACGCGACCTGGGAGAGCAGTACGAGCGATTGAGCGTCATGGCCGCGCCGAAGCAGGCAATGGGTTGGTGAAGGCTTTGTAAAGGTGGCCGCCGTATTCGTGACCTATTCTTGGGTGAAGCGGGGCGCACCTTTCTAGGACGGAGACGCTTGCATGCGTGACACGAAATCGATCTGCGGTCTCTTGATCGCGGGCTGCATGGCAGCCACCACTCTGGTCGCGGCCCCGACGGTGGCCGAAGCGCGCGATGGCCGCAAGGCGGCGATCTTCGGCGGGCTCGCCGCCGGCGCGATCCTCGGCGGCGCCCTTGCCGCCGGCGCCGGCAGCCGGGCCTATGCCGCACCGGCTCCGGTCTATGTCGATGACGACGAGCCGGTCGTGGTGCGCCGGCGCTGCTGGCGCGAGCGCCAGGCGGTCTATGACGACTGGGGCGATTTCGCCGGCTACCGTCCGGTTCGCGTCTGCAACTGACGCTGCCTTCAAGGCGATCGAGGACCGTTGTCAGCGTTTGACGATGCGGTTCTCGACGCTGGAGCGCTCGCCGCCCTGACCTTTGCGCGCGCTATCCAGTCCAATGCGCTTCTCGCCACGCCGAATGTCTCGATGTCCGGTGATTGATCGGCGTGCGAACAGCGATAAGGTCTCCCCAGGCTAGGGGGAGACTGGATGAAGCCTATCGCGCAGGACCGCAGTCTCGTCGCTGCGGCGTTTCTCTTCGGCCTGGTTTTCGCTCCGGGCGCCGGTCTTGCCGAGGTGCCGGCCCCCGCCTTCCAGACGAGCTTTACCGCCGGCTGCCTCAATCCCAAGGACTGGAAGGTCTCGGGCCAGCTCGACAAGGCGGTGCGGGCCGATCGCATCCGCTGCGTCGACGGCGAACGCGCCGGGCAGGAGAGGCCCGCGCTCGCGATCACGGTTAAACCCGGCGACGCCTACGACCCCAATCCCGGCTCGACGCCGACCGAGCGGTCGGAGGTCCAGATGACGGCGGAGCTGATCCGCTTCGACGCGACGAGCTGGTACAGCTTCCGCTTCCGGGTCGAGAGCCCATGGGCGCCGCGGCGCAACCGCACGGTGATCCAGCAGATCAAGCAGAACATCGACCTGCGCTATGAGAAGGGCAGGGGCGGCGAGGAGATCTGCGACGCCGGCAACCCGCTGTTCAAGATCGAGGTCGATTCCGACAACGGCAAGCCGGTCTTCCGGGCCAAGACGGCCGGGACCGAGAGCTGCGGCGACAGCGTCGGTCAGGCGCAGTTCTGCGGCGACTGGCACATCGAGCCGGATCGCTGGCACCGCGTCAACGTCATGATCCGGCCGAGCCAGCAGGCCGGCGAGAGCCGGCTCAGGCTCTGGCTCGACGGGCGCGCCTGCCCGGAGTTTCGCGGCGTGCTCGGCTATCCGCGCTATGGCACGGTGAAGGACGGCAAGCCCTTCATCGACACGCAGCCGCGCTTCGGCATCTATCGCGACGCGCTGCCCGAGGTCAGCCAGACGATCCTGTTCGACGACATCGCCTTCTGGACGCAGGACCCGGCCGGTCATCCGGCCTGGGACAAGCTCGCCGGCGCCGGGCAATAAAAAAGGAGAGGGCGGGAAGCCCTCTCCTGAAACGGACCGGAAGCGGAGTGGAGACCACCCCGCAGGCCGTGATCAGCGCGAGTAGAACTCGATGACCAGGTTCGGCTCCATCTGCACCGCGTAGGGCACGTCCGTCAGCGTCGGGGTGCGGGTGTAGGTGGCGGTCGACTTGGTGTGGTCGGCGTCGATGTAGTCAGGCACGTCGCGCTCGGCGAGAGCGGCCGACTCGATGACGATGGCGAGCTGGCGCGAGCTCTCCTTGATCGCGATCACGTCGCCCGGCTTGACCTGGTACGAAGCGATGTTGACGCGCTTGCCGTTCACGGTGATGTGGCCGTGATTGATGAACTGGCGGGCGGCGAAGACGGTCGGGACGAACTTGGCGCGGTAGATCACCGCGTCGAGACGGCGCTCGAGCAGGCCGACCAGGTTCTCGCCCGAATCGCCCTTCAGGCGGATCGCCTCGGCGTAGTAGCGGCGGAACTGCTTCTCGGAGATCGAGCCGTAATAGCCCTTCAGCTTCTGCTTGGCGCGCAGCTGGGTGCCGAAGTCGGACGGCTTGCCCTTGCGGCGCTGGCCGTGCTGGCCGGGGCCGTATTCGCGGCGGTTGACCGGGGACTTCGGACGGCCCCAGATGTTCTGACCGAGACGGCGGTCAATCTTGTACTTCGCCTCATGGCGCTTCGACATGTCGCGTGTCCTCTATGGTTCGCGAGTTGAGGACCGCGCCCTCCTCCTCCCCGTCTCCGGGGCGACAGATCCGGCTCGAGAAGACGAGCGGATCACGGGTGCGGAAAAAGCCACGCGGCCCCGTGAGGAGCCGCGCGACGCCGGCTTACAAGCACTGCCGGCGTGATTTGTCAAACCCGAAGCGCGGATTTCTGCTGCCTGGGACCGCTCAGCGCTGCACCGGCGGGTAATATTGTGGCGCCTCGCGCCTGTCGAAGCGGCCATAGTCGCGGATGATCCGCACCGTCCGGTGCCGCAGCGCTGCCACGCCTGCGACCGGCTTCGGCGCGAAGGCCCCGGCCGCCTCGGCATCGCGCCAGGAGGCGAGCAGAGCGAGCTTGCCGGGGGTGTAGATGCTGGCGAAGAGATCGTGCTCGACCAGGCCGGGCGAGCCGGTCAGGCCGATCTCAGCGAGGAATTTGTCCGGTCGCTCGCGGAGATCGATGCCGTCCTCCGGCGTGATCTCGGTGAAGCTGGCGACCTTGGCGGCACCGGTCTCGGTCTCGTCGAGGCGCTGGCCCTCCGACGACTGTTCCTGAGGAACGCTGTCGTGGATCACCTCGCCGATGCGCAGGTGATAATCCTCGAACACCTCGTCGCGTCCTTTTCGCTGTACGGCGTGATGCTCGCCCTGCGCGCGCCAGCGGACCAGCGATTTCTCGTCGCGCCATGACGAATGCGACAGCACCCAGCCCGGCCGCATCAGGCTCTCGAAGCGCTCATTATCGATGAAGCCGTCGATGCCTTCGAGGATCGGCTTCAGATGCTTGGCCAAGGCGAGGTACTCGTCCTTGCGGTCGGCGTGAGGGTGGACTTCGAAGATCACGGAAAACATCGGTTTCTCCGTTGGTTCAGGCCGCAAGGGCGACCGCGTCGGCGCCGGTGAGGAAGGCGATGCTCTCCTGCCAGAGGGCAAGGCGCATCGTCTCCAGATGCATCAGATGCGTGCCGCGGCTGAGCTTGATGTCGCGCTTCAACGGCGAGGCGGTGAAGGCGTCGAACAGCCAGCGCGCATCGGCATCGGCGGTCAGGCTGTCCCATTCGCCGCGGATGATCGCGATGGGCGCGCGGACCGCGGCCGGATCGTAAGGCAGCGCACCCTGCCAGGCCTTGCCGATATCGGCGGTCGGGCCAGCAGGCGTCCTGACGCCGGCGGGTTCGTGCGAGCGCGCTTGCGGATCGCTATCGAGATAGCGCTCGCCCCAGTCTTCGAAATGCCGGCGCGACAGAACCGGCTCGGCACCGGTCGGAACGTCCTCGATGAAGCGTCGCCACTGATCGTCGAGCGTGATCAGCCGCCAGGCTGGCAAGCCGGCGGGCGCTGCGTTGCCTGAAGGCTCGCGTTGCGCGATCGGCCCGAACAGGACGAGGCGATTGACCAGGTCAGGATGCGTGCCGGCGAAGTGGCCGGCCGGCATCGAGCCCCAGGAATGGGCGATCAGCGACAGCCGGTTGAGACCGGAGCGGCCAAGGATGAAGCGCGCAGCCGCCTCGATTTGCCTGATGGCGTCCTCGGTCGTGCCGAGCGGCGGATTGGCCGTCGCGGCTTCCTTCATCGCCGGATAGCGCCCGGAATGGCCGTAGCCATAGAAGTCCAGGCCCCAGACGTCGAAACCGGCCTCGCAGAGCGGGTCGCGCCAGGAGCGACCGTCGAAGCGATGGGCGATCGAGAGCGCCGACGGGAACGTGGCGCCATGGATATAGAGCACCGCACGGCGCGGCGAGAACGTCGTCGCCGCTGCCGGCAGATGGCGCAGGAACAGCGGCAGCCCGTCGAGCGGGCCAGGAATCAGAAAGTGCTCTTCCCGCGGGTCGAGCGGGGCGATGTCGTCCGTATTCAAGGCAGCCTCCGGCGATGCGAGCGCGCACAGGCGCCGAAGACGGAAAGCCGTCTTCGGCTAGGCTTGCGGCTCCTGGTGATCGTCAGAGAGTAACCCGAGCAGCGCCGCGCTGTTCTGCGCGATCGCTTCGGTCATCGCCGTAGGGTTTGCGACAGCCGGCCGTGTTGCGCGGCTTCTAGTAGCGCCAATAGGCGCGGCGATGATGCGGATGCTTGTACCAGCCGAGATGCCGGCCGCGATTCCAGCCATGGTGGCGGCGCGGGCCATAGCTGTGGCCGTAATGATGGCCCTTGTGCCCATGCCAGCCTTTCGGTTTGGCTTGGGCATCACCTGTCAGGCCGGGGCCGAGCAGCAGCGCGCCGCAGGCCAGGGCGATGGCGAAGATCAGCTTTCTCATCCTGTCCTCCCTCATGGAGACGGTTGCGTCGATAACGCCTCCAGATCAGAACAGTTCCAAATTGTGGTCAGAGCGCGAGCGGCAGCGGCTCGGTCTCGATCCGCGCCAGGCCGAAGCCGGCGAGCGCGATATGGGCCGGGCCGGAGAGGCTGGTACCGTTGGTGAAGACGGCGACCGTCGAAGCAGCCTCCGAGCGCGGCTGTGCCGGTCCGAGCAATTGCACCGTGCGCCGCGCGATCGCAGGGGCGGGGTCGATCCACTCGACCGGCCAGGGCGCAAGACGCTGCAGGCGCGGCAGCAAAAGCGGGTAATGCGTGCAGGCCAGCGTCACCACATCGGTGCGCCGGCCGTCGCGCGCGACGAAGCAGGGCGCGATCTCGGCGGCGATCGCGGCATCGTCGACGGGCTCGCCCTTCAGCGCTGCTTCCGCCAGGGCGGCGAGGTTGCGGGCGCCGACCAAGGTGACCGCGCAGCCGGCGGCATAGCGCTCGATCAAATCATGCGTGTAGTCGCGGGCGACGGTGCCGGGCGTGGCGAGCACCGAGATCAGCCCGCTGCGCGTCCGCTCCGCCGCGGACTTCACTGCCGGGACGGTGCCGATGAAGGGGATGGCGAAGCGGGCCCTCAGTGCAGGCAGCACCAGGGTCGAGGCGGTGTTGCAGGCGATGACGACGAGATCGGGATGGAAACGATCGACCAGGTGCTCCATCACCGCGAGCACGCGATCGACCAGCGCCGGCTCGTCGAGGCGGCCATAGGGGAAGGCGGCATCGTCGGCGGCGTAGACGATGTCGGCATCCGGGCGCTGACGCATGACCTCGCGCAGCACGGTGAGGCCGCCGAGACCGGAATCGAAGACGAGGATGGTCGGGGTTCGCAAGCAGAGCACCGGCGCGGCATAGCCGGCTCCGGCCAGAAGATCGACCCGCATCGCACTCATACCCGTCGCGTCCGGTAAGCTCTCGATTGGACGCCTGGCGAGTTAAGGACCGGTGAACACTCCATTTCGGGCGGCTCGATAATTTAGTTGACTCTGTCCATTAAATGGCATTTCTCATCGCGAGATGAAGAGGTCAGCCATGCCTGCCGTCGACACGCCTGCCATCGCGGCGATCCGCCGTTTCGGCCGTTTCCACACCCGCTTCATCGGAGCGCTGGGCGGCGATCTGCACGGCTCCGGCTTCGGGCTGACGGAAGGGCGCGTGCTCTATGAGTTGGCGCAGCGCGATGGCTGGCGGGCTGGAGAACTGGCGCGCGAGCTCGGGCTCGACCCGGCCTATCTCTCGCGACTGCTGAAGCGCTTCACCGAACTGGGCTGGCTGGAGCGGGCGAGGGCGGATGGTGATGGGCGCGCCTATGAGCTGAAGCTGACGGCCGCAGGGCGCGATGCCTTCGCGCCGCTCGACGAGGCCTCGCGCCGGCAGGCCGACACGATCCTGTCCGGCCTGAGCACGGGCGAACAGGCGAGCCTCGTCTCCGCGCTGGAGCGGGCGCAGAGGCTGCTGTCGGGCGCCGCCAGCCCGCCGCCGGCGGTTGCGATCCGGGAGCATCGTCCCGGCGATATCGGTTGGGTGATCTCGGCGCACGCCACGCTCTATTCCGAGGTCTATGGCTGGGACATCAGCTTCGAGGCGCTGGTCGCCGAGATCGCGGCGAAATTCCTGCGCGAGTTCAAACCGGGCCAGGAGCGCTGCTTCATCGCCGAACTCGATGGCGAGCCGGCGGGCTCGGCTTTCGTGGTGCATGAGAGCGACGAGGTGGCGAAGCTGCGGCTCGTGCTGGTCGAGGCGCGGGCGCAGGGGCTCGGGCTCGGCAAGCGGCTGGTGCAGGAGGCTATTACTTTCGCCCGCGCTGCCGGCTATCGCCGCATGGTCCTGTGGACCAACGACATCCTGCACGCCGCCCGCGCCATCTACATCGCCGAGGGCTTCAGGCTGGTGGCTGAGGAGCAGCACCATTCCTTCGGGAAGGATCTGGTCGGGCAGAACTGGGAGCGGGATCTCTAGCGCTCGGCCAAGCGAGCAAGAGCAGCAGCGAGGCGAACGAGAGTGCGCCGCCGAGCGGCGTCATCGTCTCGAGCGGCGCCGGCAGGCGTGCCTGCATCAGCACAGGCAGCACGGCATATTCGAGCAGCTCGATCGCAGCCATCACGGCGATGACAGGCAGGACCGGAAAGCCGGTGTCGCGGATGCGCTGGACCGCGAGCGCCAGCAGCGTCCAATAGAGTAGGATCTGGATGGCGGCGTTGGGGATGGGCTCGACGAAGAGGCGTGGGTCGGCGTCCTCCGCCCAGGTCAGGCCGAGCATCCGCTCGGCGATGACGGCGACGACGAGCAGCAGCGCGCAGGCCAGCAGCAGATAGCCCGCGAATGCGCCCCGCCCGAGCCTGCCGTCGAGCCGCCACAGGCGGGAGAAGCCGGAGAGCATCCGTTCGCCGTCACTGCACCGAGGTCAGCGCCGCCCGCTGGAAGTCGGCGCGGCGCTGCTGGTGCAGCGTGCCGTCTCCCGTGGTCACGACCGAGAACATCACAAAGCCGCCCTGCTTGCGCGGCAGCACATAGAACTCGGAATAGCGGGCATCGCCGCCATTCTCGCAGGACGAGAAGCCGCGCAGCACGCTGGTCCCTTCGACGCTGTCGGCGGTGCGGCCCGACGCGAATCTGCCCTGGCAGCCGCGCGCATCGGCGGCGGAGACCGCAGCGGCGACGTCGACATCCTTCTGGTTCGGATTGGTCAGGACGCGCACCAGGCCGGTCGCGCCCTTGGCCTGCCAGCCGGCGCCGTTGCCGCCGATGCCGGACGGCGTCTCCGCGCCGCTCAGCACCTTCGGCTCGGGCAATTGCGCCTTGAGCAGGAAATTGGTCGCGAGCGTCACCGCCTCGAGCTGGATTGCCGGGTCGGTTGCCGCGGCGGTCGTGGTGCCGCCGCCCTGCGCGGGCGCCGGTGTGCCGGGCGCGACCTTCAGGTAGGCGTTGGCCTTCACGCAGTCGAGGAGCGCCGGCATGATCTCGGCGGTCGCAGTCAGGCGGAAGGTGTAGCGCGCGCCCAGCATGTTGGCTTCGAGGAACTCGGCGCCGCGGAAGGCGCGGACGATGTTGGAGTTCGCCGGCATGGTCACCACGACGAGCTGCGGCTGCACCGCCTTGGCGTTGATGCGGACGATGTCGTTGCGGTCGAAGGCCATCTCCATCGGCACGTCGGTGCCGGGCTTCAACCCCCAGGCCCGGTTGGAGAAGCCGAGGTTCCAGCCATAGCTGCTGTTGAGCGAGGCGTGCATGGTGACGCCGCTCTTGTAGCTCGCCGAGACGGCGCAATGCGAGAAGTCGCCGGTCTGGTTGTTGGTGAAGGCGCCGCCGGCCCAGTTGCCGACCGAGAATTTTGCATAAGGCCCGGCAGCCAGTACAGGCGAGGCCAGCAAGACACTGGCGAGAACGAGCGACAGGCGCATCATCAGGCTCCGCATCGATCCCCAGCTCGGCCATGGTGGCAAAGACCTGCCGGGTTGGGCAAGCCTTGCGTGCGCCTGGGCCGGTCTCGGCAGCCCGGTGGTCTCAGACCTTGAGGTGAGCCGCCGCCGCGGCAGCCGTGCGGCCGGCCAGGGTCGCGCCGCCCGCAGTCATGGCGCCGCCGCCGGCAGTCGCCTCGCCGGCGAGCCAGAGCTTGCCGCCGATCGGCTCGGCCAGGATCTCGCGCGCATCGGCATGGCCCGGCCGGCAGACGGAATAGGAGCCGTGAGAGAACGGGTCGGTCCACCAGGCCGGGAAGGAGACTGGGCCGGCCGCCTTGCGGAATTCGGTCCCGACCATTGCGGCGAGCAGGTCGACGATCTGCTCGCGGGCGGCAGCGGGACCTGCGCTCGAGAGGTCGCGCGCGAAATCGCCGCCGCAATAGCCGATGACCAAGTCGCGATCGTCGGGAAAGAGATCGAAGCTGATCAGCCGCTCCGCTGAGCCGGCCTCGAAATAGGTCGTGCCTGGCGCGATGCCGAAACGATCGCCTGCGACCTTGAGGGCGATCTTGGTGAGCGCGCCCATACCGATGCCGGCGAGCGCGTCGCGGGTGCGGGCGGGAAGCTGGGGCGTGAAGCGGATCGCGCCCGATTTCAGCACGCCGACCGGCACGGTGACGATGCAAGCCCGAGCTTTGAGCGTTCCCGCGGCGGTGGTGATGGCGACGCGCGGGCCGCTCCAGTCGATCGCGGTGACCGGTTGGCTGAGGCGGATGTCCAAGCCTTCAGCGTAGCGGGTGACGAGATTGCCGTAGCCGCTCGGCACGACATAGTCCTCGCCGGCCCAGAGCCGCTGATAGTCGCGGGCCGAGATGCGTGCCGATTCCTCGCCGATCGAGAGCAGCATGCCGGAGGCCGCGACCGGTGCGAGATCGGGGCTGAGATCGCCCAGCACTTCGGCGACCGAGAGGTCGCGATCGTCCAGGTCGGCATTGTCGAGCCGCCGGTCGATCTCACCGAAGGCGCCGCGGCGGCGGGCACGGTCGCCGGCGGGCATGGGCTTGCCGCTTTGGAAGAGCTGGAAGCCGCCGCCCCGGCTCTCGTTCGGGGTCTGCACGCCGAGCTCGCGGGCGATCTCGGTCCAGGGATTGCGCTCGGCCCAATGGATGAACATCGCGCCGGCGTCATAGGCCGGGCCGAGCGACGAATCGGTGAAGGTCCGGCCGCCGAGGCGGTCGCGGGCTTCGAGCACGACCACGGAGCGCCCGGCGGCCTGGAGCTGCCTCGCCGCGGCGATGCCGGCCGCTCCGGCGCCGATCACCACCGCGTCCGGCTCGGCGGCGCGGGCGGGCGAGTGGCCGCTGGCGGCGCTCATCGCCAGCGCACCAGCGCCTGTCAGCAATGTCCGGCGGTCGAGCATGAAGAAAGGCCCTATGTCTGCGGCGGGCTGATGATGCCAGCCGCTTTTCGCGCTGCAATACACGAGCACGCGTGTGGCGGGAGCAGGGCCATCACAGCTTTGCGAGGCCGATCGCATGTCCGTCTCGGCCGTTGCCCGTCTTTCAGTTTAGACGAATGATAAACTCAGCTTAGAATTCCAATAAGTAAGTAATCTATCACGCAATCGTGAGTCTATTGACAGTTAAATTGAGTTTTAATAACCGCTGATGATGAAAATAAGGCGCAAAGCTTAGTTTTCAGGGATTATAAAAAGCAATTCGACTTGGCAAGTCAGTTTGGCAAGCCGATCTGCTTCTCAGCGACAGGACATGGGCGATGGGGATGAATTGCAGCGGGCTGCGCCGGGGCGTGGCGCTTGGAGCCTTGATGCTGGCGGCGGCGCCGGCGCTGGCGCAGCAGCAACGCAATCCCGCTCCGCCCGCGGTCACCGAGCAGGTGCAGCTCGACCAGATCAACGTGCAGGGCGAGCGTGAGGCGGCGCCGCTGCTGCAAGGGCCGACAACGACCACCACCACCCGCGCCCAGCTCGACCGCCAGCAGGTGCAGAGCCTGACGGACCTGTCGAACCGGGTCGAGGCAGGTATCACCTTCAACCGTCAGAACGGCTCGCTCAACATTCGCGGCCTCGACGGCGCGCGCGTGCTGACCACGATCGACGGCATCCGCCAGCCCTTCCTGATCGACACCCGCGTCAACCGCGCCGGCACCAACGCCTTCGACTTCGACTCGCTGTCCTCGCTCGACCTGCTGCGCGGCGGCAGCGGTGGCGCCACGCTCGGCGGCGGCGCGCTGGGCGGCGCGCTCGCGGTACGTACGCTCGATCCCGAGGACATCATCCGCAACGGGCGCTCCTACGGAGCGCTCGCCAAGACCGGCTATGACAGCACCGACCGGGCCTGGTTCGGCAGCGCGGCGGCGGCGGCGCGCATGGGCAACACCTCGGTGCTGCTGCAGGGCGGCTTCCGCAACGGCCACGAGATCGACAGCAAGGGCAACGACAAGTCGATCGGCGCAACCCGCACGGCGCCGAACCCGGCCGACTTCAACCAGTACAGCTTCCTCGGCAAGATCTACCAGCAAGTCGGCGAAGCCCATCGCTTCGGCATCACCGGCGAGTTCTTCAAGCGCGCCGACCGGATCCAGACCCGGACCAGCACGGTGTCGCTGACCGGCAATTTCCGCCCGGGCGCCTATCAGACTGGCGAGGATGTCGAGCGCAACCGCGTCTCGTTGACCTATGACTACAAGCAGCCCGGTGGCCTCCTCATCGACGAGGCGCATGCGAATCTCTACTGGCAGCGGCTGAAGCGCAACGACCTGGTCAGCGCCTATCGCTATACCAGCATCATCGGGCCCTATGGCCGCGACAACGAGAACGAGCAGACCGCCTACGGCTTCAACGGCCACGTCATCAAGAACCTGCAGACCGGCGGGCTCTCGCATCGCGTCCTGCTCGGCACCGAGCTGCGCATGTCGTCGCTGAAGCAGTATTCGTCCGGCATGGACAACTGCCCGACGCGGCCGGCCTCCGGTTCGTTCACCGGCGCACTCGCCACCTGCAACAACCTCTTCACCAACCAGTCGGACCAGCCCGACATCGATGGGCGCCTCGTCGGCATCTACGTCCAGGACGAGATCGGCCTGCTCGAAAACCGCCTGCGTATCACGCCCGGCGTGCGCTTCGACTGGTATGAGGAGAAGCCGCAGACGACGCCGGCCTATTCAGCCGGCGGCTCGCGCCCGGTCGGCCTGCCGCCGTCGTCGAGCGACTCGGCCTGGTCGCCGCGCGTCAGGCTGGAATACGACATCCTGAAGAACGCGCCTTTCGTGAAGGACGTCACCGTTTTCGCGCAATGGGCCAAGAGCTTCCGGGCGCCGACGGCGGACGAGCTCTATGGCCGCTTCGGCGGGCCGAGCACCTATCTGCGCGCCGGCAATCCGCTCCTGCGTCCGGAGGAGGGCAATGGCGTCGATGTCGGTGTCCGCTTCGGCGACAAGCAGTTCGGCGGCTCGATCACCTATTTCCACACCAGCTACCGCAACTATATCGAGCAGTACCAGCAGCAGGCAGCGGGCGTGGGTGGCCTCTACCCGCAGGGCGGCATCGTCGGCCTGCGCAACATCCCGCGCGCCGAGATCCAGGGCGTCGAGATCAACGGGCAATACGGTTTTGCGCCGAACTGGCTGGTGCGCGGCTCCTTCGCCTA
This sequence comes from Allobosea sp. P4_H5, assembly GCF_056400825.1. NCBI lineage: Bacteria > Pseudomonadati > Pseudomonadota > Alphaproteobacteria > Hyphomicrobiales > Alloboseaceae > Allobosea > Allobosea sp. P4_H5. Next base: position 214,044 of record NZ_JBFUKM010000006.1, on the reverse strand, counting down.
TACCCGCGGCCGCAACAAGACCGACGATATCTTCCTGAACTCGATCCCGCCGATGCAGGGCATCGTCGCCGTCGCCTACGGCACGGATCGCTGGGGCGCCGAGATCTCGGCCAAGATGGCCGGCAAGCGCGACGACGTCTCGACCGTTCAGGCCGGCACAGGCTTCAAGGCACCGGGCTATACGCTCTTCAACGCCTCGGCCTGGTGGCGACCGATGCCGGAGATCGCCGACCTCGAATTGCAGATCGGTGTCTACAACATCTTCGATCGCAAGTACTGGGATGCCGCCAACGTGCCGCTCTCCCGTCCGCAGCCGCGCGACTACTACAGCGAGCCTGGCCGCACAGTGAAGGCGACGCTCAAGTACCAGTTCTGAGCGCGACGATTTCGAGACCACTTCAGCCGGCCCAACGGGCCGGCTTTTTTATTGCGCGAGGGCAGGGGTGCGGGTTCCGCCTGCGCCTGCACTGGACGCAGGCCCCCGATACGGTTTTTGCCTCAGGTCTTAACATTCCCTTAGCGGACCGACTCTAGTCATGGTTGTACGCCGCTTGAATCGTTTCAGGCGGCGCTGGCTACCGGGGGAACGCATGCGCGCTGGTTCGAAGGGTTTCGCAGCAGGACAATTTCTCCGCACCGTCAGCCTCGCTGCTTTGGCGCTGGGCTTGGCCAACTCGGCGGCCCCGGCCGCGACCTATCTCGTCGGCAACGAAACAGAGCTGCGCGACGCGATCGCCGCGGCGAATGCGAGCCCCGATGCAAGCTCGACGATCGTCTTCACCCAGAGTTTCACGGTCACAACCGCGCCCAATCTGGCAACGCCCACCAAGTCGCTGACGATCGACACGCAAGGGTTCGTCCTGTCGGGAGCCGGAGCCAGCAGCATCACCGTCAACGGCAATTTTCCGAGCGGTTCGCTGATCATTTCCGGCACCTTCGTCGGCGGGACCGGGAGCTCCGGCCTGGTTGTCAACAGCGGCATCACGACGGTCGGCGCCAGCTCCGGGCAGGTCGTCAACAATGGCTCGATCAGCGGCGGGGCTGCCGCTTCCGGAGGCCTCGGCGTCTCGCTCCTCAATGTCGTGACCTTCGTCAACAACGGCACGGTCAGCGGCGGCACCGGGACGGGCTCGGGCCTCGGCAACAATGGCTCCGGCGTCAACATCCTCAACACCGGCGCGACGCTGATCAACAACGCCAGCGGTGTCATCCAGGGCGGCAACAGCACGGCGGGCGGGCATACCGGCGCGGGCGTGTACGTGAGCACGACCAGCAAGGCGGCGACCATCACCAATTACGGCACGATCCGCGGCGGGTCGGCCGTCGCAGGCCCAGGCGAGGCGGCGATCGTCGGCCGCGGCGCCTCCGCTACTCCAGTGACGATCTACAATCTCGGCACCGGCGTCCTCGAAGGCGGCAATGGCGCGGCCGCCATTACGAACAGCAATTTTCCATCGACGATCTCGATCATCAACAGCGGCACGATCCGGGCCGGCGCTGGCGCGGCCAGCGCGATCTCAATGTCCAACCAGGCAGCCGGGGTTAATCTCATCCTCGAGCTTCAGGCCGGCTCGCAGATCATCGGCAACGTGCACGCCAGCTCTGCAGGAACCAACGACGTTCTGCGCCTTGGTGGTACAACGGATTCCAGCTTCGACGCCTCGTCGATCGGCGCGACGGCGCAGTACCAGGGCTTCGACCGCTTCGAGAAGACCGGCAGCAGCACCTGGACGCTGACGGGGGCGACCACTGCGGTGACGCCGTGGCGGCTGGTCGGCGGTACCTTGTCGATCGCCAGCGACGGTAGCCTCGGCGCGACGGAGAGCGGCCTCGTTTTCGACGGCGGCACACTGCAGACCACGGCGAACTTCGCCATGACCCGCACCGCAACGGTCAATGCCGGCGGCGGTACAATCGAAACCAATGCCGACCTGACCTGGTCGGGCGCCGTCACCGGCTCGGGCGCGCTGACCAAGACCGGCAGCGCCACGCTGAACGTGACCGGCGATAGCTCCGGCTTCACCGGGGCGACGACGATCAGCGAGGGCGCGCTGGTGGTGAACGGCTCGCTTGCCGGCTCGGCGGTGACGGTTGGGTCGGGCGCGCGGCTCGGCGGATCGGGTACGGTCGGGGCGCTGACGCTGGCTTCGGGTGCCAGGATCACACCGGGCAACTCGATCGGCACGCTCACCGTCAACGGCGCCTATGTCCAGAATGCCGGCGCGGTCTACGAGGTCGAGATCGATCCGGGCAGCGCGACCTCCGACCGGATCGACGTGAAGGGGACGGCGACGCTCGCCAATGGCGCGACGGTCTCGGTGGTGAATACCACCGGCGCGACCTATGTCGCCGGCCAGCGCTACACCATCCTGACCTCGGCTGGACTGACCGGCAGCTATAGCGGCGATCTGGCCCTGACGGCCTTCCTCACTTTGCGCAACAGCAGCGACGCGACCAATGCCTATCTGACGGTGGTCCAGACCGCGACGGCCGGCAACATCGGCGGTACCGGCAATGAGCAGGCGGTCGGCCAGGCGATCGACAGCCTGCCGACCGGCAATGCCGTCCAGACCGGCGTCTACAACCAGCCGACGGTCGAGGCGGGCCAGGGCGCGCTCCGCCAGCTCGCCGGCGAGATCCATGCTTCGGCCCGCACCATGCTGGTCGACGAGAGCTGGCATGTGCGCTCGGCGGTGAACGACCGCTTGCGCTCGGCCTTCGGTGCGGTCGGCGCCGCCCCGATGGCGACGCTGTCTTACGGCTTCACTGCCGACCTCGCTCCGGCGGTGAAGGGGCCGATGCCGAAGCCGCCTTCGGCCGAGCGCTTTGCCGTCTGGGGCCAAGGCTATGGCTCCTGGGGCCGCACGCGCAGCGACGGCAATGCCGCGAGCCTCTCGCGTTCGACCGGCGGCCTGCTGGTCGGCGCCGACGCCGCTGTCTTCGACAGCCTGCGCCTCGGCGTCGTCGCCGGCTTCAGCCACAGCAAGTTCGACGTCAACGGGCGGCTCTCCTCCGGCGAGAGCGACAACTACCATCTCGGCCTCTATGGCGGCGGGCAATGGGGGGCGCTCGGCCTGCGTACCGGCCTGAGCTACACGTGGCACGACCTCTCGACCCGCCGCAGCATCGTCTCGGCCGGCCTCGGCGATACCTTGCGCGCCGACTACGATGCCGGCACGGCGCAGGCCTTCGGCGAGCTCGGCTATCGCCTCGATCTCGGCCAGACCGCTTTGGGCCAGGTTGCGCTCGAACCCTTCGCGGGCCTGGCCTATGTCGTGCTGCGCAGCGACCGCTTCACCGAACGTGGTGGGAGCTCAGCCGCGCTATCCGGCACCGGCGACGATACCGGCCTCGGCTACACCACGCTCGGCCTGCGCGCCGCAACGACGACCCGTCTCTCCGGCATGGACCTGACCCTGCGCGGTGGGCTCGGCTGGCGCCATGCCTTCGGCGATGTCGATCCGAAGACGACGCTCGCTTTTGCCGGCAGCAACCCGTTCGCCATCGCCGGCCTGCCGATCGCGCGGGACGCCGCCCTGGTCGAGGCCGGGCTCGACCTCGGGCTCGGCCCGAACGTCAGCCTCGGCGCCTCCTACACCGCCCAGCTCGCCAACGACGCTCAGGACCACGCCTTCAAGGCGAACCTCGCGATGAGGTTCTGATCGGCGGGGGAGCAACACGAAAGACCGCCGAAGCTAGTGGAACCTCGGCGTGGGCGAGGCTCACGCGACCGAGCGTACGCTGTCCGCCATCAGCTTGGCGCCCAGGGCTCCGACCACCGCGCCGGCTGCACGGTCGATCCAGACCTTGGAGCGGAGATAGGCTGCGCGTGGCGTGCGGGACGAGAACCCGACAGCCACCACCGTGTACCAGCCGAACTCGATCAGGAAGAGCATCGGGGGCAGGGCAAAATACATCCAGGACGGCGTCGGCGACGGCAGCAGCGCGGCGAACATCGACGCATAGAAAATCGCCGTCTTGGGGTTGGAAAGCTGGACGAACAACGCCCGCAGCAGCGAAGTCCATAGCGTGCTCGGTCGCTCGCCTGTCATTTCGGCGACCTCCAGCGGCTCGGGAGCTGCACGCCAGATATTGATGCCGAGCCATAGAAGATAGGCCCCGCCAGCCAGCCTGAGCGCGATGTTGAGCCATTCGACCTGCAACAGGATCGCCGTCAGCCCCGCGACCGCGACGGTTGCGAAGACGAAGCCGCCGATTCCCATGCCGATGGCGGCCATCACGCCATCCATGCGCGATCGCGAGATGGCGATGCGCGAGACCACGACGAAGCTCGGACCGGGGCTGATCGCGCCGAGCAGGAATACGCCGAGGATCGAAATCAGGATTGCAAGCTCATGCATGGCTGCCTCTCGTCATCTCCGGTTCGACGGCCTTGCGCAGACGGGCAGGCCGATCGGGAAAAAGACACTCTCTGGTCAAAGGCCGGGATCCGCAATGGGAACGAAGGCACTCCGCTACACCAGCTCGAGGAACTCGATGCGATTTCCGAAGGGATCGTCGACATAGATTCGCCTGATGCCCGGCAGATCGACATCGGGCCGGACTGCGAGGCCATTCAGTCGTAGCGTGGCGATCGTCTGCTCCAGGCTCTCCACCCGGAATGCCGGATGTGCCTTCTTTGCCGGCGAGAACGGCGTCTCGACGCCGAGATGGACCTTGATGGTTCTGCTCTCGAACCAGGCACCGCCACGCGAGCGTAGTGCTTCGGGCTTGTCGATCTCGCGCAAGCCGAGGACGTCGCAGTAGAAGGCCCGTGCGTCCTCTTCCCGGCCCTCGGGCATCGCCAGCTGGATGTGATGCAGTTCGAGAATCATGTCGTCTCTCCCGACCTCGCGGCGCCTGCGGGGTTCGCCTTGCGGTTCAGCCGCCGAGGACGAGCCTGATCCGCGTCATCCCATCCTCGCGCGCCAAAGCAAGCTCGCCCTTGTGTGCCCGCGCCACCTCCGCCGCGATGGCGAGGCCGAGACCTGAGCCATGTGAGTTCGCGCCTTTGGCGAAGGGCTGGGCCAGCTCCGCCAGCGAACCACTGAAGCCGTCGCCATCGTCGGCGACCTCGATCCAGACATGTGTCTCGTTGGCGCCGACCTTGACGAGGAGGCGGCTATGGGCGCCGTGGGCGAGGGCGTTATCGATCAGGTTGCCGAGCGCTTCGCGCAGGCTGACGGCGTCGCCGGGGATGATCGGCGCCGGTACCGCCGGTTCGAAGCTGATGTCGACCTCGCGCGGCAGCGACAGCGGTACCGCGGTGCTGAGCACGGTCTTGGCCAGCGCATTGAGGTCGACCGGGGCAAGCGCCGCCGCATCGGCGCGGTGGATCACCATGGCGTGGTCGAGGAGCTGGCCGGTCAGCCGGCCGAGCTCGGTGGTGCGCTCGCGGACGCGTGTGATCGTCTCGGCCTTGCGCCGCGACGGCGCGGTCGCCGAGAGGATCTCGACCTGCGCGTCGAGCGCGGCCAGCGGCGTGCGGATCTGGTGGGCGGCGTCGGCGATGAAGCGCTGCATCAGCGCGACGCGGTCGGAGAGGCGGCGCATGAAGCCGTCGATCGCCTCGACGAGGTTGCGGACCTCGACCGGCGGCTCAGCCTTGATCGGGCTGAGATCGTCTGGGGCGCGCCTCGCGATCTCCTGCTCGATGCGGGCAAGAGGCTTCAGCGCGAGCCGGACGGCGAAGCCCGTCGCCAGCAGCGCGAGCGCGCTCATGATCGCGATGACGCCGAGCGCCTTGAAGGTCAGGTCGCGCGCCAGCGATACGCGTGCCTGCATGGTCTGCGCGACGACGATGGTGGCCCAGCCGCCGGCGAGCGGATCGTCGAAGCGGCGCGACAGCGTCGCGATGCGGACCGGATGGCCCTGATAGATGCCATCCTCCAGCACGACGCCGCTGCGCGTCGCCTCCCAGGTCGCCCGCGACTGGAGATCGTCATAGCCGGCGACGACGATGCCGCGGGGATCGACGACCTTGTAGAAGACGAGGTCGTAATCGGAGAGCGTCGCGATCGCCGAGGCCGGCGGGTCGAGCGTCAGCACGCTGCCCTGGAGGTAGACGTTCTCGGCAATCTGGACGGCGCCGCCGGAAAGGAGCCGGTCATAGGCCTGCTGCGCCGCGAGCCCGGCGGAATGCCAGGCGATCAGGCCGAGCGCCACGGCCCCGCCCGCCAGCACCGCCGAGAGCACGGCGATGATGCGGGCCCGCAGCGAGAGGCGCAGGTCAGAGAGCGGCAAGTTGGTAGCCCAGCCCGCGCAAGGTGCGGATCTCGATCGGCGCGTCGGCGAGCTTGCGCCGCAGCCGCGCCACGAACTGCTCGACGGCGTTCGGGCTCGCCTCCTGCTCGAAATTGAAGAGCTGCTCGACCAGCTCCTCCTTCGGCACGATGCGTTCGGGGCGAGCGGCGAGGATCTCCAGCACGGTGAGCTCGCGTCGCGTCAGGTTGAGCGGGCGGTCGCCGATGCTGGCGATGCGGCCGGCGCGATCGATGACCAGCGGGCCGACGCGCAGGAGGTTGTCGGATTGCCCCGCGCTACGCCGCAGCAGCGCCCGTGCCCGCGCTTCGAGCTCGCCATAGTCGAAGGGCTTGATCAGATAGTCGTCGGCGCCGAGGTCGAGGGCACCGATGCGCTCGTCGACATGCGAGCGGGCGGTGAGCACCAGCACCGGCGTCTTGAGCTTGCGGGCCCGCATGCCCTTCAGGATCGCGAGCCCGTCCTGGCCGGGCAAAGTGAGGTCGAGGATGATGAGGTCATAGGCCTGCACCGTGATCAGCTCCGCTGCGGTCTGGCCGTCCTGCTCCCAGTCGACGGCGTGGCCGATCTTTTCCAGCCGCATCACGACGGCTTCGGCGATGTCGGCGGTGTCTTCGACGACGAGGATGCGCAAACGCGGGCTCCGGTCCTTGAGTCAGGTTGGTGTCAGCGGAGCAGGCTATCCCATCCGGCAAGCGCCCATAAGTGCGCTGGGAAACGAAGCAAGGGAGGGTTCATGCTAGCCCCGTTCGATGCCGCATCCGCGACACCGCTCCTCTCCGTCGAGGGCGTGACGCTGCAATACAAGACGCCGGACGTCGTGGTCACCGCGACGCGGCAGGTCTCGTTCGACGTCTACCCGTCCGACCGTTTCGTCCTGCTCGGCCCCTCCGGCTGCGGCAAGTCGACCCTGCTCAAGGCGATCGGCGGATATCTTTCGCCGGTGGAGGGAGAGATTTCCCTGAAAGGGCGCGCGGTCACCGGCCCCGGCCCGGACCGGATGATGGTGTTCCAGGAGTTCGACCAGCTGCTGCCGTGGAAGACGGTGCGCGAGAACGTCGTCTTCGCGCTGACGGCCTCGGGCCGGGCGAGTGAGGCCGAGGCCGAGGAGCGGGCGCGCTCCTATATCGAGAAGGTCGGCCTCGCCAAGTTCATCGACAGCTATCCGCATATGCTGTCGGGCGGCATGAAGCAGCGCGTCGCGATCGCCCGCGGCATGGCGATGGAGCCCGACGTGCTGCTGATGGACGAGCCCTTCGCGGCGCTCGACGCGCTGACCCGCCGCAAGATGCAGGACGAATTGCTGCGGCTCTGGGACGACACGCAGTTCACCGTGCTCTTCGTCACCCATTCGATCGAGGAGGCGATCCGGATCGGCACCCGCATCCTGCTGCTCTCGCCGCATCCCGGCGAGGTCAAGGCCGAGCTCAACAGCGTGCCGCCCGAGGAATTGGGCACCGGCAAGCAGGCCGAGCTCGAAACCCGCATCAACGACATGCTGTTCGCTCATCATTGAGCCGGAGGTGACCGTCATGACCGATCTCGTCAGCTTCCGCCCCGAAATCATCCGCGAAGTCCATTCGAGCGACGCGCCCGTGGTGGCCAAATCGATCGGCCTCGCCGAGCGGATCTATCGCCTCGGCTTCGTCCGCAAGGCTTTCATCCTCGCCGTGCTCGCGCTTGCCTGGGAACTCTATGGCCGCTGGCTCGGCAATCCCCTGCTGTTCCCGACCTTCGGCCAGACGGTCGAGGCGTTCGTCGGCAACATCGTCAACGGCGTCATCCCCCAGCGCATGCTGGTCTCGCTGCAGACGCTCGTCATCGGCTACGGCATCGGCATCGGCCTCGCCGCGCTTCTGACCACGCTGGCGATCGGCTCGCGCATCGGCGCCGACCTGCTGGAGACGCTGACCTCGATGTTCAACCCGTTGCCGGCGATCGCACTGCTGCCGCTGGCGCTGATCTGGTTCGGGCTCGGCACCGGCAGCATCATCTTCGTGCTGGTGCATTCGGTGCTGTGGGCGATCGCGCTCAACACCCATGCCGGCTTCCGTTCGGTTTCGAACACGCTACGCATGGTCGGCCAGAACTACGGGTTGCGCGGCCTGAAGCTGGTCCGCCTCATCCTGATCCCGGCGGCATTCCCGGCGATCCTGACCGGCCTCAAAGTCGGCTGGGCCTTCGCCTGGCGCACGCTGATCGCGGCCGAGCTGGTCTTCGGCGTGTCCTCGGGCTCCGGCGGCCTCGGCTGGTTCATCTTCGAGAACCGCAACCAGCTCGAGACTGCGAACGTCTTCGCCGGCCTGTTCACGGTGATCCTGATCGGCCTGTTCGTCGAAAACATCATCTTCGCCACCATCGAGCGCAAGACCATCCGCCGCTGGGGCATGCAGCACTAACTATCCGCATCAGAAGGCCGAACGGCCAAAATTCTAAGGGAGAGACCCCAATGACGATCAAGACCTGTCTTCGCGCCGCGATCGCGGCCCTGGCGCTCGGCGCCGCCTTCATCGCCCCGGCCCGGGCCGAGGTCAGCGAGGTCCGCATCTCCAAGGGCTTCGGCATCCTCTATCTGCCGCTGATCGTGATGCAGGATCAGCAGTTCCTGGAGAAGCGCGCCAAGGCGGCCGGGCTCGGCGACGTCAAGGTCAACTGGCTGATGCTCGACGGCGGCAACGTCATCAACGACGCGATGATGGCCGGTACGCTCGATTTCGCCGGCACCGGCGCGCCGGGCTTCGTCACGCTCTGGGCCAAGGCCAAGGGCATTCCGGGCGTCGAGGTCGTCGGCGTCTCCGGCATGAGCTCGACCTCGCTCTGGCTGATGTCGAACAAGCCGGAGCTGAAGGCGCTGAAGGACTTCACCACGACCGACAAGATCGCACTGCCGGGGATCAAGACCTCGCTCGCCGCGGTGGTGCTGCAGATGATCGCGGCCAAGGAATTCGGCGATGCCGCTTATGCCAAGATGGACCCGATGACGGTGAGCCTGCCGCATCCGGAGGCGCTGGCGGCGCTGATCGGCGGCAAGACCGAGATCAAGGCGCATTTCACCTCGCCGCCCTTCCAGTACATCGAGGCGAAGAGCCCCGGCATCCACCGGGTGCTCAACTCGGTCGACTATCTCGGCAACCTGACGCTCGACGTCACCTTCGCGCCGAAGAAGTTCGTCGACGCCAATCCGAAGATGACGCAGGCCTTCATCGACGCGATGGACGACGCCACCGCCCTGATCGCCAAGGACAAGAAGCTCGCGGCCGAGATCTTCGCCCGGAGCTCGAAGGTCAAGGTCGACGCGGCCGAGGTCCAGGAGATGATCGAGGACAAGGATGCGCGCTTCACGGCGACGCCCGAAGGCGTGATGAAGTTCACCGAGTTCATGCACAAGGCCGGCTCGATCAAGGTCAAGCCGACCAAGTGGAGCGACATGTTCGTGCCGCAGCTCGCCGGGCGCTCGGGAAGCTGAGGCCCTTCGCGAGCTGACAATTGCAAAGCGCCGCCGCAGGTTATGCGGCGGCGTTTTTATCTGGAGATCCTCAGGCCTTCGGTTCGCTGCGCCCGGCTCTCGGCCCCTCGGCCAACGACTTGAAGACGCCGCGCAGGGTACGGGCCTCCTGCTCGGTCATGTCCAGCCGGTGCAGGATGTCGCGCAGATTGGCAGTCATGACCGGCTTCTTGCCGGGCGGAAAGAAGCCGCAGCGCTCGAGCTCACCCTCGAGATAGTCGAACATCGAGAGGACGGTGGCCCGGCTTGCCGGCGGCGAGGGGTTGTTCTCGCGGAAGGGCGGCTCGCCGCCACTCGCCTTCAGCCATTCGTAACCGCAGAGCAGCACCGCCTGCGCCAGGTTGAGCGAGGCGAACGCCGGATTGACCGGGAAGGTCAGGATCGCGTCGGCGAAGCTGATCTCCTCATTGGTCAGCCCGATGCGCTCGCGCCCGAACAGAATGCCGACGCGCTCATCCGAGGCGATGCGCTCCGAGAGATTCGGCATCGCCTCGGCCGGGGTGAAGACGCGCTTCATCTGGCCGCGCTCGCGCGCCGTCGTCGCCAGCACATGGTTGAGGTCGGCGATCGCCGCGGCGGCATCGGGAAAGAGCCGGGCGTTGTCGAGGATATGGGTGGCGCCGGACGCGGCCGCCGTCGCGCCCTTCTTGAGGCCTCCGCCGCTCGGCCAGCCATCGCGCGGCGCCACCAGACGCAGTTCGGTCAGGCCGAAATTCGCCATGGCGCGCGCGCACATGCCGATGTTCTCGGCGAGCTGCGGTTCGACGAGGATGACGATGGGGGCCTGTCCCGCGATGGACGGGCGGGTGCGGTCGGTGCCGGAACCGGTCATGTGATGAAGGCTTGCGTCCTGAAAGAGGGCGCAGCCATGCGCCGGCTGTGCCGCTCCCGTCAACCGCCTCGCTTCGATCAGGCGCGGCGGCGCTCGTGCCGGAGATCGACCATGTGGCCGGCCTGGCCGCCGTCATGCGTCCTGAACGCCGCGACCAGCCCGTTCAGCCGCTCGATCTGCTGCGCCAGGGCGGTCGCAGAGGCGGCGCTCTGCTCGGCGAGGGCGGCATTTTGCTGAGTCATCTCGTCCATATGGGCGATGGTCTGGCTCATCTCATCGATGCCGCTGGCCTGCTCGGACGAGGCCGAGGAGACCTCGGTTACGGTGGTTGCGACGCGCTGCGAGGCCTCGACGATCTGGCTGAGCACGGCGCCGGCCGAGCGCACCAGCTCGACGCCGTCGCCGACCTGCGTGTTCGAGGCCTTGATCAGCCCCGAGATGCTCTTGGCGGCTTCCGCCGAGCGCTGGGCGAGGGTGCGGACCTCGCTGGCGACGACGGCGAAGCCCTTGCCGGCATCGCCGGCGCGGGCGGCCTCGACGGCAGCGTTCAGCGCCAGCAGGTTGGTCTGGAAGGCGATCTCGTCGATGACCGCGGTGATGTCGGAGATCTTCTTCGAGGCGTCCTCGATCCGGCTCATCGCCTGGACTGCATCGTCGACGATGGCACCACCCTTGCGGGCGATTCCGCTCGCTTCATGCGAGAGTTTCGCGGCTTGGCGCGAGGCGTCGGCCGCAGCCTTGACCGAGGCGGCGAGTTCCTCGGTCGTGGCGGCGCTTTCTTCCAGCGAAGACGCCTGTTCCTCGGTGCGCTTGGAGAGATCGTCGGCGCCGCTGGTGATCTCGCGGCCGGCGGTCGCGACCTCGACCGAGGTCGCCTTGATCGCGTCGACGGTGGCGGCGAGGCGCTCGATGGCGCTGTTGAAGTCCTGCTTCAGCGTCTCGTAGTCGAGCGCGACCGCATCCTCGATCCGCACGGTGAGGTCGCCCTGCGAGAGGCGGGCGAGCGCATCGGCCAGGAGGGCGACGACCTCGCGCTGCTCGGAGAGCCTGGAGCCTTGCTCCGCGGCGGCCTCCTCACGCTGGCGGGCGATGGCGAGGTTCTGGCGCTCGGCTGCGGCCCGGCCCTCGCTGGTCTCGGCCTCGAGCCGCTGCACGGCGAGGCCGTTGTCCTTGAAGACCTGCACGGCCTGCGCCATCTGGCCGATCTCGTCGCGGCGCGACAGGCCGGCGATGGCGACCTCGTAGTCGCCGGCGGCGAGCTTCAGCATGGCGTCGCGCAGGCGGCGCAGCGGGAGCGCGGTGGTGCGGCCGACGAGGAAGGCGGCGATCAGGCCGAGCACGAGCGCGGCCGCGATCGTCCCCAGGATGATCATCTGGGTCCAGCTCTGGGCCTCGGCGAGGCGGGCGCCGGCCTGCGCCTCCTCCGTAGAAAGACGGGTTTCGAGCTCTTGCAGCGGCGGGGCGATCAGATCGAATTCGCCGGAGAGTTTCTCGCCGGCGAGCATGAAGTCCTTCTCCGCCTTGCTCCAGCCAGGGACGACCTCGGCATAGGCCTTGAAGGCCGGCTCGATCTCGGCCTTGGCCTCGGCGGGAACGCCCTGGCGGCCAAGCGCACGCTCGAAGCGACCCTGCTCGACCTCCCATTGCCCGAGCAGGCTCTCGTCGAGGGAAAGGCGATAGGCGGCATCGATCCGGCGCAGGGCCGCGAGGATGCCGGGGAGACGCGCGAGGTCGGCCGAATCAGAGCCCATGCTGTTGGAGCGCACCTTGGTCTCCAGCGCCTCTGCGGCGTCTTCCAGCTTGGCGGCGAGGCCTTCCGGAGCGGCCGAACGGAGGGCGAGCTGCATCGCGCTGATCGCCTTGAAGTCGGCTTCGATCGCCTTCATCGGCGCGTCGAGTGCGGCGATGCTGTCGCGCACGCGCTCGGCGCCATTGGCGTTGCCGAGGCGCGCGATCGCCTCCTTCAGTGATTCAAGACCGGTGCCGAAGTCCTTGAGATCAGTGGCTTCCTGGCGAAAACGGACATCGCGGCTCAAGGCCTTCAGCGCAAAACTGGCGGCGCGGACCTCGCGCGAACGGGCGGCGAGGGCGGAATAGGCCTTGTGATCCTCGAAAGCTGCGGTGAGGCGGCCACTGCCGGTCCAGGATGCCATGCCGATCAGCACGAGGCCGAGGACGAAGACGACGCTGACCAGCGCGATCCGGAGCTGGATCGTCAGGCGTGATGCGGCCGAGCGCGATTGTTCGGTAGACAACGCCATGGCCCTCACACCTGTCGAGATCGGGCGAAAGCATGGCAAAACAGGCTTAATGTTCCGCTAAACGAAAAGCGGGCACAGCCTCGAGGCTGTGCCCGCTTTTTTGTGGCGGCCTGTGTGTCCTAGAACTCTTCCCAGCCGGACTCGTCCGAGCGGGCATTGGCGTGCTTGCGGGCGGGAGCCTGGCGCGGCGCCTTCTGCTGGTCGGAGAGCGCCGCGGCGAGCTTGCGCAGCCGCTGCGGCTCTGCGCCCGGGCCGGTCGCGATCGCCGCCAGCTCCGTGGTGCGCAGCGGCGCCCGTGTGTGCGCGGCGGCCGGGAGCGGCGAGCGGGCGATCGGCGCGAGCTCGTCGCCGGTCCTGAACGTCGCGACCAGCGCATTGAGCTCGGCGATCTTGCCGGCGAGCGCGTTGGCCGAGGCGGCGCTCTGTTCGGCGAGTGCAGCATTGGCCTGGGTCATCTCGTCCATATGCGCGACGGTCTGGCTCATCTCCTCGATGCCATTGGCCTGTTCGCTCGAGGCGGTCGCGACCTCGGAGATGGTGGTCTGGACGCCGCGCGAGGCCTCGACGATGCGGGTCAGGGCATCGCCGGCCTGCTTGACCAGCTTCACGCCCGCCTCGACCTCGGTGTTCGAGGAGGAGATCAGCCCCGAAATGTCCTTGGCCGCCTCGCCCGAGCGCTGCGCGAGTGTGCGCACCTCGGAGGCGACCACGGCAAAACCCTTGCCGGCATCGCCGGCGCGGGCAGCTTCGACCGCGGCATTGAGCGCGAGCAGATTGGTCTGGAAGGCGATGCCGTCGATGACCGAGACGATCTCGGAGATCTTCTTCGAGGCGCCCTCGATCCGGGCCATGGCCGCGACGGCCTCGCCGGCGATCACACCGCCATCCTGGGCGACCTGCATGGCCTGGCCGGCCTGGCGGACCGCCTGCTGCGAGGCCTGGGCGGACGCCTTGACGGAAGCGGCGAGCTCCTCGGTCGTCGCGGCGCTCTCCTCCAGCGAGGAGGCCTGCTCCTCGGTGCGCTTGGAGAGGTCATCGGCGCCGGTCGAGATTTCGCGGGCCGAGAGGCCGACATCGGAAGCGTTGGCCTGGATCGTCCGCATCGTCGTCGAGAGCCGCTCGGCGGTCTGGTTGATGGCCTCCTGCAGCGCGGCGAAGCGGCCGCGATAGCCGGTCGTCACGCGGTGGGTCAGGTCGCCGGCGGCGAGCGACTGCATCGCATCGGCGAACTCGGTGGTCGCGGCATCGACGACGGCGTTGATCTCGTTGACGCCCTCGACCAGTTCGCGCAGTGGTCCGTCGACATCGCCGGCCTCGGCCTGGCCGGAGAAATCGCCGGCGCGGGCGGCCGCAACGATCCCGGCGACCTCGCCGACGAGGGTGCGGACCTTGGCGGCCTGCTCGGCATCGGCGAGCATGGCGACCTCGCGGTCGCGCCGGTTGGTTTCGAGTGCGAGCGCGTTCTGGCGGTAGTCCTCTAGCGCCTCGCTCAGCGTACCAATCTCGTCGGGGCAGGGCGGGGCCGGGATCTTCTGGGCGAAGTCACCGGCCTGCATGCCGGCCAGTGCGGTCTGCAGCTGGACCAGTGGCCGGGTGATGCGGCGCTGCACGCCGCGCCAGCTCACGACGCAGATGGCGAGCAAGGCGAGGAAGAGGCCGCCGGTGATCGCGAGCCGGGTCCAGGCCCGCGTCAGCGTCGCCTGCGTCACATTCTCCATCTCGTCGAAGGACTGGCCGACGGCAGCGAGGATCGTGTTGAACGGGCCGTTGCACTGCTTGGTCCATTCCTCGGCGCCGACGACCGGGCTGCTGCCCTGGCCGACGCGGCCGATCTGCTCGTCCATCAGCCGGTTGGCGGCGGTGACCTCGCTGTTCATGGCGCCGACCTTGCGCACCAGCTCGGGGTTGACGCCCGGGCGCGCCGCGAGCTGGGTCAGCTGCGCGACGCTGGCGTCGGAAGCGCCGCGCATTTCGCCGAGCCGGCGCAGCTGCGCCGCGTCCATCGGCTTGTTGCTGCCGAAGACGGGACGAAGCACCGAGCACTGCGTGCCGTAGCTCGAACGTACGCGCCAGCCGGCCGCCTTGAAGTTCTGCAGGTCGGCGAGCGCCGGATCGGACATGCGGACCGCGGTCGAGGTCGCGTCGGAGGCCGTCGTCATCGCGGTCTCGATATCGCCGACGCCATTGTACCAGGGCATCGTCGCGGCAAGGCTGCGCTGCGCCTTCGGCTTGGCAGCCTCCGCATAGATCTCCGGCAGCTTGGCGGTAGTTGCCTTCTCCTTCTGGTCGATCGCGTCGGCGAGCCCCTTGCGGTCGGCGAGATCGGTGCTCCGCAGCAGGGTCATGGCGCTGGCGAGCGCGTCGCGATTGGCCTGCTCGATCTTCTTCAGCGTCGGCGCGGGATCGTCGGCGACCTGGATCGCGGTCTGGGCCTGGCCGCGATTGGAGCGGATCGTGTTGCCGGCGTTGAGGAGGGCTTCGTCGGCTGCGACCAGCTCGACGAGGCGCCTGCTGGTCAGAACGTCCTCGACGGCCTGCTCGGCGAGAAAGGCGAGCGCGCCGAGGCCGGGCACGCACAGGCATGCCATGGTGGCGACGAGGTAGTTCCTGATCGAAGCGGGGAAGAGATTCACGGGCGCTGTCCGGGCTGTTCTGGCGCGGACAGGGAGGAGTTAGCGCTCCGCCCCCGTTCGCAATGTCGGGTCCGGCAGCGTTGGCAGCATACCTTTAAAATTTTGCCTCATTTCCGCCTTGACGATTGCCGCGCTCAGCGCGCGGCAGCGCTCGCGACCGAGCGCATCACCCTGAGCATGTTGCCGCCGGCGAGCTTGGCGAGGTTCTCGTCCGACCAGCCGCGCCGGATCAGCTCGGCGATCACGCGCGGGAAGGTCGAGGCATCCTCCAGCCCGTCGGGATTGAGGCCGCCGAAGAAGTCGGAGCCGATACCGATATGATCATGGCTGATCCGCCCGGCGAGGTATTCGACATGGTCGCAGTACTGCACCAGCGTCGCCTTGGGGCGGGGACCGGCGGTGCGGACGATCTCGGCCTCGGCCTTCTGGTAGTCGAGCCCTTCCGGCGTCTTGCCGTACTGGTCCTTGGCCGGCCGGTGCCAGTCGCGCGAGGCCTGGCTGATGAAGTCGGGCACGAAGGTCGCCATCACCAGCCCATCGTTCTTGGCGACCCGATCGAGCACGTCGTCCGGGACATTGCGCGGGTGGTCGCAGAGCGAGAAGGCATTGGAGTGCGACCAGACCACCGGGGCCGTGCTGACGTCGAGCACGTCGTGCATCACCTTGGGCGCGACATGGGCGAGGTCGACCACCATGCCGAGCCGGTTCATCCGGCCGATCACCTCTTTGCCGAAGGCGGTGAGCCCGTTGTGGCGCGGCGCGTCGGTGGCCGAATCGCACCAGTCATGGGTGTCGTTGTGGCAGAGCGTCATCAGCCGGACGCCGAGGTCCCAATAGGCGTCGAGCGCATCGAGCTCGTTGTCGAGCGCCGAGCCGTTCTCGATCGTCATGAACAGGGCGATGCGGCCTTCCTTCCGGGCGGCTTCGACGTCGTCGGCCGACAGGCCCGGCCTGAAGACATCGGCATGGCGCTCCCAGATCTGGCGCATCAGCGCGATCTGCGCCAGCGCGAAGCCGGCGGGCTTGGGGTGATTCGGCGGGACATAGGCCGCGAAGAACTGCCCGGCGAGCTTGCCGGCCTGCATGCGCGGGATGTCGGTGTCGGTCTCGGGATGGATCTTGCCAAGGTCGTAGGCGGCGAGATCGCCCTTCGCCGTCCGGTCGAGCCGCACGACAAAGGGAAGGTCGTTGTGGCCGTCGATCAGCGGGACGCGGTCGAGCAAAGCGAGCGCCTTGTCATAGGCGGCATCGGTGACGGGAGCGGCGGCGAGGACCATGGCGCACCTGGGAAGCAGGATTCGGGGAGCGGGATTCGCGAGGAGGGTGATCGTGGCAGCGCTCGGCCCCCTGCGCGAGACCAAAAGCGCATGCCTTGAACGCGATCGAAGCCACCATTCCGGTATCTCGCGTCCAGGTGGTGCGACATCAGCGACCGCAGGGCCCGATATCGCAGGATCGTGTACTGCATGCCGAGCAATCATCTTGCGCCGAATGCGCGCAGAGCCGCAGCATTGGCTGCCTATTGCATATGCAATGTGACGCAGATTGCTTTTGACAGAAATGTGGCGCGGGGTGATTGTCGAGCGCGCAGACGGTTGGTAGCTCTGCGCCGTAATCGCATCCCGCATGCGTCGGTGTCATACCGCGCAAAAAAGAACGGGTAATTGATTCGAGGGGTTAGGCGTCGTTCAATGGAAGTATTCGTCCAGCAGCTCATCAACGGGCTGACCCTGGGGTCAATCTACGGCCTCATCGCCATCGGCTACACGATGGTCTTCGGCATCATTGGCATGGTGAACTTCGCCCATGGCGACGTCTTCATGCTGTCGGCGTTCATCGCATTGATCTTCTTCATGCTGATCTCGGCCTGGTTCGGGGCCGGTCTGATCGTGCTGGCGCTGATCTTCGTCCTGATCCTTGCGATGTTCTTCACCTCGCTGTGGAACTGGACGATCGAGCGCGTCGCCTACAGGCCGCTGCGCGGTTCGTTCCGCCTCGCGCCGCTGATCTCGGCGATCGGCATGTCGATCTTCCTGATGAACTTCGTCCAGGTCGTGCAGGGGCCGCGCAACAAGCCGATCCCGCCGATGCTGAACAAGTCGATCTTGCTGATCGACAGCGCGACCTATCCGGTCTCGATCTCCTACAAGCAGATCGTCATCATCGTGACCACGATCGTGCTGCTCGCGGCCTTCTGGTACCTGGTGCAGAAGACGCCGCTCGGCCGCGCCCAGCGCGCCTGCGAGCAGGATCGCAAGATGGCCTCGCTGCTCGGCGTGGACGTCGATCGCACGATCTCGATCACCTTCGTGATGGGAGCGGCGCTCGCGGCGGTCGCCGGCGTCATGTACCTCGTGCTCTACGGCGTCGTGAACTTCGCCGACGGCTTCACGCCCGGCGTCAAGGCCTTCACCGCGGCAGTGCTGGGCGGCATCGGCTCATTGCCCGGCGCGGTGCTCGGCGGGCTGCTGATCGGCCTGATCGAGGTGATGTGGTCGGCCTATTTCACCATCGACTACAAGGACGTCGCCGCCTTCTGCATTCTCGCGGTCGTCCTCGTGTTCATGCCCTCCGGCATCCTCGGCCGGCCTGAAGTCGAGAAGGTCTGAAGCTCATGGCAGGAGAGGCATCGACCCCGGCCAAGCGCCAGGCTGACATGATGAAGGCATTGAAGGAGGCGGCCTTCGCGGCGCTGGTCACCTTCGGCCTGTGCATCCCGATCATCGCCTGGGGCACGCGCCAGAATCTCGACAACCAGCTCGTGCTCGATCCGCGCTGGGATGCGGTGGCCTGGGCCGTGGCGATCATCTTCGTCGGCCGCTTCCTGATGGCGCTGCGCCAGCAGACGCGCGGCGAAGGCAAGCCGGCGGTGCGGCTGCTGCCGCATGGCACGATCGGCTTCTTCCAGCGCCATTCGCGGATCTTCTCGCTGTTCGGCCTCGGCTTCCTGCTCACCTTCCCGATCATCGCGATCAACCTCGCGGGCTGGGGCGGGGCGCTGAAATGGATCGACAATTTCGGTGTTCAGATCCTGATCTACGTGATGCTCGGCTGGGGGCTGAACATCGTCGTCGGCCTCGCCGGCTTGCTCGATCTCGGCTACGTCGCCTTCTACGCGGTCGGCGCCTATTCCTACGCGCTGCTGGCCAAGAATTTCGGCCTGTCCTTCTGGATCCTGCTGCCGCTCGCCGGCATTCTCGCCGCCTTCTGGGGCATGATCCTGGGCTTTCCGGTCCTGCGTCTGCGCGGTGACTACCTCGCCATCGTGACGCTGGCCTTCGGCGAGATCATCCGCCTCGTCCTGATCAACTGGACGGACTTCTCGAACGGCTATGCCGGCATCTCCGGCATTCCGCGGCCGAGCTTCTTCGGCATACCGTTCACGGCGGCAGATGACGGCTTCGCGGCGGTGTTCGGGTTGGAATTCTCGCCGCTCTACCGAACGATCTTCCTCTATTACGTCATCCTGTGCATGGCCTTGCTGACCGCCTATGTCAGCCTGCGCCTGCGGCGTCTGCCGGTCGGGCGCGCCTGGGAGGCGCTGCGCGAGGACGAGATCGCCTGCCGCTCGCTCGGTATCAACACCACCAATACCAAGCTGACGGCCTTCTCGCTCGGCGCCATGTTCGGCGGTTTCGCCGGCTCGTTCTTCGCTGCGCGGCAGGGCTTCATCTCCCCTGAATCCTTCGTCTTCATGGAATCGGCGGTGATCCTCGCCATCGTCGTGCTCGGCGGCATGGGCTCGCTCTGGGGCTGCGCCATCGCCGCGATCGCGATGATCGGCGGCACCGAGCTGCTGCGCGAACTCGACTGGCTGAAGCAGATCTTCGGTCCCGATTTCGACCCGACCAAATACCGCATGCTGATCTTCGGCTTCGCCATGGTGGTGATCATGATCTGGAAGCCGCGCGGGCTGATCTCGACCCGCGAGCCGACCGCCTTCCTCAAGGAGAAGAAGGTGATCTCGGCCGATATGGTTCAGGAGGGGCACGGCTGATGACGACCACGCCGCTTCTCCAAAAGCCTCTCCTGCAAGTCGAGCATGTCACCATGCGCTTCGGCGGCCTGACCGCCGTCAACGACCTCTCCTTCGAGGCCCGCAAGGGCGACATCACGGCGCTGATCGGTCCCAACGGCGCCGGCAAGACCACGGTGTTCAACTGCATCACCGGCTTCTACAAGCCGACCGAAGGCATGATGACGCTGACGCAGGACAGCGGAGACAGCTACCTGCTCGAGCGCATGCCGGACTTCCGCATCGCCTGGAAGGCCAAGGTCGCCCGCACCTTCCAGAACATCCGCCTGTTCGGCGGCATGACGGTGCTGGAGAACCTGCTGGTCGCGCAGCACAACCCGCTGATGATCGCCTCGGGCTTCACCTTCCTCGGCGTGCTCGGCATCGGCGGCTACAAGGCGCGCGAGAAGGAGGCGATCGAGAAGGCCAAGCTCTGGCTGGAGAAGAT
This sequence comes from Allobosea sp. P4_H5, assembly GCF_056400825.1. Taxonomy (NCBI): domain Bacteria; kingdom Pseudomonadati; phylum Pseudomonadota; class Alphaproteobacteria; order Hyphomicrobiales; family Alloboseaceae; genus Allobosea; species Allobosea sp. P4_H5. Next base: position 194,089 of record NZ_JBFUKM010000006.1, on the reverse strand, counting down.
CAATCTGATCGATCGCGCCGACGATCCGGCCGCCGATCTGCCCTATGGCGATCAGCGCCGCCTCGAGATCGCCCGGGCGATGTGCACCGATCCGGTGCTGCTCTGCCTCGACGAGCCGGCCGCAGGCCTCAACCCGCGCGAGAGTCTCGACCTCAACAATCTGCTCCTGTCGATCCGCAAGGATCATGGCACGGCGCTGCTGCTGATCGAACACGACATGTCGGTGGTGATGGAAATCTCTGATCATGTCGTGGTGCTCGACTACGGCACCAAGATCGCGGACGGCACGCCGGCCGAGGTGCAGGCGGATCCGAAGGTGATCGCGGCCTATCTCGGCGTCGACGACGAAGAGGTCGAGGCGGTGGAAGCGGAGGTCGGCCTATGAGCGAAGCAGGGGCGCTTCTCTCCGTCCGCGGCGTCAAGACCTATTACGGCAAGATCATCGCGCTGAAGGGTGTCGACGTCGACGTCCGCCAGGGCGAGATCGTGACCATGATCGGCGCCAACGGCGCCGGCAAGTCGACGCTGATGATGACGATCTTCGGCACTCCGCAGGCGCGCGAAGGCACCATCACCTATGAGGGGCGCGACATCACCAAGATGCCGAGCCATCAGATTTCGCGCCTCGGCATCGCGCAATCGCCGGAAGGCCGCCGCATCTTCCCGCGCATGACGGTGTTCGAGAACCTGCAGATGGGTGCGGCTGTCGCCGGCATGCAGCATTTCGACGAGGATCTCGAGAAGATCTGCACGCTCTTTCCCCGCGTGAAGGAGCGGCTGCAGCAGCGCGGCGGCACGCTCTCGGGCGGCGAGCAGCAGATGGTGGCGATCGCCCGCGCGCTGATGGCGCGGCCGAAGCTCCTGATGCTCGACGAGCCTTCGCTGGGTCTCGCGCCGCTGATCGTCAAGCAGATCTTCGAGGCGATCAAGGAGCTCAACCGCAGCCAGGGGCTGACCGTGTTCCTGGTCGAGCAGAACGCCTTCCATGCGCTCAAGCTCGCCCATCGCGGCTATGTCATGGTCAACGGCGTCATCACCATGAGTGGCTCCGGCAAGGAGCTGCTCGCCAATCCGCAAGTGCGGGCGGCCTATCTCGAAGGCGGGCGGCATTGAGCGCCGCGAGCTTGAACGGAGCACGATGATGCAGGGCATTCTCTATGAGGAGCCGACCATCTGGCTCTTCCTGCTTGTGACGGTAGTGATGGGCGGCTGGGCCGCCTGGATGGCCGGCCGGGCGGTGGCGATCACCTGGCGCCCGCCACTCCAGCTCGTCTTCTACACACTGATCCTCGGGCTGGTGATCCGGTTCATCCATTTCGCGCTGTTCGAGGCGACGCTGCTGACGCCGCATTACTACATCGTCGACACGCTGGTGCTGTTCGCCTTCAGCTTCGCCGGCTGGCGTTACAACCGGGCGCGCCAGATGACCACGCAATATCGCTGGCTCTACGAGCGCACCGGACCCTTCAGCTGGAGGGCTCGCGAGAGCTCCTGACGCCGCCGAAAACACCACCAAAGTTCACCGGGCTTGCCGCGTGACAGCACCTCGAAAAAGCGCAAGACTGCGCATTCCGGTGGCACCACGCGCCGAGACGGGACGGCCAAGCCGACCCGTAATATACTCACAGGGGAGTCACAACGCATGAAGAAGCTGCTCTTGGGCGGTATTGCCCTTGGCGCGGTCCTCGCCTTTTCCGGCGTAGCGAACGCACAGATCAAGCTCGGCGTCGGCGGCCCGATCACGGGGCCGAATGCGGCCTTCGGCGCGCAGCTGAAGAACGGGGCCGAACAGGCTGCCGAAGACATCAACGCTGCCGGCGGCATCCTCGGCCAGAAGATCCAGGTCGTGGTCGGCGACGACGTCTCGGATCCGAAGCAGGGCGTCTCCGTCGCCAACAAGTTCGTCGGTGACGGCGTCAAGATGGTGCTCGGCCACTTCAACTCCGGCGTCACCATGCCGGCGTCGGAAGTCTACGCCGAGAACGGCATCCTGATGATCAGCCCGTCGGCGACCAACCCGAAGATCACCGAGCGCGGCCTGTGGAACGTGTTCCGCACCTGCGGCCGTGACGATCAGCAGGGTTCGGTGGCGGCGGAATACATCGCCAAGAACCTCAAGGGCAAGAAGATCGCCGTCGTCCACGACAAGACGACCTATGGCCAGGGCCTCGCCGACGAGACGCGCAAGGGTCTGACCAAGGCCGGCATCAAGGACGTGCTCTATGAAGGCGTCAACGCCGGCGAGAAGGATTTCTCGGCGTTGATCTCGAAGCTGAAGTCGACGGGCGCCGACTACCTCTACTGGGGTGGCCTGCACACCGAAGGCGGCCTGATCGTGCGCCAGATGCGCGACCAGGGCCTGAAGACCGTGCTGATCTCGGGCGACGGCATCACCACCGACGAGTTCGCCACGATCGGCGGCCCGGGCGTCGAAGGCACGCTGATGACCTTCCCGCCGGATCCGCAGAAGCGTCCTGAGGCGGCTGCCGTCCTGAAGAAGTTCGAGGCCCGCAAGTTCAAGCCGGAAGCCTACACCCTGTACAGCTACGCCGCTGTCCAGGTCATGGCCGAAGGTGCCAAGCGTGCGAACTCGCTCGATCCGAAGAAGATCGCTGCGGCGCTGCACGGCGCTGCCCCGGTCGATACCGTGATCGGCAAGCTCGGCTTCGACAAGAAGGGCGACATCACCCGCCCGGACTACACCGTCTACACCTGGAAGAAGGGTGCCGACGGCAAGATCGGCTACGTCGAGAACTGATCGTCGCTGATCGCCGCAAGGCATGAGACGAGCCCGCTCCGGAGCGATCCGGAGCGGGTTTTTCTTTGAGGCTGCCCTGCATAGGATCACGGGGCCACGAGGCGGAAAAAGAACGCTGGGATTGTCGGGAGCGGCGATGGCTTTTCGTCCTCTGGATGCGAAGCCCGCCAAGCAGTCCCCGGGAGCCTGCCGATGACCGTCACCATCACCGCCTTTGAGCGCTCGCCCGATCGGGGCAATGGCCTGGCGCGCGATATGCGCGTGCGTTGGGCGCTTGAAGAGGCCGGCCAGCCCTACGCGGTTCGCCTGCTGTCGTTCAAGGCGATGAAGGAGCCCGCGCATCTCGCGATTCAGCCCTTCGGGCAGATCCCGACCTATGAGGATGGCGATCTCACCCTGTTCGAGTCGGGGGCGATCGTCTTCCATATCGCGGAGCGCCATCCCGGCCTGCTGCCGGACGAGGCGAAGGCCCGGGCGCGGGCGATCATGTGGATGTTCGCGGCGCTCAACACGCTGGAGCCACAGATTTTCGACCGAAGCCTGGTCAGGATCCTCGAGCGCGACAAGCCATGGTACGAGGAGCGCCTGAGCGCCCTCGACGACATCATACGCAAGCGGCTCGAAGGCCTCTCCAGCCACCTCGGCGATGCCGACTGGCTCGACGGCGCATTCAGCGCCGGCGACCTCCTGATGGTGACGGTGCTGCGGCGGCTGCAGGGTTCGGACTTGCTGGAGGAGCGGCCGAACCTCGCCGCCTATGTCACCCGCGCCGAGGCGCGCCCAGCCTACCAGCGCGCGTTCGAGGCTCAGCGAGCGGTCTTCACGGCCTCATCATCCGGCTGACAAGGAGCGGGGAGGCGCGGCAGAGGCTCGCGACTGCCGCGCTTCCCAAAGTCAAACGGATGAGCGCACGCTATCCGTCATCAGCTTGAGGCCAAGGGCTCCGACCACTGCTCCGGCCGCGCGGTCGATCCAGACCTTCGAGCGCAGATAGGCCGCTTTCGGGGCCCGGGCCGAAAACCCGACGGCGACGACCGTGTACCAGGTGAATTCGATGAGGAAGAGCATCGGCGGCAAGGTGAAATACATCCATGACGGCGTGGGCGAGGGCAGCAGCGCGGCGAACATGGAGGCGTAGAAGATCGCCGTCTTCGGATTGGAGAGCTGGACGAAGAGCGCCTTCAGCAGCGACTTCCAGAGCGTGCCCGATCTCTCGCCCGCTGTGTCGGCGACCTCGAGCGGTTCGGGCGCGGCGCGCCAGATATTGATGCCGAGCCAGACCAGATAGGCGCCGCCGGCCAGCCTGAGCGCCAGGTTGAGCCACTCGACCTGCAACAGGATCGCGCTGAGGCCGGCGACTGCAATCGTCGCGAAGATGAAGCCGCCAATACCCATGCCGATCGCCGCCATCACGCCATCGGCGCGGGATCCGGAGATGGCGATGCGCGAGACCACGACGAAGCTCGGGCCGGGGCTGATCGCGCCAAGCAGGAAAACACCGAGGATCGAGACCAGAACGGCAAGTTCATGCATGGCTATTCCTCGCTAGCTTCACTTTGCCGGTCTGTGTCGGCGGATGACCAATCTAGCGGCGACGATTGTCAGTCGGCGTCTGGAACGGATCGAACCCCGCCATTTTGATGCAACTTCGGAACGCTGCGGGTTCTTGCTTCAGCTCGCAAAGTGCGGGGCGGCGCCCGCATTGCTCACACCGCCGTCAGGCTCTTCATGAAGCCGGCGAAGCGCAGCAGGCCGTCAGGCCAGGGGCCATGGCCGGATTCGGTGTTGATATGGCCGCTGTCGCCGGCATCGACGAACTCCGAGCCCCAGGCTTCGGCCAACGCCCTGGCCTCGTCCTGCGTGCAATAGGGATCGGTCGCGCTGGCGATCAGCACCGAGCGGAAGGGCAGGAGCTTCAGCGGGATCGCGGTGAAATCGTCGGCCATGCCGGGGATGGCGCGCTTGGCCCGCTCGGAGGCCGGGGCGACCAGAAAGGCGCCGGTGATCTCATGCGGCTTCAGATGCCCGGCAGCATGCGCGACCGCGCTGCAGCCGGCCGAATGGGCGACGATGACGACCGGCTTCGTCGCGGCGCGGACGGCAGCGACGATGCGATCGGCCCAGCCGTCGCGGGTCGGCTTGTACCAGTCCTCCTGCTCGACGCGGCGAGCGGTGGGCAGCTTGGCTTCCCAGCGGCTCTGCCAATGGTCGGGCCCGGAGCCCGACCAGCCGGGAACGATCAGGATGTCGGTGTCGGAGGTTTTCATAGCCGCTAGATAGCGTTCGGTTCCGTGAAATCCAGCAGGCGCCTCACGCTTCCCCGAACACCCGGCGGAAGATCGTGTCGACATGCTTGAAGTGATAGCCCTCGTCGAACATCGCCTCCAGCTGCGCCACCGAGAGCTTCGCCGTGACGTCCTTGTCGGCCTTGAGGTTGGTGAGGAAGTCCTCGCCGTGCTCCCAGGTGCGCATCGCATTGCGCTGGACCATGGAGTAGCTGTCCTCACGGCTGGCGCCGGCCTGAGTCAAAGCGAGCAGGACGCGCTGCGAATTGTGCAGGCCGCCGAGCTTGTCGAGGTTCTTGCGCATGTTCTGCGGATAGATCAGCAGCTTGTCGACGACGCCGGTGAGGCGGGCGAGCGCGAAATCGAGCGTCACCGTCGCGTCGGGGCCGATCATGCGCTCGACCGACGAGTGCGAAATGTCGCGCTCATGCCAGAGCGCGACGTTCTCGAGCGCAGGGGTGACCATGCCGCGCACCAGCCGGGCGAGGCCGGTCAGGTTCTCGGTCAGCACCGGATTGCGCTTGTGCGGCATCGCCGAGGAGCCCTTCTGGCCCGGCGAGAAATACTCCTCGGCCTCATAGACCTCGGTGCGCTGGAGATGGCGGATCTCGGTGGCGAGGCGCTCGACCGACGAGGCGACGACGCCGAGCGTGGCGAAGAACATGGCGTGACGGTCGCGCGGAATGACCTGGGTCGAGACCGGCTCGGGAGTCAGCCCCATCTTCTCCGCGACGTATTCCTCCACCTGCGGGTCGATATTGGCGAAGGTGCCGACGGCGCCGGAGATGGCGCAGGTCGCGATCTCGGCGCGAGCGGCAATGAGCCGGGCGCGGCAGCGGTCGAACTCGGCATAGGCCTGGGCGAGCTTCAGGCCGAAGGTCACCGGTTCGGCATGGATGCCGTGCGAGCGGCCGATGGTCGGGGTCAGCTTGTGCTCGAAGGCCCGGCGCTTAATGGCGGCGAGCAGGGCGTCGACATCGGCGATCAGGATGTCGGTGGCGCGCGCCAACTGGACCGAGAGCGTAGTGTCGAGCACATCCGAGGAGGTCATGCCCTGGTGGACGAAGCGCGCCTCGGGGCCGACGATCTCGGCGAGATGGGTCAGGAAGGCGATGACGTCATGCTTGGTGACACGCTCGATCTCGTCGATGCGGGCGACATCGAAGGTGGCGTCCTGGGCCTTAGCCCAGATCGTCGCCGCCGCTTCCTTCGGCACGACTCCGAGCTCGGCGAGCTTGTCGGTGGCGTGCGCCTCGATCTCGAACCAGATGCGGAAGCGCGTCTGCGGCTCCCATATCGCGACCATCTCGGGGCGGGAATAACGAGGGATCATAGCGGGCTCGCGACGTGACGATGAAAGACTCGCCGGCTCGCTAGCACGGACAGGCCGCTGACGGAATGCCGGGTAGTGCCCTTCCCCCCGCTTGCGGTGGGAAGGGCTAGGGATGGGGGGCCGGAAAGCGGGGCTAGGGACTTCTTCCAGTCCGACGCTAAGCGGCACTGCCCCCCACCCAACCCTCCCCACCGCAAGCGGGGGGAGGGCTTGAACCCGCCGTGGGCGGCGCAGCATGCATTTGAACACTCACCGAACCGAGCAACTGCTGACAGCTTCGGACCCATATCCTGCCTAGCGTCCGCGCCGGCTGGGCGGGATGCTCCGTAGCTTTGGAGCGCCGACAGACCCAAGGAGGAAAAGACCGATGTCCTATGTCGATGGTTTCGTCGCGGCCGTGCCGGCCGCCAATCGCGAGGCTTATATCGAGCACGCCCGCAAGATGGCGCCGCTATTCAAGGAATATGGTGCGACGCGGATCGCCGAGCACTGGGGCGACGACGTCCCGCATGGCAAGCAGACTGATTTCTACCGGGCCGTCGCGGCCAAGGACGACGAGGTCGTCGTCTTTTCCTGGGTCGAATGGCCGAACAAGGAGGCGCGTGATGCCGGCTGGCAGAAGATGATGGAGGATCCGCGCATGGCGCCGGATGCCAACCCGATGCCGTTCGACGGCGCCCGCATGATCTATGGCGGCTTTGCCGGGATCGATCTTTAGAGCTCTCAGACCCAGTCGCCGCGCGCCGCCTCCGCCGCCTTGCGGATGGCGGCGATGTTGTCGGCATAGGCTGACGGCCCGCCCTTGAACACGGCCGAGCCGGCGACGAGCGTGTCGGCGCCGGCCTTGACGCAGAGCGGCGCCGTCTGCGGCGTGACGCCGCCGTCGATCTCGAGCGCGATCGGGCGCTCGCCGATCAAGGCGCGCACCTGCGCGATCTTCTCGACCACCGAATGGATGAAGCTCTGGCCGCCGAAGCCAGGGTTGACCGTCATCAGCAGGATCAGGTCGACATCGCCGATCAGCGGCTCGGCCGCGCTTGCCGGCGTGCCGGGGTTGAGCACGATTCCGGCCTTCTTGCCCTGCGTCTTGATCGCCTGCAGCGTCCGGTGCGGATGGGCGCCGGCCTCGACATGGAAGGAGATCAGGTCGGCGCCGGCCTTGGCGAAGGCCTCGATGTAGGGATCGACCGGCGCGATCATCAGGTGGACATCGAAGAACTTCGTCGTATGCGGCCGGATCGCCTTCAGCACATCGGGGCCGAAGGTGATGTTGGGCACGAAATGCCCGTCCATCACGTCGCAATGGATCCAGTCGGCGCCGGCCTCATCGATGGCGCGGACCTCTTCGCCGAGCTTGGCGAAATCGGCGGAGAGGATGGATGGGGCGATGCGGATCGTGCTCATGCGGCGTGGTCTAGCGCCGCTCTGCTCCTCTCGCAATCGCGAAGGCCTGCTTTCACGCCCGCTTCAACGGGAATGACAGGCGCCGGTCGGCCTCGGCGATCTCGACGGCGGCCTGGGTGAAGGCCGGCCGCAGCTTCAGCCGCTCGAACCAGCGCGACAGGCCGTCGAATGGGGCGAGCGATGGACCGCCGAGGCGAAGCGAGAACAGTACGCTCATGAACAGGGCGATATCGGCGACCGAGACGGCGTCGCCGAAGAACTCACGGCCGGCGAGCCGATCTTCAAGCTCGGCATAGTGCTTCTCCAGCGCATTCTCGGCGATCAGCGCGTCGGCTTCCTGAGCGAGGCGCCTGGTCTGGTCGCTGCTCGGCGGGCTGGTGCGGTGCATCAGCGGCTTCAGCGCCTGCAGCATGATCTCGTCGGCATACAGCTCGTCGAGCCGGCAGCGGGCGCGGGCGCCGGGGCAGAGCGGCAAGAGCGGCGGCTCACGATAGGCGTCTTCGAGATATTCGAGGATTATCGTGGAATCGTAGAGCACGATCCCGTCATCGTTCAGCACTGGGACCTGCCGCTTGGGGTTGAGGGCAACGACTTCGGGATGCTTGGGGTCGTAGCCGGTCGTCTGGTTGAACGGCACCATGATGCGCTCGAAGGCGAGACCTTTCTCGCGCAGTGCGATCTCGACCTTGCGCGAGAACAGGCTGAGCGGCCCCGAATAGAGCGTGATCATAACAGGAACTCCGGTTTTGCTTGCCGGAACTCTGACAAAGCTTGCAGTCAGCTCGCGTCAGCAGGGATTTCTTCGAGACGGCGACGCCGGCCTATGCGCCTTGGCCATCGCCCCTCGGAGTCAGAGGCGCTGGAGCGGCAGCGAGAGCTTGCGGTCCCAATCGGCGATCTCGGCCAGTTGTGTCGCGAAGACGGGACGCGCGCCGACTCGCTCGTACCAGGCGGCGAGTGCCGGAAGAGCAGCGAATGACGGACCTTCCAGCCGGCGGACATAGTGAACCATCAGGAACATCCCGATGTCGGCGACAGAGAAGGCGCCGCAGAGATAGGGGTTCTGGCCGAGCGCCGCTTCGATCTCGACGAAGTAGCGCGCCAGCAGGGCTTCGGCTGCCCTGGCCTCGCCCTCCGCCCGCTCCAGCTCCGCCTGCGGCAGGCGTTCGCCGTTGCGGTGGAAGAGCTGGCGCAGCGCGCCGAACAGCACCTCGTCCGCGAAAAGCTCGTGCTGGCGGCAGCGCGCCCGCTCGATCGGCGTCGCGGGGTAGAGCGGCGGCTGCGGATAGGCCTCGTCGAGATATTCGAGGATCAGAGTGGAATCGTAGAGGCTCAGCTCGCCATCGATCAGGACGGGCACCTGCGCCTTCGGGTTGGCGGCGAGCACGTCGGGGTGCTTCGGATTATAGCCGACCATCTGGTTGAACGGCACCACGACACGCTCGAAGGCTAGCCCCTTTTCGGCAAGTGCGATCTCGACCTTGCGGCCGAACAGGCTGAGTGGTCCGGAATAGAGTTTCATCGGCATGGTTCCCCCCGCTCCAAGCCGTCAAAGCGGCTGGTTAAGAGCAGCCTGGGAGCCGGTCTGGTCAGTTCGCGTCAGCAGAGGCTTCCTTGCGCCTGATCCGCGCTGCGACACCGCGCAGCAGCCAGGGCAGCAGATAGATCGGGAACTGGGCCAGCGCGAAATAGAGATAGGTGGTCGGCGGTACGCCCGCGCCGAGCGCTGCAACCAGCAGGCCCATGTTCCGCTGGCCGGTGCCGTAGCCGATCATGAAGCGCTCGGAGACGGGGAAGCGGCGCAGGGCCAGCCAGGCGCTGGCGAGGCCGACCGCCGAAACCAGGAAGGCGACGGCCAGGAAGAGGCCGACCTGACCCGGCCGCTCCAGCGCCGCCCTGGTGACGCCGTCCATCGCCGCGATGGCGAAGACGAAATACATCAGCACGCCGAAGCCATCGAGATTGGGCTTGAGCTCCCGGATGCGCTCGGCCCCGAGCCAACGCCTTATGGCAAAAGCGACGACCATGCCGCCGCCGATGAACATGACGAGCCGCAAGGCCAGCGCCAGCCGGTCGAGCGGGACGGCGGCCCCCGCCAGCCAGTCCACCAGGAATGGCGCAATGATCGGGCTCACGATCGTGGTGACGATCACCCCGGCGATGATCAGCGAGGGCTCGAAGCCGTAGAGGATGGCGACGGCGGGTGAGGACATGATCGGCGGCGCTGCGCCCATGATCGCGATGCCGAGCAGCAGGCCAGGATCGAGCGCCTCGCGCCCGAGCAGAGCGAGGGCCGCGGCGATGAGCAGCGCCGGCGTGAAGAGCAGCCAGAGGCAGGTCACGATCAGCTTCGCCGGCCGGCGCACCAGCCCGGCGATGACGCGCAGGTCGGCGCGCATGAACACGACGGTGGTGAAGCAGAAGATCGTGATCGGCAGGAGCGGGCGCGCCGCCGCCGAGAACTGCGGTAGGGCCAGGCCGAGGAATATCGAGAGCGCGAAGCCCTGCGTGCCGTAGCGGCCGAGCAGAGCGAGAGCGGAGGCGAGGGCGGCGAACATCGAGACCGGAATAGCGAAGCGGGGCGTCACACTGGCCGATCCGGAGGGCGGCGTCATCTGGTGCCGGCGCAGGGCGGCCCGCCGTCATTGCGTGGCTGGTCCGCGAACCGGCGCCCACTTCGCTCGAAAATGCTCTAGGCGCTGCTCAGTAGCAGGCTGGTTTCGCTGTTCGCGACACCGTCGATCATCCGCACCTCGCGCAGGATGCGGTCGAATTCGGCGAGGCTGCCGGTGCGGATGTTGGCGACCAGGTCCCAATTGCCGTTGGTGGTGTGCAGCGTGTGGACCTCCGGCAGCCCGCGCAGCTTGCGGATGACTTGAGTGGTCGACTTGCCGACGACCTCGATCATCATCACCGCATGCACCGCATTCGTGTCGTAGTCGTCGCGGACGCGGGCGGTGAAGCCGAGCAGCGTTCCGGTCTCGATCAGCCGGTCCAGTCTGTTCTGGACGGTGCCGCGGGCGACCCCCAGTACGATCGCAAGCTTGGAGAGCGAGGCCCGGCCATCGGCCCGCAGCTGCGTGATCAGCGCACGGTCGAGTGTGTCGGGGACATATTTGGCGATTTCGGCGACCATCGAAGCTCCTGACCGAATGGGCAATCTGTATAAGCAACCTGTTCAATCAACTGCCCGAAATACCACAGTTCTGGTATTTCGGACAGCATGCCGCCGGCTGTAGAGTCACCTCTCAACAGCACGGGACCTGGCGCCACCCATGACCGCATTACCTCCCTCCGCGAAGGCGATGGTGCCTTTCGTCAGCGTCGACAACATGATGCGCCTCGTCCATCGGGTCGGCATCGAGACGATGCTGCGCGAGCTCACTGATCGCATCGAGGAGGATTTCCGGCGCTGGGAGAGCTTCGACAAGACGCCGCGCATTGCCAGCCATTCCCGCGACGGCGTGATCGAATTGATGCCGACCTCGGATGGTACGATCTACGGCTGCAAATACGTCAACGGCCATCCGAAGAACGTCGCCTCCGGCCTGCAGACCGTCACCGCCTTCGGGCTGCTCGCCGAGGTCGCCAGCGGCTATCCCGTCCTGCTCACCGAGATGACGCTGCTGACCGCGCTGCGTACTGCCGCGACCTCGGCCATGGCAGCGCGACATCTGGCGCCGAAGGGCGCCCGCACCATGGCGATGGTCGGCAATGGCGCGCAGGCCGAGTTCCAGGCGCTGGCGATGAAGGCGGTCATCGGCATCGAGTCGGTCAGGCTCTACGACATCGATCCTGCCGCCACCGAAAAGACGCGGCGCAATCTGCAGGGGAGTGGGCTCTCGGTCACCGCCTGCAGCACGGCGCAGGCCGCAGTCGAGGGAGCCGAGATCATCACCACCTGCACTGCCGACAAGCAGTTCGCGACGATCCTGACCGACAACATGGTCGGGCGCGGCGTTCACCTCAACGCCATCGGTGGTGATTGCCCCGGCAAGACCGAGTTGCACCGCGACATCCTGCTGCGCGCCGACACCTTCGTCGAATACCCGCCGCAGACCTGGATCGAGGGCGAGATCCAGCAGATGGACACGGACTACCCGATCACCGAGCTCTGGCGCGTCATCACGGGGCAGGTTCCGGGCCGGCGTGATTCCAGGCAGATCACGCTGTTCGACAGCGTCGGCTTCGCGATCGAGGATTTCTCGGCGCTGCGCTATCTGCGCGAGCGCATCGCAGGCACGGACCTCTACCAGAACCTCGACATGATCGCCGATCCCGATGAGCCGCGCGACCTCTTCGGCATGCTGCAGCGCGCTGCTGATTGACCCTTCAAGGATAGTTCGATGGCACGCCAGCCAGCCTTCTCCGTACAGGCGCCTTCCGCCGTTGTCATGGTCCGGCCGCATCATTTCACGGTCAACACCGAGACCGCGGCCGACAATCATTTCCAGCGTCTGCAGGAGGAGGGGGACGATCTCGCTGAGCTCGCTTTCCAGGAGATCACGGAGGCGGCCGCGCTGCTGGAGGAGCATGGCGTCACCGTGCATCTGTTCGAGGACGAGGGCACGCTGACGCCGGATTCCGTCTTCCCGAACAACTGGTTCTCCACCCATGCCGGCGGCCATGTCGCCATCTATCCGATGAAGGCGGTGAGCCGGCGTCGCGAGCGCCGCAGCGACGTCATCGAGATGCTGAAGCGCCGCTACCGGGTGCAGGAGGTGATCGACTATTCCGGCCTCGAACCGGACGGTCTCTTCCTCGAAGGCACCGGCGCCATGGTGCTCGATCATATCGACCGGATCGCCTATGCGGCCAAATCCGAACGTACGGATCCGATCATCCTGGAGCGCTTCTGCACCCAGTTCAATTTCGAGCCGATGGTGTTCTCGGCGAAGGATGGCAACGGCGCCGACATCTACCACACCAATGTGCTGATGTGCGTCGCGACCGATTTTGCCATGATCGGCCTCGACATGATCACCGACGCGGTGCGGCGCAGCGAGATCGTCGATCGTTTCGAGCGCGCCGGCCGCCAGGTGATCGCGCTCAGCAATGCGCAGATCGAGGCATTCGCCGGCAATGCGATCGAGCTCCAGGGCCGGAACGGGCGCGTCCTGGCCTTGTCGACGACGGCCTTCTCCGCCCTGACGCCCGAACAGCTTGCCATCATCGGCGAGAGTGCGCGGCCGCTGCCGCTCGCGATCCCGACGATCGAGCGGGCAGGTGGCTCGACCCGCTGCACCATCGCCGGAGTGCATCTGAGCCCGCGTTCTTTCCCTTCATCTGAATGACGGGTGCGAGCCTACGCAGAAAATTGCGCAGGATCAGCTTGGATGCCAAGCAGGGTCGCTGTACTGCAACAAGTGCAGCAGAAGCTGCGAAACTTTGCCGGTTTATCCGCAACATTCAACGAAATGGCTGACAGCGCTGCAGCTGGCGTTATTCTTGCTGGCGGGGAAGGCTGGCGGAGACAGGGCTGATGCGCACGGATGCGATCGTTGTTGGGGCGGGCATCGTCGGGATTTCTGTGGCGCTGCATCTGCAGAAGGCAGGTCGCTCGGTGCTGCTGGTCGATCGCGGCCAGCCTGGGGCTGAGACCAGCTATGGCAATGCCGGGCTGATCCAGCGCGAGGGCGTCTATCCCTATGGCTTCCCGCACGATTTCGGCGCGCTCATCCGCTATGCGATGAACAACACCATCGATGCGCACTACCATTGGAACGCGATCCCCAAGCTCGCGCCCTTCCTCTGGTCGTACTGGATGCATTCGCGCGCCTCGCAGCACGAGGCGATCGCCCACAAGTATGCGACCTTGATCGAGCATTGCGTCACCGAGCACGACGCGCTGGCGCAGGAAGCGGGCGCGACCGACCTGCTCCGCCGCAAGGGCTGGATGAAGGTGTTCCGGACGCCCTTCGAACAGGAGACCCGCCTGGCCGAGGCGGCGCGCTGGAAGCGCGATTACGGCCTGAACCATCGTGCGCTCGACGCGGCCGAGCTGCGCGCCGAGGAGCCGCATCTCGACCAGAGCCTGATCGGCGGCCTGCATTGGACTGATCCGGTGACGGTGATCGATCCGCTCGGCCTGTCCAAGGCCTATCTGGCGCTGTTCGAAAAGCTCGGTGGACGTTTCGCCCAGGGCGATGCCGGCACGCTCACGCAGGACGGCGATCGCTGGAGCGTGACGCTGGCTGATGGTACCAAGGCGCTCGGCATGGACGCGATCGTCGCGCTCGGCCCCTGGGCCGACGTGCTGACGAACCGGCTCGGCTACCGCCTGCCGCTGGCGGTCAAGCGCGGCTATCACATGCATTACAAGCCGCTCGGCAACGCCGTGCTGAATCATCCGGTGCTCGACACCGAGCGCGGCTATTTCCTGGCGCCGATGCGCCAGGGCGTGCGCCTCACCACGGGAGCCGAATTCGCCAATCGCGGCGCGCCGAAGACGCCGGTGCAGCTCGCCCGCGCCGAGCCGATCGCCAAGACCCTGTTCCCGCTGGGCGAGCGGCTCGACGCCGAGCCCTGGCTCGGCAACCGGCCGTGCACGCCGGACATGATGCCGATCATCGGCCCGGCGCCGAAGCATCGGAACCTGTGGTTCTCCTTCGGCCACGCCCATCATGGGCTGACGCTGGCTGCGGTGACCGGACGCATGGTCGCCGAGATGGTCAGCGGCCAGAAGGTCTTCGTCGATCCGACGCCATTCGCGCCGGCGCGCTTCGGCTAAGGCTCAGGCGGCCTGTGGCGTTGCGTTCCGCCGCAGCAACCAGACGGCGAAGGCCGACGCCGTCACGTACATGACCAGGCTGTAGATGCCGGGCACCACCGCCGCAGCCGGGTTCCGCAGCACGTTGAGGGCGATGAAGATCGCCAGCGCGGCATTGTGGATGCCGATCTCCATGGCGATCGCCACCGCCTGGCCCTTTGGCAGGCGCAGCGCCAGCGGGGCGAGATAGCCGGTGAGCATGCTCACGAGGTTGAAGGCGAGGCAGGCGCCGCCGACCGCGATCAGGCTCGGCAGCAGCGCCTTGCGCTCGATATAGATCGCGCCGGCGATCAGCACGGCGAGGACCAGGATCGAGAAGACCTTGATCGGCCTCTCGGCGCGGATGGCGAAGCGCGCAGCCTGCGCCCGCAGCAGCATGCCGAGCGCGACCGGGATCAGGATGATCGCGCCGACCTCGATGACCTTGCGGTGCGGCGGTGGCACATATTGGCCGTCCCCGAGGAAATGGCTCAGCGAGAGGTCGAGCACGATCGGCAAGGTGAACAGGCAGAGCAGGCTGTTGACTGCCGTCAGCGTGATGTTGAGCGCGACGTCGCCGCGGGCGAGGTGGCTGTAGATGTTGGCTGTCGCCCCGCCCGGCGCAGCCGCGAGCAGCATCAGCCCGACGGCGTGATCGGCCGAGAGCTCAAGGCCGATCGCGATCGCAAAGGCGGCGAGCGGCAGCAGCAGGACCTGGAGAAAGAGGCCGAAGCCGACGGCGAGCGGATAGCGCGCGACGCGGCGGAAATCCTCGATCGTCAGGCTCAGGCCCAGACCGAGCATGACGATGCCGATGGCGAGCGGCAACAGCAGATCGGTCAGGATCGAGGCCTGCATGCGCGTTTCCCTTGTCGGCATTTTCTATGCCGTTGCGGCAGGCTAGTTGAGGAACGGTGGCCAGGCCACTGACCTCGCGGAGTCTTTTCGCGACAAGGTTTCCACTTTCCTCGCCCGGGCGATCTGGCGTTAGAACGAGGCGCAGGCCGGGTTCAGGATCAGTCCGACAGATTGTTGATCGAAGCGTTGCTTGTAGGCCTCGGCGATGGCGGTGAGCTTGTCGCGATTATCGGTCTCGTTGCGCATGGCGATCAGCACGAGCTTGCTCGGCTCGCGGATCAGCCGGCCACGCTCGCTGTCGCGATACTGCCCAGTCGCGTCGAGGATGGTCAGCCCATCGGGAAAGCGCGGCGTCACCTCCTCGTCGACGAAACGGCGGAAGGCGGCGTCGCTGACGCCGATGCGGTCGCCGATCTTGCGGCCGAAGAGCAATTCGGCGCTCAGCATCGCCTGCTGGCCGGGCGCGCAGGCCTGCGGCGCGAGGCCGGCGCAACCGGAGATCAAGCCGGCGAGAAGAAAGGCAAAGCCGAATCGGATCATGACGTTGCCCTTGTCGGCTGAGGCTTTGATTCAACGGCTTCAGCAGCCGATTCAAAGTCTAACGCCGGCGAGGTCTCATCAGAAGCGCTGCGGGCTGAAATAGCTCATGTCGATCGCGGGCGGCCGGCCGGCGATCAACGCGGCGACGAGATCGGCGGTCGCGGTCGACTGAGTCATGCCGTAATGACCGTGGCCGAAGGCGTAGACGACATTGGGATTGCGGCTCGCCTTGCCGATGACAGGCAGGGAGTCCGGCAGCGAGGGGCGGAAGCCCATCCAGAGCTTGCCGCTCTCGAAGGCCGGCAGACCGTCCACCAGCTTCGTCGCCTTGTCGTAAAGGGCCCTGGTCCGGGCGTGGTTCGGCGGTGCCTGCAGGCCACCGAACTCGACCGCTCCGCCGATGCGCAGGCCGCTTTCCAGCGGGGTCATGACGAAGCCGTCATCCTTGAAGCCGATCGGGCGGCTGGTCAGGCCGGTCACGCCCGGGAAGCTGACATTGTAGCCGCGCTCGGTGTCGAGCGGGATGGTGTCGCCCATCGCCGCCGCCAAGGGCTTCGACCAGGCGCCGGCCGCGACGACGACGCGATCGACGACGCGCTGCCAGCCATCGGGGCTGACCAAGGCAGGGCGCTCGCCCAGCGAGATGTTCGTGACCTCGGCCTTCTCATAGGTGGCGCCGCGCGCCAGCGCCGTCTCGAACAGCGCCATGGTGAGGGCGAGCGGGTCGCTGATATGGGCACAATCGGGATGGAAGGCGGCGCCGGCGAAGCGGTCCCTGAGCGCCGGCTCGAGCTGGCGCAATTCCTGCGGCTGCAGCATGTCGACGGCGATGCCGGCGGCGTGCTGGCGCCGGGCGAGTGCTTCGAGCCCGGCGGTGTCGCGCGGATTGCTGTAGGTGTAGAGCGCGCCGCGGCGATGGATATGGTCGCTGATCCCGGCCTTCTCGGCGCGCGCCAGCCAGGCCGGCAGCGCCAGTTGCTGGATGGCGATCATGCCGGCGATCGAACGCTCATAGGCGGCAGGGCGGGCTGCGAGCAGGAAGCGCGCCAGCCAGGGCAGCAATTGCGGCAGATAGCCAAGGCGGATCGCCAGCGGCCCGAGCGGATCGAGCAGGAAGCCGGGCACCTTGCGCAGCATGTTCGGGCTGGCGATCGGCAGGACGTCGGTATGCGCGATGATGCCGGCATTGCCGCGCGAGGGACCGAAAGCCGGACCTTCCTTGTCGAGGATCAGGACTTCGTGACCCTCGTCGAGCAGAGCGTGGGCGGTTGCCGAGCCGACGATGCCGGCGCCGATGATCGCGATCTTCATGTGGTGGGCAGGAGCTTGAGCGCCGCCGGCTGCTTCACCTCGATCTCGACGAAGGCGATCGGGTGGGGCGAGCCGTTCATCACATCGTGCTGGATGCCGGCCTGGCGCATATAGGCTTGGCCTTCTGCCAGCGGCACGTCGGTCTCCTTGGCGCCGTCATGGATGCGCAAGGTCCCGGCGACCAGCATGATCACGAAATAGGGCCAGCCATGGCTGTGCCAGCCGGTGACTGCGCCGGGTTCGAAGTCCCAGCGCGTGATCCGGACCGTGTCGTCGTCCTGCTGGAGCGTGGCGACGGCGGGGATCGTGCAGGTGAACGCCATGTCGCCTCCATGCGCGGATTCTTAACCGCGGATCGGCCGGCTTGCCCGCCTTGCGGTTCTGTTGAAAGTTCTGATATATCAATGCTATCCGAAGCGTCAAGCATTGCGGGTGCCGCTCATGACCGAGGATGCCCGCGTTTCCGGCGAGGATTCCGTCGGCGCTCGCGCCTCCGCCAGCCTGTCGGATTTGGCCTATCGCCGCCTCGAGGAGGCGATCGTGACCCTGTCGCTGCGGCCGGGCGCAGTGCTGACCGAGGCGCAGATGATCGACCTCGTCGGCGTCGGCCGCACGCCGGTGCGCGAGGCACTGATCCGGCTGGCGCAGCAAGGGCTGGTCGAGATCCTGCCGCGCAAGGGTGTCGCCGTCACTGCCATCGATGCGATCGACGTGATGGCGGCACTCGACGCCCGCGAGGTACTGGAGCGGCTGATCGCGGCCGAGGCGGCCAAGCGTGCCGGTCCGGCTGAGCGCAGCGCTATCCTGGCCAAAGCCCGGGCGATGCGCGAGGCGGCGCAGGCGGACGACGTCAACGCCTATATGCGCCTCGACAAGGAGCTCGATACGCTGGTCGCGGCGGCGGCGCGCAGCCCCTATGCCAGCCGGGCGGTCGAGCCGCTGCAGGCGCTGATCCGCCGGGCCTGGTACTTCTTCGACCGGCAGATCGATCTGGTGCCGGCCGCGCAGCATCATGTGATCCTCGCCCAGGCGCTGGTCGCGGGTGAGCCGGAGGCGGCCAGCGAGGCGAGCGATGCGTTGATGGGGCATCTGCGTGCCGGGCTGCTCGCGGCCCTCAGGCGCGAGTGAGCGAGGCGCGCCGTCGTGATATATCTTAACCTTGCTGCAGAATCGTCCGGAATGTCGACAATTGATGCAACTGGCCTTTTACCCCTGCGCGCTTAGATAAAAGGCAGTAACCTCGCGCAGAGTTGGGCGATGAACAGCATGGTCGATGCCGCCTTACGCGCCGCGCTTCCCGATGCGCAGGCCTTTCGCGAGGCGATGGCGCAGGTGGCGAGCGCCACCCATATCGTGACGACCCTGGGTCCGGCGGGCCGTTCGGGGCTGACGGCGACCGCCGTCAGCTCGGTCTCGGTTTCGCCTCCGACCGTACTCGTCTGCATCGAGGCCGCCAGCCGGACGCTGGCGGCGATCGAGGAGAGCGGCATCTTCTGCGTGAATACGCTGGCGGCGGCCGATCACGAGCTCGCCACGGTGTTCTCGGGCCGGCGCGGCCTGATGGGCGAGGAGCGCTTCGCCATCGGCGAATGGGGCGAGCTTTCGACCGGGGCGCCCGCGCTGGCGAGCGCGCTCGCCAGCTTCGATTGCCGCGTGGCGGCTGTTCACCGCGTCACCACCCATCGCATCCTGATCGGCCAGGTGGTCGCGCTCGGCGGGGGCGGTTCCGGTCCGGGGCTGGTCTATCGCCATCGCCGCTTCGGAGGCTTCTGAAGCAGGCTTTTCCAGACTTCGGCAGGCCTTTCGCCGCGACCTTTGCCCGGCCGGGCCCTCAGGCATTGCCGCTCATGTATTCCCGCTCCTCCTCGTAGAGCACGAGGATGCGGTCGATGATCGCGTCGGTCGCGCCGCGATAGGTGGTCGGGTCGAAGAGGTCGTCGAGTTCCTCGCCGGTGAGCCTGCCTGCCAGTGTCGGATGCTCGGCCAGGACATCCTTGAGATGGCGGCCGGTGGCGATGCAGTCGCGGCTGGCATCCTCGAGCAAATGATGGGCCTCACCGCGGCCGATCGTCTGCGCCAGCGCGAGCGAGACGCGTTCGGCCATGACGAGGCCGTTGGTGAGGTCGAGATTGTACTGCATCTGCTCGGGGAAGACCTGCAGCCCCTCGACCAGGGCGACTGCATGGTCGAGCGCACTGCCGGCGATCAGGAAGAGCTCGCGCAAAGTCGGCCATTCGGCGTGCCAGCCGCCCATGGCGCGCTCATGCTCCTGTGGCATCGCCGCGAGCATGGTCGCGACCAATCCCGGCGCGCGCTTGGCCGCGGTCAGGATCAGCGTGCACAGCACCGGGTTACGCTTGTGCGGCATGGCGGAGGAGCCGCCCTTGCCCGGCGCCTCGGGCTCGGCCAGCTCGCCGATCTCGGTCTGCGCCATCAGGGCGATGTCACCGGCCATCTTGCCGAGATGGCCCAGCAGCAGGCCGAGCTCGGTGGCGATCCGGGCCGGGCGCCGGCGCTGCGTGTGCCAGGGCACGCGCACGGCGCCGATCGAGGGCATGATGCGGGCGAAGGCTTCCGAGACCGCATCGGCCTTGTCGCCGAGCGAGGCGAGGCTGCCGGCGGCGCCGCCGAGCTGATGCGCCGACTCTCCCCAGATCATGAAGTCGTCATGGAAGGAGACGATCGGGTCCAGCCAGTTGGCCGCCTTGAGCCCGAAGGAGATCGGGACCGCATGCTGGAGGAAGGTGCGGCCGATCATCGGGGTGCGGCGATGATCGCGGGCGAGAGCGGCAAGGGCATGGGCGAGGCGGGCGGAGCGGGCGAGGATCAGCTCCTGCGCGGCCCGGTACTGCTGGGCCTGGCCGGAATCGATCACGTCCTGGCTGGTCGCGCCGTAATGCACCCATTTCGCTGCGTCGGCATCGGCGGCGGCGACGCGGGCCGTCAGAGCCTTGACCAGCGGGATCGCCGGATTGCCGGCGAGCGTCGCGGCCTTGCCGATCGCGGCGATGTCGTAGAGCTCGGCCTTGCACTGCGGAGCGATCGCCTCGGCCGCCGCAGTAGGGATGACGCCGGATTCCGCTTCGGCCCGGGCGAGGGCAGCCTCGAAATCGAGCATGCCCTGCAGCGCGGCGCGATCGTCGAGGACGGCTGCCATCTCGCGGTCGGCGAAGAGCTCGCCATAGAGGCCACCCTCAGCCATGTCGGGGCGCGCCTTGGTGCGGAGCGGTCATTGCAACCCACATCCCAGCTTCGTCCTCTTGTGCGCACCGGTCGTTTCCGGCCATGGATTAAGGGAACTTGGATAGACCCGAGGCGGGCCGGGCTGCAACATGTCAGTGGCTTCGGAAAACGGTGAGGAACTCAGCCCATGGCGATGACGATGAACGGCGAGGCGACGCTGCCCGCGGCCAAGCAGGTGGTCTGGGAAAAGCTCAACGACGCCGAGGTGCTGAAGGCCTGCATCCCCGGCTGCGAGCAGCTCACCAAGGATGACGAGACGCATTTCTCGGCGGTGGTGAAGATCAAGCTCGGCCCGGTGAAGGCGACCTTCAAGGGCAAGGTCGAATTGCAGGACCTCGACCCGCCGAACGGCTATCGCATCGTCGGCGAGGGCGAGGGCGGCATCGCCGGCTTCGCCAAAGGCGGCGCCAAGGTCATGCTCGAAGATGCCGAGGGCGGACAGACCCTGCTGCGCTACGAGGTCGATGCTCAGGTCGGCGGCAAGCTGATGCAGCTCGGCTCGCGCCTGATCGATTCGGTCTCGAAGAAGCTGGCCGACGAGTTCTTCGCCAATTTCGCCAAGGCGGTCAGCGAGGGCTGACGCTCACGAGGCGCGGCGCAGGGCCGCCAGTGCCTCGCTGACCGTCGCTTCGGCCGCGCCGACCTGGAGGGCGATGTCGGCGGCGGCGCTGTTGGCGCGTTCCAGCGCCTTCTCGGTCTTGCCGAGGCTGTCAGTGACGCGGGTCGCGCTGCCGATCGCCTCGTCCGAACCGTGCGCGACCTCGGCGGCGTGCCGGGCGATGCCGCCGGTGACGCTGCTCTGCTGGGCGACCGCGTCCGAGATCGCCTCCGAATCCGACTTGATCTCGCCGATCGTCGCGCCGATCGAGGCGGCACGGACGCCGCAGGCTTCGGCGCTAGCCGACAATTCGGCGATCTGGGCGGCGATCTCCTGCGTCGCCGAGGCGGTCTGCGTCGCCAGCGACTTCACCTCGGCTGCCACCACGGCGAAGCCCCGGCCGGATTCGCCGGCGCGGGCTGCCTCGATGGTGGCGTTGAGGGCGAGGAGATTGGTCTGCGCGGCGATGTCGGCGATCATGCCGACCACGGTGCCGATGCTGCTGGTGACGTGGCGCAGCCGGGCGATCGCCTCGTCCATCGCCTCGGCATCGGCGACGGCGCGGTTGGCGATCTCGAGGCTCTGGCGGGCGCGCTGGCCGATCTCGGCGATGTTCGCCGACATCTCCTCGGTCGCGGCCGCGGTCTGCATCGCCTTCTCGCGGACGAGCAGCGAGCTCTGGGTGACCGAACCGACCTGATCCTTGATGAAGCTGCTGGCCGCCGAGGTCTCGCCGGCGGTTTCGACGAAGAGATCGACCGCCTTGCTGATCGCGCCGTCGAGCTGGCCGATGCGCGAGGTCAGCGTCGCGGCGACCTCGTCGAGCGCGACGCCGCGGCGGCGGGCCTCCGCTGCCTCGAATTCGCGGTCGAGCGACATGGCGGTGTTGACGTCATAGGTCAGCACCCGCTCGATGATGAAGAGATCATGCGGGATGTCGTGCCGCGAGAAGATCAGCCGGGTGCGGCTCTCTTCCAGAAATATCCGGAACAAGGTGAAGGCGATCGAGGCGCGGGCGCGGGCGCCGACCTGGCCGTGCCGCTCCAGAAGCGTGAGCTGCTCGAGCGAGTCGCAGTAATTTTGGTCGAAATCGCCGTCGAAGAGCAGGCGGAAATGATTGGCTTCGGCCGCGAAAAGCTCGGTCGCAACCGGCTCTACCGCCAGTTTCAGCATTGGATGGATCGAGAAGGCGCGCGCGAAATCCTGCTCGACGACCTCGACGATGACGCGCTCGACCGTGGCGCGGTAACGGCGCAGGCGCCGGCGCTGGCGTTCGTCGAAGCCGATCGCCATCAGGCGACGTTGGACGTGTTCGAGGATCGTGGCCAACCGCGCCATCCGTGAGCGCGACGATCGGAGATCGTCATTCCAGCGGGAGATGGTGCTCCGATGTCGTTAAGATTCTGCGAAGCGCTCGCCCGCCAGTTGTGACATCCCGATGATGGTCCGCGAGCGTCAACTGCCAAAACCATGCAAAAACATCGCCAAACGGGGCTGCTTGCGGAATGGCTGCCCGCTTGACCGCGGAAAATCCCGGGTCCACATTGTTTTTTGAAGTTGTTCCAAGGAAATTCTCCGCTGGCTCGTGACGGGCCGGCGCATGGATCGTTCGGCCTTCGAGATGTCGTCGGCCGTACAGAAAACAGGCTTTCGGAGGAGTGCCCCATGGCCAATCTGTCCATGACGGTGAACGGCAAGTCCGTCACCGCGAATGTCGATCCGCGCACCCTCCTGGTGCAGTTCCTCAGAGAAAATCTCCGGCTGACCGGAACGCATGTCGGCTGCGATACCAGCCAATGCGGCGCCTGCGTCGTGCATCTCGACGGCAAGGCGGTGAAGGCCTGCACCACGCTGGCGCTGTCCTGCGAGGGCGCCTCGGTGACGACGATCGAGGGGCTGGCCAATGGCGGGGCACTGCATCCGATGCAGGAGGCCTTCCGCGAGCATCACGGCCTGCAATGCGGCTTCTGTACGCCGGGCATGATCATGTCGGCGGTCGATATCGTGAACCGGCGCGGCAACCACCTCGACGAGAAGACGATCCGCGAGGACCTCGAAGGCAATATCTGCCGCTGCACCGGCTACCACAACATCGTCAAGGCGATCGCTGCCGGCGCCGAGGCGATGGGCACGGGCGCCAAGCCGGCCCGGCAGGCCGCCGAATAGCCTGTTCCCCAGGCTGTGCCAGCTAAGGCCGGCGCCGCCTTCTTCCGATGTGATCCCCGAAACATGCTGATAGCGCCCGCCAAGAGGTGCCACGCCAGAGCAGGATGCGAAAAAGTGGGAACCGGTTCTTCGCGCTGATCCTGCTCCACCGCCAGGAGGAATCCATGTCCGCCACCGGAATCGGCGCTCCCGTACGCCGCAAGGAAGACCACCGCTTCATCACGGGCCAGGGCCGCTATACCGACGACATCAACCGGCCTGGCCAGGCCCATGCCTATTTCCTGCGTTCGCCGCATGCGCATGCCACGCTGAAGACGATCGATACGAAAGCCGCTGCGGCGATGCCCGGCGTGCTGGGGATCTTCACCGGCGACGATCTTGCTGCCGACAAGGTCGGCGGGCTGATCTGCGGCTGGATGATCCACAACAAGGACGGCTCGCCGATGAGGGCCGGCCCGCATCCGGCGCTGGCCCAGGGCAAGGTCCGCTATGTTGGCGACCACATTGCGGTCGTCGTCGCGGAGACGCTGGCGCAGGCGCGCGACGCTGCCGAGGCTATCGTCGTCGATTACGGTGTGCTGCCGGCGGTGGTCGATACGGCGGGCGCTGCGAAATCGAAGACGCAGGTTCATGCCGAGGCGCCGGACAATACGGTGTTCAACTGGCATCTCGGCGACAAGGCTGCGACCGATGCAGCCTTCAAGGCGGCCAAGCACGTCACCAAGCTCGACATCGTCAACAACCGGCTGGTGCCGAACCCGATGGAGCCACGCGCCGCGGTCGGCGATTACGACCAGGGTGAGGGCGCCTTCACGCTCTACACGACGAGTCAGAATCCGCATGTGGCGCGGCTCGTGCTCTCGGCCTTCATCGGCATCGCGCCGGAGAACAAGCTGCGCGTGATCGCCCCCGATGTCGGCGGCGGTTTCGGCTCGAAGATCTTCATCTATGCCGAGGAGACGGTCTGCGTCTGGGCGGCGAAGAAGGTCGGCCGGCCGGTGAAATGGACCTCGGACCGGACCGAGGCCTTCCTCTCCGACGCGCATGGCCGCGATCACGTCACCCATGCCGAGCTCGCCATGGACGCCGACGGCAAGATGCTGGCGATGCGGGTGCACACCACCGCTAATCTCGGCGCCTATCTCTCGACCTTCTCGTCGTCGGTGCCGACCTATCTGTACGCGCCGCTGCTGTCGGGCCAATACGACATCCCGGCGATCTATTGCGAGGTCGATGCGGTCTACACTAACACCGCTCCGGTCGATGCCTATCGCGGCGCGGGGCGTCCCGAAGCGACCTTCGTGGTCGAGCGGCTGGTCGAGGTCGCGGCACGCGAGCTCGGCAAGGATCCGGCCAAGTTCCGCACGCAGAACTTCGTCAGGAAGTTCCCGCACCAGACGCCGGTGATCATGATGTACGACACCGGCAACTACAGCGCCTCGCTGAAGAAGGCGCTGGAGACGATCGACTACAAGGGTTTCGCCAAGCGCCGGCGCGACTCCGGGCGCAACGGCAAGCTGCGCGGCATCGGCTTCTCCGCCTATATCGAGGCCTGCGGCATCGCCCCGTCCGCTGCGGTCGGCTCGCTCGGTGCCGGCGTTGGCCTGTGGGAATCGGCCGAGGTCCGGGTCAACCCGATCGGCACGGTCGAGGTCCTGACCGGCTCGCACAGCCATGGCCAGGGCCATGAGACCACCTTCGCCCAGCTCGTCTCCGACCGGCTCGGCGTGCCGCTGGAGAACGTCTCGATCATCCATGGCGACACCGACAAGGTGCAGATGGGCATGGGCACCTATGGCTCGCGCTCGGGCGCCGTCGGCATGTCGGCGATCTTCAAGGCGATCGACAAGGTGATCGCCAAGGGCAAGAAGGTCGCAGCCTATGTGCTGGAGGCCGACGAGGCCGATATCGACTTCAAGGATGGTAACTTCACCGTCAAGGGCACCGACCGGACGCTCGATTTCGGTTCCTGCGCGCTGCAGGCCTATGTCGCGCACAAGTTCAACGGCCAGGACCTCGAGCCGGGGCTGAAGGAGGGGGCATTCTACGACCCGACCAACTTCACCTTCCCGGCCGGCGTCCATATCTGCGAGCTTGAGATCGATCCGGACACCGGTATCACCAGGATCGAGCGCTGGGCCGCGGTCGATGATTTCGGCAATGTCATCAATCCGATGATCGTCGAGGGCCAGGTCCATGGCGGCATCGCCCAGGGCGTCGGCCAGGCGCTGCTCGAAGGCGCCCGCTACAATGCCGACGGCCAGCTCGTGACCGCGAGCTTCATGGACTACTGCATGCCGCGCGCCGACGATCTGCCGTCCTTCGAGGTCGGCATGACGGTGACGCCGTGCCCGTCGAACCCGCTGGGGATCAAGGGCTGCGGCGAGGCCGGCGCTATCGCCGCGCCGCCCGCAGTCATCAACGCCATCACCGACGCGCTCGGGCATGAGGACATCGCCATGCCGGCGACGCCGCAGGCCGTCTGGCGCGCCGCACAGAAAACGCTCAGCCGCATGGCTGCCGAGTGATCTGAAAGGACGAGACGATGTACGCCTTCACCTATCACCGCCCGGCGACCGCGCGTCAGGCCGCCAGCCTCCTCGCCAAGAAGGAGGACGCCAAGCTCCTCGCGGGCGGGCACACGCTCCTGCCGACGATGAAGCAGCGCCTGGCCTCACCCGGCGCGCTGGTCGACCTTTCCTCCTGCGCCGACCTCAAGGGCATCGCCCGCAAGGGCCGCAACCTCGTGATCGGCGCGATGACGACCCATGCCGAGGTCGCCGCCTCGCCCGATGTGCAGGAGGCGATCCCGGCGCTGGCCTATCTCGCCAGCCATATCGGCGACCCGCATGTGCGCCATCGCGGCACGATCGGCGGCTCGGTCGCCAACAACGACCCGGCGGCCGATTATCCGGCGGCGCTGCTGGCGCTCGGCGCGACGGTGGTGACCAACAAGCGCAAGCTGCCGGCCGACGAATTCTTCAGCGGCCTCTACGAGACGGCGCTGGATGAGGGTGAGATCGTCGTCAGGATCTCGTTCCCGGTCGCCTCCAAGGCGGGCTATGCCAAGTTCCGCAATCCGGCCTCGCGCTATGCGCTGGTCGGCGTCTTCGTCGCCAAGCGCGGCAGCGAGATCGCGGTGGCGGTCACCGGGGCGGGCGAGGGCGGTGTCTTCCGCTGGCCGGAAGCGGAAGCGGCGCTGAAGGCGCGCTTTGCGGGCAAGTCGCTCGACGGCCTCAAGCACACCGCCAAGGGCATCAACGGCGATATCCATGCCGATGCCGAGTACCGCGCCCATCTCATCGGCGTAATGGCCAAGCAGGCCGTGGCGCAGGCGACGGGGAAGGCGGGCTAACCGGCGAGCAGGCGCTCGCCGGTCTTCAGGTAGTGGTTCATGGACTGCTCCCAGAAGCCCATCATTGCGATCCAGCGCTCCTGCGAAAAGGCAGCGAGCGCTGCTCCCGCCCCGGGGGCAAGGCCGGTCACGGTATAGCGGATGTCGACATCGCAGCCATGCGCTGCCGGCGTCAGGCGGATGTCAATCTCGGTCAGCGCTTCGCCCGGCGTGAAGCGGATGAAGCGGATGCGCTCGTCCGGCTCGTAGTCGCTGGTGAACCACAAGGTCGGCTCGGCGCCATGCTGCCGGGTGAGGAAGACGCAGCCCTTCTCCGCCATGCCCGAGACGGAATGCACCATCTCGAAACGCCAGCCGTCGAGCCAGTCTTCCTCGGCGGATGGGCAGAGCAGCGCGAAGGCCCTCGCGGGAGAGCCTTCGATCCTCTGGACATGATGGCGACTGACCAGCGGTGCGGAAACGACATGGCGGGTCATGACAGGCCTTTCGCGGCGTATCGGCGCTCAAGGGCGCGCAGAAGAAGCGCCGAGACGGCGGTCCGTCAATAGAAGAACCGCTCCTCGGCGATCTTGCCGCCCTTCACGGTGTAGAGCCCGATCTCGCGCATCTTGCGGCGCTCGCCGCTCTCCTTGACGGTGACGTCGAAGTAGAAGTGCACGGCGAACTGGTCGCCATTGAGATAGGGGCCTGCGGTGGTGAACTCATGCACCTCGTGATTGGCGGTCCACCACTCGCCCTTGCCCTTCACCGCCTGCTTGCCATGGCACTCCGCCATCGGCCCGGGCATGTTCTCGTAGCTGGCGATATCGTCGGCGTTGTAGCTGCGTGCCGCGTCCTCGTGCTTGCCGTCCTTGAGAAGGGCGACGAAATCGGCGGCGAGTTGGGCTGTCTCGGTCATGGCTTGTCCTCCGCCTGCAATCTGGCGGAGCCTGCGACCAGAACCCGGCAGCAGAGTGACGTCGACCGAGGCACTCAGTGCAGATCGCGCGTGTAGATGAATTTCGGCATGCTCCAGTTGAAGCGGAGCGCCAGCAGGCGAAGCAGCAATCCGACCGTCATGGCCAGCACCGTGACGAAATCATGCGGCAGCTCGACGCCGAGCCCGGCGACATAGATCAGCCCGGTCACCACCGAGACGGTGGCGTAGAGCTCGCTGCGAAAGAGCAATGGAATGTCGGCGCAGAGCATGTCGCGCAGCACGCCGCCGACGCAGCCGGTGATCAACCCGGCGGTGATCACGATGATGAAAGGCTGCTGCATCTCCAGCGCGACATTGCAGCCGATCACGGTGAACAGGACGAGGCCGATGGCGTCGAGCAGCAGGAAGATCTTGCGCAGCCTGTGCATGAACCGGGCGAGGCCGATGGTGACGAGCGCCGCGCCGGCCGTGATCAGCAGGTAATGCGGATGCTTGACCCAGCTCAGCGGATAATGACCGAGCAGCATGTCGCGCACCGAGCCGCCGCCGAGCGCCGTGATGCAGCCGAGCATGCAGACGCCGACCCAGTCCATGCTTCGGCGGCCGGCCGCCAATGCAGCCGACATGGCTTCGACGATGATCGCGACGATGTACATTACGCCGAGCACGCCGGACTCTCCGCTTGCTATCCCTTCGGCCTGTTAGGGACTAAGGATCGTGACAGGTCAAACCGGCCTTGCCAGGCTGGCGCCGCTGCGACATCTGCCAAGACCGGGACCGCATGACTACTGCCTCACTGCCGACCTCCATCGACGCCACGCTGTCCCTGCTGCAATCCCAGGGCTATGTCTCCGACCGGGCGCTGGCGACCGTGCTCTTCCTGGCGCTCCGGATGAAGCGGCCGCTGCTGCTCGAGGGGGAAGCCGGCACCGGCAAGACCGAGATCGCCAAGGTGCTCTCCGCCGCGCTCGGGCGCCGGCTGATCCGCCTGCAATGCTATGAGGGGCTCGACCTCGCCTCCGCCGTCTACGAGTGGAACTATGCCGGCCAGATGATGGCGATCCGCCTCGCCGAGGCCGGTGGCGTGGCTGGCGACCGCGCGCGGCTGGAGAGCGACCTGTTCTCCGAGCGCTATCTGGTCAAGCGCCCGCTGCTGCAGGCGCTGGAGCCGCAGGAAGGCGGAGCGCCGATCCTGCTGATCGACGAGCTCGACCGCACCGACGAAGCCTTCGAGGCCTTCCTGCTCGAAGTGCTGGCCGATGCGCAGGTGACGATCCCCGAGCTCGGCACGATCAAGGCGGCCGAGCCGCCGATCGTGATCCTGACCTCGAACCGCACCCGCGAGATCCATGACGCGCTGAAGCGCCGCTGTCTCTATCACTGGGTCGGCTATCCCGACGCCGCCCGCGAGCTCGCCATTCTGAAGGCGAAGGCGCCGGGCGCCCCGGCCAAGCTGGCGAAGCAGGTGGTTTCCTTCGTGCAGGCGATCCGCAAGGAGGAATTGTTCAAGGCGCCGGGCGTTGCCGAGACGCTCGACTGGGCGAGCGCGCTGGTCGAGCTCGACGCGGTGGCGCTCGACCCGAGAATCGTCTCCGATACGCTGGGCGCGCTGCTCAAGTACCAGGACGACATCCAGGCGATGCAGGGCTCCAAGGTCGGCGAACTGCTCGATCAGGCCAAGCAGGCGGCGCGGGGGTAGGTCGTCATGCTTGGGTCAAGCGCAGACCCGAGAATTCCATCGCAAGACGGTACTAGTCTCCGTAAGGCCGGCGCGAAGCCGGCCATGACAGGCAGTGGGAGAGAAGCGATGAACAGCGACATCAAGGCGATCGAGGCCGCGACCTGGACCTATCTCGACGGGCTCTATGAGGGGAACGTCGACAAGCTGATCTCGGTGTTCCATCCGAGCAGCGCGTTGACGCAGTCGCTCGACGGCGAGCTCAAGATTCTGCCGGCCGAGCAATGGTTCGAGGCGGTGCGCAACCGCAAGTCGCCGAAGGAAAACGGCCTCGAGCGCGGCGACCATGTGCTGGCGGTCGACCTGATCGGGCCGTCCATGGCGCTGGTCAAGGTCAAGTGCCAGGTGCCACCGCGCTATTTCACCGATCTTCTGTCCTTCCTGAAGGTCGACGGTAAATGGGTCGTGGCCCAGAAGGTGTTCATGACCGAGACGGCTGCTTGATGATTTCGTCGAAGCGCTGCCGCCTTTCTCCCTCTCCCCGCTTGCGGTGGGGWGGGTTGGGGTGGGGGGCAGTGCCGCTTGGCGAGGCGATGAAGGGTAGGGTTCCAGCTTTCCGGCCCCCCATCCCTAACCCTTCCCCACCGCAAGCGGGGGGAAGGGAACAATGACCGGCAAGCTGCCCGAAAACGTCGCCTATTTTGCCCGCGCTTTGCGGGGCGCCGGCCTGCGCGTCGGGCCGGGTGCCGTGGTCGAGGCCGTCGAGGCGCTGGCCGATGGCGCGCTCGGCGGGCGTGACGATGTCTATTGGGCGCTGCATGCGATCTTCGTGAAGAAGCACGAGGATTCGGCCGTCTACGACCAGGCCTTCCGGCTGTTCTGGCGCCGGCGCGGGCTGATCGAGAAACTGATGGCGCAGATGTCGCCGGTGACGCCGCGGGTCGACAGCGAGCCGCAGAAGCCGGAAGCCGGTGCCTTGCGCGTCGCCGAGGCCTTCACCCCGCCGCCGCGCGAGGAGGAGCCGCCGGTCGAGCTGACCGAACTCAGCGCGCGGCTCACCGTTTCCGAGCGCGAGACGCTGAAATCGCGCGATTTCGCCCAGATGAGCGCGGCCGAGATCGCCAAAGCACGCCAGCTCATCGCCGAGCTGCGATTGCCCGATGATGCCGTGCCGACGCGGCGCTTCCAGCCCGCCCATGTCGGAGCGCGGATCGATCCGCGCCGAACCTTCCGCCGCTCCTTGCGCAGCGGCGGCGCCTCGATCGATCTGGCCTTCCGCGAGCGAGCCGAGGTTCATCCGCCATTGGTTGCACTCGTCGACATCTCCGGCTCGATGGCGGAGTATTCGCGCATCTTCCTGCATTTCCTGCACGCCGTCACCGAGCAGCGTCGGCGCGTGCATTCATTCGTCTTCGGCACGCGCCTGACCAATGTCACGCGCATGCTCCGCGCCCGCGATCCCGACGAGGCACTGGCGCTCGCCGGCAAGGCGGCGCCCGACTGGGAAGGCGGCACGCGCATCGCTTCGGCGCTGCACGCCTTCAACCGGGTCTGGTCCCGCCGGGTGCTCACGGGCGGGGCGGTGGTGCTGCTCTTCACCGACGGGCTGGAGCGACATCTTGGCCCCGATCTTTCCTTCGAGATGGACCGCCTGCACCGCTCCTGCCGGCAACTGACCTGGCTCAACCCGCTGCTGCGCTATGACGCCTTCGAGGCGCGGGCCAGCGGCATCCGGGCGATGCTGCCGCATGTCGACCAGTTCCGGCCGATCCACAATCTCGCGGCGATGGCCGATCTCTGCGCCGCGCTGTCATCCGATGCACGGCAGATCACCGATCCGCGCCAGTGGTTGAAGAAGGCCGGTTGAGGCATGATCTCAACCGTATCCGTAGCGGGACCGCTTCCATGATCAGCACCGACACCGACATCCTGGCGACCGCCGAGGCCTGGGCCAGGGCCGGGCGCGGCGTCGCACTCGCCACGGTGGTCGAGACCTGGGGCTCGGCCCCGCGCCCGGTCGGCTCGCATCTCGTCATCGATGGCGAGGGCAATTTCCTCGGCTCGGTCTCGGGCGGCTGCGTCGAGGGCGCGGTCGTCGCCGAAGCCGGCGACGTGATCGCCGACGGCAAGCCTCGCATGCTCGAATTCGGAGTCGCCGACGAGGCTGCCTGGCAGGTTGGCCTGTCCTGTGGAGGCCGGATCAAGGTCTATGTCGAGCCGGTCAAGGCTTAAGGGAGCCTATCGATGCCCTCCTGGGAAACGCTTCTCGCCTTCGCGACGGTGACGCTGGTCATCGCCTATTTTCCCGGTCCGGCGCTGCTTTACACGGCGGCGCAGACCATCGCCCATGGCCGCAAAGCCGGCCTGATGGCAATGCTCGGCATCCATCTCGGCTGCTACGTCCACGTCGTCGCTGCGGCCTTCGGCCTGTCGGCGGTGTTCAAGCATGTGCCCGAGCTCTATGTCGCCGTGAAAATCGTCGGCGCGCTTTATCTTGTCTGGCTCGGCATCGGCATGATCCGTTCCAAGCTGGGAGTGGAGGCGCAGGCCGTGGTGCCGGCCAAGACGGTCCGGCGCGCACTGGTCGATTCCTTCATCGTCGAAGTGCTGAACCCGAAAGTCGCGCTGTTCTTCATCGCGCTCTTGCCGCAGTTCGTCGATCCCGCTGCGGCGCTGCCGGTCTGGGCGCAGTTCCTGATCCTTGGCACCATCGTCAACTTCGCCTTCTCCTCGGCCGACCTGATCACTGTCCTCGCTGCCAGCCTGGTGATGAAGACGATGAAGGCGAGCCGTGCCGGCTTTGCCTTCGGGCGCTGGCTCGGTGGCTCGCTGATGATCGGGCTCGGCCTCAAGCTCGCCACCGACAAGGGCTGACCCGATGGCGCCGATAGAAGTCCTCTTCGCACTCGTCCTGGCGACGCTCGTCTTCGCCTATATCCCCGGACCGGCGGTGCTTTACATCGCCGCCCAGACCATGTCGCGTGGCCGCAAGGCCGGCTTCATGGCGGTGCTCGGCGTTCACCTCGCCGATTATGTCCATGTCCTTGCCGCGGCCTTTGGCCTGTCGGCGATCTTCCGGCATGTGCCGGAACTCTATCTGGCAATGAAGCTGCTCGGCGCTGCCTATCTGATCTGGCTCGGCATCAGCTTCTTCCGCCGCGTGGCGCCGGTGCAGGCCACTGCCGATGTCGCGCCGCGCACGCCGATGCGAGCTCTTGCCGACAGCCTCGCGGTCGAATTGCTCAATCCGAAGACGACGATCTTCTTCGTGTCCTTCCTGCCGCAATTCGTCGATCCGTCGGCGAGCCTGCCGCTCTGGGCGCAGTTCCTGGTGCTCGGCGTGGTGGTGAACCTGCTCTTCACCTCCTCGTCGATCCTGACGGTGCTGACCGCCTCCTACATGCAGGCGAAGGTTGCCGCCAACGGCTCCGCGCAGCGCGTGATCCGGGCGATCGGCGGCACCATCCTGATCGGGCTTGGCGCCCGCATCGCGCTCGACCGGAACTGAGCCATGGATCTCAAGCTTCTCTCCACGCTCAATGCCGAGCGCGCTGCCCGGCGCGCGACGGTGCTGGTCACTGAGCTCGGCTCGGGCGAGCAGCGCCTGGTCAAGGAGATCGACCTTGCCGGCGATGTGCTGGCGGAGATCATCGACAAGCAATTGCGCAGCGGCAAGAGCGGCACTGTCGAAGTCGACGGCAAGACCTATTTCCTGACCGTGCAGGCGCCGCCGCCGCGCATCGTCGTCACCGGTGCGGTCCATATCTCGCAGGCGCTGGCGCCGATGGCGAAGCTCCTGGATCTCGACATCGTGGTCATCGACCCGCGCACCGCCTTCGCCACGCAGGAGCGCTTCCCGGAGGTGACGTTGCTCGCCGAGTGGCCGGATGAAGCGCTGCAGAAGGTGCGGTTCGACGGCTACACCGCCTTAGTCGCGCTGACGCATGATCCGAAGATCGACGATCCCGCCTTGCAGTCGGCGCTGCGCTCGACCTGTTTCTATATCGGCGCGCTCGGCAGCCGGAAGACGCATGGCAAGCGGCTGGAGCGGCTGGCCGAGGCCGGCTTCGGCGAGGCCGATGTGAAGCGTATCCACGCGCCGATCGGGCTCGACATCGGGGCGGTCTCGCCGGCCGAGATCGCGCTCGCCATCCTCGGAGAGATCGTGCAGGCCCTGCGTGGCCCGCGCCGCAAGCCTGTTTGAAAGACTGCTGATGAAGTTCGGTCCTATTCCCATCGCTGAAGCCGCGGGTGCGGTTGCGGCCCATACCGTACGCGCTGGAGAGGCGATCGTGCGCAAGGGCGCAACGATCGGCGAGGAGGATGCGCGCAAGCTCGCCGCCGCCGGCTTGACCGAGATCGTCGCGGTACAGCTCGAAACCGGCGACATCGACGAGAACGCCGCCGCCGAGCAACTGGCGCGGGCGCTGGCCGGCCGGGCGGTGGTGACCGAGGCGCCGTTCACCGGCCGGGTCAATCTGTTCGCCGCGGCGGCGGGCATCCTGCAGATCGATACCGCCGTGATCGATGCGCTGAACGCCGTCGACGAGGCGATCACGGTCGCGACCCTGCCGGCTCTGAAGCCGGTGGTCGCCGGCGAGATGGTCGGGACGGTCAAGATCATCCCCTATGCCGTGCCGGAGAAGCGGATCGCCGAGGCGCTTGAACGGCTTGGCGCCGACAAGCCGATTTCGATCGCCGAATACAAACTGAAATCGGTCGCGGTGGTCTCGACCCTGCTGCCGGGCCTGAAGACCAGCGTGATCGACAAGACCTTGCGCACCATGGCCGAGCGGCTGGAGCCGGCCAGCGCCGCGATCGAGCGCGATGCCCGCGTGCCGCATGAAAGCCCGCCGCTGGCGCAGGCGATCCGCGAGGCGGTCGCCGGGCCCGCCGAGATCGTCGTCGTCTTCGGCGCCTCCGCCATCACCGACCGGCGCGACGTCGTGCCGAAGGCGCTGGTCGAAGCCGGCGGCACGGTCGAGCATCTCGGCATGCCGGTCGATCCCGGCAACCTGCTGATGCTCGGCGAACTCGACGGCAAGCCGGTGATCGGCGCGCCGGGCTGCGCCCGTTCGCCCAAGGAAAACGGCTTCGACTGGGTGCTGCAGCGCAGCCTTGCCAAGGTGCCGGTGACGCGCGCCGAAATCCAGAAGATGGGCGTCGGCGGGCTGCTGATGGAGATCGTCTCGCGTCCGCAGCCGCGCGCGCCGGGACGTGGCGAGGCGGCCCCCGTTGCCGGTATCGTGCTGGCGGCCGGGCGTTCGACCCGGATGGGCGCCGGCAACAAGCTGCTGCAGCAGGTGCGCGGCAAGCCGCTGGTGCGCCACGCGGTCGAGGCACAGATCGCCTCGCGCGCCGCGCCTGTCATCGTCGTCACCGGTCATCAGCAGGATGAGGTCCGCGCCGCGCTCGCCGGGCTCGACGTCACCTTCGTGCACAACCCGGCCTTCACTGAGGGGCTCGCCGGCTCGCTCAAGGCCGGGCTTGCGGCGCTGCCGAAGGATGTGCCCGGCGTCGTCGTCTCGCTTGGCGATATGCCGAACGTCACCGCGGGGGTGATCGACCGGCTGGCCCAGGCCTTCGCCGATCGTGCCGATGCGCTCGCCGTGGCGCCGACGCTGCTCGGCCAGCGCGGCAACCCGGTGCTGCTGGCGCGAAAGCTCTTTCCCGAGGTCGCCAAGCTCGACGGCGACCAGGGCGCGCGCCGCCTGCTCGATGCCGTCGGCGACGCGGTCGAGGAGATCGCGCTCGACGATCCCGCCATCGCGCTCGACATCGATACGCCGGAAGCGCTGCGCGCACTGACGGGGCAGGGGCCGCGCGGCTGAGCCTCACCGCTTCCAGAGCAGCCCGAGCGTGACATAGGCGCCGGCCTTGTCGTCGCGCGTCTTCTGGACGCCGCTGGCCAGGCGCCAGTCCAGGCCGAAGAGGCGCAAGCCGGTGAGATGCAGGCCGAGCCGCAGCTTGTGATAGTCGCGCTCGCGGTAGCCCTCGATCTCGGGGCCGAGATAAAGCTCATCCATCAGCCGCCAGCCTCCGGCCAGGCGCCCCCAATAGCGGCTGCGATCGCCAGGGATCGCATAGGCATTGGCCTGCACGAGCCAGTTATCGGTGGGTTTCGACCAGAGATCGGCCTGCAGGCGCAACATGCCGCGCTGCTCGAAGCTGCGCTTGCCGCGGTTCTCGCTATAGCGGGCCTCGATCTCGGGGCCGGCCGAGAGCGACAGGAACGTATCGTCGATCCGCCATTCATGGCCGAGCAGCGCGTTGAACTCGGTCTTGTAGAGGCGCCCCTGCGTCGGCTTGCGCTGGGCCGGCTCGACGCTCTCGCCCCATTTCAGGCCGAGGCGGAAGCCGCTGGCATCGAGCCCACCGTTGTTGCCGAACGCCCATTTCAGTCCGACAGAGCCGTAGGTCTTGCTGGCGTCGGCTTCGAGCGAGCCGAAGATCGCCAGCGAGAGCGGGCTGCGCTCCATCAGGGCCGGATCGGCCTTCAGAGGGGAGGAGGCGAGCGCGATCACCGCGCCGGCGGCGCGCGCGAGCAACCTCGAACGCTTCGCGACCCCCCACGCCACGCCAACGCCCCTTCCGTCCCGATGGACGGCGCCCCACATGTCATGAGTGTGGCAGTTGGAGAAATTCCCGCAAGTGTTTGTTAACCATCGCGGAGCAGCCTGAAGGCAGCCGGCTCATCGTCTTCCTGGGTCAAGGAGGGTATCAGTCATGGTCTCGCAGGATTTCCTACGCCAACTTGCAGGTTACGGGCTGACGACAGCCAGAATCCTCTACCGCATGCCCGATCATCCCGACTTCCTGCAGGCTTACGTCTGGCAGGAATACGACCTCGCCCCGCGCTTCCCGGAGCTGCACAAGTTCCTCGATTTCTGGCGGCGCGAGCTCGACGGTCCCTTGCATTCGATCACCGTGGCGCATTCGCACCTCATTCGCCCGGCCGAGATCGTCAATGTGAACGGCGTATTGACGTTGCACTGACAGGCATGCGTCCCGGCGGGGTTGTTGGTCCGCCGCGGGGCATGCTAGGCCGCAGGCCCTGCTCATCGCCTGGCGAGCCTGCTTGTCCTCCCCTTTGCGCACCTCCGGACTGCTGATCGCGCTCGCTCATCTGCCGGGCCCGCGGGTTGCCGTCCGCGACATCGTCGCGGCGCTGCGCGACCGGGCCTATGCGTTGCTCGTCGTGCTGCTCGGCCTGCCGAACTGCCTGCCGATGCCGCCGCCGATCCCGCTGGTCTGCGGCCTGGTCCTCGCCTTCGTCGCCGCGCAGATGCTGATGGCACGGGCGACGCCCTGGCTGCCGCAGCGGCTGCTGAACCGCAGCATCGCCCAGACGGACCTCGCGCGCGCCGTCGAACGCGCCTTGCCGCCACTGATCCGGCTCGAGCGCTTCTCGAAGCCGCGGCTGACCATGCTGGGCGGCCCCTTCGCGCTGCCGGTGCTTGGCGCGGTGCTGCTGTTCCTGGCGCTCGGGCTGATCGTGGCCGCGCCCTTCATCGGCCAGATCCCGCTTGGGCTCGCGGTCTGCCTGGTCGGTCTCGGCCTGGTCGAGCGTGACGGCGTGCTGATCATCGCCGGAGCCGTGGTCGGCGCGGTCGGCCTCGCTTTGTCGGCGGGCTTCGCCTACGCGCTGGTGAGCTGGCTGGCGAGCTTCTTCTAAGCTTCTCGCTCAGGCTGCGAGCGCCTGCTCGAACGGCCGGTCGAGTGTCAGCAGGCGGTCGATCTCCTCGGGGGGCACGCCCTTGGAGAACAGGAAGCCCTGCAATTCGTGGCAGCCGATCGCCTGCAGGAAACGGTGCTGCTCGACCGTCTCGACGCCCTCGGCGCAGACGCGCAGGCCGAGCGCCCGGCCGAGATGCACGACCGAATGGACCAGGATCGCCGATTCGCCGGTCGCTTCCATGTATTCGAGGAAGGAGCGGTCGATCTTGATCTTGTCGAAGGCGAAGCGGCGCAGATAGATCAGGCTCGAATAGCCGGTGCCGAAATCGTCGAGCGCCAGGCTGACGCCATGGGCGCGCAAATCCATCATCGCGGCTTCGGCAGCATCGGCGTCCTCGACCACGACACCCTCGGTCAGCTCCAGCTCGAGCCGCTCGGGGTCGAAGCCGGTCTCCTTGAGGACACGGATCACGCTCGCGACGAAATCCTTATGGCGGAACTGGATCGGCGAGACGTTGACGGCGAGCTTGATGCCGGGCCATTGCCGCGCCTGCTCGCAGGCGCGGCGCAGCACCCACTCGCTGAGCGGCACGATCAAGCCACGCTCTTCGGCGATGCCGATGAACTCGGACGGAGGGATCATCCCGTGCTCGGGATGCGGCCAGCGCACCAGCGCCTCGACGCCGACGATGGTGGAGCCGTCGATCGAGACCTGCGGCTGATAGTGCAGCAGCAACTGGTCACGGGCGATGGCGTTGCGCAGATCCTCTTCGACCATGCGCTTGAGATGCAGCGCCCGGTTCATCTGCGGCTCGAAGAAGGAGTAGCGGTTCCGGCCTTCGTTCTTGGCCTGATAAAGCGCGGTGTCGGCGAGGCGCAGCAGCGTGCTGCGGTCGGCGCCGTCGCGCGGTGCATGGGCGATGCCGATCGAGCAGCCGATGCTGACGGCAACGCCGCCAATCTCGAAAGGCTCGGTCAGCGCGTCGAGGATGCGCTGGCCGAGCACGGCACTGGCGTTCGGCGCCTCCATATGGGTCTGGATGATGCCGAACTCGTCGCCGCCGAGGCGCGCGACCGTGTCACCCAGCCGCAGGACGGTGGTCAGGCGCCTGGCGGCCTGGCGGATCAGCTCGTCGCCGGCATTGTGGCCGTAGGTGTCGTTGACGGCCTTGAAGCGGTCGAGGTCGAGCAGCAGTACGGCGAGGCCGCTTTTGGTCCGACCGAGCTGTGCGATCTCCTGGTCGAGCCGGAGGTCGAAGGTGCGGCGGTTGGGCAGGCCAGAGAGTTCGTCCTGGCCGGCGAGGCGATGGATCTGGCTCTCGCGTGCGGCGATCTGCTGGGCGGCGCTCCGCAGGCGATGGAAGACATAGGCGAACAGGGCGACGAACAGCAGGACGACCGCGCCGAGTGCCCAGGCGAACTGGTGGATCATCGCATCGCCCGGCCGCTCCGGCGTCCAGCTCAGCCAGGCGTTGACGGAGCCGTCGGGTGAGGAGATGTCGCGCCGTCCCAGCGGGTTGACGGGGCGTTCGGTCACGACTGCCAGACGGGGGAGGCGATAGCGCAGGCCGAGCTCGTCGAGCTGGGCCTGCGTCACCTTGCGATAGCCGACGATGAAGGCAGCCGCCTCGGGCGACGCGGGACGGCCGGTCTGCTCGCCCTTGCGCAGGTCGGCGGCCATGACACCGACGATGTCGGTGCCGTTCTGGATCAGCCTGGCCGTGACCGGACCTTCGCCGATGCCCTGTGGTTCTGTCTGAGCCGTGCCGCCAGGCAGGTCCGGCCTGATCCGGGCCAGGGCGTCGTAGTCGGCCTGGGTTGCGGTTTCGCCATGTTGGACGCCGGCGAGGATGCGGCCGGAGGCGGTCACCAGATAGGTGCCGTCGAAATCGAGGAAGCGATTGCTGACCTGGGCAAAGGCCCATTGCAAGGTGACGCTCGGCAGGAGGCTGTTGAGGATTGGCTGCAACACGCCCGCGGCCTGCAGATTCTCGAAGCGCAGCTGGCGCAGGCGCACCTGCGTCGCCAGCGCCGTCTCGACGCGGTCACGCTGGCGGGTGGCTTCGAGCTGGTTGGTGTCGCTCACCATGGCCGACATCACGCCGAGTACCGCCGCCAGGACGAGCGCGAACGCACCGGCCAAAGTCGCCAGCGTGCGTGTCAGCATCCGTGCCGACGATTCGGTGTTCGTCATCTTAACGTTCGTCGGCAAGACTCAGACCTGTAGCGGCACGCTGACGGCGGACTTTGGCAGGGGAATCTTGCTATCCGGTTTCCAGAATCGCCGGGAAGTCAGCGAAGCTACGGATTTTCCGGCCGAAATCGCCGGCTCGAGGCTATTCGCCGGTCGGCTCGTAGGGCGGGCGCGGGATCGCCATATGGGCGGCGCGCAAGGCAGCCGACCAGCGCTCGCGCAGATCATGGAAATAGGGCTCGCCGGCCTCGATGCGGCGGTTCAGCTCAGGCGCTGCGGCATCGCGCCGGAGCACGATGATATCGATCGGCAGGCCGACGCCGAGATTCGAGCGCATGGTCGAATCCATCGAGATCAACCCGACCTTGAGCGCGTCGTAGAGATGCGACTTGAAGGTGACGGCGCGGTCGAGGATCGGCTTGCCGTATTTGTGCTCGCCGATCTGCAGGAAGGGCGCGTCCATGCCGCATTCGATGAAGTTGCCGGCCGAATAGACCATGAAGAGCCGCATCGGTTGGCCGACGATCTGGCCGCCGAACAGCAGCGACATGTCGTATTTGAGACCGGCCTCGCGCAGCGCCTCGCCATCGGTCTCGCGCACGATGCGCACGGCGCGGCCGACGAGCTGCGCGGCGCGGAACATCGAGGGCGCGTTCTGCAGCGTCTCGACCTCGCCCGTCTCCGGATTGGGAATGCCTTCATGGAGCAGGCTGACGACCGACTGCGTGACCGAGAGGTTGCCGGCGGTGGCGAGCGCCATCGTCCGCTCACCCGGCCAGGAGAAGACGTGCAGCTTGCGGAAGGTCGAGATGTCGTCGAGCCCGGCATTGGTGCGGGTGTCGGCGATCATCACGAGCCCGTCCTGGACGAGGATGCCGGCGCAATAGGTCACGATCGATCTCCAGGGCACGCCGGAAGGGCGAGCGAGCTGGTATCAGGCGCTCGTGACGGGGACAATGCGCACAGGCAGTTACTGCCCCTGGAATCGTGGCTTGGCCGCCTGGGCGCTGACCTCGACCAGGAGGCTCTCGCCCTGGCCCCCGGTACGGGCACCGCGGACCGGGGCGGCGTCGGCGAAGTCGAGCCCGGCGGCGACGCGCACATGGGTGTCGATCGGGCAGAGCCCGTTGGCGGCATCGAAACCGATCCAGCCATAATCGGGCAGCCAGGCCTCGGCCCAGGCATGGGCGCCGTCGGCATGGCGCAGGGTGTCCGAGGCCGCGACATAGCCGGAGACATAACGCGCCGGCGCGCCGAGCAGGCGGGCGCAGGTCATGAAGACATGGGCGACGTCCTGCGGGATGCCTTCGCCGGCTTTCGCGCAGGCCGCGGCGCCGATGCCGAGATGGTCGGCCGTCGGGATGCAGCGAATCTCGGCGTTGATCGTCTCCATGAGCGCGTGCAGCTTGGTGAGGTCGCTGCCGCCGCGGCCGGCGGCGGTGCCGGCGAGCGCCCGCACCGCCTCGTTGGCTTGCGTCAGGAGGGTGTCGCGCATGAACACGTCCGGCGGCACCTTCTCGACCGTGCCGCGGACCGCGCCCGCGAGATCGACCGTCTCGACCAGGCCGTTGATCTCGATCGTATAGCCTTCGATCGGGCCCTCAGCCGAGAAGTCGTGGGTGATGTTGCCAAACGGATCCTGTCCGGCATGCAGGCGTCCGTCGATATTGGGCGCGATCCGCCAGGAGACGACGTGCTGGCCCTCATGATCGCGCGGCGTCAGCCGCAACACCTGCCGAAGCTGACGCACCGGCTCGGCATAAGAATAGGCGATGCTGTGGGAAATCCGGATCCGCATGCGGCAAGCAATCCAAATTGAGGAGCGGAAGGGAAGCCCTTACTGCAGATATTGTTCGACGATGACGTGTCCGAGGCGGTTGTTCTCGGTGATGAAGTCCTCGATGAATTCGTGCAGCCCGCGCTGGAGTACCTGCTCGATCGGCGTGTTGTCGAAATTGGTCAGCGTCTTGCGGGCCTGGCGCTGGGCCGGGCCATGCCGGTTATAGGCATCGCCGATCTGGTCGAGGAAGCGCGAGATGTTCTCGTAGCAGCTCGCCAGCGAGCGCGGCATGCGCTTGTTGAGGATCAGAAGATCGGCGATCAGCGTCGGCTTCACAGCCTGGCGGTAGACCCAGTGATAGGCCGTCAGCGCCGAGACCTCGCGCAGCATCGTCGTCCACTGGAAATAGTCGAGCGAGCCGCCGACCTGCTCGGTCTCGGGCAGGAGGACATGGTATTTCACGTCGAGGATGCGGGCGGTGTTGTCGGCCCGTTCGATGTTCACGCCGAGGCGTGAGAACCAGTAGCCGTCGTCGCGCAGCATGGTCCGGTAGGCCGAGCCGTCGAAGGTCAGTGAAACGTTCTTCACCCAGTCGAGGAAGCGGGCGAACTCCTCGCGGTCCATGCGCCTGCGCTCGAAGCGCTGGAGCTCGAGCCAGGCGCCGTTGAGCGCATCCCACATCTCCGAGGTCAGCGCGGTGCGGACGGCGCGGGCGTTCGAGCGGGCCAGCGCGAAGCAGTTGCGGATCGAGGTCGGGTTGTCCGGGTTGAAGCTGAGGAAATCGCAGACATTGCGCTCGTTCGCCTCGCCATAGGCCTTGGCGAAGGTCTCCTCGCAGCCGGCGGTGGCGACCGCGCTCTGCCATTCGGTGCCGGCGCCGCCATAAGCGGAGGGCAGGTTGGTCAGGCGGGTGGTGGCATCGAGGATACGGGCGAGGTACTCGGCCCGCTCCACATAGCGCGAGACCCAGTAGAGACTGTCGGCGGTACGGGAAAGCATGCTCAGGTCCGGGCTTCCGGGGTGATGCGAACTGGGGTGAAGGCGGGTTTCGTCATGCGTCGAGCACCCAGGTGTCCTTAGTGCCGCCGCCCTGGCTGGAATTGACCACGAGCGAGCCCTCCTTGAGCGCGACGCGGGTCAGGCCGCCCGGGACGCAGGAGATGCCGTTGGCACCGGAGAGGACGTAGGGGCGCAGATCGACATGGCGCGGCGCCACGCCCGAGGCGACGAAGGTCGGGCAGGTCGAGAGCGCCAGCGTCGGCTGGGCGATGAAGCCCTCGGGCTGGTCCTTCAGCTTCTGGCGGAAGGTCTCGAGCTGCGCCTTGCTGGCATGTGGGCCGACCAGCATGCCGTAACCGCCGGAGCCGTTGACCTCCTTGACGACGAGCTTGTCGAGATTGTCGAGCACATAGGCGTTGGCCTCGCGCTCGCGGCAGCGATAGGTCGGGACGTTCTTCAGGATCGGCTCCTCGCCGGTGAAGAATTTCACGATTTCCGGCATGTAGCTGTAGACCGCCTTGTCGTCGGCGACGCCGGTGCCGACTGCATTGGCGAGCGTGACGTTGCCGGCTTTGTAGGCGCCGATGATGCCGGGTACGCCGAGTATCGAGTCGCTACGGAAGACCAGCGGGTCGATGAAGTCGTCGTCGATGCGGCGGTAGATCACGTCGACGCGCTTCGGACCCTGCGTCGTGCGCATGTAGACGACGTCGTCCTTGACCAGCAGGTCCGAGCCTTCGACCAGTTCGACGCCGAGCTTGTCGGCCAGGAAGGAGTGCTCGTAGAAGGCCGAATTGTACTGGCCGGGGGTCAGCAGGCAGATCGTCGGATCGGAGGAGGCCGAGCGCGGGGCAACCGAGCGCAAGGTCGCCAGCAACTGGTCGGGGTAATTGTCGACCGGCGCGACACGGTGCGTGGCGAAGAGCTCCGGGAAGAGCCGAAGCATCACCTCACGGTTCTCCATCATGTAGGAGACGCCCGACGGCGTGCGGGCGTTGTCTTCGAGCACATAGAAGGTGTCGGCGTCGACGCGGACGATGTCGATGCCGGCGATGTGGCAGTAGATGCCGTGCGGCACCTGGAAATCGACCATCTGCAACTGGTAGCAGGCGTTGCGATAGACCAGCTCAGGCGGGATGATGCCGGCCTTCAGGCACTCCTTCTTCCCGTAGACGTCGGCCAGGAACATGTTGAGCGCGGTGACGCGCTGGCGCAGGCCCTTTTCCAGCTTTGTCCATTCCGGCTTGGTCAGCACGCGCGGGATGATGTCGAAGGGGATCAGGCGTTCGGTCGATTCCTCGTCGCCATAGACGGCAAAGGTGATGCCGATCCGGCGAAAGAACAGCTCGGCCTGTGAGCGGCGCAGCGCCAGCATCTCTGGC
Organism: Allobosea sp. P4_H5; assembly: GCF_056400825.1. NCBI lineage: Bacteria > Pseudomonadati > Pseudomonadota > Alphaproteobacteria > Hyphomicrobiales > Alloboseaceae > Allobosea > Allobosea sp. P4_H5. Next base: position 150,861 of record NZ_JBFUKM010000006.1, on the reverse strand, counting down.
GGCGCCTCCTTCAGCCAGCGATCGAGTTCGCCATAGGCCGCCCGCAGGCCGCCTTCTCCCCCTGTCATCTCGTCGAATGCGACCATGCAGCCGTCTTCCCCTGTTTGAGGTAGCCTATGCGCATTCGCTCGCGTTCGGAAAGGGGTTCTTTGCCAAGCACTTTGGCTGGGCTTGCCTCATTCTTGGGCAGGTGACGGCGCGCGGTCGTCTGGCCCGAAGCGCAGCCGAGCCCAATCGAACAGGACGGCAGACCGCGGATGCGAGCCAGGTTTAGGAGATCAGCAATGGTCTTGCGGACTCCGGCGCGGTGTAGTCGCATGTCGATCATGCGCATTCTGTCCCTGGTCGCTCATCCTCGCGAGTCGAGTTTCTGCCATGCGATTTCGGACCGTGTTCGGACCGTGCTGTCGGATGCTGGACACATTGTCATCCATCACGACCTTTACGCCGAAGGGTTCGATCCCTGTCTGAAGGCCGATGAAGCTTATACGGTCGGCGATACGCTCGAGGCGGCGCTCTCGCGCGCCGAAGACCCGGTTGTTCGACAGCATCGGTCCGATATCGCGGATGCCGATGGCCTGTTCGTCGTCCATCCGAATTGGTGGGGTAAGCCACCCGCGATTTTATCGGGCTGGATGGATCGCGTTCTGGTTCCAGGCGTGGCCTATCGCCTGAGCACTGCGGCCGGTTTGCCGGAGGGGCTGCTGGCGATCAGGACTGCGCTCATCCTGAACACCTCCGACACGCCAGCGCAGCGTGAGGAGAAGGAGTTGGGTGATCCGCTCGAAGCGATCTGGGGGCGCTGTGTACTGCCGTATTGCGGCGTGGAGACCTATACCCGGCATGTTTTTCGGCCGGTCGTCGGCAGCTCCGACGACGAGCGGGCACATTGGCTCACCGAAGCCGAAACCGTCGGCCGGACGCTGTTTGACCCGGATTGATAGCGGTGGGGTTCAGCCTGGGAAGGCGGGCGGGGCGCCGATCGCAGCCGTGATCAAGACCTCGAGGCTGGCGGCAGCCCGCGCCTCGTCGACATGGCTGCGTAGCAGCTCGAGCGAGATCGCCTCGCCTGCGCCAAGGATGCCGGTGCAGCGCAGGTTCAATTCGTCCGCTGGCAGATGGCTCGCATGCGGCGCGAAGGCGTCACGCCAGATTCCGACATAGCGGGCGACGAGCTCGCGCTGCACCGCCTCCATGGCCTCGCTGCCCTTCAGCGCGGCAGAGAGCGCGTACCATTCGGTGCCGACCTCGCGGGCGCAGCTCATATAGGCGGTGGCAATCGATCGTCAGCAGCCGGCTCGCGTATGCGTCGATGCCAATGCGGCCGCGCAGGGAGGCCCTGCCGCTTGCTGCTGAATCCAAAAAATAATGCTGTTTCAGCAGATTAATGTTTATATATTTGCTCTATAAGCAGTTACGATTCGCAATATCTGCTTATTCAGTGGTATTGTCCACGGCAATCGCGGCAATAGGCAGGCCGCCTGGCGTTGGCCGGCGGCGATGCGCAACAGACCGCGGTCTTCTGGGAGGATGAGATGCGGCAGCTTCTTTGGCGCGCATGCAGGCGGCTGTCTGCGTTGGCGGGCGTTTTCCTTTTTGCGTTCGCGCCCGCGGTCGACGCGCAAACCGGGTCTGAGAAATATCCGGATCGTCCGATCAAGATCATCGTGCCGTTTCCGGCCGGCGGATCGGTCGATGCGCTGGCGCGGGTGGTGGCGCACAGCCTGTCGGAGCGATGGGGCCAGCAGGTGATCGTCGAGGCGCGGCCTGGCGCAAGCACGATGGTCGGCACCGGCGCGGCGGCGAAGGCGGAGCCCGACGGCTACACGCTGCTCATGACGGTGAGCAACCTCACCACCAATCCGGCGCTCTATGCGAAGGTCGCGTATGACGCGCAGCGCGATTTCGCGCCCATCGCCATGCTCGCGCGCACGCCGGTGGTGCTATACGCCACGCCGTCGCTGCCCGCGAACGATCTGGTCGAACTCGTCGCGCTGGCGAAGACCAAGCAGGGAGGCGTCGATTTCGGTTCCGCCGGCGTCGGCACAATGACGCATTTGACCGCCGAACAGTTCAAGATCGCATCGGGCGCCGCGATGACGCATGTGCTCTATCGCGGCGGCGCGCCGGCGTTGAACGATCTCATCGCCGGTCATCTCGCCTTGCAATTCGGCACCGTCGGCCAAGCTTATGAGCAATACCGCGCCGGCCAGGTCAAGGCGCTCGCGATCTCGTCGGCTGAGCGTTATCCCTCGATGAAGGAGACGCCGACCTTCGCCGAGCAGGGCTTCGACGTCGTCGTCACCGAATGGTACGGCCTGTTCGCGCCGGCGGCGACGCCAAAGCCGATTATCGCCAAGCTCAACGCCGAACTGAAACGCATCATGGCCTCGCCGGATGTTGGCAAGCGCATGAGTTCGATCGAGCTGACGCATTCGACGCCGGAGGAGCTCGACGCCTTCGTGCGAGCCGAAACCGAGCGCTGGGGCGCGCTGATCAAGAAGATCGGCATCACGGCGCAGTGACAGCGATGCGGAGGCTGGGGGAGTTCGGCATCGCGATGCGGGAGGTGTGACAGCTCTCGTCATTCTCGGGCTGGAACCTCTTTCGGCCCGAGATAGCGGGCTCAAGGCCGGCCATGACGCTGCCCGGCGTTTGTGCCCGTGAGCGGCGTCAGATCAGCCCCAGCCCCTTGAAGCTGGCATGGCCGTCGCGACCGACGATGATGTGGTCGTGGATGGCGATGCCGAGTGGTTTGGCGATGTCGACGAGCTCGCGCGTCATGCGCATATCGGCCCCGGATGGAGTCGGGTCGCCGGACGGGTGGTTGTGCACCAGGATCAGTGCGGTCGCCGAGAGCTCCAGCGCCCGGCGCATCACCTCGCGCGGGTAGACCGGGGTGTGGTCGACCGTGCCGGTCTGCTGCACCTCGTCGGCGATCAGCGCGTTCTTCTTGTCGAGGAAGAGGATGCGGAACTGCTCGCGCTCGGCGAAGGCCATGGCGAGGCGGCAATAGTCGATCACCGAAGACCAGGAGGAGAGCACCGGCTTCTTGGCGACCTGGCCCTTCATCGTGCGCTTCAGCGCCGCCTCGACGATCTTGAGATCGAGCGCGACGCTCTCGCCGACGCCCTTGACCTCCCTCAGCCGTGCGACCGGCGCGCCGATCACTTCGGCGAAGGAGCCGAAATACTGGATCAGCTGCTTGGCGAGCGGCTTGACGTCGCGCTGCGGGATCGAGCGGAAGAGCAGGAGCTCGAGCAGTTCGTAATCGGGCAAAGCGGCGTCGCCGGCGTCGAGGAAGCGCTGGCGCAAACGGTCGCGATGGCCGAGATGGTGCGGCGGGGCGTCGTCCGAGGCAGCGGCAATCGGGGCTGGTTTGCCGTTGCCGCTGGTCTTCATGTGCGGGCGAGCGGATTGTCGAGGCCGGCGGGCGAGAGCGTGAATATCTCGCAGCCCGTCTCGGTCACGCCGACCGTGTGCTCGAACTGGGCCGAGAGCGAGCGGTCGCGCGTCACCGCCGTCCAGCCGTCGGAGAGCACCTTCACGCTCGCCTTGCCGAGATTGATCATCGGCTCGATGGTGAAGAGCATGCCGGGCTTGAGCTCGACGCCTTCGCCGGGGCTGCCATAGTGCAGGATGTTCGGCGCGTCGTGGAAGACTTGGCCGAGGCCGTGGCCGCAGAAATCGCGCACGACAGAGCAGCGCTCGCCCTCGGCATAGCGCTGGATGGCAAAGCCGATATCGCCGGTGGTCGCACCAGGGCGCGTGGCGCGGATGCCGCGCAGCAGGCTCTCATAGGTGATCTCGACCAGCCGCTCGGCCTTGCGCGGGATATCGCCGACCGCGAACATCCGGCTGGAATCGCCATGCCAACCATCGACGATCAGGGTGTAGTCGATGTTGACGATGTCGCCCTCGCGCATCGGCTTGTCGTCAGGGATGCCGTGACAGACGACGTGGTTGATCGAGGTGCAGATCGACTTGGTGTAGCCGCGATAGAACAGCGTTGCCGGATAGGCGCCATTGTCCATGGCGAACTGGAAGGCGAGATCGTCGAGGCGTTGGGTGGTCACGCCGGGCTTGACTTCGCCGGCGAGCATGTCGAGGCCGCGCGCGGTCAGCTGCCCGGCCTTGCGCATCGCCGCGAAGGCCTCTGGTCCATGCAGCTTGATGGCGGGGTCGCGCCGCCCGCGCGAGATCGATTCGTTCAGGGTCATTCCGTAAGGCCGCTCCTTGACCTCCTTATCTATTGGGTTTGGGTAGCGGTGCAAGCGCCGCCGACCGAGCCGGCTCGATGGCTCGCTCCGGCGACAGCGACGCTCAGGGTACGCGGATGAGGAAGCTGCGGACTGCCGCGACGGTCGCCTTCGGATTCTCTTCCATGATCCAGTGGCCGGAATCCGGGACGATGCCTTCGCTGACATCTGTCGCGGCAAAGCGCATCACCACGGCCATGGTCAGTCCGAACGACTTCTCGCCACCCAGTGCCAGTACCGGCATCGCGAGTTTGCCCTGCTGCGCGAGGAAGGCCTTGTTGTCGATCGCGTCCTGGTCGAAAGCCGCGAATTGGGCGAAGCCGGAATGCATCGCGCCCGGACGGGCGTAGAGTGCCGTGTAATGCTGGCGTGCCGCCTCGCTGAAGCGGCTGGGCGTCGCGGAAAACTCGTTCCAGAAGCGGTCGAGATAGATGCGCTCGCGCCCGGCGACCAAGCGCTCCATGTCCGGCCCGCCGAAGCGGAAGTGCCAGAGCAGCGGGTTCTTGAGGATTTCCTCCCAGGGGCCGACACCGGGGACCGGCGCGTCGATCAGGACGAAGCGGGAGATGCGGTCCCGGTACTGGGCGGCAAGGGCAAAGCCGACCATGTTGCCGATGTCATGGGTCACGAGGTCGGCCTTGGCGATGCCGAGCTTGTCGAGGACACCGGCGATGTCGTGCGCCTGGTTCTTCTTGTCGAAACCGCCGGGTGTCTGGGCCGAAAGCCCCATGCCGCGCAGATCGGGTATGACCACGGTGCGCTCGCGCGCCAGGTCGGCCGCCATTGGCGCCCACATGTCGCCCGTCTCACCGTAGCCGTGCAGTAACACAACCGCCGGCCCACTGCCGCCGATGCGGACATGCAGCGTTGTACCGTTGGTGACGATCTCTTGCGTCTTGAAGTCCGCGGGGAACGGCTCGACCTGTGCTTGCGCCGGCAACGCCAGAAGGAAAACCGCAACGAGAGTGGAGGCGAATCTGAGCATGTTGGACCCCAATGCAACGGGCTCTCGCGGTACGATGCGCGCGCGGGCTCCATCAGCGCGCCAGAATCTCGCGGGATGCAAGCGCGGTCGGCGGCCCGCCGTCATCCGGCTGGCGCGAATGGCCGGCGAGGTGTACAGCGCGCCGATGGCTTTCAATGAGATCAGACCGGTCGAGGACCAGCCTTTCGGCACTTTCGCGCCGCAGGGGCTCATCGCCCGCATCATCGGCTGGACGCGCTGCGCCTCCAGCACCTTCCTCGGCCGCAAGCTCGCCTTCGCGCTGCGCCGCCTCGGGCTCAACCGGCTCAAGGGCCAGCCCGTCGACATCGAGGCGCTCGGCGCCCAGATGCGGCTCTACCCCGAGGGCAATGTCTGCGAGAAGCGGGTGCTGTTCACGCCGCAGTATTTCGATGCCCAGGAGCGCGAACTACTGGCCTCGCGCATCCGCGACGGTTTCAGCTTCATTGATGTCGGCGCCAATATCGGCGCCTATTCGCTGTTCGTCGCGGCGCGGGCAGGGCGGGGCGCGCGCATTCTCGCAGTCGAGCCGCAGCCCGACATCTTCGCGCGGCTGACCTACAACATCGCCCAGAACCCGTTCGGCACGGTCAAGGCGATCGCCTGCGCGCTTGCCGACAAGCCGGGCGAGCTGACGCTCTTCCTCGACCCCGCCAACAAGGGCGAATCGAGCGTGCGCATCCTGCGCTCCAGCAATGCGAACTCGGTGCGCGTGCCGGCGACGACCCTGCTCGCTCTGGTGCAGAGCGAGGGCTATGAGCGGATCGATGCGATCAAGCTCGACGTCGAGGGCGCCGAGGACCTGATCCTCGAACCCTTCCTGCGCGATGCGCCCGAGGCACTCTGGCCCGGCTTCGTCATCGTCGAGGATTCGCGCGGCCGCTGGCAGGCCGACCTGCCGGCCCTGCTGGAGAGCAAGGGCTACAGGCTGATCGCCCAGACCCGGCTCAACCTGGTCTACGAGCGCACGACCTCGTGACCCGCTGCGCCGCGCGCGCATGGCCGCCCCGACTGGCGTGACGCTTGAGCACTCGCGCGCAAGCGGCTTAGCTCGCTGGCCTATCGGGGCACGCATGCGGCGACATCGAACAGCAGGGACAAGCCCATGACGGCAGCGCCATCGCCCGCCTTCCAACCCGTGGTCACCGCCGCGATCCTGGTGATCGGCGACGAGATTCTGTCGGGGCGGACCAAGGACAAGAACATCGGCTACATTGCCGAGTACCTGACCAATATCGGCATCGAGCTGCGCGAGGTCCGGGTCGTGCCCGACCTGACCGACGAGATCGTCTCGGCGCTGAACGCGCTGCGCTCGCGCTATACCTATGTCTTCACCACCGGCGGCATCGGCCCGACCCATGACGACATCACGGCGGATGCGGTCGCCACCGCCTTCGGCGTGCCGATCGACTACGACCAGCGCGCGATCGACATGCTGCTGGAGCGTTTCCCGAAGGACCAGCTCAACGAGGCCAGGATGCGGATGGCGCGCATTCCGGCGGGGGCCGACCTGATTGCCAATTCAGTGTCGAAGGCGCCGGGCTTCAAGATCGGCAACGTCCATGTCATGGCCGGCGTGCCGGCGATCATGCAGGCGATGCTCGATGTCGTCGGGCCGACGCTGAAGACCGGCGCCAAGATCCTATCGGAGACGGTGCAGGCGGGCCTGCGCGAGGGCGATATCGGCACGCCGCTCGCCGAGATCGCCAAAGCCCATGGCGACTGCTCGATCGGCTCCTACCCGTTCTGGTCCGAGACCGGCCCGGACACCAACATCGTCGTCCGCTCGCGCGACCCGGAGAAGCTGGCGCTGGCGACGGCGGCGGTGAGGGCGATGGTCGAGGCGGAGCGGGTACGGCTGCGCGGCTAGAACGTGCCAGGGTCAGGTTGAGCCGTCATTCCGGCGCGTGTTTCGCCGCGGTCGAAATTACGGAGCAAGTTGATGAAAATTGCCTCGGCTCAGGATCAACTCACCTCAAGCGAGCGATTCCCCTTCTGATTGTGGCGCATATAAATACACCTTATGAGAGTGTGACGTACCGTTCATAGCCGATAAAGTGTCGAGTTACTCATCCTGATTCGCGATTTTACGGCGATCGTTGCCATTGCCCCAGATATTGGGACTTAGTCTTCCATTGAGATGGGGCGTTTCTGTATCATTTGTGTGCATATGAAGGCGTATATCTGTGGCGTCGACACATTCAGGGGCGTTTTCGTTGTATTCGGCGGCTAGAGCGCAAAGCATTCGCGTCGTCGTTATCAATCCATAAACCAATTACTTGCACTCTTGACTTATTCAAATGGGGGCAAGAGGCATGCGGCTCAATCCTTTCGGGAGCGGCGCCTCGCGCCGAGATCTCGCGGCAGAAATGGCGGCGCTGAACCGTTCGACGGCGGTGATCAGCTTCGCGCTCGACGGCACGATCCTCGATGCCAACGAGAATTTCCTCAAGGCGATGGGCTACACGCTCGATCAGGTGCGCGGACGCCATCACAGCATCTTCGTTACCAAGGAAGAAGCTGCGAGCGCCGAATACAAGGCGTTCTGGGCGCGGCTGGCGCGCGGCGAATACGAGGCGCGCCAGTTCCTGCGCGTCGGCGCCGACGGTCGCGAGCTCTGGATCGAGGCGAGCTACAACCCGGTCCTCAATTCCGGCGGCAAGCCGGTCAAGGTGGTCAAGTTCGCGACTGTCATCACCGAGCAGAAGAACCATGAGGCCGACATGGCCGGGCAGGTCTCGGCGATCCGCAAGGCGATGGCGGTGATCGAGTTCACGCTCGACGGCCATATCCTCGATGCCAACGAGAACTTCCTCGCCGTCACCGGCTATTCGCTTGGCGAGATCAAGGGCAAGCATCATTCCATGTTCTGCGAAGCCGCCTATCGCAGCTCGCCGGAATACCGCACTTTCTGGGAGAAGCTCGGCCGCGGCGAATATGATTCCGGCCAGTATCAGCGCTTCGGCAAGGGTGGCCGCGAGGTCTGGATCCAGGCGAGCTACAATCCGATCATGGACGCCAAGGGCCGGCCGACCAAGGTGGTGAAATACGCTACCGACATCACCGAGCAGAAGGCTGCGCGCCAGCTCGCCAAGGCGGTCGGCGAGGCGCAAGCCGTGATCGGCCAGGCCAAGGACAAGGACCTGACGACGCGCATCGACATGGCCGGCAAGGAGGGCGAGGTCGCGGTCCTCTGCGGCGGCATCAACGAATTGATCGAGACGATGGCCGAGATGATCAGCGCCGTCGGCGTGATCTCCAGCAAGGTCGGTGCCGCCGCCGACAAGATGGCGAGCGAGAGCGTCGAATTGGCCGAGCGCGCCGAATCCCAGGCCGCGAGCCTGCAGGAGACGGCGGCGACGACCGAGGAGCTCGCTGCCTCGATCAAGACCAGCGCCGGCAATTCGCGCCAGGCGGCGGCGCTCGGCGACGAGGCCAAGACCGTCGCCTCGCGGGGCGGAGCGATCGTCACCGATGCGGTCGCGGCGATGGGCCGGATCGAGCAGGCCTCGGCCTCGATCGCCGACATCATCTCGATGATCGACGAGATCTCGTTCCAGACCAACCTGCTCGCGCTCAACGCCGCGGTCGAGGCGGCCCGCGCCGGCGATGCCGGGCGGGGCTTTGCGGTCGTCGCCTCGGAGGTCAGGGCGCTCGCCGGCCGCTCCAGCGAATCCGCCAACGGCATCAAGTCGCTGATCGCCAATTCGAGCGAGCAGGTCCGCTCCGGCGTCCAGCTCGTCAAGGATGCCGGCCGCACGCTCGACGAGATCGTCGATGCGGCCAACCGGGTCGCCGGCACCATCGCCGAGATCTCGAGCGCGGCGACCGAGCAGGCCAATGGCGTCGAGGAAATGGCCAAGACCGTCGCCCATATGGACGAGATCACCCAGCGCAACTCGCTGATGGCCGACGCCAGCTCGAAGCTGTCGCGCGGTCTGCAGGGCGAGACGCAGGCGCTGGCGGCGCTGGTCGGCGCCTTCCGGCTTGGCGGCGACCAGCCTGCGCGACTGGCCGCGGATTTGCGCGCGGTCCTGCCGGTGATGAAGGCCGCAGCCGCTCCGGCAAGGCCCATGCCGCCGCCGCGCGCCAGGGTGGCCGGCGGCCGGGGCGACGACGGCTGGGCCGAGTTCTAGGCGATTAAAGCGCCGCGCGGCGGGGATTATCGCCGCGCAGCTATTGCCAGCGCCCTCCGGATGCGCTTTGCCGAAAGGCTCTTTTCCAGCCTGCCGCAGGACCAGCCATGGCCGACGCTTCCGCCAACAAGGCCTTCCCCGTTTCCTGGGACCAGTTCCACCGCGACGCCCGGGCTCTTGCCTGGCGCCTTGCCGATGCCGGCCCGTTCGAGGCGATGGTCTGCATCACCCGCGGCGGGCTCGTGCCGGCGGCGATCATCTGTCGCGAGCTCGGCCTGCGCATGATCGAGACGGTCTGCATCGCGAGCTATCACGATTACAAGAACCAGTCCGAGCTCAAGGTGATGAAGGAGATCGCCCCCTCGATCCGCGCCATCGGCGACGGCAAGGGCAAGGGCGTGCTCGTCGTCGACGACCTGACCGATACCGGCAAGACCGCCCGCATCGTGCGCGAGATGCTGCCGAACGCCCATTTCGCCACGGTCTACGCCAAGCCGGCCGGTGTGCCGGTGGTCGACACCTTCGTCACCGAGGTCAGCCAGGACACCTGGATCTATTTTCCCTGGGACATGGGCCTGGCCTATGTCGAGCCGATCGCCAAGGATCACAAGGGCTGAGGCTGCTGCTCGTCTTTCCGGGGCTTCGCGAAGCGAAGAGCCCGGAATCCAGAGCCGTTACCGCCCGTCGATGCGGCGCTGCCATCGCCGCGCCCTTCCTATATCTCTCATCGGTTCTGGGTTCCGGGCTCAGGCCTGCGGCCTGCCCCGGAATGACGCCGGAGATCACGCGCTGCTCGGGGCCTTCAGCGCCACCACCATGCCGATGACGGCGAGCGCCATGCCGGCGATCTCCAGCGTCGAAGCCTGCTCGCCGAGCAGGATCGCGCCGGCCAGTGCCGTGATCACCGGCACCAGCGGCAGGAACAGCGCCGCCCGGCCGGCGCCGAGGATGGCGACGGACTGGGTGTAGAGGAAGAGTGCGCCCGCGCCGACCAGCACGCCCTGATAGAAGGCCTGCAGCGCAATCGCCTGCGGCGCCACCTGCAGCAGATGGATCGGCTGGACCAGCGCCAGCAGCGGCAGCAGCGGCACCGACAGCAGGCAGGTCGCCATGGTGACCTCGACCGCGTCCGCCCCCCAACGCCGGGCGAGCAGGCCGAATGTCGACCAGAGCAGGGCGATCAGGACGAAGAGCAGGTCGCCGATCCAGGCGCCTTCCCGCGTCGGGGTGTTCGCCATCGCCTCGAAGGAGAAGACCACGACCCCGGCGACGATGATCGCAAGCCCGATGACCCGCAGCGGGCTGATGCGGTCGCCGAGCACGAGGACGGCGACCAGCGCTGTCGCGACCGGGATCAGCCCGGGCGTGATCACCGAGGAGTGCAGCGCCGGGGCGAAATGCGCGCCGCCGACCAGGAACAGGCTGTAGCTCGGCCCGACCAAGGCGGTGAGGATCAGCGCCCGCTTCCAGCCGAGCCGGCCGACCGGGAACGGCTTCAAGCGCTTGAGCGCGAAGGGCAGCAGCACCAGCGAGGCGGCGAGGAAGCGCAGGATCGTGACGTCGCCGGCCGAGAGCCCGGCCGCCACCGATTGCCGCGAGACCACCGCCTGCACGCCCCAGATGACCGAGGCGAGGATGCCGCAGGAAAAGCCGATGGCGAGGCGAGGGGAAGTGGGATTGGGCACGGGGCGGGGGCCTTGCGGGAGCAGGGCGGCTTATGGGCGCGGGAGGGGTTGGCGGCAAGGGTGGCCGCGTCACGAGGCATTACGCTGGGTGCATGGGCGAGCGAACCGCGACGCGACCCTTCTCCCCTCGGGGGAGAAGGTGGCAGCGCGAAGCGCTGACGGATGAGGGAAGGACTGACTGCGGTCTGTCCTTGTCTCACCCGGTCGTACCGCCCTCATCCCCCTGCCAGGACCTTCTCCCCCCGAGGGGAGAAGGAGACCCTTCATTCCACCGCCGCGACCAGCCGTTCCAGGAAACCGTCGATCGCGGCCTTGTCGATCCAGCGCAGCACCGCGACGAGCTCGTGCTCGGGGTCGATCCAGATCAGGTTGTTGCCCGCTCCTTGCGCGCTGAAGGCGCTCGCCGGCAACTTCGGATTGGCGGCGGGGCCGCGGTTCAGCCACCAGAGGAAGCCGTAATTCGGCAGGGTCGGCGAGGGCACGACCGATTGCGCCAGCCAGGAGGACGGGATCAGCTCGCGCCCGTCCCAGACGCCTTTCTGCGCGATCAGCTGGCCGAAGCGGGCATGGTCGCGGGCGCTGATGAAGAGGCCGCCGCCCCAATGGCCGCCGCCGGGGACCGACTGCATGCGCTCACCGTCGATCTCGAGCCAAGAGGTCTCGTAGCCCTCCCAGCGCCAGCCCGTTGAGGCGCCGATCGGGTCCATGATCCGCTCGCGCAGCACCTGCGGCAGCGGCTTCCGGAAGCGGCGCAGCAGCGCGTATCCCAGCGCATTCACCCGGACGTCGTTGTATTCGTAGAGGCTGCCGGGCTCGCGCAAGTCGCGGCGCTGGCCTTTTCGGCTATTGTCGGCGCCGATGCCGATCTGCCTGAAATGGTCGACCTGGTCGGATTTGCCGAAGATCTCGCCCTGCCACTCGCTGTTCATGTTGAGCAGATGCCGCCAGGTGATCCTGGCATTGTGCGGGCTGGAGAAATGCGGGCCGTCGACGCTTTTGCCGACCGGCTCGTCGATATCGGCGATCAGGCCGTCGGCGACGGCGAGGCCGGCCAGCACCGAGAGATAGCTCTTGGCGATCGAGAAGGTCATGTCGGCGCGCTCGACATCGCCCCATTCGGCAACGACCTTGCCGCCCTGCAGCACCACGCCGGCCGGTCCGCCGCGCGGCTCGACCGGTCCGACGATTTCGGTCCAGGGGCCCTTCTCGTCCCATTCGCGATTCCCGACATAGGCGCCGTCCGGATAGAACATGCTGCGCGGCCAGGGCGAGTCATGCGCCTGCGCGAAATCGACGGCGGCCTGGAGTCGGGCGGGGGAGAGGGAGCTGGGCAAGGCGAGGTCTCGCGAGCTGTGGCTGAAGAGGCCGGTTTAGCATTGCTGCCGGGAGGCGTCTGCGGCTGCTGGCGCATATGAGTTGTGCCGGATGCAATGGCTGGTGCGGATGCGGGGCGGTCGCCGCCGTGGCGTCAGCATATGCCGATAGGCAATGGCTTTGGAAATCGACGCCTTGCAATAGATGTGGCTCTGAGCTTAGCTGCCGATAGGCTGGAGATAATGACGTGACTGTCCTTATTCGTTCAATCTCGCTGGTTTTACTCCTTCTTCTGACTCCTTCCTCTTCGATCGCTCAGACCAATCCCTCCATTCCGCAAGCCGCTCCAAAGGAGACGAGGCTTGAAGACGTTGAAGCGATAATAATCGAGTTTATTGACAATATTTCTGCTCGCAAATTCGAAGAAGCCATTCGCGCGATGAACCTGCTTGGTCACCCTTACGAGGGCGACCAGTTCAGGAAGACCATTATGGGACTCGATATCATCGGCACCCCCTTTTATTACGACAAGATTATCGACAGATTCTATGGAAAGACAGGTAAGGATCTGATATTCAAGATCTCTTCGGATACTAATGTCTATTTTTTCCGATTCGTTCTTCACAAGAGGGCGTCGGATAACTGGGTTGTAACCTGGCTTGGCATTCAAACAGAAATGCAAGCCCCTCTTCCACGTGTGTGGAGCCACATGCTTCCTTGAGACGGGATCGCCAGAGCAGTTCCGCGCTTCTTTGAATCGCAGGCCTGCTCCAAGTCTTTGTCTTATTGCATTTTCTTCCCCGTTGGAGGCTGCTGCGTGTCAGACGAAGGCGCGGGGAAACCTCTCCTGGAAGGAGAGGGCAGGGTGAGATGCAGGCCGTTCGACCAGTTCCGCGACTGCTGACCGCGCGGTCGGGTTCAGGCCAACGATTCAGCTCCGAACACCTTACCCCTCCCCCTCTCCTTACAGGAGAGGGGTTCTGCGGCGCGGTCCTCATCTATGTCAGCCCCCCGCCAGGACGGCGCTCCGTTCCAGGAACGCCATCACCCGGGCCGTCTGATCCGGAAGGAAATGGTAGCCGTCCGCGAGGAAGCAGATTTCGGCCTGCGGGGCGGCGCGTTGCAGCCTTACCTCCGTATCCGCCGAGTCGAGCATGACGTCCCGCCCGCCCAGGACGGCCAGGATCGGCACGCCGAGGTCGGCAAGCTCGGCATCCGTCAGCCGGGGGATGCTGACGATACGTGGACGTACGGCCCGGCCGATATCCTCCATGAGCTCGGCGAGCGGCCGCACGGCGTCCGGCAGCACTGTTGGAAAGGGACCCAGCACCAGTTCCCGCGCCTTGCGCCTGCCCCAGCCGCCGAGCAGCAGCAACGGCAGCGCCTTCAGCAGGAAGTTCTTCTGCCGGCCGATACCGGCCGGGCTGATCAAGGCGAGCGCCCGAGCGAAGCCGGGCCGCCTGCTAGCATAGTCGAGCGCCAGCCAGCCGCCCAGCGACATGCCGACAAGCGCAGCCTGCGACAGCCCGAGGCCCGCGAAGACGTCGTCGAGCCAGAGGGCGTGGGCATCTCCGGCGAGCACGGGCCGGACTCTCGCACTGAGGCCGGGCTCGCCGATCATGTCGATCGCGTAGAGCCGGAACCTGGTCGACCAGAGCGCGACATCGAGCAGCCAGGCTGCCGAATTGGCGTGCGAGCCGTGGAGCAGTACGACGGGCGGCGCGTCTTCCGGCCCGCAGGCGACGACGAAGGTTGGGCCCTGGCGTGTCGGCAGATGCCACTGCGTGCTCGGCACCGGCCATTTCGCGAGCACACGCCGGTAATGCGCCTCGATCGCCGCGGCGGTCTCGGCGCTCGCGTAGACGGGGTCGCTCATGGCCGGTTCCCGATCTGCATCTGCAGCATCTCGAGGAGCCGTCCGACATCGGCCGGAGCGCCGATCAGCACGACCTTGAGGCTCCTCGCCTGCGGATCGAACGCTGTGCTGAGGTGCAAGGGTGGGGTGTCGGCATCGCCGGTCAGCGCCACGGCCTGCAGGAAGGTCGCGATGCGCTCCGCCCGTTCGACGGCAATGTCGGGGATATCGAGGATGCAGGTCGCCCGGGCGGCGGCCGTTCCCTCCGACTTGCCGCTGGCGAGACCGGCGAAGGCGTCCAGCCGGGAGCGGGCGATCCGATAGGATTTTCCGACCCGCGTCGCCGGCAGTCGCCCCTCGCGGATGTAGCGCAGGACCGTCTTGGGGTGGAGGTTCAGCTCCGCGGCCGCCTGCTCGACCGTGACGAGTCCATCCGACATTGAATATTCCCTATTGTTACCATAAAATCCTAATATAAGGAATTTTAGAGATCAATAAGGATAATGACGACAGAAGGAATCGTCCCGCAAATGGACGCGGGTGCGGAGATGAAAACCCGGTTGCGCACCGATCTGCGCATCGCGATGAAGAACGGGCGCACTGGCGATGCAAAGCTGATCCGGGCACTCATCGCCGCGATCGACAATGCCGAGGCACCGCCCGCAATGGCCGGCCAGGGGGCGATGGCCCAGCATGATTTCCGCAGCGGCTCGGCCGAGGTCGAGCGGCTTCTGCTCGGCCGCTCCGAGGTGCGGGCGGCGGTCTTGGCGGAAATCGGCGAGCGCGAGCATGCGGCTGGCGAAATGGAGCGTCTTGGACGGGCCGAGCTGGCGGAAACGCTGCGCGCCGAGATCGCCCTGGCCAGGTGCTATGTCGCGTGATGACCTTCGTGCGCCGGAAAGGTGAGACGGGGCCTCAGGCCGCCGTGCCCTTGATCAGGCGATGATAGTGCTCGGCGTATTGATAGAAGCGCTCGGCCTCGATCCGGTCGCCGGCGAGGGCCTTGGCCTTGGCCAGAGCGAGATAACGCTCGTAACTGGCCTGCGCGGATGAGCCCCGCCGTACCGGCGCGGCGTTGGTGCGTGGGCCCGAAGAGGCGAAGTGGATGTCGTAGTCCGCGGATCCGGGTTGGCGTGTGGTCATGTCCAGCCTCCTCATCCCAGCATCTTCCTGACGATCCGACGCAGTTCCTCACGGGAGAGGCCGCAGGGCTGCGGCTTCCAATCGGGCGCGGATTTTGCGGGCGCGGATTTCGGCGGAAGCATATTGGCGATCGCATCGGCGACACGCCTGGTCTCGGGGGACTTCAGTCGGGTTGATTCTTGCATTTAGTCCTTGTGCCGCTCGGCAAAGGCCGCACGGTCTTGTGGTGAGCTCGCCGAGCACATGCGTGCGGCGATGCGGCTGCCATGAGCAGCGATCTGTTCTCGATGGGTAGGGTAGGAGGCTCGACGCTGGTTCCGATCAAGGGAGCCCGCTGGTCAGTCTTCGCCTGCTTGCTGTTTCTATCGAAGCAATGTGGCCAAATGAAGTTGTACAGACGGGGCCGGCTATTTCGCGCCTGCCGGGATTCTACGGGAAATAGTTTGTCGGAACAGTTGCCGTACGATGACGGCATGGTCCGTTGAGATTTTTCTCGATGGCCGTCATGGCGGCATCCACCGACAGGAACGGCCCCTTCCGAATATCGCTCAGGCGCGCGACCTGATCCTGCGAGAGAACGATCCAGCAGCTGCCATGCGGGTCACRAATGATCGAGCAGATCGAGCGTTCGAGCAGGTCGGAGACGCCCCAGTTGCCGGAGAGATTACGCCGCACGGTCGTATCCATGGCCTCCTCCGGGTCCATATCGATATGGCTATGGAAACGGTGATTGTAAGGGCGGGATGCGGCGTGCGACACAGGCGTCATGTCCGCAGCCGCGCTGCCGACGCGAGGGCGAGCGCCTGCAACAGGCGCAACACACTCTTGCTGCAGAGCCGCATTCCATTTCGCGGTTGCAGCAAAATCGGATTCCTGCTCACCTGCTCCCGCTCATCAAACGATTGAAAAGCGGAGAGCGGCGTGGCGGGTGCGGAGGAATTGTCGCCATCGGCGCTGGCGGGCGACTTGTCGGCGGCGATCGTGCAGGCGCGCTCGGATGCGCGGGAGGACCCGTTCGGCAATCCGGTCCTGCGCGTCACGCTCTGGCTGACCCGGAAGATGGATCGCGGCGAGGTGACACTTGCCGACACCGCCGCACTGATCCGCCAGCTCGGCCGCGCCGCACTCGCCGACCGGGCAGCGCGCGTCGCCGCCTATGTCGGGCTGGAGCGCGATGAGAGTGAAGCCTATGCCGCGCTGGCCCGGCGTGTCGCGGACGAGGCGAGCGCTTCGGCGCAGCCCTTCGAAGCCTACGCGGCGGCGCTGGCGCGGGTACGCTTCGCCGCCGTCTTCACCGCGCATCCAACCTTCGGCATGAGCCGGGCAGTGGCGCATGCGCTGGCCGAGCTCGCTTCGAACGAGGGCGAGGCGACGGCGCTGAGGGCCGCAGACCTCTCCTTCCGGCCGGATGCGGCGATCACCCTGCAGGACGAGTTCGAGCAGGCGCGCTTTTCGGTGCGCAACGCCCGCGACGCGATCGACCGGCTGAACGGCGCCTTCCTGGCCGAGGCGCGGGCGCGCTGGCCGCAGCGCTGGCGCGAGCTTAGGCCGCGCGCCCTGCAGCTCGCGTCCTGGGTCGGCTGCGACACCGACGGGCGCACCGATATCGGCTGGTGGGACACGCTGCGCTACCGGCTGGAGTCGAAGCGCGGCCAGTTCTTCCGCCTGCTGGAGAAGCTGCCGGAGGCGCCGGCGACCTCCGAGGTGAAGGCGCTGGTCGAGGGCGCGCTCGCCGCGGTCGAGCGGCAGCTGGCGCTCTGTCCGGCGCTCAACAGCCAGCCCGCAATCGAGCCGTTGCAGGCGTTCTCGCTGGCGCTGGTCGGCGAGCGCGAGGCGGCGTTGCCGGAGGCCTCGAAGCTGCTGGCGGCGCTCGACAAGGCGATCGTGCTGGCCGAGGATGAGGCGACGGCGGAAGCTCTGATCCTGGCGCGGGCGGGCGTCATCGCCCATGGCGTCTCGATCGCGCTGCCGCATTTCCGGCTGAACGCCTCGCAGCTTCACAACGCCATGCGCGGCGTGATCTCGCTCGATGAGGAGCCGGCCCAGCCGGCGCAGCGGCGCGCCTTCCTGGCCGCCGTCAACCAGGCGCTCGCCAAAGTGAAGCCGACGCCGGTCGATTTCGGGGCGCTGGCGGTCGAGCGCGCCTCGGCGGCGCGAATGATGATGATGGTCGCGCAGATCGTGAAGCATGTCGACGGCTCGCGGCCGGTGCGCTTCCTGATCGCCGAAACCGAGACGGGCTATACGCTCTTGTCGGCGCTCTATCTCGCCAGGCGCTTCGGCATCGCCGATCTCGTCGAGATCTCGCCGCTCTTTGAGACTTCAGATGCGCTCGAGCAAGGGCCCCGCATCATCGACGAGGCGCTGCGCAGCCCGCATTGGCGCGACTATCTCAAGCGCCACGGCCGGCTCTGCGTCCAGTTCGGCTATTCCGATTCCGGCCGCTATATCGGCCAGGTCGCCGCGACCTTCTGGGTCGAGCGGCTGCGCAGCCGCATCCTCGAATTGCTACAGCGCTACGGGCTCACCGATATCGAGCTGGTGATCTTCGACACGCATGGCGAGTCGGCCGGACGCGGCGCCCATCCCGACAGCCTGGCCGACCGACTGGCCTATCTCGATCCGGAATGGCCGCGGCGCGCCTTCGCCAAGGCTGGTGTCAAGGTGACGCGCGAGACCAGCTTCCAGGGCAGCGACGGCTATCTGCTGTTCGGCACCAAGGGGCTTGCGGGCGCGACGGTGGCGCGCATCGCCGAAGCCGTCTTCGCTGACGCGGCTGCCGGCGCAGACGATCCGATCTACGCCGAGCCGGATTTCGCCACGGAGTTCTTCCAGACGGTGCGCGAGGAGATGACGCATCTCGTCGACGATCCCGGCTATGCGGCGCTCATCGGTACCTTCGGCCCGTCGCTGCTCGACAAGACCGGCTCGCGCCCGGCGGCGCGGCAGAGCGATGCCGGCGGGCCGACGGTGATCCGCCATCCCCGCGAGCTGCGCGCCATACCCAACAATGCGATCCTGCAGCAGCTCGGCTGGCTGGCGAACAGCGTGCACGGTATCGGCCAGGCGGCGGCGCGGGCGCCGGATCTGTTCGCCAGCATGCGCGAGAGTTCCGAACGCTTCGGCCGGGCCTACCGGCTTGCGGCCCATGCCATGGCAAACAGCGATCTTGACGTGCTGCGCGCCTATCTCGACACGCTCGATGCCGGCTCCTGGTTCGACCGGGCCCGGCGTACCGAGAAGGAGGGGCGCCGCGACGAACTGCTCGCGGTGGCCGAGACGCTGGCGCGACTCGATCTTGCGCCTTCGCTGCGAAGGCTGTTCTGGCGCTTCGCCTCCGATCGGCTGAAGCTAAAGGAGGCGGCGGGCGAGCCGCCGGCGATGCCGGTCCGGCTGGTGGCGCTGCACACGCTGCGCCTTTCGCTGCTGCACCGGATCTGGCTGTCGGCGACGCATATCCCGGACTTCCGGCCGCATGCCGGAGTGACGCGCGAACTCCTGCTCGAGCGCATCCTGCGACTCGACATGACCGGCGCGCTCGCGCTGCTCGGCGAGATTTTCCCGCTTAACCCCGACCCGGCGCTGGGGCTCGATTTCGGCGAGCCTGCCGGCCCTCGCGAAGGCGGCGCCTATGCGGCCTTCCATCGCGACGTGGTCGAGCCGATGCGAGAGTGCTTTGCGCTGCTGCGCGAGATCTCGGGCGCGATCCAGCACGAGATCGGGGCGTTCGGTTGAATTCAAACACCATCATGCTCGCCTTGCGGCAAGCATGATGGTGTCGGACGACGTCAGGCCGCCTTGTCGAGCGCGACCACGACGTCGGTATATTCCGGCTCATGCGGCGACAGGTTCCTGCGGGTCTCGTCGCCCCATCTGGCGAGCTTGACCACGCGGCCCATCGCTTCGGCGGCTCCATCCGTCTTGACCGGCTCGATGATGGTCAGCCCGCCGGCGTCGAGAAAGAAGGTGTGATCGCCGAACAGCTCGCCGAGCTGCACCGTGGCGGGATGGTTCTCCGGAATCGCCTGGGCCTCGATCTGGTGCAGGGCGCTGTCGATGTGTGCTTCAGTGAGCTTCATGATCGATCCTTTCGGTACGGCGCTGCGCAGGAACGGGCAGGAGCGCCGGACTGCCCATGGAAACGCGTCGGCCGTGCGGCCGGCATCCCGCGGATGGTCTGGTTCTTCAGATCGATTCTTCGGCGATCAGGGTCAGATCGCCGTCCTCATCGACGGCGACCGCGATCACCGCGGCTGCGTTCATGCCTCTGGCCTGAAGGGCCCGGGTGGCGGCGGGGATGGTCTCGATCGCCTGCCTGAGCTGGCGCAGGTCGTCGGGGCTGGTCTGGGCGATGGTGCTATCGACCTGCACGCGCAATTGCGGCGGCAGCGAGCGACGCTCGATCACCGTTGCAGTGCGGATCGCGGAGGGCTCCTCCAGGCCGGGATGCTCGGATCCGGGGAGGGATGGCGGCAGGTCCTGCGACGCGGCCGCACCGCGACCAGCGCGAAGGACAGGCATGCGACTCTGGCGAGCTTGCGCATCATTGGCTCCTTTCCATCGCTGGAGGGAGGGGCAAACGCCCGATGCGGAGCAAGGCTAGAGCCGAAATCCGGTCAGCCTCTGTCCGAGGTCTGACCGTTCGAAGGTATCAATGCGACGGGAATGCGATCGAGCTGGCCTGGCCCCGAGGCTCAGCGCGTGCGCTCGGAGAGCTCGGCCGATGCGCTGGTGTTGCGATCCGAGATCGACTGGACCGGCTCCCAGACGGTGTGGTTGTCCCGCGGGGTCGAGACCAGGTATTTGAGCTGGCTCTTGGCCTTGGCCGAGAGCAGTGGGCTCGACTGGAAACTGGCGAAGTTGGCATAACCACGGGTGCCGCCGTCGAAGATCACGACGCGATCCTTCAGGACGACGATGTCGCCCTTCTTCAGCGTCTCGTCCTTGAGGTACCAGAACGGGTCGTTGGCATATTCCATCGGCTTGACGAGCTTCGGTTTCGGCCCGTCCTTGCCTGCGTCGAGCGTGGCCGTGGCCTTCTTGCGCTTCGGCCGCACCGTCATATGCAGCGGATTGTCGGGGGCAGGCGCATAGGTCGGCCGCTGCGGGACGCCGAACAACGTCTCCCAGAATCCCGCGGCGCTCGCCGGCGAGGCGAGTGCGACGGAAGCCGCTGCCAAGGCAGCAGCGGCGATGATCTGTTTCGAAATGGTCGGCACGGCTGCAATCCCCAGCTCCGCAACCGGAGATAGCGATAAACATACCCGATCTCAATGACGACAGCACGACGTGATGAACGGCTTCTTCGTCAAATTTCAGCGATTGCAGCGTCGGCGTTTCGGGATCGTTGAACCGGGGGCGATTTTGCGGCGATTCTCGCTGCGGTGCAGCATGGTTATCGCGCCCGGCGCATCTCGGTCATGCGCCAGAAAAGGGTTCAAGGCTGTGGAAGGCCTAGCACCTCGCGCAGTACGGGAATGGTCGCATCGGCGATCGTGGCATGGCCGCTGGCGTTGGGATGGAAGGAGCCGCCAAGCGTGGCAGCGAAAAGCGGCTGCTCCGGGCTGAGCGGATCGGTGGTGTCGGAGCCTTCGATGGTGCCGATACGCATATAGTGCCCGGTCAGGAACGAGTCGTTGGGTGTGACGAACCAGCGCTGGCGCGGGCGATAGGCCCGCCAGGCGCTCGGTGCGAACGGCTCCCAGCGGCGCTGGACGAAATTCCAGGTCGGAAAGCGCATGGCGCCGGAGACCACACGGTCTGGCGCGTCGGCGGGTGCTCCGGCCGAGCACAGAGCATGACCGGCGAAGCGCTCGACATGGGCATCGACGAAACGCCAGCGCCGCGCCTCGGGCAGGGTGGCGATCGCGGCGGCGATGCCGCGGTTGAGATGGGGGACGAACGACGCTGCCTCGCTGCCCGTGCTCTCCTTGCTGATCGCGAGGATGCGGTGCACGTCCATGCCGGTGGTGCTGACGCCGCAAGGGCCGCTCTCGCCGCGCGTGATCTGCGGATAGGCGGTCTGGACGATGGCCGAAGCCGGGACATCGAGATGTTTCTCGAAGGCTGCGGAGAGCTCGCGGATGCGCGCCGGGATCACCTCGTCGACGGCCCGGCGCGCCTCGGCGAAGGTCTTGGTGTCGATCTGGCTGAGCCAGAGCTTGTAGAGCAGGCCGATGCGCAGGCCGAAGCGGCCGCGCCCGATCACCTCCTCGGCGATGACGCTGGAGAAGCCGATGTCGTTGCCGCCGATGCTGAGCAGGACCGCATCGGGTTTCATGGCGCGCGGCTGGCTGCAGCGCGGGAGGTCGCGGCGCCAGTCGAAGCCTGAGCCCTCGTCGTCGAAGCGGTTATAGCCGGCGAAGCTGCGGCAATAGTCGCGCCAGTAGCGCATCAATTGCGGCGAGGCATCGTAAACGGCATCGCCGACATCGTCGCGCGCCGCGTAATAGCTGAGGAGCCCGGCGCTCACCTCCGCCCCGGTGCAGCTATAGGGCGTCAGCGTCACCGCCACGTCGCGATGGGCCAAAGCCAGGACGAGTGCGGCGCGGACATGCTGCGAATAGAGCGAGCGGTGGCATTGCGCGTTGAGCCAGATCGCCGCGGCTGCGCCGCCCAGCGAGCTGTCGGTCGCGCCGCGCCGCCGCGGATAATTGCGGAAGCCGGGCCGATCGGGCAGCGGCGAGGAATTCCGGTAGGTGTTGATGCCGTCGTCGACGAACTCGGCCGGCCGGTCGGGATTGCCTTCGCCCGAGGAGAAGGAATCGCCGAAGCCGGCGATGGCGATGTGGCGCAGCTTGACCGCTTTGGCTTCGGCGAGGGGTGCATTCTCGGCGCTGACCGCGATGTCGAACGGCTCGCCGAAGGCGCGGCGCGCCAGCCTGGCCTCCCCGGAACAGGAAGCGGCTACGGCAAGCTCGCCGGCCGTCCAGCGGCAGGTCTTGCCGGCGAGCGACGGCGGCAGCTCGGCGAGCCGCACGAGCACATCGGCGACGCGTGGCTCCATGAACTGGTCGCCGGTATCGAGCGGGCATTGCCAATGGCCGCGATTGCCGTTCTGGAAGCAGGTCCGGCGCGTGACCGCCGAGGTCCAGCCCCAGCGCGCGATGCTCACGGATCGCCGAAGGCCGGCCCGAGCATGCGCGCGGCTGCGGCGCGCTGCATCGCATCCTCGAAGGCGAAGGCTGGACGCTCGCGCCGGTCGGCTGAAGGGAGGGCGGCATAGATCTCGGCCAACTTGCGGAATTGCGCCTCGTCGCGGAACAGACGGAAGCGGTTGGCGATTTCCCATTCGATGCGCGGCTGCGCGAATGCGCCGCCAGCGACGAATCCGGCTGTCACAATGAGAAGCGATGACAGGAGCAGGCGCAGTCGAGGCATCGCGGCAGCCTCCAGTGGCGGCACAACCCTAGCGGGTTGGGTAACGCTGGGGAAGTTGCCGTCGGCGCATTGTATCGCCGCCCATTGGCCTTAGGTTGCGGGCAAGAGGAACGACAAGGGGAGCACGAGCCGAATGGCCGCGATCGAACTGCCGGCACAGCCCTTCGACGTCGAAGGCGCCCGGACGACGCTGTTCCAGGCGCTGCTGGCTGCCGCCGGCAGGCACGGCAAGAGCCGCATCGCGCTGGAGGATCCCGAGCGCAAGCCGCTCAGCTATGGCAATCTGGTGCTGGGCGCGCTGGTGCTCGGCCGCAAGCTTTCGGCGCTGACCAGGCCCGGCGAAAAGGTCGGGTTGATGCTGCCAAACGTGCAGGGCATGGCGGTGACGCTGTTCGGGCTCTCGGCCTTCGGCCGCGTGCCGGCGCTGCTCAACTTCACCGCGGGCCTGAAGAACCTCACCGCCGCCTGCGAGATCGGGCCGATCTCGACCATCGTCACCTCGCGCCGCTTCATCGACCAGGCCAAGCTCGACGATATCGTTGAGGCACTCACGCCGGGGCGGCGAGTGATCTATCTCGAAGATGTCCGCAAGGAGCTGACCAGCCTCGACAAGGCGCTCGGCGCGCTCGCCTCGCTGGCGCCCGGGCTGGCCCTTCGCAGCCATGCGGCCAGGGCCGACGATCCGGCGGTCGTGCTGTTCACCTCCGGCACCGAGGGCAAGCCCAAAGGCGTGGTGCTCAGCCATGCCAATCTGGTCTCGAACGCCAACCAGATCTTCCAGCTCGCTGCCGGCTTTCTCAGCGAGCGCGACATCGTCATGAACCCGCTGCCGGCCTTCCACTCCTTCGGGCTGACGGCGGCGCTGCTGATGCCGCTGATCCACGGCATGAAGGTCGTGCTCTATCCGAGCCCGCTGCATTACAAGCAGGTGCCCAAGCTGATCGGGGAGACCGGCGCGACCTTCCTGTTCGCCACCGACACGTTCTTGCAGGGGTACGCGCGCGCTGCGGATGAGGGTGACCTCAAGAGCGTGCGCTATGTCGTAGCCGGGGCCGAGCGGGTGAAGCCTGAGACACGCCGGATGTGGGAGCCCTATGGTACCACCATCCTCGAAGGCTATGGCTGCACCGAGTGCTCGCCGGTGCTGGCCTGCAATACGCCGGTGGCGATGCGCGAGGGCACGGTCGGGCGGCTCCTGCCCGGCATCACGGCCAGGCTCGAGCCCGTCGAGGGCATCACCGAGGGCGGGCGGCTCTGCGTGAAGGGGCCGAACGTGATGCTCGGCTATCTCAACGCCGACAATCCCGGCGCGATCGTGCCGCCGGAGGGCGGCTGGCACGACACCGGCGACATCGTCACGGTCGATGACGGCTTCGTCGCGATCAAGGGCCGGGCCAAGCGCTTCGCCAAGCTCGGCGGCGAGATGGTCTCGCTGGCGGCGGTCGAATCGATGGTCGCTGGCTTATGGCCCGGTCACAATCACGTGGTCGTGGCGCTGCCGGATCTGCGGAAGGGCGAGCAGCTCGTCCTCGTCACCGAAAAGCCCGATGCCGAGAAGAAGGCGCTGCAGGACGAGGCCAAGCGCCAGGGTTTTCCGGAATTATGGCTGCCCAAGGCCATTCTCGTCACCGCCACGATTCCGGTGCTCGGCAACGGCAAGATCGATTATGGTGGCACGCGCGAGCTCGCCATCACGATGAGGCCGCTGCTGTGACGCCACAATCGCATGCTCAGGGAAGCCGCATGATCACGCTTCTTCCCCTTGTCTTCGCCCGCGCGGCGGCCTTCGCCGTGGCCGGGATCGCCCTTGCGCCTGCCGATCTCGCCGCCCAGGCCGCCGGCCAGACCTATGTCCGCCGCGACGAATGCATCGAAGCCGGCAAGCTCTCGGCCGAGCAGTGCGAGCACGCCTATCGCAATGCCCGCGCCGAATTCGAGCAGAAGGCGCCGCGCTATGCCTCGCGCAGCGCCTGCGAGCGCGCCCATAAGCGCTGCGGTGCCCAGGTCTCGACCACCGGCGGCTGGGACGCGCTGGCGCGCGGCGGCGGCGGACAGACTTACGTGCCGCGCTTCGTCGGCATTCGCGTCACCGGCGAAGGCTCCGCGGGCAAGGCGCTGCCAATCATCGAGGGGACGGCCAGAGTCGCCTTCTCGGCGCGCCAAGTCGCGGCGCTCGACGACAAGGTCGCGGCCCGCCGGGCGGTGATGGGCGGCGGCGATGGCGGGCGCGGCCAGCACAGCCAGCAGGCGAGCGGCCCCTATGTCCGCCGCGGCGACCGCGACGACACGGTGCGTGTGCCGATGCAGGAGAAGAAGATCGGCTCCGACGTCGCACCGGGGCTCTATGTCGATCCGGACGGGGTCGAATGGTACAAGCCGGCGCATCGGCGCTGAGCGGACGTGCGCAACCGGCGCTTGTCGCCGGGCGCTGGTATCGCTAACCAGTCTCGCCGCGCGGACGTGGCGAAACTGGTAGACGCAAGGCACTTAAAATGCCTCGCCGGAAACGGCATGCGGGTTCGATCCCCGCCGTCCGCACCATGCTCTTGAGGGCCCAGCGCCCGTAATCCGCCCGTTTCGGCATGGGAGCGCCTGGCCGGCCCCGGGCTGGAAGCGGCAAGTGGCTGAAGTGGCAACCAGCGCTCAGTCGACCGCAGGCTGCATATGGTTTGCGGCCAGAGTGAGCTCTCTACCAGCTGACCCTGAGCCCGGCCCGCCCGGTGATGCTATGGCTGTCGGCGAAATGGGCGAGACTGGTGCGCGCCTCGACCTCGCCATAGAGCGCATAACGATCCCATGCGTATTTCGCGCCGAGGCCGAGCCCGCCCTGGAGCCGTTCCTCGCGGCTGGTCAAGCGGAGGTCTGCGACCATTGCCGTCACCCCGTCGAGAAACTCGTAGTGCAGGTTGGCGATGCCGTAAAAGGCCATATCGACCTTCTGGCCGATACTGTTGCGCCAGCTCGTCCGATAGTCGGCCGAGAAGCCGAGGCGGCCGCGCAGGCTATCGCCGTCGCTGAGGGAGACACGGGCTCCGAACGGATCGACGAAGCTGTCGGCATCGATGCGGGCATAACTCAACTGAGCCTGTGGCGTCAGCGACCAGCCGCCGGCAAGCGCGAAGCGCTGCCCAAGTTCCAGCCCCAGAACGGAGCCAAAGCCGGCCTTGCCCTTGGCGAGCCGGCGCCCGGTCGTGGTCGAGGACAGATCGCTGTCGAACCAGCTGAGCTGCGCCTGGGCATCGGCATAGAAGCCGCTCGACCCATACCAGGTCAGTGTGCCGGCGAAACCGCTGCCGCGCGAGGCGATCTTGCCACGCCCGAAGATCGAGGAGACATCAGCCAGCGCTTCGCCATGGTGCAGCGAGAGCCCGCCCACCAGGATGCCGGCGTCGCTGGCGAGCACCTGCCCGTCGACACCGGCCTGCAGCCGCCAGCTATCGATCTTGTAACCGGCGCTGCTGCTCGAAAAGGCCGGCGTCACACGGTCGTGAGCGCCGTCGATGCGCGCCCAGATCCCGCGCCCGGTTGCGGGCGAGGAGGCACCCGGCTGGCCGTTGAAGCGCTCGCCGACGCGCTGGCGCAACGTCTGCAACCGGTTCATGCTCTGCAGCACTTGCCCATAGGCTTCGTAGAGCGGAGCGCCCGGCTGATAGATCGGGGAGATGATTACTCCGGGCGATCCCGTCGCCGAGCCGGTGCCGTCCCCGGACGATCCGGTCGACGACGAGCCGGAATCAGAAGACACGGTATAGGCCGAGCGCAGATACCAGTCGCCGTCATTCGGCGTGCGGACGCCGTTCTTGTGCAGGGTATAAGCATAGGCGCCGGCGATGACGGCCTGTTGCCCCTGGAAGACGTAGTCGCCCTGCAGGGAGAAGGTGCCGTTCGAGGCTCCGCCGACATCGATGATCTTGATGCCTTCGACTGTTCCTGCGCCAGTCCCTCCCTGGTTCACCACCCTGACCGTGGTGGTCCCGGAGGTGCTGCCGGTGATGACGAGACGGTCCGATGGCGAGGCATCGCCACCGAGCACGGTTTCGATCTCGAGCCGGCCGCCATTCCCGACATAGTCGCCGTTGATGGTCAACGTGCCGATCGAATTGCCCGGCGCGATCGTGCCCCCTGGCTGATTGGTCGTGGTCCCGACCGCGCCGATGCCCTGCAGGCGGCCGCCGATGACCTCGATCGTCCCGCCGAGGATGCCGTTCACGGCGAGAGTGCCCGCCACGACACTGCCGGCACCGGTGAAGGTCGAACCGCTGTCGCCAGTCAGCGTCAGCTTGCCTAGGCCATCCTTGATCAGGGCTCCTGCGCCGGTGAAGGTCGTAGAGATGCCGATGTCATGGCCATTCGTGTCGATGATGGCGCCATTCGCGCCGATGGTGATGGTGCGCGTGTCGAAACCCGCGAAGAAATTGGAGTTGTCGTCTGTCGCACGCAGCAGGCCGCCGTTGAACGTGACGCTTACCGTGCCATCGCCAGCGAAGATCCGGCTGGTTTCCAGAACGCCGCGATTGTTCGTGGAGCCCTGCAGAAGCAACGTCCCGCCGGAACCCGAGGCAACGCCGAGCAGGACACCGCCTTCAGTGCGAACCAGCCCGCCGTTCTCGACCGTCAGCGAGCCGGTGCCGATATTGCCGATGGTCAGGCTGTACGGCGACATCGACCATTTCGACCCCGCTCCGGTCACCGTGACGGTACCTGTGTCGTTGGCGCCGATATAGCCCTGATTGCTGGTGACGGTGGCGCCGTCTTCGATACGCAAGGTGCCCTCGCCGAAGCTACCGACGGTGAATTGCCCGGTATTGGTCCATGTCGTGCCTGTGCCGGTCAGCACGGCACTGCCTTGGGCACTACCGCCGACGATGCCGTCCGCGCTCGAAACCGTCGCACCGCCTTCGACGCGCAGGGTTCCGGCAGAGAACCCACCGACGGTCAGTCGGCCGCTGTTCTGCCAGGATGAGCCCTGTCCGCTGACCAGCGCGGCGCTGTTGCTATTGATGCTGCCGGTGATGTTTGAAACCCGGCCGCCAGCCAGAATGTTCAGTGTTCCGGCTCCGTCGTACCCGACATAGAGATCGCCGGCATTGGTCCATGTCGAGGCGCTGCCGTTGCTGCCGACGCCCGAAACGGTGACTGTCCCGTCAGCCGTCGAGCCGGCGCCGATGTAGCCGTCCCGATTATTGACGACACCGCCGTCGGCGATCGTCAGCGAGCCGGTTCCTGCCTGGCCGATGACGAGGTCGCTCGAATTGGTCCAGGTCGACCGATTGCCGCTGCCGTCGGCCCCTGAAACAGTGACTGTGCCAGCACTGCCCAAGCCGAAGGCGATGTAGCCGAGATCATTCACCACCGTTCCGCCAGCTGTGATATCGAGCTGACCAGTGCCGGTATCTCCAACCCTAAGATCGCTGCCGACATTCCAGTTCGGCGTTTGTGCGGGGCCGGGAACCAGATCGCCTCCGCCCGTTACTGATTGCGCGCTGGCTGGCCGTGTGCCGGAGATCGCGCAGATCAGCGTGGCGAGCGCCGTCGTGAACAACAAGGATCGGCGATAGTTGCGAGCGGCTGTGCCGTCCTTCACGGTTCCCATCGTCAATTGTCACCCCCCGGTCGACGGTGTCTCAACGTGGTCAGCTACGCCACATGGACGCGACTCGGAGCGTGCAAACTCAACTGAAGAGAGAATCAGCGATGTTTCTAATTCGTAAACTGTTGTTCAAAACTTAAGCGCAGGTGAGAGGCGCGAGCGCATTAGGTCATCGCGGGTCCAAACGGGCGCCATCGCGAGAATCTATCGCATTGGCATCGCGTCGAACTTCTCCGAAAAGCAGATTTTGCTTTTCGGTTCGATGGTCAGCTGCGGTCCGGTTCTCTAAAACAGCATCTGCCGACTTGCCGGAGTGGTTTTCGAGACGGGCTCCCGAATGATGCCTTGCCGAAGGCCTTTACTTGCACTCCAGCTGCTCGATCCGCGGCAGGCCCGACAGACGGACCTCGGAATTATAGCTGACGGAACAGCTTTTCGTGCCAGCCGGAAGCTCCTGGGCCAATGAGATCGAGGTGCCGGCATAGCCGCATTCGATCCAGATCCGGCGCTCCGATGTGCTTGCGAACCGCCAGGTCGAGACCTCGCGATCCCTAACTTTCCTTGTCGCATCCGGGGCCAAACTGACCTGCTCGGCCGGCTGGCCGTCATAGAAGGTGACCTGGCTGAAGCGATGCGGCGTTTTGCTGCGCAGGTCGCGCCAGCCCGGAACTGCCGCCGTGAGCTGCTGCTGCGTGTCCACTTCGGACGGGCATTGCGGCGCTGCGACCGCCTCGCCGGCGAGGACCACGAACAGTCCTGCTGCAACTAGAATCCTGCTCATGCCGCTATCGCCTCGCTACCATTCGATCGCTGAAAACGCGTTGCCGTCGTTGCTCAATCCCGATTTTGTCGGTGTCCAGCGAATTGTACGACGTCTGACTTCGCCTTGCGCGCGCCATTGATCCAGGACCTGAATCCCGACGGCATCCTGCCCCAGATAGATCGCCGCGTGCTTGCCGGTGCTCCCGGTCTGCGGATATTTCCCGTCGACGAATGTCGCGATGGCCGTGCCCACCGGAAGCACGGGGCCGTCCTTGGTGACCTTGCGCCCCTCTTTCCAGGCACTGGTCTGCGGCGCTTTGAGAGTCTGCTGAATGAACTCCACGCACTCGGCGTTGCCTTTTGCGTTTGTATATGAGGTTCCACTGTAGCTTGCCTCGAGAGACTTGCCGCTCTCGGGCTTCAAGATATGCTCCATTCTGAAGCTCCATAAACTATTTAAACCAACGGGTGGCTTCAAGGTATTGGGTCAATTCAACGAGCAGGCTGCATAAAATTGGCGGAAGCCTTGCCCCGGATGCCTTTACGCGCATTTGAACGACTATCGGTAGTAACATCTACCGAGATCCGGTCGGCGACCTCGCCGAGGATCGCCGCCGCTCTGGCCGTCACCTGGAAGAGCCCTGCGCCGGCCCCTGCTGGCGCGCTCTCGAACACGGTGCCGTTTAGCCAAGGCGCGATTGCTCGCGAAACTGGCGCGGCGTGATGCCCGTCATCCGGCGGAAGGCGCGGCTGAAATGCGCCGGATCGGTGTAGCCGGAGGAAAAGGCGACGTCGATGATCCTGCAATCGGTGTCCTGCAGCAGCCGGCTCGCATGCTCGTACCGGACGGTGTCGAGGACGTCCGAGTAGGACAGGCCGATGAGGGCGAGCTTGCGCTGAAGCGTCCGCGTGCTGACGCCTGCGATCTCGGCGACGTCTGCAAGAGCCGTGGTTCCCTCGTCAAGGTAAGCCGGCAGCATCAGCTTGAGCAGTTCGACGATGTCGTAGGCGGAAGGGCCGTCCTCCTGGTTGCGTGTCGGCGCAAACGAGAGGGTCGAACGGTTGGGAAGGCTGAGCAGCGCGATCGGCAGGCTGATCCAGGCGGCATGCTGGCCCGACAGGAACCGCACATTCGGCCAGAAGGACCGCGTCGCCGGGCTTGGCGCATAAGACGATTCAAAGGCGATCGCCGTCGGCATCCAGCCAGGCCCTGCAAATTGCCTGATGATGTAGACCGAGAAGATATTCTGGATCCATTGCGCGTATTTCAGATGCAGGAACCCCTTCCCGGCGAGCCTGCTGCAGACCCGAACATGATCCGCGTCATGTTCGATCCACATGCTCAGAATGGTGTCTTCCCGTGACGCCTCATGGCAGGCGTGCCGGAGCGCGACGAGCAGTGTCGGTGAATGCGCGATCAAGGCCCGTGTCTTTTCCCGCATATGCGAGAAGTGCAGGCGCTGGGCGGCGAGAAAGCCGAAATCCTCGATGCCTTGGGTTCTCTGGGCGCTCTCGACGAAACGCAGCGCCGGCAGAAGCGGCAAATAGAGCTCGCTCTTTTCGGCCAGGGACGATGGCAGCCGGGAGCGCTCCAGCAGCGTCTCCGTCGGGGCGCCGATATCGTCGAGGATACTGACGAAGGGCAGCAGGAACTGCCCGCGCGTCAAGGGGATATCAGCCATCGGACCTCGCCGCGGTCACCGCGTTGACGCTTTTCACAAGGCCGAATCTTCCGAGGATTCGCGGCCGGCGAGCGTGAACAATAGCCGTTTGCGGGTGGCGCAAAATGGCAAGACCGACAACCTGCCTATGCACCAAACAGGGCGTGTCGGCTGATCCGAAAGTGACCCGCCGCACGGAGCATCCACGACCGGGAGCCTCCATCTCACGGAAAGTCGGCAAGGGGGCCTTCCTATTCGCAAAGCCGGGGCTTGCATGCCTTCCAGTCATCATTTGGCGAGTGAGCGTCACCGCAAGCTGCTCGAAGCCCTGCTTGGCCGGCCATTTTGATCGCCATTGAATTGCTCGGCCATCCGCAGATGGCCCTCTGAGATTGCATATTGAGGAGACCTGAATGCTGTCGAGACTCTCCCAACTGGCTGTGTTCTCGGCCTTCGCATTGGTTGGTCAAGGCATTGGCTTGACTGGCACCGGTGTCGCACTGGCACAGGACGCGACTGCCGATCTGGCGAAAAAGCTCAGCAATCCCGTGTCAGCGCTGATCAGCGTGCCCTTCCAGTTCAACTACGACCGAGGCTTCGGACCGAACAACCGTGGCGACCGAAAAACGCTCGATATCCAACCGGTTATCCCGTTTTCATTGAACGAGGACTGGAATGTCATTTCCCGGACCGTCGTCCCGATCATCTGGCAGCACGACATCGCAGGCCCCTCCGGCAACCAGTCCGGTCTTGGAGACGTCACGCAAAGCTTCTTCATTTCCCCGAAACAGCCGACCGCTGGCGGGATCATCTGGGGAGCAGGTCCCGTCTTCCTRCTTCCGACGGCGACCGACGATCTGCTCGGAGGCGGCAAGTTCGGGATGGGTCTGACTGCCGTCGTTCTGAAGCAGGAAGGGCCATGGACGGTCGGCGCACTTGCAAACCACATCTGGTCCGTCGCGGGGAAGGGAAGCAGGTCAGACATCAGCGCGACCTACCTACAGCCCTTCATCTCCTACAGGACATCGGACGCCTGGACGTTCACGCTCAATACCGAGAGCACCTATGACTGGACGGCCGAACAATGGTCGGTGCCCATCAACGTCCAGATTTCGAAGCTTGTGAAATTTGGTGAGCAACCGGTGAGTCTCTCCGCAGGAGTGCGCTATTGGGCGGCCGCGCCGAAGAACGGACCGCGCGGCTGGGGTCCCCGCGTGGGGTTGACGTTCCTGTTTCCGACATAGCTGCAGTCGGCGATGCAACGCAGGTTCGGCCGCATCCCGGTGAAACCAGCGCCAAAAGGCTGGTCCTCGGGGGATTTCCGCCCCGCGGGGATAAAGAATAGCCGGTCGCGATTGGCGCGAAATGGCAAGACGGGCGGGCTGCCCATGCACGAAATGCTCGCAACGATAGTCGCCGGCCGTTCGGGCCGCGATTGCGTGCTGCTGAGCCGGAGCGTTCGCGCACGTGCCGTCAGGGCGGGCAAGGCAGGGGACAAGCAGCAATGTCAGGCGCAACGGCGCGCAATCTCGCCATCGGCTCGATGGTGGCTTCCTTGTGCGGGCCGGCCTGGGCATCGGATCTCCGGCAGCCCCCCGCGCCGCCGGCTCCCGTCCTTACGTCGGGACCGAGCTTTTCGGTGACCAGCTATGTCTGGGCGACGGCGATCGACGGCAAGAGTGCGACCCTGCCGCCGCTGCCAGCGGCGGATATCCACCTGCGCTTCCGGGACGTGCTCAAGGAGTTGAACGGCGCGCTGATGGCATCTGCCGAGATGCGCATCGACCGCTGGAGCGTCCTGGTCGACGGGCAGTTCTCGCAGGTGACCACCGGCGGCAATCTGCCCGGGCCGTTCTTTTCGGGGCTGAAGCTGCGCTCGCAGACCACCACTATTCAGGGCTCCGTCTTTTACCGGGTCTATGAGGACAGCGTGCTTGCGCTCGATGTCGGCGGCGGCGTCCGGTTCTGGAACCTGAACAACAAGCTCGAGATCCTGCCCGGCTTCGCCAATCTTCGGATCGACCACCGTCAATCCGAGATGTGGGCCGATCCCGTCATCGGCGCCCGCCTCGGCGTGAAGCTCGGCGGTCCTTGGAGCCTGACGCTCGCAGGAGATGGCGGCGGCTTCGGCGCCGGCTCGCGCCTGACCTGGCAGGGCCTGGGCAGCGTCAACTACGCCTGGAGTGAAAACCTGACGCTGAAAGCCGGCTACCGGGCGCTCCATGTCGATTATCGCAGCGGTGGCTTCTCGTACGACGTGACCCAGCACGGGCCCGCCGTTGCAGCAACGTACCGGTTCTGACGGGAGCCTTCATGAGTTCGGCAATGTCGAAAGGAATGGGAATGGCGATGACTGCGAATGCGCTTCGGACCGCAGGTGTTTCCGCGCTGGCGCTGCTCGCGCTCTGCGGGCAGGCTCTGGCGCAAGCGGCCGAAGCGCAGCCCAAGGTCACCGACCCACATTTCAAGATCGCGCTGGGCTATCTGAAGCGGTCGGACCTGCCGGACAGCCTGGTCCTGCTCGGCCCGCCGCCGGAGACGGGTTCTGCTGCGCTGGCCCGGGACGAGGAAGCGCGCAAGGCGACGATTCCTTTGCGAGACACCGCGCGCTCGAAGCTCGCCTATACCGACGCCGACCTCGCCTTTCCGCAGGCCGCCGACAACTTCTCCTGCGCGATGGGTGTCAGGATCGACGGCAAGCAGACGCCGCGCCTCTATGCGATGACGCAGAAGATGCTCTCGGATTTCGGCCTGTCCACCTATGGCGTGAAGAACAAGTACAACCGGGTCCGTCCCTTCGTGGTTCATAACGAAGCGACCTGCCGGGCGGATCAGGAGGCGATCCTGCGCAGCGACGGCTCCTATCCGTCCGGCCACACGGCTGCGGGCTGGGGCTGGGCGCTCGTCTTCGCGCAGATCAATCCCGAGCGTGCGGATGCGCTGCTCAAACGCGGCATCGAATTCGGGCAGAGCCGCGTGATCTGCAACGCGCATTGGCAGAGCGATGTCGATGCCGGCCGGATCATGGGCGCGGCGACCGTCGCGCGGCTGCAGACCGATGCGACCTTCCTCGCCGATCTCAAAGCCGCGAAAGCGGAAGTGAAGGCCGCGAAGGCGAGGCGGCCGCTCTCGGCCTCCGAGTGCGCCGCGGAGGCTACTGCGCTGTCTGCGCGGTAACGACGAGCACGTGGATCAAAGACACCAATGAGGTACCGTTCGATGCGAATGATGTCGGTCTACAGCCTGGGTTTCCTGGTTCTCGCGCCATGCGTGGCGTCCGCACAGTCCGTTCCGGTCAATCTCGACAACTTCAAGCGAGCCGAGAGCGATTTCTATATGCGCAAGACGGCCGACGCCGGCGCCCTCGGCAAGTTCGCCCATAGCAGGACGCCGACGCCGATCGACAACCAGCCCGTGGTCCGGATGAACCGGGATACGCTCTATTCCCAGGCGCTCTTCGACCTCGACGCCGGCCCGGTGACCATCACGCTTCCCGATGCCGGCAAGCGCTTTGTCTCGATGCAGGTCATCAGCGAAGACCATTACACCCCGATGGTGGTCTACAAGCCGGGCCGTACGACGCTCACCAGGGCCAAGGTCGGTACCCGCTATGTGTTCATCGCGGTTCGTATCCTTGTTGATCCCAATGACGCTAAGGACCTCGCGCAGGTTCACGCCCTGCAGGATGCGCTGAAGGTGGAGCAGAAGTCGGCCGGCAAGTTCGAGGCCCCGAACTGGGACCTGGCGCAACAGAAGAAGATCCGTGACGCGCTCGAAGGGCTGTCCGCCGCATCATCGGGCAGCTTCACCAACGCTTTCGGCCCGAAGGGAAAGGTCGATCCGGTGATGCACCTGCTCGGCACGGCAGCCGGCTGGGGCGGCAACCCTGACAAGGACGCGTCCTATCCCTCATTCACCCCGGCCAGGAACGACGGCAAGACGGTCTACAAGCTCAAGCTCAAGGAGGTCCCCGTCGACGCGTTCTGGTCGATCAGCGTCTACAACGACAAGGGCTTCTTCCAGAAGAACGAGTACGACGCCTATTCGGTCAACAGCATCACCGGCAAGACAAGCGCCGATGGCGCGATCGACATCCAGTTCGGCGGCTGCGACGGCAAGATCGCGAACTGCCTGCCGATCACGCAAGGCTGGAACTACACATTCCGGCTCTACCGTCCTCGCGCCGTGTTCCTGAACGGTACCTGGAAGATGCCGGAGGCGCAGCCCGCTTCGTAGAAGGTATCAGCTTCGCCCGATTGGTCCGGCAAAGCAGCGGTAGCTTTCCGCCCAATCTTGCCGTTGGCCGAATGTTGAACTGGCTCGGCGGTTGCCCACCGTGCGGGGGTACTACAAGCCCAACCGGCCTCGGCGACGAACTCCGGACCGTTGCCACGGCCGCGTAGCCGCAGGGGCTTCAACTCACCTGACAGCAAGGGCGACATCGCCCTTGCTGCTTTTGTTCTGGCATGGGCAATCGCCTGCCCGGCGCTTACTTCACCGCGGAGAAGGCTGTCGGCGCCAAAATCTGGCTGACGATGTTGCCAACAATCTGGCCGTCCGCTTCACTCTTGGTGCGCGCCTCGGTCCACTCAGGATCGGTAGCAAACGCCGTCCATTTCGTCTCGCGCTCGGCGAGCGATTCCCAAGCCAGGAAATAGGTCAGGTCCTGATTGGACTCCCCGATCAGCGTGGTGAAGAATCCGGCTTGCCGGATGCCGTGCTTTTCCCACAGCTTCAGTGTGGCTTTGTCAAAGCGGTCGAGCAAAGCCGGAAGCCGGCCAGGCAGGCAGCGATACACGCGCATTTCGTAGATCATCGAAAATCACGTCCTATTATTGGTCTTGCGGCCAGCAATTGGCCGCAAGGAGGCCTGCCCCGATCGAGTGACCCGACCTCGATCCCGCTGACGGCTTAGCAAATTCTATCCCCGCCGGTGCTCGACCTTGGGCAGGAACCGGGCGAGCAGGCCGATCGCCGGCAGGAAGGCACAGATGCGGTAGACCGCCTCGATGCCGATCCAGTCGGCGACTTCGCCGAGGATCGCCGCCGCGAGCCCGCCGAGGCCGAAGGACAGGCCGTAGAACAGCCCGCCGATCAGGCCGATCCGGCCCGGCATCAGCTCCATCGCGTAGATCAGGATCGCAGCGAAGGAACTCGCCATGATCAGGTTGATCACCACCGTCAGTACACCGGTCCAGAACAGGTCGGCGAAGGGCAGGATCAGCGAGAAGGGCAG
The DNA here is from genome assembly GCF_056400825.1 of Allobosea sp. P4_H5. Lineage (NCBI taxonomy): Bacteria > Pseudomonadati > Pseudomonadota > Alphaproteobacteria > Hyphomicrobiales > Alloboseaceae > Allobosea > Allobosea sp. P4_H5. The sequence continues at coordinate 114,837 of NZ_JBFUKM010000006.1, read as the reverse complement.
GGCGCCGAGGATCGAGAACCAGAGGATGCGGTTGCGGCCGATCCGGTCGCCGATGATGCCGCCGGCGAGCGCGCCGACAGCGGCAGCCGCGAGGAAGAGAAACAGCATCAGCTGCGAGCCCTGCACGGAGACGCCGAACTTCCCGATCAGGTAGAAGGTGTAATAGGAGCTGAAGCTCGACGAATAGGCGTTCTTCGAGAACAGCAGGATCACCAGGATGGTGATCGCGAAGGCGATCTGGCCCTTGGTATGCGTGGGGGCGGCGGGTGCGGCCACCGCGACCTTCACGGGCTTTGCCGCAGCCGCGGCAGCGGCCGCCTTGCTTAGCTCGGCATAGCGGCGCGCCGTCCAGACCATCAGGACCATGGCGAGCAAGGCTGCGGCCGAGAACCAGGCGACGCTGGTCTGGCCGCGCGGGACGATGATGAAGGCGGCGAGCAAGGGACCGAGCGCGCCGCCGCTCTGGCCGCCGACCTGGAAGATGCCCTGCGCCAGCCCCTGCTGGCCGCCCGAGGCGTTGCGGGCCATCCGGGTCGCCTCGGGATGGAAGATCGAGGAGCCCAAGCCGACGCAGGCCGCCGAAATCAGCAGCAGCGCATAGCTGCCGGCATAGGCGAGACCGATCAATCCGGTCAGGGTGCAGCCCATGCCGACGACCATCGAATAGGGCATCGGATTCTTGTCGGTGTAATGGCCGACGACCGGCTGCAGCAGCGAGGCGGTGATCTGGAAAGTGAGCGTAATCAGGCCGATCTGGCCGAAATCGAGCGCATAGGCCGTCTTGATGATCGGGTAGATCGCCGGGATCAGCGACTGGATCATGTCGTTGAGCAGATGTGTCGCGCTGAGCACGAACAGCACCGGCAGGTCGGCGCGGCGGGTCTGGGCGATCGGCTGGCTGGCGTTCATGCGGCTGATTTCACCGGAGGCAGCCCGGAGGGCGGGCGAGGGCCCGCTGGATAGCTGCAAAGTCGGCTCATAGCATCGCAATCGACGCCAAACCCAGAGCCATCGGCACAGAGCCGCTCTGATGTGGACGCGGGATGAGGTGCTGCCGCCGTTATTTCACCTCGCCTGCGATCTCAGTGAGTGCCGGGGCCTTCTGGATCAGCCCACGCTCGACGAGGAAGGCACCGAAGCGCTCATAGCGGCCCTGGTCGAGGGCGCGCGGGCGCTTGGCGAAGCGCGGCAGCGTGTCGGTCCAGGCCTGGCGGTTGAGGGCGTCGTCGAGATCGGGATGGGCGGCGATGAAGAGCTTCCAGGCCTCCTGCGGGTGGTTCGTGAGGTAGAGCGCCGCCTTCTCGATCGCATCGAGGAAGCGGGGCAGGCGGCTGTCGGCGAGGGCGTCGCGGCGGGTGATCAGGATCAGCTCGTCATAGGCGGGAACGCCGTGCTCCTCGGGATAGAAGGCCGTGCCGGGATGGCCTTCGAGCTTGAGCTGCGTCAGCTCGAAATTGCGGTAGCCGCCGATGGTGGCGTCGACCTTGCCGCCGATCAGGGCTGCCGAGAGCGCGAAATTGACGTTGACCAGCTTGACGTCGTCGAGCTTCAAGCCGGCCTTGGCCAGCATCTGGCCGAGCAGGGTGGTTTCCGTGCCCGAGACGGCATAGCCGATCGTCTTGCCCTTGAGGTCGGCGAGGCTCTTGATCGGCCCGTCGGCCTTGACGATGACGCTGTTGAGCGGGGTCTCGACCAGCGTGCCGACGCGGACGATCGGAATGCCGGCGGCGTGGTCGAGATAGAGATTGGGCTGGTAGTGGATGCCGATATCAGCCTGCCCGGCGGCAACGAGACGGGGCACGGCGGAGGGGTCGGAGGGCGGCACCATGGCGACCTCGAGCCCGGCTTCCTTGAACAGGCCGAGCTGCTGCGCGACGACCAGCGGCGCGTGATCCGGATTGACGAACCATTCGAGCATCACGGTCAGCTTGTCGGCAGCGCGGGCCGGGCTGGCGAGGCCGGCGGCCAGGACGAGGCCGGTGGCGAGGAGGGCGCGTCTAGAGAGGGCGCGGAGGGTCATCAGGCGAAATCCTTCTGCGTGATCGGCTTGAGGCGGGGCGGCGTCACGGCTCGCTTGCCCAGGGAAGCAGGCGCGGGCCGAGCGCATCGACGAGATGGCGCAGGACGAGGCTGAGCACGGCGAGCACGGTCATCGCGGCGAAGACCGTGTCGGTCTGCATGCGGGCATTGGCCTGGACCATGACGAAGCCGAGGCCAGCGGAGGCACCGACCCATTCGCCGATCACCGCGCCGAGCGGCGCCAGCGGGGCCGCGACCCGCAGGCCGGTGAGGAGAGCGGGCATGGCGAGCGGCAGGCGGACATAACGCAGCGTCTGCCAATGCGTCGCCGTGGTCAGCGCGGTGGCGTCGATCAGTTCGGGATCGGTCCGGCGCAGGCCGTCGGTGAAGGCGGAGGCGATGGGGAAGAAGATGATGATCGTCGCCATGATCACCTTCGAGCCCATGCCGAAGCCGAACCAGACGACCAATAGCGGCGCGATGACGAAGACCGGGAAGGACTGGAGGACGAGCAGCACCGGCCAGAGCAGGCGCCCGAACCGCGGCAGCGCCACGATGGCGAGCGCCGTCAACGCGCCGAACGCTGAGCCGAGCACGAAGCCGAGCGCCATCTCGGCGATGGTGGTGAGGCTATGGCTGAAGAGGAAGCCGGGCTGGCGCTGGAAGGCCAGGGCGACGTCGAGCGGCGAGGGCAGGATGTAGCGCGGCGGCTGGAACAGCCAGATCGCGCCTTGCCAGGCCAGGAGCAGGACGAGAATGGTGCGCAGGGCCGGAGCGAGCACGACCATCACCGGCTTTGCGCCGGGAGGTGGGTCCCGCTCTGTCGCGTCCTGCGTCGTCAAGGCTCGCCTTTCCGGTGGAAGGCGAGCACGGGGAAACGCTGGCGAGGCTGCCCCGAGCGACTCCCTCCGCCAGCATGATCTGGTTCAGGTTCGAAGGGTGCTTCTCAGCTCGCCTTGCGGCGAACGCCCCCGTCTCTCGACCGCCCTTGTGACAGAGCGGCTTGCGGCTGTCACGCCTGTCTCAGGCCAGGTGGCGTCGATCAGCCCTCGCCATCATAGGCTGAATCGAAGAACGCCTTCTCCAGCGCCACGGCGCGCAGGAAGAAATCGCGGCTCGTTTCTGCCTCGCCGGGGCCGACGCGGTCGAGCTCGGCGCGCAGGAAGCCGACGAAATCGCGGAAGTCGGGGTTGTCGTGCAGGGTGATCCATTCGGCATGGATGAAGTTCGCCGGCAGCGGCGGCGACGCCTGCTGGGCCCAGTCGAGATAGAGCCATTCGGCCACGACCAGCACGGAGAGGGCAGCGGCATAGGAGCGCGTCGCGGCGGCCTCGCGCATCAGCTCCTTGAAGCCGGCGGTGGCCTTGCTGTCGGGAGGCGTGCTGCGCTCCTGCTCGCCGACACCGAGCGCGTCGAAGGCGCGCAGGAAATAGGTGTTCTCCTCGCCGCTGACCATGCCGATGAAGCGGCCGAAGCGGATGCGGGCCTCGAAGCTGTCGGCGCTGGCGAGCGCCGCGCCGAGCAAGGTCAGGAAGCTGTCGATGAAGCGATGGTCCTGGACGAGGTAACGAACCATGACCGCGTCGGACACCGTGCCGTCCAGCAGCTCGCGCACAAAGCGGTGGCCGACGGATTGCGCCCAGGCCGGCTGGCTTTCCTGGCGGAGGGTCTCGGTAAAGCGGGTGGTCATAAGGTTGGCCTTTCGCTGATCGGCCCCTCCCTAGCAGCACCGCCGCCGCGCCGGAACTCGCGGCGGCTGCATGCGGCAATCGCGCCGCTATCGCGCTACTTCAGCCGCGCCGCCACAATCTTCGCGAGCTCGCCGACGCGCGCCTTCGCCTCCGCGTGCAGCGCCTGGTCGCGCTCGCCGCCGGAGACGCGGACATCGACCGTCGTCAGCCCCTTGCGGATGTGGATGCGGTTCATGATGTCGAGCGCCGCCTCGTCGCCGAGGCCTTCGACAGGCGTCTTCGCCTCGGAGACCTTGATCGCGCTCTGGAACCAGCGCTTCGACAGATCCTCGGTGGCGGCGACGTTGCGGACGCTGACCTGGATCTGGTTGAGCTCGATCGTGCGCTTGCCGTCCTTCTCGAGGGTGCGCTTGGCGTCGAACTGGCAGCCGATCGGGTTCGGCAGCGCCTCCTGCCGGTTCTCGCGGCTCTCATGGGTGATCTTGCCCATCAGCTTGCGCGGCTCGCTGACGGTCATGCCGGGGAAGGCGGCCTTGACATCGGCCGGCGTCAGCAGGGCGCAGGCGTCCGGCCACTGATCGACCGGGGCGACGGAGGAGGGGCGGGTGTCCGCCGGCACCGTCACCGCGCTATTGGCGGCAACCTGGGTCGACGCGTCGACCATTCCGGTGCCGCCCTGCCAGCGCGCCGCCGCCTGTTTGGCCAAAGCGAGCGCATTTGGCGCGGTCTGCTCGGAATAGAGGTCGAGCGAGATGGCGTAGATCAGATCGTCCTTGCGGGCGCGGACCACCACGCTGGAGCTTGTCGTCTCCTGGAAGGCCTCGTCGCCGACGCCGGAAAGCGCTTCGAGCTTGAGCGTGAGTTTGGGATCGCTCGCGACCTTCTCGCGCGTCGTCTTGATCGAGGCGAAGGCCTGCGCCGGGGTCTCGCGGCCCTTGGCGATGCCGTCCCAGCGGATCACCGTGACCGAGGCAAAGCGGGCATGGTCGAGCTTCGAGGTCGGGCTCGGCAGCTTCACCGAATACATGCAGCTCTCGGCATATTGCGGCCCGCGGCTGATCGGGCTCAGCGTCGGGCCCTTGGCTGTGATCGGGCGGCCGGGGAAAAGCGCCTCCAGATCGGCCTGCGGCAGCAGCCGGCAGGCGTCGGGAGTCTTGCCCGGTGCGGCAATCGGCTCGGTGGTGGCCGTCGTCGTTGCGGTCTGGGCAAGAGCGGGGCCGGCGAGCGCCAGCAGCAGCGGGGTCACGAGCACGGAACGGGCGAGCATCGGATCGGGTCTCCAGGGACGGGCGCGCCACGGTCGATCGCGGCTGCGCCGTTCAGGGAGGCGTCACGCTAGGGGCGATGGTGGCGCGATCATGGCACCGCACAGGCCGCGATGATGATTGCTGACAAGGACTGTCAGCCGGAGGGCGGCCCCAGCTGGGGCGCACCGGCGCCGCCCCTCCGGGCGAATCGCTGGTACAGGGTGCGCGCTGTTCGCGAGCATGCTGCGGCGCGATGAGGCGCTGGGGAATCAGTTCGGCCGGCGGGCGATCGCGAGGGCGGCGCGCTTCGACCAGAGCCGCTCGCACAGGCTCACGACGGCAAGTCCGCTGACGCCGCCCATGATCTTGACCAGCGCATCCAGCGCGCGGGCATGCCGGCTCGCCTCGAAATGCTGGGCGATCTCGAGGCCGGCGGCGCCGGCGACGATGCACAGGAGAATCGCGCCCTTGCGCGCCGGGTAGGCGGTGGCGAGTGCAGCTGCGGCGACCAGATAGGCGATGAAGCGTTCGAGCTGCGGCCCCATATGCGCAAGATGCGGGCGGGCGCCGATCGGCGACAGCGTCGCGAACACGACGAGGGCGACGGCGCCCCAGCCGATCAGCGCAGCCCAGCGGCGCATGGAACGTTCGTCCCCGAAGAACCGCATCGCCGCCTTCTGCGTCTGCCGTTGCACCATTCCGTCCCCGGAAAGCAGAAAGGGCCCAAGCGGTCATCGCTCAAGCCCTCGAAAATGCTGGCTCCCGGAGCAGGATTCGAACCTGCGACCAATCGATTAACAGTCGATTGCTCTACCGCTGAGCTATCCGGGATCGGTGGGCGGCGTATACCGACGCTGCCCGGAACACGCAACCCCTTTGCTGGCATCGGGCCCTAGAAAATCGTGGGCAGGCGATCTGCCCTATCGTCAATTCACATTGGCGCGAGAGTTTCGGTTGCGGTGCGCCGCGGCATGTGGTTATAGGCCCAGCCGTGGAGCGAGCTTCAGGCGACGCTCTCGGATGGCCTCGTGGCGGAGTGGTTACGCAGAGGACTGCAAATCCTTGCACCCCGGTTCGATTCCGGGCGAGGCCTCCAAATTCCCTTTTTTCATGCGCTGATTTCCTTACGGTTTTCGGCCTCATTGTCCCGCTGAGTTTCCACCCTCTCAAGCGGCGGGGCAATTTTGTTCGCCTTTTCGACCTTCGAGAGCGTGATTTTGGCCGCTCCGGAGCCCGCCAGACGGCGCCGATTGGCCGTCTTCGTGTAGATCGCGGCCTGCTTTGGTGATTCCCAACCGAAGGTCGCCATGAGCTCATGCTCGGATGCGCCATTGTCCGTAGCGATCGTTGCGCCGGCCTTGCGGATGCCGTGGCTGGAGCAGCGGTTCGGCCCGATCGAATCGCACCATTTGCGCATGTGCTGGCCGAGGCTCTTCACTGAGAAGGGCTTGTCTCACTCGTTGATCAAAAAATGCAGGGGGCCCTTGCGTGAGACGCTGGCCGCATCGATCGCGGCTTGCGGCTCCAGTGCCATCCTTGGCAACCAGGGCTCCGGCAGCGAGAGGGACCAATCTGAGGGTCTCCACGGTTCAAGCGGCAGTCGACTGGCTTTTGGCTAGTGAGCACTCTTCGATAGAAGGCGGCCCACGCTTATCGCCCATTGTCCGACCTTGCTGATCCCACAGGGACGTCGACGCTGCCTACGCCCGCACGCGGGGCACTCAAAAAAGCGGATCGCAATCAGAAACGAACTCCATCGGCGCATCCTGTTCTCTAGTGGATGCGATTAGCGCCGCCTGTGGCTACGATGTCGCCGAAATCAATGATTTCTGGACGGAGTGCCGGCCCTCCAGGGCGCAGCGATGCTCAATTGCGAGCCCGGCCTTCTCTTTGCTCGTAATACTCCGCAGGGCTGCGGGGCGCCCCGAAATTGAAACCCAGCAGCGCTCTTGTCTCCGGGTCGTCGGTGAAGCCGTCCCCGAGATACGCCGGCAAATCGAGCTGCTGCCGCATCAGACCGATCGTGTAGACATGGTTGACTGCGCGCCGATCGCGCCCGCTGCGGTTTTCACCGCCGCGGTGGTACACCATGCAGTCCAGAACGATGAAGGAGCCGGCCGGAGCGGTCACGGTCTTTTCGTGAGCCCGGATGAGATCATCAGAGGGGAAGGCCTCTTCCTTGTGCGTCGCCGGCACCACCAGCGTAGACCCGTTTTCGGACGTAAAATCGTCCACGCAGTAAAGGGCGTTGAGCGCCAGAGGGCGCGACGAGACGAAATGCTGGTAGGGCAAATCCCGATGGTAGAGGGATTGGCTGTAGCTTCCACCGCTGCCAGGGTTGATGATGCCGTTCTGCTGGTTGAGCATGACACCTGTCCGCATCAGGTTCTTGGCCAGCGCCAAAACCCGCTTGTTCATGGCTAGGTCGAGGAAGATGGGGTCGATGGCTAGGGGGCATCGGATGGTGTTGTGTTCGCCGATGGCCTTCAGCCGCTCCTCGCCATATTCGGCGGCGGATTTCTCCCGCGCCGCATCGAAGCGAGCGCGAATGCTGTTGATCTCCGCCGGGGAGAGGCCTGAATCCAGAACTGCATAGCCAAAGGTACGAATGGCCTCTGCAACGCGCTCGACTTCATCTGCCGAGGTGGTTTGATGAATGACACCGTAACGTGGCAATGCCTGCTGATCGGTCATATTGGCCTCTACCTCGGGATCATATCGTCAAAGCAAATCGGGAGGTGACCGTCTGCCTTCAAGCGGGTAGCGATTTTCTGTTGGGACGCAGGAGCAGCCGCAACCAGGACGTTCGCGCTATTGGGGATGTCGGGATACGCCAGAATTGGTTTGTCGAGAGACCAAGCTTCAGCGGGCGCGTCAAGCGTCATAGCCGATACGCGCGACCACGTCGCCGGGGCATAGGCTCGAAGCAGCGCCGCCATTTGTCCGGCCCCGAATGCGAGGAGTTCCCCTTTCGGGGCACGGACGGCCAGAGCTTCGTCTAGCAACTGCCATCTGCGCAAATATTCCGACCGAGGAACCGCTAGATCTGATGCAAGGTGTGGCGGTGCCTGCCTGCCTGATCTCAGGACGTAGTAACGGAAGTCGCCAATGTTTGCCCCCGCCGGGCCGGAGCCGGTGATCGACAGGCCGGCGGCGTGGGCGATTTGCTGCATCGCCGCGCTACTGAGCGAATGGATGTGATCGGTGAAGAGCAGTTCGACATTGGGAGTGTCGCCGTCGGGGCAGATGACGATGATTTCACCACCCGGACGAAGGCGCTGCGATATTTCCAGCAAGAACGAGACCGGATCGGTCGTGTGCTCGATCACGTTGACCGTGATCGCGACATCGAAGGCCTGGATATCAGGCACGGCGGAGATGTCGCCCCGGCGAAGGCGCACCCTGTCGGAAAGAGCAATATCTCCTGCTGAAGCGGGTTCAACTCCGAGCAATTCCGCGCCCGGCAGGGCTTCGGACATCTCCAGCATCAAGGCCCCGGAGCCTGCTCCTATTTCGAGGACATCACGAGCGCCAATCGCAAGTAGCGGCTCGATGAGCCTCCGGTAACGCCTTGCGCGGTCGCGGTCAGCCCCAGGGGCAGCCGCGGGCAAGGAGTAGTCGGTCGCGTACCAGGACTGGACTTCTGTTGGATCGGGAGGCGTCACATGCATGACCGCGCCGCACCGCTCGCAACTCAGCTTGGCAAGTGGGGTATCCACCACGCGGCCGTCGCTCAGCATTGACTGCGGCAGAAGCGGGAGAGCGGTCAACTTGGCCCACCCGCAGAGGTAGCAAGATGCTTCAGCCATTCGTCGGAGGCCCTTTTGCGCGCCCCGGCTTAACACGCCGCCGCGCTTCCGCAAGCTGGAGGTCCTTTTGTTGGCCGTCTCAATGCTAACCATAGGAGAAGGCCGGGTGGCCAGTTTCCAGAAGGCCCGCCGCGCCGCCGCCGAGGGCCGCCAGAAGATCATGGATATGGCCACCGAGCTCCGCGGCACGTCCCGCGGCATCAGCTGGAGCGAGGGGCTTCCGGACAAGATAATGGTGGAGTGGGCACCCAAGCCGCTCTGATCGACTCACCGGTTCCTCCCGGCGATCGCTTGGCCGGCGCAACTGGCGGCCGTCCTTGGGCGTTTCTCTCTAGATTTGCTCGGTCGCGCTCGACGAGGGACCGGGCCTTTTTCTTTGTGGCGATCAATATCGAAGTCGGTTGAACCTCGGGAAATCAACGCTGGAGCTTAGCCAGGCCGAACCCGCTGCGGCCGTATCCCACCCCGTTATAGAGCATGTACGTCTCGCCTTTGACGCGGAAAAAGCTGGGATATGTTTGTTCTCCTGCTTCCCACTCCTCCTCTTCGCCGAGAAAGGGAAAGTCGGAGTCGTCTCGGGTCCAGTTTCGACCGTCATGTGAGAACGCGCTTCCGAGCCGGTACTTCGGAAAACGTCGAGCATAGAACATGCGATAGCCATCAGGCTGTTTGAGCACCCAAGGCCGAGATACGGCAAATTCCTCGCCGCCTAAAACGGGAATGCAAACGGCGTCTGACGGCGACCAGTTGATACCGTCGCCTGAGGAGGCCTCACGGATGACGTGGGTCATCTCAAGGCTATTCCCTCCCCACTCAAGATGGGTGCCGTACCACATCCGCCAACGGTCTCCATCCTTCATCACGAACGGATAGCCGACCGAGAACGGGTCTTGCTCGGAGCGACCGATTATCGGGGATCTTCGAACGCGTTCGAAGCGGGTACCTTCGGCATCCCCTATAGCAACGCCGATGAAATTGGTGAATGGAACCGTTCGTGTGATCGTCCAACCGAGATAGTAAGCGAGAAGCTTACCGTCATGTGGTACTGTACAACCGAGCGTAACCCCGTCGCAGTCGAAGGCACCGCGCGGACCAGGAGCGAAAAGAGGTCCACGAACATCTGAGGCTTGGCTGATCGAATCTTCTTCTATACAAAAATCGATGCTAGCTGCGTGAGCGCGGTTGTCTTTGTCCCGCACGCTGAAAAAGATCCGAACAATATCGTTCCCCAGTACGAGCGGGACCGGATAGGAAGCATGCGATACAGCCCATTCGCCAAGGTTCGCCGGCTTGCAGATTCGGCCCATTCGCTTCCAATGCATTGATTTTTCCATTAATTCTTGTTTGAAGTGAAATATCAGCTCCAACGAATGTCGCAAGGGGAACTGGCGAGGTCCCCCTGCCAGTCTGCGCCGGCGAGCCTTTAGCGTGTCAGCTGTTGGTCAGCTTGTATCGCTCGCTCTCGCCTTATCGCGGATTTCCCAAGGGCGACCACCAATTCAGCCAGAACGACGCCGCCTGAAGCGCTCCAGCAACCCAAGGCCCCAATGGGCGAAGCGCGCCATCGGCCGCTGCAGCGGCGGCACGTCGGCGGCGAGCAGCATCAGGCCGAGCGGCAGCATCCAGGCGCCGAGAATCGGCAGGAGCGAGAACACGCCGCCGATCATCAGCGCGAGCCCGGCCGGAATCCTGATCAGGCGGGAATCGCGATGGCGGAGCCAGCGCATCGCCTTGGCGAGGCGGGGAGGGAGCTCGGCCTCGATCCGCTTGAAGGCGATCCTTAGCTCCTGTCTCGCGGATGGAAAGCTCATGTCACCTCGGGCTTGTCGCTACTCGACGGAAACGCGCGGCCGGCGCGATCGTTCGTCGTTCTCCACAGCTGCGGAGACGATCGAGAAATGGGATACGAAAGCAGCGCTGACAGCCCCAAGGCGCCGGGACGGGGCGCCGGGCGGCCAAATGCCGCGCCGGCACGAGCAGGGGCGGGGAAGACGAGATGGGCTGGAAAGACCTGGTCCGCAGCATGCGCGACAAGGTGCTGGGCGGACGGGCCGCGCCGGAGCCGGCCGAGGAGCTCACCCAATACGAGATCCTGCTGCAAGAATACGGGATCGGCTCGCTCTTCCTGCATGACGAGATCCCGCGCCTCTATGGCGAGCGCGACGCGATGCGCCGGGCCTGGCAGGAGCGCGATTTCGCCGCCTATCGTGCGGCTTTCGAGGCGGCGCGGGCGCAGGGCGACCTCGCCGAGAACGGCAAGCCGCGCTACCTCCTGGTGAAGGACTGGTTCCTCGAGGAATTCACGGCGATTCCCGACAGCGACGATGCCGGGCCGCGGCACGAGGCGCTGCTCGACGGCTTCGCCAGCTATTTCCGCGAGGATCCCTCGCCCTTCTCGGCGGCGACCTATGCCGATGCGCTGCGGGTCACGGCCTATGCCTGGCGCGGCACGGCCTGCGCCGCCGACGTCAACCTGGACCAGGCCGATCAGTTCCGTAAATTCCTGCGGCAGGCGGATGCGGTGCTCGACAGCCAGCCCGATCCTGCGGACTTCGCCTGGCGCGCCAGCGATTTCCGGCGCGGGGCCGAGACCGGCTCTTTCAGCGAGTACCAGCGCCGATTCGAGGCGGCCTGGGCGCTCGACCGCCACAATATCGACCTCTGCCGCAACTTCGCCCGGATGATCATGCCGCGCTGGCTCGGCCGCGACGAGCATGACCTCGAGGTCTTCGCCCGCCGCGCCGCCGAGCTGACCAAGGAGTGCTTCGGCTATAGCTTCTACGCCCTGATCCAGGCGGCCAATACCGAGGTCGGCGAGCATGAGATCGAGGACACGCTCTGCGATCCCGTGCTGGTCAAGCAGGGCTTCGAGGATCTCCTCGCCCGCTTCCCGGCGCCGAGCAATTTCAACCTCTATGCCGACATGCTGGAGTGGATGAAGGACAACGAGGCCCTGGCCGACCTGCTCGAGACCCGCTTCCGCACCATCGTGCCAGAGATCTGGTACGGCGATACGATCGACGACAAGTTCGTCTACGCCTTCGAGACCCTGCTGGAGGCCGACGAGGTGCTGAAGGCGCGCCGGCGGCCGAGCTGAGTCGAAGCTCCTTTCCGAAAGACGCGGGTTCGGCGCACCGCCGCGACGGCTTGCCTTTTGCCGCCGCCTCGCCCAAAACCCGCGGGCAGGGTCGAGGTGTCCGTTCGGGCGCCTTCCTCCGGAGATTTGAGCATGAGCAGCTTCGCCGAACTGCGGCGCATGATGGTCGATTGCCAGTTGCGCACCTATGACGTGACCGATCGCGCCGTGCTCGCCGCGGCCGACACGGTGCCGCGCGAGGCATTCCTGCCGGGCGAGCTCTCGCATCTGGCCTATCTCGACCGCCAGGAGCCGCTGCCGGGCACGAGCCGGGCCCTGCCGGCGCCGATGGTGACGGCGCGGATGATCCAGGTGCTCGACCTGCAGCCGGGCGAGGAAGCCCTCGAATACGGCGGTGGCTCGGGCTATGGCGCGGCGCTGATGGCGGCGATGGGCGCCACGACGACGCTGCTCGAGCCGGACGAGGCTGCTCTGGCGCTGGCGCGCGCCGCCTTCGCCCAGCCGGGCGTTGCGGCCGCCGAATTGCTCGCGAAGCTGCCGGAGCACAGGCAGTTCGACGCCGTGCTGGTCAGCGGCGCCTGCGAGACGCAGCCCGAGGCGCTCTTTCGCCATGTCCGCCAGGGCGGACGACTGATCGTCGTCGAAGGAGTGGGGCGCGCGGCGCGCGTCATGCTCCACCGCAAGGTGGGCGAATCGCTCTCCGGCAGGCCGGTCTTCGATGCGGCGGCGCCGATTCTGCGTGAATTCCGCAAGGCGGAGGTGTTCGCACTGTGAGGAAAGAGCCGTCCTTCGGGCCGGTTTTCCCCAGGAGAGGTAGGCCGTCGGTACTAATCGCCGGCGAGAGTGTCGCATTTTTGCGGCAGTGCAGAATTGAAAAGCGACCGGTTCGTCTCGCGACATTGGCGAGGCGGGCTGCGAAGCTTATGATTTTGAATCGAGTGCCGAGGCTAGGGCGATGCCTGGGCGTGACTAGAGTCCGCACAAGAGGCGTCCAGTGATTGTAACGCGACCGACGTTGAAGAAGACCGCGAGCCGCCTGCTGCTCGCCGGCATGCTGGGAGCCGTGACGGGCTCGCCGGTGCTGGCGCAGACGATGGAAGCGGCGCTGGGGCGTGCCTATTCGGCCAATCCGACGCTGAACGCACAGCGCGCCCTGGTGCGCGCCACCAACGAGAACGTGCCGCAGGCGCTCTCCGGTTACCGGCCGCGCATCACCGCGTCGGCCGATATCGGCGCCAGCATCACCGAGAGCGACATTCCGTTCAACGCACAGAAGAGCGGCGCTGCGCACAGCAACTCCGTCTCCCGCCTCAACCCGCGTGGCGGCGGGCTGCAGGTCGACCAGAACATCTTCGACAGCGGCAAGACCCGCAGCTCCGTCAGCCAGGCCGAATCGCAGGTGCTGGCGGCGCGCGCGACGCTGCGCAACACCGAGCAGAACGTCCTGCTCGACGCGGCGACGTCCTATATGAACGTGCTGCGCGACACGGCGATCCTCAACCTCAACCGGAACAACGTCGAGGTTCTGGAGGAGCAGCTGCGCCAGACCAAAGATCGTTTCCAGGTCGGCGAGGTGACGCGCACCGACGTGGCCCAGGCCGAGGCACGCCTGTCCTCGGCGCAGTCGCAGGCGATCCTGGCCGAATCCAATCTCAAGACCTCGATCGCGCGCTTCCGCCAGAATGTCGGTACCGAGCCCAAGCAGCTCGCTCCCGGCCGTCCGGTCGAGAACCTGCTGCCCAAGTCGCTGCCGGCCGCGCTGAACGGCGCCTTGCAGGGGCATCCGGCGATCATCGCGGCGCTGCACGGCGTCGATGCGGCGGAGCTGCAGGTCAAGGTCACTGAGGCGGATCTCGGTCCCACCGTCGGCGTGCGCGGCCTGGTGACGCAGCGCTACGACAACCAGTTCTTCGGCGACAACCGCACTTCGGCCAGCGCGGTGGCGACGCTGACCATCCCGATCTATGAGGGCGGGCAGGTCTATTCGCGCACCCGCCAGGCCAAAGAGACGGCCGGGCAGCGCCGGATCGAGGTCGACACCTCGCGCGACACCGTCCGGGCCGCGGTCGTGTCCGCCTGGGGCGCGCATGATGCGGCCAAGGCGCAGATCGTCGCCGCACAGGCACAGGTGCAGGCGGCCGAGACCGCGCTCGCCGGTGTGCGCGAAGAGGCCAAGGTCGGCCAGCGCACCACGCTCGACGTGCTGAACGCCCAGCAGGAGCTGGTCAGCGCCCGCTCGACGCTGGTCACGGCACAGCGCGACCGCGTCGTGGCGTCCTATGCCGTCCTCTCCGCGATCGGCAAGCTCTCGTCCGAAACGCTGAAGCTCAAGGCCGAGCACTACGATGCGCGCAAGCACTATGATCAGGTCAAGGGCCTGCTCTGGGGCACGCAGACGCCGGACGGGCGCTGAGCCGGCGCTCTCGGGCATGTCCGCGTGTTTTCGAAACGCGGACATGCTCTCGCGCTTTGCCACGTCGTAGCCTCAGCGTGACCCGGGGATTCGTTTCGCCCGAACATGCTTTGAAGCCGGCGCGTCGACGCATCGGCGCAACACTCCGGATTTCTCCTGTGGGCCGGCCCCCGGGCGCCTTGCCTGCCGGTTTTCCGATGAAATACTCATGCAGCGGGGCGCACTGATTCCTTAGGCGTCCTCTGAGTCGAGTGACCGGAATCAGCATGAGCGCGCAGCCCAAGGCCAATGAACCTTCGATGGAGGAGATTCTCGCCTCCATCCGGCGGATCATCGCCGATGACGAGAAGCCTGCCGCGCCGCCGGAGGAAGCCGCCCCGGAGCCGGTCGCACTGGCGCCGCAGCCCGAGCCGGAACCCGAACCAGAGCCGGAGCCGATCGAGGACGACGTGCTGGACCTCGGTGCCGAGGCCGAGCGCATCGTTGAAGAGCCGATCGCGGTAGCTGCGGACGATATCGATTTCGTCGAGCCGCAGGCCGTGGCGCTGCCCGAGCCCGAACCGGAGTCACCCCAGCCCCAGGCCTTCGTGCCGCCGCCGATCCAGCAGCAGCCGGCGCCGCCGATCCAGCCACAATCGGTGCCGCCGATGGACATGGCGGCGCTGATTTCCGACCAGACCGGCGCAGCCGTGCAGAACGCCTTCGGCGCGCTCGCCAACACCGTGCTCAGCAACAATGCGCGCACGCTGGAGGATCTGGTCAAGGAGATGCTCAAGCCGATGCTCAAGACCTGGCTCGACGACAACCTGCCGGCCATGGTCGAGCGGCTGGTGCGGGCGGAGATCGAGCGCGTCGCCCGCGGCGGGCGACGCTGAGGCTTTTAGAGAATTGCCGCGTTTCTCCGAAGCGCGGCAATTCTCTAGATCTTTGTTTTATCGCATTTTCTTCACGCGAACCGGTGCCCACTTCGCTCGAAAATGCTTTAGCGACGCCGTTTCCGGGCGGGTGTCCGGCGCGGCCCGAACGCGCCGCCTTCGTTGAGGCTCTGGATCGCATAACCGGCGAGCGCCATCAGCGCGGTCTGAGGGCCGAGCCGCGAGACCAGAAGCTGCATGCCAAGGGACAGGGGACGGGGATAGCGGCCAGACGCCGCTTCCGACGCCACCCAGGCGCCGACCAGGTGAACGAAAAGTCTCATCGTCGCCCCCTCAGAGCAGAACTTTGCGGTTGCTGCCGAGATCGGGCCGCGAGCCGGTGATCGCTGCGGCCGCCATCTTGACCGAAGTCACGATCTTGCCGGGACTGTCCCAGAACTCCGCCAAAGCGGGCCGCACCTTGAGGACGCGGATGTTGGGATCGTCCTTGCTCTCCCAGAAGGCGCGCGCCGCCGGGGACCAGAGCTCGGCAACGCGATCGCGGTCATCCAGCAGGTTCGCCGTGCCGGTGACGGAGACATATTTGTACGAGCCGTTGTCGCCGAAGCAGAGGCAGACATTCTCGTTGATCTCGATCTCGTCGTCCTTGTGGGCACGCAGGTCGGTGAGGAAATAGATCGCATCCTCGTCGCGGTGGGCATGGGCACTCATCGGGCGGGCGCGCAGCTGGTCGCCATTTCCGTCATGGCTGACAAGCATGCACAGGCCGATCTCCTCGATCAGCTCCCAGGCGCGATCCTGGTCGGTCTTTCTGGTCATTGGGGCCTCCTTCTGCGGTTCTATGCCCAACTGGCGTCAGGCCGGTCTGTTCCCGCGGAACGCTTGGGCGGGATCCGCGTTCGACAGGTCGTGCGGCGCCAAAGCACGAGCGCCTGTCCTGGAGTGTCCCCATGAAGAAGCCCGCCTCGCGGATCGACATGCCGTCGAACGCCAAGAACGAAGTGATCGCCATTCTGAACGAGCGCCTGCAGGACGGCATCGATCTGGCGCTTGCCACCAAGCAGGCGCACTGGAACCTGAAAGGTCCGGGCTTCATCGGCGTGCATCTGATGCTCGACGGCTTCCGCAAGGAACTGGACGAGCATGTCGACACCGTCGCCGAGCGCGTGGCCCAGCTGGGCGGCACGGCGCTCGGCACGACCCAGACGGTCGCGTCCGGCAGTAGCCTGAAGCCCTATCCGACGGAGATCGTCGCCGTGAAAGACCATCTCGACGCGCTGATCGAGCGCTATGCCGGCGCGGCGAACAGCGTTCGCGATGCGATCGACAAGACCGACGAGGCGGGGGATGCCGGCACTGCCGATCTGCTCACGGCCTACTCGCAGAGCCTCGACAAGGCCTTGTGGTTCCTGCAATCGAGCGCCGCCTGAACGCCGACAAGGCCGCCATGCATCGAAATCGTTGACGGGACGCCCGTCCGTGCGCTCTTAAGGCCGTAGACCTTTTGGCTTCGTTTTCACGGCCGGGGCAGGCTCCCCGGCCGTTTGGCGTTCGAGCAGAGCGATGATGGACAAGACATTCGAGCCGGCCTCCGTCGAGGCGCGCATCAATAAGGCCTGGGAAGAGGCGGACGCCTTCAAGGCCGGCCGCGGGGCCGCGCCCGGGGCCGAGCCCTATTGCATCGTGATCCCGCCGCCGAACGTCACCGGCTCGCTGCATATGGGCCATGCGCTCAACAACACGCTGCAGGACCTGCTCTGCCGCTTCGAGCGCCTGCGCGGCAAGGACGTGCTCTGGCAACCGGGCACCGACCACGCCGGCATCGCGACGCAGATGGTGGTCGAGCGCAAGCTCGCCGCCGAAAACAAGACCGATCGCCGGACGATGGGCCGCGAGGCCTTCCTCGCTGAGGTCTGGAAGTGGAAGGACGAGTCGGGCGGGACGATCGTCAACCAGCTGAAGCGCCTCGGCGCCTCCTGCGACTGGTCGCGCGAGCGCTTCACCATGGACGAGGGGCTCTCGGCCGCCGTCCTCAAGGTCTTCGTCGGCCTGCACAAGCAGGGGCTGATCTACCGCGCCAAGCGGCTGGTGAACTGGGATCCGAAGTTCCAGACGGCGATCTCGGACATCGAGGTGCTGCAGCTCGAGAAGACCGGTTCGTTCAAATGGCATGGTGGCGGCGAGGAGGCGTTCGACGCCGGCAAGCTGGAGAAGGCGCTGGCCAAGGACCCGAACGGCCATCTCTATTATTTCGACTATCCGATCGAAGGCGCTGCCTACGATGCGGAGAATCCTGCGACCTACATCACCGTCGCGACGACCCGGCCGGAGACGATGCTGGGCGATACCGGCGTCGCGGTCCATCCCGAGAATGACAAGCTCAAGGGGCTGATCGGCAAGAACGCGGTTCTGCCGTTGGTCGGCCGCGTCATTCCGATCTTCGGCGACGACTATGCCGATCCGGAGAAGGGCACCGGCGCGGTCAAGATCACCCCGGCGCACGACTTCAACGACTTCGATGTCGGTAAGCGCAATTCCCTCAGGGTCGTCAATATCCTGGACGGTGAAGCTCGCATCCTGATTCAGGACAATGCCGACTTCCTGGAAGGCGCGGCGCCCGAGCGCGAGACACTGGCGCTCGACGGTCTCGACCGCTTTGCCGCGCGCAGGGCCGTGGTCGGGCTGATGGAGGCGCGCGGCCTGCTGCGCAAGGTCGAGCCGAACACCCACACCGTGCCGCATGGCGACCGTTCGGACGTGGTGATCGAGCCATGGCTGACCGACCAGTGGTATGTCGACGTCCAGCCGCTGGCGCAGCGCGCGCTCGCGGCGGTCAAGGACGGCAAGACGAAGATCACGCCGGAAAGCTGGACCAAGACCTATAATGACTGGCTCGAGAACATCGAGCCCTGGTGCGTCTCGCGCCAGCTCTGGTGGGGCCACCAGATCCCGGCCTGGTACGGGCCGGACGGGGAATGCTTCGTTGCCGAGTCGGAAGCATCAGCGCAGGCGCTGGCGCTCGGCCATTATGGCGGGCCGGTCGAGCTCAGGCGCGACGACGACGTGCTCGACACCTGGTTCTCGTCGGCGCTGTGGCCGTTCTCGACGCTGGGATGGCCGGAAGAGACGGCCGAGCTCAAGCGCTACTATCCGACGGCGACCTTGGTCACCGGCTTCGACATCATCTTCTTCTGGGTCGCCCGGATGATGATGATGGGCCTCAATTTCATGGACGAGGTGCCGTTCCGCGACGTCTATCTCCACGCGATGGTTCGCGACGAGAAGGGCGCGAAGATGTCGAAGTCGAAAGGCAACGTCATCGACCCGCTCGTGCTCATCGACACCTATGGCGCGGATGCGCTGCGCTTCACCTTCGCGGCGATGGCGGCGCAGGGCCGCGACATCAAGCTCGCAACCTCGCGCGTCGAGGGCTACCGCAACTTCGCGACCAAGATCTGGAACGCGGCCCGCTTCGCCGAGATCAATGGCTGCCTGCGCGCCGAAGGCTTCGACCCGGCCGCGGTCAAGCTGCCGCTCAACCGCTGGATCCTGTCCGAGGCGGCCCGCACGGCCGAGATGGTCGCCGCCGGCATCGAGAGCTTCAAGTTCAACGAGGCGGCGGATTCAGCCTATCGCTTCGTCTGGGGCCAGTTCTGCGACTGGTATCTCGAACTGTCGAAGCCGGTGCTGCAGGCCGAGGAGCTGGACGCGGCCGGCACTGCGGCGCGGGCAGAAACGCAGGCGACGGTCGCTCATGTCATCGACCTGATCTGCCAGCTACTGCATCCGTTCATGCCGTTCCTGACCGAGGAGCTCTGGGCGCAGAAGGCCAACGCCGGCGCAGCCCGCGCGGTGCCGGCCGGGGAGGCGGGTCTGGTCTGCCTGACGCGCTGGCCCGAACTCTCCTCGCTCGTCGATGAGAAGGCGGAGGCCGAGATCGGCTTCGTCGTCGATCTCATCTCCGATATCCGCTCGATCCGCTCGGAGACCAATGTGCCGGGTGGGACGCAGGTCCCGCTGGTGCTGGTCAAGGCGAGCGCCGCGACGAAGGCGGCGGTCGAGGCCTGGGCGCCGATGATCGAGCGGCTGGCGCGGCTTTCCGCGATCGAGTTCGCCGATGAGGCTCCCGGCCAGTCGGCGCAGATCATCGTGCGCGGCGAGGTGGCGGCGCTGCCGCTCGCCGGGATCATCGATCTCGACGCCGAGCGCGGCCGCCTCAACAAGGAACTTGCCAAGCTGGGCCAGGACATCCTCGCGGTCGAGCGCAAGCTCGGCAATCCCGACTTCATGGCGCGCGCGCCCGAGGAGATCGTCGAGGAGAACCGCGAGCGCAAGGCTGCGGCGGAAGCCCGCAAGCTCAAGATCGCGGAGGCATTGGAGCGGCTCGCCTGAGCCGCTTCTGTCACGTGCGCGTCAGGCGAAACTTGGTATGGTTCCAGGCAATGAGCCTGGAGCCCCCGTCATGTTCCGCCGCAATGCCTTCGGTCAGTTCAGCGTCGATGACTTCCTGACCGAGGCCGGCACGCCGTCGCGGCGGCGCTTCCTGACCGGGCTCGCCGCCTCGGGCCTGCTGCTGACCGGCGGCGGCATCATCGACCAGCGCCTCTGGGCCAATCCGGTCTTCGCCGCCTATCCGTTCGGGCTCGGCATCGCCTCGGGCGACCCGTCCGCCGACGGCTTCGTGATCTGGACCAAGCTGGCGCCGCTGCCGCTCGCCCGCAATGGCGGTATGCCGATGAAGGCGGTCGAAGTCGCCTACGAGATCGCGACCGAAGCCAATATGCGCGGGGTGGTGCAGCGCGGCACGGCGCTGGCGCGGCCGGAGCTCGGCCATGCGGTCCATGTCGAGATCGCCGGGCTGGAGCCGAACCGGGATTATTTCTACCGCTTCAGCTGCGGCGGCGAGCGCACCATGATCGGCCGCGCCCGGACGCTGCCGGCGGCGGGCACGAGCCTCGAGCGCGTCAATTTCGGCGTGCTCGGCTGCCAGCGCTACGAGGACGGCTTCTTCAGCGCCTTCCGTCATGTCGCCGAGGAGCGCTTCGACTTCGTCTTCCATTATGGCGACTACATCTACGAATACCGGATGGTCAGGACGAACGAGCGGCCGCTGCCGGTGGCGCGAGTGATGCCGGGCGAGCCCGACGAGATCTACGCGCTCGCCGATTACCGCCAGCGCTATGCCATCTACAAGATGGACCCCGATCTCCAGCTCGCCCATGCCTCGGCGCCCTGGATCGTCTCATTCGACGACCACGAGGTCGACAACAATTTCGCCGGCATGGTCTCCGAGGAGAACATTCCGCCGGAGATTTTCGCGCTGCGCCGCGCCGCCGGCTTCCAGGCCTGGTACGAGCACATGCCGCTGCGCCGGACCTCGCTGCCGAATGGGCCGTGGATCCAGGCCTATCGCCGCTTCCACTTTGGCGATCTCGCCCAGATCGACGTGCTCGACACCCGCCAGTTCCGCAGCGACCAGCCTTGCGGCGATGGTTCGCACGCGGCCTGCGCCGATGCGCTGAAACCCGAGAACACCATGCTCGGCGAGAAGCAGGAGGCCTGGCTCGGCGAGGGCCTGCGCGTCTCGAAAGCGCGCTGGAACGTGCTGGCGCAGCAGGTCATGCTCATGCGCCACGACCGTGATCCGGATCCGGAGAAGACCGGCTACAGCATGGACAAGTGGGACGGCGCCGTCGCGGCCCGCAAGCGGCTGTTCGACACGCTGGAGGGCGCCCGGATCGGCAATGCCGTGGTGCTGACCGGCGACATCCACCAGAACTGGGCCGGCGAGCTCAAGGCCGATTTCGACGATCCGAAATCGAAGACGCTCGGCGTCGAGTTCGTATCGACCTCGATCACCTCGGGCGGTGACGGCGCCGACATGACCAAGGCGGGGCAGGCGGGGCTGAAGAAGAACCCGCATATCGGCTTCTTCAACAACCAGCGCGGCTATATGCGCCACAGCCTGTCGAAGGATCGCTGGCAGGCGGATTACCGCGTTCTCGACAAGGTCACCGTGGCCGGCGCCGCGGTCTCGACCCGGGCGAGTTTCGTCGTCGAGGCCGGGCAGCCGGGCATGAAGCCGGTGTGAAGGCGCCGTTGCGGGGCGCGGCAACCAGGATGCCTCTGCGCCGCCACGAACCTGTCGTCATATTGACTCTAGCCCAAGAGATTAGTGGCCTGACCGCGCCAATTGAATTAATGCATGGGACGCGGGGCAGCCCTGCAACCGGCGCGAGAACCCAGGAACGGTTTCCCCTTCATGCTCAAGCGTGCTTACGACTGGTGCGTTTCCTACGCGTCCCACCCTGCCGCGCCCTGGCTGCTCTTCGCGATCACCTTCGTCGAAAGTTCGGTGAGCCCGCTGCCGCCGCTCCCGCTGCTGATCCCGATGTGCATCGCGCGGCCCGACCGCGCCTGGGTCTATGCCGGCGTCTGCTCGCTCGGTGCGGTGACCGGCGGCTATCTCGGCTATGCGATCGGCGCGCTGCTCTATGAATCGGTCGGTGCCTGGCTGATCGGCATCTACGGCCTGCAGGAGAAGGCCGCGCACCTGATCCACACCTCGCAGGACTACTGGTTCTGGGTGCTGCTGACCAAGGGCCTGACGCCGATCCCGTTCAAGATCGTCACGATCATGTCCGGCTTCCTGCATTTCGACATCTGGAAGTTCACGCTCGGCATGGTGATCTCGCGCGTCACCTTCTTCGCGATGATTGCGGTCGCGCTGCGCTATTACGGCGACGACATCCGCATCTTCATCGAGAAGCACCTGCCGATGACGGCGCTGGCGCTGGCGGTGGTCGTGATCGGCGGCTTCTTCGTGCTGCCGATGGTGCTCTGAGACTCTTGCTTATCGCATTTTCTTCACGCGAACCGGTGTCCACTTCGCTCGAAAATGCTCTAGAGAAAAGCCCTCAGACCTCCACAAGCTGCTGATCGACCGGCTGCTCGCCGCCTGACCTTCGGGCGGCGATGCCTTATGGTCGCCCTGAACGATGCAGCGCTGGAGGGTTCGATGCGCCCACTCCAACGATCGGATGGCGAGGCATGAGCGCCCGTCGCCCGGATCTCGCCGAACTCGATTTCGCCAATTTTGCCCGGCAGTTCGACCGCTGCCTGCGGCAGGACAAGGTCATCGCCTTCTCGCGCTGGCGCGACATCGTCGAAGCGGTGCCGCCTGGCCTGCAGGACTTCTTCTGGCGGGTCGTCGAGGCTCATCTCAGCCCGGCCGCGGAGACGCGGCTGCGGGGCCTGCGGGACTGGCGCGACTTCCATGGCGAGGTCCTCGACACCCGCTTCCGGCGCCCGTCCGCCGAGCGCCCGCAGTTCCGCACGCCGAAGCAGGCCTTCGATTCCTATTCGGCGATCTTCTGGCGCTTCGGCTCGACCGATGCGCGCTTCGACCAGAGGTTCGGCCGCCTCGTCCTGCTGGCATTGCGGAGGGAAAGCAGCACGATCGCCAATCGCGGCAAGGGCTCCTATGACGACCTCGTCGTGGTGATGCGCCGGACCGGGCGCTTTCGCGAGCTCACGAGCTTTCCGATCTGCACCGAGCCGGGCGCCCAGTACTCGCAGCGCGCCAGCGGCGGCGATGCACGCTACAAGGGCGTCAAGTTCAGCAAGGCCGACGGCGTCGACATCAACAAAGACGGCATCAAGGATGCCGGGCGCCTGACCGAGGGCACCTACCAGTATTTCGAGAAGAAGGGCGGCTTCCTGGGAGATCGCGCCTTCCAGGTGAAGAGCACGCAGGTCGCCGAGCGCGACACCGATGGCGACGGACGCTTCACGCAGGACGACAAGAGCCGGATCGACCCGTCAGGGGCGGGGACCAGCATGTACATTCACCGCGGCGGGGCGGACAATGTGCTGGAGCCCAACACTTGGTCGGCCGGCTGCCAGACCATCCCGAAGAATCGCTACCCGACCTTCCTCAAGGCGGTCGGGACCCCGGGCGCCTTCCACTATGTGCTGGTCAATGCTGCGTCCTGAAGCCCTTGCCGCTGGCCTGGCAGTCGTCCTCCTCGCTACTCCTGCCGTGCGGGCGCAATCGGAGGGCGTCACGCCTGCGCCTGGCGGGCAGGTCGCCTGCTCCTTCGGCGCCTTCGTCAGCGAGACCGACCCCGCGGGGCTGAACGTCCGCGCCGGCCCGGGCACCAATCACAAGGTGGTCGGCACGCTGCCGCCGGTGAAGCTCAGCGGTGACGATCCGCCGGTGCGCGCCATGGTCGAGGTCGAGGTCTCGGCCGGCGCCAATGGCTGGTTCAGGATCGCCAAGGCGCGCGACAACGAGATGCTGACCGATGCCGCGCCACGGCCGATGTTCAAGGGCTCGGGCTGGGTCAGCGGGCGCAAGCTGACGGTGAAGTCGCAGGCTGCCGCCGGCCGGCTGCGCCCGGACGCCAAGGCGCCGACCGTCCTCTCGGGTCAGGACGGGCTGAGCTTCGACGGCGATGCCTTCGTCCAGAACGGCCGTCTTCTCGGTTGCAGCGGCAAATGGGTGCAGGTCGAATACGGTCCGTTCCCTGCCGACAGCGAGGCCGTGTCCGGGCTCACCATCGCCCCAGCAGCGAAGGCGGGGGCCGAGGCCGGTCGCTTCCGCGCCTGGGTCGACCGCATCTGCGCGACGCAGGAGACGAGCTGCGACGGCGGCTGAACGATCAGGTCTTCCGGAACACCACGCTGAGATTGTTCGCCGGCATCGCCGTCACAGCTGGCTCGCCGAAGCCGGCGGCTCTCGCAAGCTCGGTGACGGCTTCGAGCTCGCGCAGGCCCCATTTCGGATTGCGCCGGCGCAGGCTGTCGTCGAAGACGGCGTTGCTCGCCGCCAGCGGCACGTCGTGCTGCCGATACGGGCCGTAGAGGTAGAGCGGCCCACCTGCCGGCAGGAGTTGGCCCGCCTGCCGGATCAGCCCCTCGGTGGCCGCCCAGGGCGAGATGTGGATCATGTTGATGCACAGGATCGCATCCGCCTGCGTGACCGGCCAGCGCGGTGCCATCGCATCGAGCCGGATGGCCGGGCGCAGGTTCGGCAGGGTGCTCGCGCGCGCCCAGGCGTCGATGCTGGCCAGCGCGGCCGGATCGGGGTCGCTCGGCTGGAAGCCCAGGTCCGGGAAGGCGGCTGCGAAGTGGATGGCATGCTCGCCGGAGCCGCTGGCGATCTCGAGAACCTGCCCCTGCGCCGGCAGGACTTCACGCAGCACCGCGAGGATCGGTTCGCGGTTGCGCTGCGTCGCCGGGGCAAGCTGGCGGGGATCGTGGTGATGGAGATCGTCCTGGGGCATCGTCTTCTCCCATCGCGTTCGGCCGTCAATGCGTTATAAGCGGCAAAGAAGCAGGCCGATAGCGAGCGCGGTCCTGCAGCCCCCGAGCTGGTTTTGTTAACGGAGATCCTGGTCGTCGTCGTCCTCACCGTCATTAACGGTGTGCTTGCCATGTCGGAACTTGCGGTCGTCTCATCCCGCCCGGCACGGCTGAAAGTCCTCAGCGATCAAGGCAGCAAAGGCGCCGCGAAGGCGATCAAGCTTGCCGAGAATCCGGGCCGCTTCCTGTCCAGCGTACAGATCGGCATCACGCTGGTCGGTGTGCTCTCCGGCGCCTTCTCAGGTGCGACACTCGGTGCGCGCCTGTCGGAATGGCTTGGTACGCACGGGCTGTCGAATGCCGCTGCCGACGCACTTGGCGTCGGTACCGTCGTCGTCCTCATCACCTATCTCTCGCTGATTCTCGGCGAACTGGTGCCGAAGCAGATCGCGCTACGCGATGCCGAGCGCGTGGCGGCGCGTGTCGCCCCGGCCATGGTGGTGCTGGCCAAGGTTGCCTCGCCTTTGGTCTGGCTGCTCGACGCCTCGGGCAAGCTGGTGCTGGCGCTGCTCGGCCAGAAGGGCGAATCGGAGGAGACGGTCACCGAGGAGGAGGTTCGCACCATCATCGCCGAGGCCGAGAACGCCGGCGTGCTGGAGCGTGACGAGCGCGAGATGATCTCGGGCGTGATGCGCCTCGCCGACCGCTCGGCCCGGGCACTGATGACGCCGCGTCGCGAGGTCGAGGTGATCGATCTCAGCGATTCGCTTGACGAGATCCGCGCTCA
Source organism: Allobosea sp. P4_H5 (assembly GCF_056400825.1). Taxonomy (NCBI): domain Bacteria; kingdom Pseudomonadati; phylum Pseudomonadota; class Alphaproteobacteria; order Hyphomicrobiales; family Alloboseaceae; genus Allobosea; species Allobosea sp. P4_H5. The sequence continues at coordinate 89,593 of NZ_JBFUKM010000006.1, read as the reverse complement.
GGTTCGCGCGACGAGGCGCAACCGGCTGCCGGTGCAGGATGGCGAGGCCGATTCGATCATCGGCATCATCGAGATGAAGGACCTGTTCGAGGCGCTCGCCGACGACAAGGTCGAATTGCGCAGTCTGGTCCGCGAGGCTCCAGTCGTGCTCGACACCACCGGTGCGCTCGAAGTGCTGCGCGCGCTTCGCGCCACCCATGTCCATATGGCGCTGGTCTTCGACGAGTACGGTCATTTCGAGGGGATCATCACCTCGAGCGACGTGCTCGAGGCGATCACCGGCGTCTTCCAGGACGAGGATGAGGAGGAGCCCGCAATCGTCACGCGCGCCGACGGCTCCTTCCTGGTCGCGGGCTGGATGCAGGTCGACGAGTTCTCGCATGAGCTCGGCATCCATGTGCCGCGCGACGCCGACTACCAGACCGTCGCCGGCTTCGTGCTGGCCGAGATGAACCGGCTGCCCAATGTCGGCGAGAGCTTCGAAAAGGGCCATTGGCGCTTCGAGGTGGTCGATCTCGATGGCAGGCGGATCGACAAGCTCCTGGTCAGCCGAGTGGATTGAGACAGAGGCTGACAGCTATCCGACCGGAAGGCTGAGCGAGGGGAGCGCCATGCTGGGCATCACCTTGAGTTCAAGTTCTCTCGCACAGCCTTTCTGGGAACATGTCGATGAGGTTTCGGCCTTGGAAGCCGTCCCGTCGATCCGAGTGCTCGGCTATCGGCCTCACCTGACGCTGACGCGCTATTCAACGGTTGACCCCTCCGTGCTCCGAAAGGGCATGGAGGTGTTCGACGGCCAAGCCGCCATCTCGTTGTGCTTCGACCGGCTCGATTTCTTCGACATTGAGCCGCTCGTGCTCTGGCTGGCGCCACGACAGGACCAGCGCCTGCTCGACCTGCATGGCCGGCTGCATGCGGTGCTGGAATCGAAGGCGTCGCCCAGTGACGTCCACTATGCCCCTGCGCAGTGGAAGCCGCATCTGACCGTCGCGATGGCGATTCCAGCTTCGAAGCGGCCAGATGTACTGAAGCTGGTTTCGCGATCTCTTGATGGGTTCGAGCTGACATTCGACAGCGTCGATTGCGTCTCCTGGCCGCCAGTACAGGTCCTGCACAGGCTGGCTCTGGCCGGAGGAGCAGACGGCCGTTGACGCTAACAATTACTGATGATCTAAACTCCCCGCAGGGGCTTATCGCGACCGCCCCGTGAGGCGTCAGCCCAAGGATCGCGTCCACACTCCTTGCTCAAGGATGGACGCTCATGTCTTCCAATATCCAGATCACGCCTGCACAATTGTCCCGGCTCGTCGGCCTGCCTGATGCGCCTACCCTGATCGACGTCCGCATCGACGAGGACGTCGCCGCCGATCCGCGCCTGCTGCCGGCAAGCAAGCGGCGCAGCCATCGCGACGTTGCCGCTTGGGCCTCGGCCTATGCCGGCCGCAAGGTCGTCGTCATCTGCCAGAGGGGGCAGAAGCTCAGCGAGGGCGTCGCCGCCTGGCTGCGGCATGAAGGCGTCGAGGCGGAAAACCTCACCGGCGGCTTCGAGGCCTGGCGCGAGGCGGGCGGGCTCCTGGTCGAGACCGGCAAGCTGCCGCAGCGCGATGCCGCCGGGCGCACGCTCTGGGTGACGCGGGCAAGGCCGAAGGTCGATCGCATCGCCTGTCCCTGGCTGATCCGCCGCTTCGTCGATCGCGAGGCTGTCTTCCTGTTCGTCTCGGCTTCGGAGGTCGCGGATGTCGCCGACCGCTTCGGGGCGACGCCGTTCGACATCGACGGCGTGTTCTGGAGCCATCGCGGCGAGCGCTGCAGCTTCGACACGATGATCGAGGAGTTCGGGCTGTCGTCGCCGGCGCTCGACCAACTCGCCATGATCGTGCGGGCGGCCGATACCGCGCGGCTTGATCTCATGCCGCAAGCGGCCGGCTTCCTTGCGGCGTCGCTCGGTCTGTCACGGATGTATCGCGACGACCTGGCACAGCTCGACGCCGGCATGCTGCTCTACGACGCCTTCTATCGCTGGTGCCGGGACGCTGGCGAGGAAACCCATAACTGGCCGTCCGCGCCGGGAAAGATCTGAGGACCGGGCGATGACGACTGTGACGAATGAAGGGGCGGCGCTGGCCGCCCCCGCCACGCCGACCCTCGCCGAGGCGACGCGGGTGTGGCTCAAGATCGGCCTGCTCTCCTTTGGCGGGCCGGCCGGGCAGATCGCCCTGATGCACAAGGAGCTGGTCGACGAGCGCCGCTGGATCGGCGAGCGCCGTTTCCTGCATGCGCTGAACTACTGCATGCTGCTGCCCGGCCCCGAGGCGCAGCAGCTCGCCACCTATATCGGCTGGCTGATGCACCGGACGGTGGGTGGGCTGATCGCCGGCTTGCTCTTCATCCTGCCCGGCGCGCTGGTGATGTGGGGCTTGAGCCTGCTCTACGTGCTCTACCGCCAGGTCCCGCTGGTCGATGCGATCTTCTTCGGCGTCAAGGCGGCGGTGCTCGCCGTCGTGATCGAGGCGGGCCTCAGGATCAGCCGGCGGGCGCTGAAGAACCGGGCGATGGTCGCGATCGCGATCGCCGCCTTCCTCGCGCTCTTCCTGCTGAAGGCGCCGTTCCCGCTCGTGATCCTCTGCGCCGGGCTGATCGGCTGGCTCGGCCATCACTGGGCGCCGGCACTGTTCGGAGGTGGGGGCCATGCCGGCAAGGACGGCGCGCCGGAATTCAAGGGCGTGGTCGACCTGATGTTCGAGCGTGGCGAGCTCGCCCATGCCGAGCCCTCGGCGGGGAAGGCACTTCGGGTGCTGGCGGTGTGGCTGCCGCTCTGGCTCGGGCCGGTCGTGCTGCTCTGGGCTCTGCTCGGCGGCGGCAACGTCTTCACCCAGATCGGCGGCTTTTTCAGCGCCATGGCGGTCGTCACCTTCGGCGGCGCCTACGCCGTGCTGGCCTATGTCGCGCAGGCGGCGGTCGAGACCTATGGCTGGCTCGTCGCCGGCGAGATGGTCGACGGGCTCGGCCTTGCCGAGACGACGCCGGGGCCGCTGATCCTGGTGCTGCAGTTCGTCGGCTTCCTCGCCGCCTGGCGGGCACCTGGCGGACTCGATCCGCTCGTCGCCGGCAGCCTGGGCGGGCTGCTGACGGTCTGGGTCACCTTCGCGCCCTGCTTCCTCTGGATCTTCCTTGGCGCGCCCTACATCGAAGCACTGCGCGGCAACAAGGCGCTCTCGGCGGCGCTGACCGCGATCACCGCCGCGGTCGTCGGCGTCATCGCCAATCTGGCGCTCTGGTTCGGCTTGCATGTGCTGTTCAGGACGGTGCAGCCCGTCGTCTTCGGACCGCTGGCGCCGGACCTRCCGGTTCTGGCCTCGCTCGACTGGCGGGCCGCGCTGCTGGCGGCGTTGGCGATGATCGCGCTGCTGCGCTTCAAGTTCGGCATGGTTCCGGTGCTGGCCGCCTGCGCGGCGGCAGGCGTCGTGCTGGTGCGGCTGACCGGAGGCTGAGATGGGCGTGATAGCAAGGAGGGCAGGGCTGGCAGCGCTGGCCGCTGCCTGCTTTTGCGCTGAGGCGCTGGCGCAGCAACCGGGCTCGAAGCGCATCCACGGCGTCGCGATCGAGCGGCTGCTCGCCGGCAAGGAGTACAGCGACGGAGTCCACTGGCGCTACAGCTTCCGGCCGGATGGCGGCCTTGTCGGCTATGCGATGAGTCGGCGGCAGGAGATGCGCTGGCGGGTCAGGGACGATCGCTTGTGCTGGGATATCGCGGCCGGGGAGGAGTGTTTCGAGGTCTGGACCTCCGGCAGCGCGGTGCAATTGCTGCCGCAAGGAATCGGCGCGCCGTTCGAGGGAACCGTATCGCGGCTGCTCCCTTGATCGAATTGTTTCACTGTCTGGAATTCTGAACTGTCCGCAGCAGTGATTGCGGCGCGAGGGTGAAATGGTCATCTCCTCGGGTGGAGGCCCATGAGATGACCCACCGTTTCCTTGAGATTGCGACGACACCGGCCGTAAAGGCGGCGCAGGAGGCGCAAGGCAGCCGGCGCGCCTATGCCAGGCAGGAAGAGGGCGAGCCGCATAATGACCGGCTCGGCGAGGCCGAGGCCGGCTTCATCGCGGCGCGCGATTCCTTCTATCTGGCGAGCGTGTCGGAAACTGGCTGGCCTTATCTGCAGCATCGCGGCGGGCCGGAAGGTTTTCTTCGCGTGCTCGACGAGACGACGCTCGGCTTCGCCGATCTGCGCGGCAACCGGCAATATCTCAGCCTCGGCAATCTCACCGTGGACGACCGGCTCTGCCTGTTCCTGATGGACTACGGCCACCGGGCGCGGCTGAAGATCTTCGGCCGGGCCAGCTTTCACGATCTCGCCGCCGAGCCGGAGCTGGCCCAGCGCCTGATCGTGCCGGGCTATCGTGCCGTGCCGGAGCGCGGCATGACCATCAAGGTCGAGGCCTTCGACTGGAATTGCCCGCAGCACATCACGCCGCGCTTCAGCGAGGCCGAGCTAGCGCCGGCGCTCGCGCCGGTGCGGCAGCGTCTGGAAGAGCTGGAAGCGGAGAATGCTCGACTGCGGGCCGAACTCGCGGTCCGCGCCAGTGCCTAGAGCTTAGCGCCGCTCGCCGGGCTCGATCACCCGGTATTCGGCATCGACGATCTCGCCGCGCGCCGTCTCGGGCTGCCTGCGCTCGAAGGGGTTCTGCGGATCGATGCCGGCGGCGCGCATGCGGCGGCGCATCTGCCAGGCGGCGAAGGCGGCGCCGGCGATGACCAGCGGCACGAGGATCAGTGCCAGGCTGGCCGCGACCAGGAAAATCAGCACGCCGACGACAAAGGCACCGGCCATGACGAGCCAGCTCGCCCAGCGGGGCAAGCGGACCAGGCGGGCGCTGGCGGCATTGTTGAGGTCGATACGGATCATTGGCTCGTTTCGTTTCGTGTCACCCGCCGACAATCTAGGAAGCGAATGCGGCGTTGACGAGATCACGTGAGCCTACGAGATGACGATTTCGTCAGCCCGGCGCGCGCCAGTCGTAGATCCAGGCATGGCGCCGGCGCATGCCGTCGGGGCCCATGCGGCGCATGGCGAAGTCACGTGCATAGCTCCAGGGCCGGCCGAGATGGTATGCCTCGCCATTCTTGCGGCTGGCCTGCTGGACCCGCGCCGCGCGCTCGCCGCGCGCCTTCGCGTAAGCCGCCAGCGCCGCCGGCACCGACGATGCACCTTCGCTCGCCAATCGCATCGCAAGCTCATGCGCCAGAACGGCGGCGTCCTCGATCGCAAGGGCGGCGCCCTGGGCGAGGAAAGGCAGGATCGGATGAGCGGCGTCACCGAGCAAAGCGATGCGGCCCTTCGCCATCCGGGCCGGGGCGCGGTCGTAGAGCGACCAGATCCGCCAGTTCGGCGCGCGCTTGATCAGTTCGCGCAGGCCTGGGCCGGCATTGCCGGCGATCTCGGTCAGTTGCGAGGCCTCGCCCTCGCGCGACCAGCCGGGGCGTGCCTCGCGCGCGGCGCGGATCAGGACGAGGTTGATCTCTTTGCCGCCGGAGACCGGGTAATGCACCGCATGGCGGGCTGAGCCCAGATGCAGCGCCACCGCCGGACGGCGCAACGCTTCCGGCAATCCTTCCGCCGGGATCAGCGAGCGCCAGGCCTCCCAGCCGGTGAAGCCGGGTTCACCCGCATCGCCGACGAGGGCGCGGGCGCGCGACCAGAGGCCGTCGGCGCCGATCAGGGCCATGGCCTCGACCGTCTCGGTTCCACCGCTCTCGCTGCCGAGCGTGACGGCGACGCTGCTTTCAGTCTCATGCGCATCGACGAGGCCGCGGCCGATGATCCAGCGGATGTTCGGCAGGGTCCTGGCCGAATCGAGCAGGAGCTGATGCAGGTCGGCGCGCTTCAGCGAGCGCGAGGGCGTCGCGCCTTCGACCGGCGGGGCGAACGGCATGGCGAGCAGGGGTTTGCCGCCGCCCCAATGGCCGATCGCCAGCGCCTCGGGCCGGATCGCGGCGCGGCGCAGGGCCAGGCCGAGATCGAGCGATTCGAGCACTCGCCCGGCATTGGGCGAGACCTGGATGCCGGCGCCGGCCTCGTCGAAACGGGTGCGCTTCTCGGCGATGGCGACGGGAATGCCGCGGCGGGCGAGCGCGATCGCGGCGGTCAAGCCGCCGATGCCGGCGCCCGCGATGAGGATCGGGAGATTAGCCATCTGGTCAGCCCCCGCCGCGCCCCCGGCGGGATGCCTCTCACGCCGCTTTGGCGGCGGTGTCGTGATACTCGCACTCGGCCGGCTTGCAGTGGCCATGGCCGACCGACGGCTCGTATTTGAACAGCGTCGAGCAATAGGGGCAGACGATCTCGTCATCCGAGCCCATGTCGAGGAAGACATGCGGATGGTCGAACGGCGGCTTGGCGCCGATGCACATGAACTCGCGCGCGCCGACATGGATCACGGCGACGCCGGGATCATTGTGGAAATGCGGGGTGCCGTGATCGGCCATGGCTCTCGTCCTTGCGATTTGGGCGGCACCATAATCGCTCGCCGCGGGCCGCGCCAGCGTGTGCGCGACAGATCGGCCTCGATGCTGCCGTGACCTGTCGCCGCTGCGCGCGGCGAGGCGATCAGGGTTGGCGGGCGCAGCTCTGGCCGATCCCGCGAGCCTGCTCGGTTTCCGCCGGACTGAGCGCGTCGGCCATTGCCTTGACCCAGAGATTCGCCTGCTTGAGCCCGTCCATCGAGCAGCCGCAGACGCGCTCGCAGATCTCCTTCGGCGTGCCGGTACCGGTGCAGGAACGCTGGCAGGCGGTCAGGAACGGTGCGGCCTCGGCATCCGGCAGCTTCGCGGCCATATGCCCGGTCGCCTGCATGAACAGGAACAGCGCGCCGATGAAGAGCGGCTGGTGGACGAGATAGACGAAGAGGCTGTTGCGGCCGCCGAAGACGACGAGCTTGGCCGGGGCCGAACTCGCCTGCCAACTCGCCCAGCTGCTCCCCTGCGCTTTCGGCAGAGCTGTCCGCGCCAGCGCCATGCCGGCGAGCACGCAGCCGAACCAGGGGAAGACCGGGACGAAATCGGCAGTGAGCGGCCAGGGGCCGAAGCCGAGGAAGGAGAGCCAGTCCTGCGTGAAGACGCCACTGCCGAGGATGAACGGCAGAGCGAAGACGATGACCGCCGTGATGGCGATGACCAGCGTCGGCAGGAACAGGAAGGGCAGGGCCAGCACGCTCGCCAGCGCGATGTGGTGGAGGATGCCGAAGAAGATGAAGACGTCCGGCAGCGCGAACCAGGTTGCGGAGGTGACGAGGATCGCGGCGCAGGCAATCAGGGCGACACGGCGCAGATAATTGCCGCGGTCGAAGCCCTTTTGTGTCGCCAGGACCAGGCTGAAGCCGACGATCGCCAGGAAGGAGCCGGCGATCAGCCGGGCAAAGGCGCGCCAGCCAGGGTCAGTGACGACATCGACCCGGATCAGCCGGAAATAGGAAAGATCATAGGCGAAGTGGTAGACGAACATCGCGAGCAGCGCGATGCCGCGGGCCAGATCGACCAGTTCGATACGGCCGCCGGCCGAGGATTGGGCTTGCTCGCTCATGGTCCCGTCATAAGCGGCGCGATGCGGCTGGGGAAGGGGTGGGGCGTGCCTGCCAACCGCCAAGGATGCTACCCAAAGCCGCGCGGGCATGGCAGACCAGCCCTCAGATCAAGCAGCCGGCGACAGGGCCATGCAGACATTCGATTCCGACGGCGTCTCCATCGCCTATCTCGACCTCGCCCCAACCGGGGAGGGGACCGGCGATCCGATCGTGCTGATCCACGGCTTTGCCTCGAGCCATGCGGTGAACTGGGTCAACACGCAGTGGACCAAGACACTGACCCATGCCGGCCGGCGCGTCGTGCTGTTCGACAATCGCGGCCACGGCCGCAGCCAGAAACTCTACGATCCCGAGGCCTACCACTCCAACATCATGGCCGAGGATGCGCGCCGGCTGATGGATCATCTCGCGATCGAGCGTGCCGACATCATGGGCTATTCGATGGGGGCGCGGATCTCCTCGCATCTCACGCTGGCTCACCCTGAGCGCGTGCGCTCGCTGCTGCTTGGCGGGCTCGGCATCCATCTGGTCGAGGGCGTCGGCCTGCCGCTCGGCATCGCCGACGCGATGGAGGCGCCTTCGCTCGCCGACCTGACCGATCCGATGCAGCGCATGTTCCGCGCCTTCGCCGAGAACACCGGCAGCGATTTGCGGGCCCTCGCGGCGTGCATTCGCGGTACGCGCCAGACGCTGAGCAAGGAGGAGGTCGGCCAGATCGCCGTGCCGACTTTGGTCAGCGTCGGGACCAAGGATGACGTCTCCGGCTCCGGTCCGGAGCTGGCGGCGCTGATCCCGGGCGCGCAAAGCTTTGCCATCGAAGGGCGCGACCATAATCTCGCGGTCGGCGATCGCACGCACAAGCAGGCAGTCGTCGAGTTTCTGGCACGCCGCACGTAGAATAAAATTCTCCTCAGGTAGAATATTATTCTACGGCAATGGCTTGTGACTATTGCCTCGCAAATCGATTCTTGTTCTTCGCGGCTTGATTCAGCTAGAAGGCGGCACCACGTGCTCTGGCGCGAGCTGATCGTGTCAGATTCAACTACGAGCGAACCGCAGCGGAGAACGCCATGCCATCCGGGCGCCCGAATATCGAGATCCGCGATCCCGCCACCGGCCTAGACCGTGTCGATCCCGTCTGGTCGCGGCTGCGCAACGAGGCTGAGCTGGCCATCGCGAGCGAGCCGGCGATGGCGAGCTTCATCCTGGCGACGATCGCGAACCAGCCGAGCTTCGAGGCGGCGGTGGGCCATCGCATCGCGGCGCGGCTCGGCCATGGCGCCGTGCCGGCCGAACTGATTGCGCAGGCTTTCGACGAGGCGCTCGACGCCGATCCCGAGATCGGGCAGGGCATCCGCGCCGACGTTCTCGCCGTGCTCGACCGCGACCCGGCCTGCTACCGGCTGATCGAGCCGGTGCTCTATTTCAAGGGTTTCCACGCGCTGCAGACGCACCGCCTGGCGAACTGGCTGTGGCGGCAGGACCGGCGCGACTTCGCGCTCTATCTGCAGAGCCGCTCCTCCGAGGTGTTCCAGACCGACATCAACCCGGCCGCCAAGATCGGCAAGGGCATCTTCCTCGACCATGCCACCGGCCTCGTCGTCGGCGAGACCACGGTGATCGAGGACAATGTCTCGATGCTGCAGGACGTGACTTTGGGTGGCACCGGCAAGCAGGGCGGCGATCGCCATCCCAAGATCCGCAAGGGCGTGCTGATCGGCGCCGGCGCCAAGATCCTCGGCAATATCGAAGTCGGGCAGTGCGCCCGCGTCGCCGCCGGCTCGGTCGTGCTCGCGGCGGTGCCGCGCAATACCACGGTCGCCGGCGTGCCGGCGAAGGTGGTGGGGGAAGCTGGCTGCGCCGAGCCCTCGCGCTCGATGGACCAGATCCTCGCCGGCGATTGCGGCGGCGGCATCTGAGGCCGTCCCGAAACTCTACTCCAGCGGCCGTCTGACGGCGTTTTCTGCGCTTCCGGTGCTCACGGACCAATGTCCGCTGCGCTCCGGTTCGCGAAAACACCGCCAGTCGACTCGCTGGAGCGAATTTCGAGAAGGTCTCCGGGTGGCCTTCAGGCCCATGTCAGGTGTGGGCTCTGATCAGCCTTGCACGAGCTTCTTCTTGTGATCGTCGAGATGGCCGAGATCGCGCTCGGGATCGAGCCGGTCGCGCACGCGCTGCTTGAGCTGCTTCACATCGGGGAAGCCGCCATCGACGGTGCGATCCCAGATCAAGTCGCCATTGTAGTGGATCTGGAAGATGCCGCCGGTGCGCGGGATCAGCACGACCTCGCCGAGATCCTGGCCGAAGGTCTGGAGCAGTTCCTGCGCCATCCAGGCGGAACGGAGCAGCCAGTTGCACATGCTGCAATAGGTGATGGCGATGCGCGGGCCGGGCTTGGGTTCGGTCATTGGACGATCCTCAGCGGATGGAAAAGCTCTCTTAAGCCGCGGTCGGCCCAGTGCGCCAGCCTCTTCCAGGGTGAGTGTCGTAACGTCATTGCTCCCGCTCAGGTTGTGTGCAAGCATTGCTTGTGACGTGTGGGTGGGGAGCGTCATGGGCAGAGCGTTGCGTGCGTTCGTGCTGGCATTGATGTGCCTGACGGGCGTGATTGCGCCTGCAGAGGCGCTGGACCGCACGCGGCTGAACGAGGCACGTCCGATCAGCGAGGCCGAACTGGCGGCGCTGCTGCAGGCGGCCAGTCGCGGGCGGAACGGCGTCAGCGGCGCGCGTGTCGATGCCGGCGACTTCGTCGTCATCGCCGGCGGTACCGAGATGCGCTTCGGGCTGGCGAGCCTGTCGGTCCAGCTCAATGCGGAGCCCGATGCGAACCGCCGGCAGCGGGCCTTCGACAGCCTGCTGCAAAGGCTCGACCGCGTCGCGGCCGGCGGCGACCCGAGCAAGCCCAGCCCGGCGGAGGTCACCCGTTTCCGAGAGGCACTGCTTCCTGTCCTCAAGAACCGCTCCTATGTCGACGAGTTCGCGGCGCTCGCACGCAAGCAGGGTGTGCCCGAGGGCAAGCTGCTGCACTTGCCGCTCGCCGGGGACATCATCGTCGTGCCGGCGCTCGATCTGCCACGCATCACCCGCTTCGTCTCGATCGGGGAAGGGCGACGCTATGGCATGAGCGATGCGCAGGTGTTCGAGGCGGCGCTCGCCAATCTCGAACGGCGCGCCAAGCGGTTCGAGATCCGCGATCACGGGCTCATCCGGGCCTTCGACTTCAAGTCGCCGGATTACAATGTCTCGCTGCTTCTGTTGCCCAATCCGTGGAAGGACATCCCTGATCTGCCGAAGACCGTCGTGATCGCCATGCCGGGGCGCAGCGTGCTCGTCTTCGGCGACGGCGACGACCCGAAAGCCGTGGCGGCCCTGCGAGCGATCGCCACGATGAAGGACGACTATCCCGTCAGCCGTATGCTGTTCCGCCTCGCACCTGGCGGATTGCAGCCGTTTCGCTAGATGGCTGCTCGAAGTCCAAGCGATCAACTGCTCCTTGCACTCCGGTGGGGGGCATGTTCGATTTCGGGGCAAGTGGCGGCTGCCAGTAACCTCCGATGATCGCTGCCCATGCCTTCTGTGGGCCGGTTGCGCGGCATGGTTGTGCGGGCGGGCAGCTTATGTCATGGCCCAAGCGCGCTAATCGTCCAGCGCACGACCGCGCCGCACCCCCTGCCGAGCCTGCCGATGATCTCACGACGTGCGTTTTTCATTCTGGCGGGAGCGCCGCTGCTCGCCGGCTGTGTCTCGACGCAGCCACAGCATGCTCTGTCGTTGGAGCTCGTCCAGAGCTTCAAGTTCGCCGGGATCGAAGGACGCATCGATCCCGCGATCAGCGGCACCTGGCTTTCGATGAAGGAAGATTTCCTCAAATCGAAAGCTATCGCCATTCCGGAGCCCGACTATGGGAATCCCGGTGGTCAACCGAAGGTGCCGGAGTTCTCTCACGATGAGCTCCGCGCTTTTCTCGGTCGTCAGTTCACCGAGCGCCTCTCAAAGGCGTTTGGCGGGCCGATGGCGCAAGAACTGAAAGGTACTCGCCCCGTCCGGATTGTTGCCACCCTCCACTTCGTCGATATTCCGACGCGGGGAGCCCGGGTGATGCGTACGATCCTGAGCGGCCAATCCGGCAACGACAACACCGTTGTCGTGAGCTTCGACATCGTCGATGCGAGATCCGGGCAGAGCCTGTTGCGCCTGCCGAACATCCGCGAGAAGGGCTTCGGTGGAGAGCCGGTCGTCGATCTGGGGCCGCTGACGGTGACGGTGACCGATCCCGATCCGATGGTGCGGATGCTGATCTCGCTGCGGTCGAAATTCTCCGACTGGCTGTTCAAGCGAGCCGGGACCTGAGCGGCAGCCTTGCATCCCGCCCCAAAACGCCCTAATGCGACCGCGTTTTCCGGCCCTGCGCGGGCGTCGTCAGGAACTAAGGTGTCATGGCCAAAGAGAAGTTTGCTCGGACGAAGCCGCACTGCAACATTGGAACGATTGGTCACGTCGACCATGGCAAGACGTCGTTGACGGCTGCGATCACGAAGGTTCTGGCTGAGTCTGGCGGCGCGTCGTTCACGGCGTATGACCAGATCGACAAGGCGCCTGAGGAGAAGGCGCGCGGCATCACGATCTCGACGGCTCACGTCGAGTACGAGACGCCGGCCCGTCACTATGCGCACGTCGACTGCCCCGGGCACGCCGACTATGTGAAGAACATGATCACGGGCGCGGCGCAGATGGACGGCGCGATCCTGGTGGTGTCGGCTGCCGACGGCCCGATGCCGCAGACCCGCGAGCACATCCTGCTGGCGCGCCAGGTCGGCGTTCCCGCGCTGGTGGTGTTCATGAACAAGGTCGATCTCGTCGACGACGCCGAGCTGCTCGAGCTGGTCGAGATGGAGATCCGCGAGCTYCTGTCGAAGTACGACTTCCCGGGCGACGACATCCCGATCACCAAGGGCTCGGCCAAGGCGGCGCTGGACGGCGTCACCCCGGAGATCGGGCATGATGCGGTGATCGCGCTGATGAAGACGGTCGACGACTACATCCCGCAGCCGGCGCGTCCGCTGGACCTGCCGTTCCTGATGCCGGTCGAGGACGTGTTCTCGATCTCGGGCCGCGGCACGGTTGTGACCGGCCGCGTCGAGCGCGGCATCGTCAAGGTCGGCGAGGAAATCGAGATCGTCGGCCTGAAGGACACGGTGAAGACGACCGTGACCGGCGTCGAGATGTTCCGCAAGCTGCTGGACCAGGGCCAGGCGGGCGACAACATCGGCGCGCTGCTGCGCGGCACCAAGCGCGAGGACGTCGAGCGCGGCCAGATCCTGTGCAAGCCGGGTTCGGTGAAGCCGCACACCAAGTTCAAGGCCGAGGCCTACATCCTGACCAAGGAGGAGGGCGGTCGCCACACCCCGTTCTTCACCAACTACCGCCCGCAGTTCTACTTCCGCACGACGGACGTGACCGGCGTGGTGCACCTGCCCGAGGGCACCGAGATGGTGATGCCTGGTGACAACATCACCATGGAAGTCCACCTGATCGTGCCGATCGCGATGGAAGAGAAGCTGCGCTTCGCCATCCGCGAAGGCGGACGCACCGTCGGCGCCGGCGTCGTCGCTTCGATCATCGCGTAACGGCTGATCTGAGGGCGGAAGCCCTTCGGGGCTTTCGTCTTTTCACGTCACGGAGATAACACGACCATGAACGGTCAGAATATCCGGATCCGCCTCAAGGCGTTCGACCATCGTATCCTCGATGCGTCGACGCGCGAGATCGTCTCGACCGCCAAGCGCACCGGCGCTCAGGTCCGCGGCCCGATTCCGCTGCCGACCTTGATCGAGAAGTTCACCGTCAACCGCTCGCCCCACATCGACAAGAAGTCGCGTGAGCAGTTCGAGATGCGGACCCACAAGCGGGTTCTCGATATCGTCGATCCGACCCCGCAGACGGTCGACGCCCTCATGAAGCTCGATCTCGCCGCCGGCGTCGACGTCGAAATCAAGCTCTGATCCGATTAAACGGGTCCTCTGTTTCCGGTGCCCCCGGATGGACATGACCCCAAAGGAAGGTATGCACCGATGCGTTCCGGTGTGATTGCACAGAAAGTCGGGATGACCCGCATCTTTACCGATGCCGGCGAGCACATCCCGGTCACCGTGCTGAAGCTCGACAACTGTCAGGTTGTCGCGCACCGCACGAAGGACAAGAACGGCTATGTCGCCGTGCAGCTCGGGACGGGCCGTGCCAAGGTCAAGAACGTCTCGAAGGCGCAGCGCGGCCATTTCGCCGTTGCCAAGGTCGAGCCGAAGCAGAAGCTGGTCGAGTTCCGCGTCAGCGACGACGCGTTGATTCCGGTCGGCGCCGAGCTGACCGCCGACCACTTCGTCGTCGGCCAGTTCGTCGACGTGTCGGGCACGACCACCGGTAAGGGCTTCGCCGGCGGCATGAAGCGCTGGAACTTCGGCGGTCTGCGCGCCACGCACGGCGTCTCGGTCTCGCATCGTTCGATCGGTTCGACCGGTGGCCGTCAGGACCCGGGCAAGACCTTCAAGAACAAGAAGATGCCGGGCCATCTGGGTGCCGAGCGCGTCACCACGCAGAACTTGCGCGTCGTCCAGACGGACGCCGAGCGCGGCCTGATCCTGGTCGAGGGCGCCGTCCCCGGCGTTGCCGGCGGCTGGATCCATGTCCGCGACGCGGTCAAGCGCTCGCTGCCGAAGGACGCGCCCCTGCCGGGCAAGTTCAAGGTCTCCGGCGAGGGCAAGGCCGAGATTGTCGAGGCTCCTGCGGCCCAGGCTGAGGAGAACGTGTGATGAAACTCGATATCGTCACTCTTGAAGGCGGCAATGCCGGCTCGCTCGAGCTGTCCGACGCGATCTTCGGCCTCGAGCCGCGCGCCGACCTGCTCGCCCGCATGGTGCGCTACCAGCTCGCCAAGCGCCGCGCCGGCACGCACAAGTCGAAGGGTCGTTCGGAAGTCGATCGCACCCGCAAGAAGATCTACAAGCAGAAGGGCACCGGCGGCGCTCGTCACGGTGCGGCTTCGGCTCCGCAGTTCCGCGGCGGCGGCAAGGCCTTCGGCCCGGTCGTGCGCGATCACGCCCATGACCTGCCCAAGAAGGTCAAGGCGCTCGCCCTGCGCCATGCGCTCTCGGCCAAGGCCAAGGACGCCGGCCTGATCATCATCGACGACGTCAAGCTCGCCGAGCCCAAGACCAAGATCCTGCTCGGCCATTTCGGCAAGCTGGACCTGTCGAGCGCTCTGGTGATCGGCGGCGCCGAGATCGATGTGAATTTCGGCCTGGCGGCGCGTTCGATCCCGAATGTCGACGTCCTGCCGGTTCAGGGCATCAACGTCTATGACATCCTGCGTCGCGACAAGCTCGTGCTGACGCGCTCGGCTGTCGATGCGCTGGAGGCGCGCTTCAAATGAGCCAGTCCAAGAACTTGGATCCGCGCCACTACGACGTCATCCGTGGCCCGGTGATCACCGAAAAGGCGACCATGCTCTCCGAGCACAACAAGGTCGTCTTCAAGGTCGCGAAGACCGCGACCAAGCCGCAGATCAAGGCGGCGATCGAGAAGCTGTTCGATGTCAAGGTGATCAGCGTCAACACGATGGTCACCGAGGGCAAGATGAAGGTCTTCCGGGGCCGTCTCGGTCAGCGCTCGGACGTCAAGAAGGCGGTCGTGACCCTCGAAGAAGGTCACTCCATCGACGTGACCACTGGGCTTTGAGGGAAGGATCGTCATCATGGCTTTGAAGAGTTTCAAGCCGATCACGCCGAGCCTTCGCCAGCTCGTGATCGTCGACCGCAGCGAGCTCTACAAGGGCAAGCCGGTCAAGGCGCTGACCGAGGGCAAGTCGTCCTCGGGTGGCCGCAACAACCTCGGCCGCATCACCGTCCGCTTCCGCGGCGGTGGTCACAAGCGCACGCTGCGCCTGATCGATTTCAAGCGTCGCGGCAAGGCCGGTATCCCGGCTGCCGTGGAGCGGATCGAGTATGATCCGAACCGCTCGGCCTTCATCGCGCTGATCAAGTATCAGGACGGCGAGCTCGCCTACATCCTGGCGCCGCAGCGCCTGGCGGTCGGCGACAGCGTCATCGCCGGCGACAGCGTCGACGTGAAGCCCGGCAACGCGGCCCCGATGGGCTCGCTGCCGATCGGCACGATCGTCCACAATGTCGAGCTCAAGATCGGCAAGGGCGGGGCGCTGGCGCGCTCGGCGGGCAACTACGCCCAGATCGTCGGTCGCGACCAGGGCTACGTCATCGTCCGTCTGAACTCGGGCGAACAGCGCCTGATCAGCGGCCTGTGCTATGCGACGGTGGGCGCGGTCTCGAACCCCGACCACATGAACCGGAATGACGGCAAGGCCGGGCGCTCGCGCTGGCTGGGTCGTCGTCCGCATAACCGTGGTGTCTCGATGAACCCGGTCGACCATCCGCACGGCGGCGGCGAAGGCCGCACCTCGGGCGGCCGTCATCCGGTCACGCCCTGGGGTCTGCCGACCAAGGGCAAGAAGACCCGCTCGAACAAGCGGACCGATACGTTCATCGTGTCGAGCCGTCACGCCCGCAAGAAGAAGAACTGAGGTCCGTCATGGCGCGTTCGCTTTGGAAAGGTCCGTTTGTCGACGGATACCTCCTGAAGAAGGCCGAGGTCGCCCGTTCGGCGGCCCGGTCGGAAGTCATCAAGATCTGGAGCCGCCGCTCCACGATCCTCCCGCAGTTCGTCGGTCTGACGTTCGGCGTCTACAACGGCCACAAGCATGTGCCGGTGAACGTCTCCGAGGAGATGGTGGGCCACAAGTTCGGCGAGTTCTCGCCGACGCGCACCTTCCCCGGCCACGCTGCCGACAAGAAGGCGAAGAGGAAGTAAGCCATGGGTAAGCCCTCCGCCCCCCGTGCGCTGCCCGAGAACGAGGCCAAGGCGGTGGCGCGCAACCTGCGCGTCTCCCCGCAGAAGCTGAACCTTCTCGCCCAGCTCATCCGCGGCAAGAAGGTCTCGACCGCGCTCGCCGACCTCGAGTTCTCGCGCAAGCGGATCTCGACCGATGTGCGCAAGTGCCTGCAGAGCGCGATCGCCAACGCCGAGAACAACCATGATCTCGACGTCGACGATCTGGTCGTGTCCCAGGCTTTCGTCGGCAAGGCGCTGGTCATGAAGCGCTTCCATGCCCGCGCTCGCGGCCGTGGCGCCCGCATCATGAAGCCCTTCGCCAACATCACGATCGTGGTGCGCGAAGTTCAGGCTGCGAAGGCCTGAGGAGAGAACGATGGGTCAGAAAATCAATCCGATCGGCCTTCGTCTCGGCATCAACCGGACCTGGGATTCGCGCTGGTTCGCCAGCAAGGGCGAGTACGGCAAGCTGCTTCATGAGGACATGGCCATCCGCGCCGCCCTGATGAAGCTGCTGAAGCAGGCCGCCGTATCGAAGATCATCATCGAGCGTCCGCACAAGAAGTGCCGCGTCACCATCCACTCGGCTCGTCCGGGCGTGGTGATCGGCAAGAAGGGCGCCGACATCGAGAAGCTGCGCAAGACGGTCTCGAAGCTGACGAACGCCGACGTGACGATCAACATCGTCGAGGTGCGCAAGCCCGAGATCGACGCGACCCTGGTCGCCGACTCGATCGCGCAGCAGCTCGAGCGCCGCGTCGCCTTCCGTCGCGCCATGAAGCGCGCCGTGCAGTCGGCGATGCGTCTTGGCGCCGAGGGCATCCGCATCAACTGCTCGGGCCGTCTCGGCGGCGCGGAAATCGCGCGCCTCGAGTGGTATCGTGAAGGCCGCGTGCCGCTGCATACGCTGCGCGCCGACGTCGACTACGGCGTCGCCACCGCCTTCACGACCTATGGCACGTGCGGGATCAAGGTCTGGATCTTCAAGGGCGAGATCCTCGAACACGACCCGATGGCCCAGGACAAGCGCCTCTCGGACGAGGGCGGCCGCTCCGGTGGTGAGCGCCGCGAACGTCGCGAGCAGGCTGCGTAAGGCTGATCGAGAAGAGCCATGCTGCAACCAAAGCGCACTAAGTTCCGTAAGCAGTTTAAGGGACGCATTTCCGGCGTCGCCAAGGGCGGTACGGATCTCAACTTCGGCCAGTTCGGCCTGAAGGCCCAGGAGCCGGAGCGCGTCACGGCCCGCCAGATCGAGGCGGCCCGTCGTGCCATCACCCGCGCCATGAAGCGCGCGGGTCGAGTCTGGATCCGGATCTTCCCGGACGTGCCGGTCTCGAAGAAGCCGACCGAAGTCCGCATGGGTAAGGGCAAGGGTTCGCCCGAGTTCTGGGCGGCCAAGGTCAAGCCGGGCCGGATCATGTTCGAGCTCGACGGCGTGCCGGAGGATATCGCCCGCGAGGCGCTCCGTCTCGGTGCCGCCAAGCTGCCGATCAAGACCCGCTTCATCCAGCGAATCGCCGAGTAAGGAGGGCGAGATGAAATCGACTCAACGCCTGTCCGATCTCAAAGTGATGAGCACGGACCAGCTCCAGGACGAGCTTCTGAAGCTCAAGAAGGAGCAGTTCAACCTGCGTTTCCAGCGCGCCACCGGTCAGCTCGAGAATACCGCTCGGGTCACCTTGGTGCGCAAGGAGATCGCCCGCATCAAGACACTGCAGCGGTCGAAGACCGCGGCAGTGAGCGCCTGAGGAGTAGGGGACCATGCCGAAGCGCGTGCTGCAGGGCGTCGTCGTCAGCGACAAGCAAAACAAAACTGTTGTGGTCAAGGTCGAGCGGCGTTATACGCACCCGCTCCTCAAGAAGACGGTGCGCCGTTCGAAGAACTATCACGCCCATGACGAGGCGGGGTCGTTCAAGGTCGGTGACTCGGTTTGGATCGAGGAGTCGAAGCCCATTTCCAAGCTGAAAAGCTGGGTTGTGCTCGACAACGCTCCCAAGGCGTAAGTCGAATCATTGAGGCCAGGGGGCGATCGACCCCCGTCAGTCGTAGTCCGGGCAGGGCATAACGCCTTTGTCCGGAAACCGCGCTGATATGGAATGGAAGGATCAAGGCCATGATCCAGGTGCAGACGAATCTCGAGGTCGCCGACAATTCTGGCGCCCGCCGCGTGATGTGCATCAAGGTTCTCGGCGGCTCGAAGCGGCGCTATGCCCGCATCGGCGACATCATTGTGGTTTCGATCAAGGAAGCCATCCCGCGCGGCCGCGTGAAGAAGGGCGACGTCATGAAGGCGATCGTCGTGCGCACCGCCAAGGACATCAAGCGCGCCGATGGTTCGGTGATCCGCTTCGACCGCAACGCGGCCGTGCTGATCAACAACCAGAAGGAGCCGGTGGGCACCCGCATCTTCGGACCGGTTCCGCGCGAGCTGCGCGCCAAGAACCACATGAAGATCATTTCGCTCGCTCCCGAGGTGCTGTGATGGCTGCGAAAATCAAGAAGGGCGACAAGGTCGTCGTGCTCGCCGGCCGCGACAAGGGCAAGAACGGCGAAGTGCTCCAGGTCCTGCCGAAGGACGCCCGCGCTGTCGTGCGCGGCGTGAACCTGGTGAAGAAGCACACCAAGGCGACCGCCCAGTCCGAGGGCGGCATCATCAGCAAGGAAGCCACGATCGACCTGTCGAACCTGGCCGTCGCCGATCCGAAGGACGGCAAGCCGACCCGCGTCGGCTTCAAGGTGCTCGATGACGGCCGCAAGGTCCGTTTCGCCAAGCGTTCGGGGGATCTGATCGATGGCTGACAATCAGCAGGCGGCTCTCTCGCCGCGTTTGAAGAAGCATTACGAGGACGTCGTCCGTCCCGCGATGATCGCCGAGTTCGGCTACAAGAACGTTATGGAAGTGCCGACCCTCGAGAAGGTCGTCATCAACATGGGCGTGGGCGAAGCCACGGCTGACCGCAAGAAGGTTGACAACGCCGCCGGCGACCTCGCCATGATCGCCGGCCAGAAGCCGGTCATCACCAAGTCCCGCCTCGCCATCGCCGGCTTCAAGCTGCGCGAGAACATGGCGGTGGGTGCCAAGGTCACGCTGCGCAAGACCAAGATGTTCGAGTTCGTTGACCGGCTCGTCACCATTGCTCTTCCGCGAGTGCGCGACTTCCGTGGCCTCAACCCGAAGTCGTTCGACGGGCGCGGCAATTTCGCGCTCGGGATCAAGGAGCACATCGTGTTCCCCGAGATCAACTACGACAAGGTCGACCAGGTCTGGGGTATGGACGTGATCGTCTGCACGACTGCGAAGTCGGATGACGAGGCACGCGCCCTGCTCAAGCACTTCAACTTCCCGTTCCGGCAGTGAGCCTTCGGGCTCATACGCGGAAACCAGGAGATATCGATGGCTAAGAAAAGCTCCGTCGAGAACAACAACCGCCGCAAGGCGCTCGTGAAGAAATTCGCGGGCCGTCGTGCGCGCCTTCTCGCGATCGCTAATGACGAGAACCAGTCGATGGACGAGCGTTTCCTCGCTCGCCTGAAGCTGGCCGAACTGCCGCGCAATTCCGCCGGCATCCGCGTGCGCAACCGTTGCGAAGTCACCGGCCGCCCGCGCGCTTTCTATCGCAAGTTGAAGATGTCGCGCGTTGCTTTGCGCGAGCTCGGCAACAAGGGGCTGGTTCCCGGCCTCGTCAAGTCGAGCTGGTGAGGAGGTAGCATCATGGCGATCATCGATCCGCTTGGCGATATGCTGACCCGCATCCGCAATGCGCAGATGCGGCGCAAGTCGCGCGTTTCCACTCCGGGCTCGAAGCTGCGCGCCCGCGTTCTGGACGTGCTGCAGTCGGAAGGTTACATCCGCGGCTATTCGACCACCGAGTTCGGCAACGGCCGCACCGAGTTCGACATCGAGCTGAAGTACCACGAGGGACAGCCGGTCATCCGGTCGATCTCGCGCGTGTCGAAGCCCGGCCGTCGCGTCTACTCCTCGGTCGAGACCATGCCTCGCGTGGCCGACGGCCTCGGCGTCACCATCGTCTCCACGCCCCGTGGCGTGATGTCCGATCATCTTGCCCGCGAGCAGAACGTGGGCGGCGAAGTGCTCTGCAAGGTCTTCTGACCTTTCGCGCACAGCTGCTCATCAGGAGAGATCCAATGTCTCGTATCGGTAAGAAGCCCGTTTCGGTCCCCGCTGGCGTCACCGCCAACGTCTCGGGCCAACTGGTCAAGATCAAGGGCTCGAAGGGCGAATTGTCCTTCGAGGTTCCCGAGGAGGTCTCGGTCGCACTGGAGAACGGCGCCATCGCCGTCCAGCCGCGCTCGCAGACCAAGCGCGCCCGCGCGCTCTGGGGCACCTCGCGTGCCCGCATCAACAACCTGGTCGTCGGTACGACGGCCGGCTTCGAGAAGAAGCTCGAGATCAACGGCGTCGGCTACAAGGCCGCCGTCAACGGCAAGATCCTGAAGCTCTCGCTCGGCTACAGCCACGACATCGACTATCCGATCCCGGCCGGGGTCGCGATCGTCACGCCGAAGCCGACCGAGATCGTGATCTCCGGCATCGACAAGCAGGTCGTCGGCCAGACCGCCGCCGAGATCCGCGATTATCGCGGTCCCGAGCCCTACAAGGGCAAGGGCGTCAAGTACGCCGGCGAGTTCATCTTCCGCAAGGAAGGCAAGAAGAAGTAAGGACGCGAGCCATGAGCAAGCAGACAGTTGCGACTGCGCGCCGCAAGGCCCGCGTTCGTCGCGCGATCAAGGCGGTGGCCAATGGCCGCGCCCGCCTGTCGGTGCACCGCACCGGCAAGCAGATTTATGCGCAGGTCATCGACGACGCGAAGGGGCTGACGCTCGCTTCGGCCTCGTCGATGGACAAGGATATCCGCGCCGACATCAAGTCGGGCGCGAATGTCGAGGCCGCGGCGCAGATCGGCAAGATCCTTGCCGAGCGCGCCATCAAGGCCGGCGTCAAGGAGGTCGTGTTCGACCGTGGCGCCTATATGTACCATGGCCGCGTCAAGGCGCTGGCCGAAGCTGCTCGCGAAGGCGGGCTGAGCTTCTGATTGGTTGACTACCGCGGGATGCGGGAGGCCTCACGGGCTTCCCGCATATCGCATTTGGAAAGTCGCTCCATTCCGGAGCGCTCGAGCGAGCGGCGGGCCATGATTGGCACCGTCCGCGCAAGTAAGAGGAAGACATGGCGAGAGAACCTCGTGACCGTCAGAACCGCGAAGAGCGTGATTCTGAATTCGTGGACCGCCTGGTCCACATCAACCGCGTCGCCAAGGTGGTGAAGGGCGGCCGTCGCTTCGGCTTCGCTGCCCTCGTCGTCGTCGGCGACCAGAAGGGCCGCGTCGGCTTCGGCCACGGCAAGGCCCGTGAAGTGCCTGAGGCGATCCGCAAGGCGACGGAAGCTGCCAAGCGCGGCCTCGTCCGCGTTCCGCTGCGCGATGGCCGCACGCTGCACCATGACGTCCACGGCCGTCACGGCGCCGGCAAGGTCATCCTGCGCGCTGCCCCGGCCGGTACCGGCATCATCGCCGGCGGCCCGATGCGCGCCGTCTTCGAGGCGGTCGGCATGCAGGACGTGGTCTCGAAGTCGCTCGGCTCTTCGAACCCGTACAACCTCGTGCGCGCCACCTTCGATGCGCTGAAGAACGAGGATTCGCCGCGTAGCGTCGCCGCGCGTCGCTCGCTCAAGGTTTCGGCCCTGCAGACCCGCCGCCGCGATGCCGGCGCGGATGCCGGCGCGGACGCGTGAGGAGGGTTCGATGGCAAAGGCTGAGAAGACCTTCACCGTCGAGCAGATCGGTTCGCCGATCCGCCGCGACGCCTCGCAGCGCCAGACCCTGATCGGTCTCGGCCTGAACAAGATCCGCCGCCAATCGACCCTGCAGGACACGCCGGCTGCGCGTGGCATGGTCGAGAAGGTCAAGCACCTCGTCCGCGTCGTCGACGCGAAGTGAGGAGGGCGAACCCATGAAACTCACTGATATTCGTGACAACGAAGGCGCGACCAAGTCGCGCATCCGCGTCGGCCGCGGCATCGGCTCCGGCAAGGGCAAGACCGGCGGGCGTGGCGTCAAGGGCCAGAAGGCTCGCGCCGGCGTGGCGGTCAAGGGCTTCGAAGGCGGTCAGATGCCGCTTTATCGGCGCCTGCCGAAGCGCGGCTTCCACAACCTGTTCTCCAAGGATCTGAACGAGGTCAACCTCGGTCGCATCCAGCAGGCGGTCGAAGCCGGGAAGCTCGATGCCAAGGGTGCGGTGACGATCGAGGCGCTGGTCGCCGCGGGCGTCATCACCCGGCAGGCCAAGGACGGCGTCAAGATCCTCGGCGTCGGCGAACTCAAGGCGAAGCTCGCCTTCGAGGTGGCCGGTGCGTCGAAGTCGGCCGTCGAGGCGATCGAGAAGGCTGGCGGCACGGTCAAGATCCTGGCGGCTGCCGCTTCACAGGCGTGACTTCCACGCTTACATGACTAACGCGAGCGGCGGCCGGGCCCGAAGCCCTGGCCGCCGTTCGACTGTCTAGACCAGAGAATCACCCAAGGACCGGACGCATGGCATCGGCGGCTGAACAGCTTGCGGCAAACCTGAACTTCGGCGCGCTGGCCAAGGCCGACGAGTTGAAGAAGCGGATCTGGTTCACGCTGGGGGCGCTGATCGTCTACCGGCTCGGCACCTATATCCCGCTGCCCGGCATGAATCCGGATGCGGTCGCCGACCTGTTCAAGCAGACCCAGTCGGGCGTGCTCGGCCTGTTCAACATGTTCTCCGGCGGCGCGGTCGGCCGGCTCGCGATCTTCGCGCTGGCGATCATGCCGTACATCTCGGCCTCGATCATCATCCAGCTGCTCTCCAGCGTCGTCCCGACCTTCGAGACGCTGAAGAAGGAAGGCGAGGCGGGCCGCAAGATCCTCAACCAGTACACGCGCTATCTGACGCTGGTGCTGGCGCTGTTCCAGGCCTGGGGCATCGGCGTCGGCCTGCAGGGCTCGGGCAATCTCGTGCTGGAGCCGGGACCGTTCTTCCTGATCTCGACCACGATCACGCTGGTCGGCGGCACCATGTTCCTGCTCTGGCTCGGCGAGCAGATCACCAGCCGCGGCATCGGCAACGGCACGTCGATGATCATCTTCGCCGGCATCATCGCCGAATTCCCGGCCCAGCTGGCGCAGACGCTCGAGCTCGGCCGCCAGGGCGCGATCTCGACTGGCCTGCTGTTGCTCGTCATGGTGATGGCGGTCTGCGTCATCGCCTTCGTGGTCTTCGTCGAGCGC
This sequence comes from Allobosea sp. P4_H5, assembly GCF_056400825.1. Lineage (NCBI taxonomy): Bacteria > Pseudomonadati > Pseudomonadota > Alphaproteobacteria > Hyphomicrobiales > Alloboseaceae > Allobosea > Allobosea sp. P4_H5. Next base: position 65,848 of record NZ_JBFUKM010000006.1, on the reverse strand, counting down.
GCCCAGCGCCGCCTGCTGATCAACTATCCCAAGCGCCAGGTCGGCAACCGCATGTATGAGGGCCAGACCTCGTTCTTGCCGCTGAAGCTCAACACCGCCGGCGTGATCCCGCCGATCTTCGCCTCGTCGCTGCTGCTGCTGCCGACCACCATCGCCAGCTTCTCGCAGGCTTCGGGCGGCACCGGCATCCTGTCGACGCTGGCGACCTATCTGGCGCATGGCCGGCCGCTGTTCATGTTCCTCTATGCGGCGCTGATCGTCTTCTTCTGCTTCTTCTACACCGCGATCGTGTTCAATCCGGTCGAGACGGCGGACAATCTCAAGAAGCATGGCGGCTTCATGCCCGGCATCCGCCCGGGCGAGCGCACGGCCGAGCATATCGACCGGGTTCTGACCCGCATCACCGTGCTCGGCGCCGCCTATTTGACTATCGTCTGCTTGATCCCGGAGTTCATGATCACCTATGCCCAGATTCCGATCATCCTGCTCGGCGGCACCTCGCTGCTGATCGTGGTGACGACGACCATGGACACGGTGGCTCAGGTCCATGGTCATCTGCTGGCCCATCAGTATGAGGGGCTGGTCAAAAAGGCGAAGTTGAGGGGGGCAAGGCGCTGATGAGGCTGATTTTCCTGGGGCCGCCGGGGGCGGGCAAAGGCACTCAGGCGACACGGATCGTCGCGAAGCACGGCATTCCGCAGCTCTCGACCGGTGACATGCTGCGTGCGGCAGTCGCCGCCAGCACGCCGGTCGGCCTCAAGGCCAAGGCCGTTATGGATGCCGGCGGGCTGGTCTCGGACGAGATCGTCATCGGTATCGTCGCCGATCGCATCGAAGAAGCCGATGCCAGGAAGGGCTTCATCCTCGACGGTTTCCCGCGCACGCTGGCGCAGGCCGAGGCACTCGACTCGATGCTGGCCGGCAAGGGCTTGAAGCTCGACAAGGTGCTCGAACTTCGCGTCGACCAGAGCAAGCTCGTCGACCGGATCGTGCGCCGGGCCGAGGAGGCCAAGGCCGCTGGCCAGCCGGTGCGCAAGGACGACGACCCGGAGGTCTTCAAGACCCGGCTCGAGGCCTATAACCGCGACACCGCGATCGTCGCGCCCTATTACGAGAAGCGCGGCCAGCTGACGCCGATCGACGGCATGCAGCCGATCGAGCAAGTGGCGAGCGCGATCGACCAGGCGCTGGCGGGCTGATATCCAGCCAGATCGGTCATTCAGATGCCGCGCGGCTCTCGTCGCGCGGTTTTTTCTTGGCAAAGGAGCCGGGCCCATGGCCGATGGCGATGACGACTATGTCTATGACGAAGCGACCGGCGAGTGGCGCCCGGCTTCGGAACTGGCAGCCGCCGCGGCGCAAAAGCTCGAGGTCCGCGACGCCTCCGGCAACATCCTGGCCGACGGCGACGCGGTGACGCTGATCAAGGATCTCAAGGTCAAGGGCGCCAACCAGACCCTGAAGCAGGGCACGGTGATCCGCTCGATCCGGCTGACGGACAACCCCGAAGAGATCGACTGCCGCCACGAGAGCATCAAGGGCCTGGTGCTGCGCACGGAGTTCGTGCGCAAGCGGTGAGGGGGGCTCAGGTCAGCCCAGCCAGTTCTCGACTTCGAGCCCGTCGACGCGGGCGAATTCATCGATGTTCGCCGTGACCATGATGCAGCCGAGTGCCAGAGCCTGCGCAGCGATGAGCATGTCGTTGCCGCCGATCGGTTGGCCTTTCGCTTCGAGCGCCGTGCGCAGGTCAGCATAGGCGCGCGAGGCGGTTTCGTCGAAAGGAATGGTCTCGATCTCGACGAGCAGAGCCTCGACGGTTGCTGACAGCCTGGCCGAGCCGGCTTTCCTGCAGCCATAGCGCAACTCGGCCGCGACGATCACGCTCGTCAGAACCTGGCGGTCGCCGACCTCGGCGATGCGTTGCGCGACGCGGCCCTGTGGCTGCCGAACCAGATCGGAGATGATGTTGGTGTCGAGCAGATAGCGCGTCAAAGGTCGCGTTCCGGTGTCGGCGGAGGATCGGCGATTTCCGGGAAGGCCTCGTCGAGCGGCTCCAGGCTTGCGAGCAGGGCGGATAGACCCCGTTTAGCCAGTGGCTCGATGACGAGGCGGTCGCCATCTCGGCGCATCAGAGCCTCATCCCCGGGAAGTTCGAACTCGACAGGGATGCGAACAGCCTGATTGCGGCCATTGCGAAACAGCCTGACATGTCGAATCTCGTTCATTCGCGTCGCTCCAGGCTATCGGCATATGCCTGAGCATATGCCTCGACGATGCCGACCGCAAGACTTGGGCCGGAGACTCGGTTCAGCCGGATGTGCTCGTGCGGATTTACGCCAGCGCAGGCGCGGTTTCGCGCGCCGCGGTTGCAATTGACACATCTCTTCCCGCCGACTGAACTCGGCCCCAGGCCGATGACGGCCAAGACACGGGACGACGGCAGCCGATGCCGGTGGCACGCGCCATCGCCGGTGGGCCGATCGGCCGGCAAACGGGAGGACGACATGAAACGGGTTGCTTGCCTTGTGGCGGCTGCGCTGCTGGCGACGGCTTCGACCGTGCAGGCGCAGGATGCGGTCAAGATCGGCGTCCTCAACGACCAGTCGGGCAATTATGCCGAGTTCGGCGGGCTCGGCTCGGTCGAGGCGGCCAAGCTCGCGATCGAGGATTTCGGCGGCTCGGTGCTGGGCAAGCCGATCGAGGTCGTCTCGGGCGACCACCAGAACAAGCCGGACGTCGCCGCCGGCCTGGCGCGGCGCTGGTACGATGTCGATGGCGTCACCGCCATCGCCGACCTGACCAATTCGGCCGTGGCGCTCGCCGTAGCGGGCATCGCCAAGGAGAAGCAGAAAGTCGCGCTCTACAATGGCCCGGCGACGACGCGCCTCTTCAACGAGGACTGCATGGCGACCGGCTTCATGTGGACCTTCGATACGGCGACCTCGGCCAAGGGCACGGCGCTGTCGATCCTGCGCGAGGGCGGCGGCAGCTGGTACATCATCGCCGCCGACTACGCTTTCGGCCATCAGCTCACCGCCGACATCGAGAAGGTTGTCGCCGCCAATGGCGGCAAGACGCTCGGCACTGTGCGGGCGCCGCTCTCGACGCCCGATTTCTCCTCCTTCCTGCTGCAGGCGCAGGCCTCCAAAGCCAAGATCGTCGCCTTCGCCAATGCCGGCAGCGACACGATCAATTCGATCAAGCAGGCCGGTGAGTTCGGCCTCGTCGATGGCGGCCAGAAGCTCGCCGCCATGGTCGTGGTCCTGAGCGACGTGCATGGGCTCGGCCTCGACAAGGCCAAGGGGCTGATCACCACCGCTGCCTACTACCATGACGCCGACAAGCCGAGTCGCGCCTTCGCCGATCGCTATATGGCGCGGACGAAGAAGATGCCGGGCATGATCCAGGCCAGCGTCTACTCCTCGGTGCTGCACTACCTCAAGGCGGTGAAGGCGGCCGGCACGGCGGCGGGCCCTGCTGTCGCGGCCAAGATGAAGGAGCTGCCGGTCGACGACTTCTATGCGCCCGGCGCCAAGATCCGCGAAGATGGCCGGCTGCTGAACGACATGTTGCTGGTCGAGGCCAAGGCCCCCTCCGAATCGAAGGCGCCCTGGGACTATTTCAAGGTGGTCCGCAAGATCCCGGCGGCCGAGATCATCGCGCCGCTGTCGGAGAGCAAGTGCCCGCTGGTGAAGAAGTAGAGGCAGCGGGGGCGGGCGCGCCTGGGTTGACAGGGCGCGCTTAACCGACTACCAGCGCGCCATCCGGTTTCAGCTGAGCGATGCCGATGCCTTCGCAAGAAGGGTCGACGTCGCTTTCTCGCGTGGACTGGATTCAGCGCTCCGCAAGGGCCGGCCTCCACCGGACGCGGAGTTCTTGTCATTGTCATGGCGCCTGGCGTCATGGCCGCAATGGAGAGGTGAAGAACATGGCTCGTATCGCGGGCGTTAACATTCCGACCGGCAAGCGCGTCGTCATCGGTCTGCAGTACATTCACGGAATCGGCGCCCAGAAGGCCAAGGAGATCTGCGAAAAGGTCGGCATCGCCGCCGAGCGCCGGGTCAACCAGCTGACCGACGCCGAGGTGCTGCAGATCCGCGAGACGATCGACCGCGACTATCTCGTCGAGGGCGATCTGCGCCGCGAAGTTTCGATGAACATCAAGCGCCTGATGGACCTTGGTTGCTACCGCGGCCTGCGCCATCGCCGCTCGCTGCCGGTGCGCGGCCAGCGCACCCACACCAACGCCCGCACCCGCAAGGGCAAGGCGAAGCCGATCGCCGGCAAGAAGAAGTGAGTGGCGGCGGGCCGGATAACCGGCTCGCTGCATTGTTTTGCGTCGCCTGACCCGCTCGCGGGCAGGCGATATCCCCAGCGCCTGGCATCACGGGCGCGCCTGAAGGATGGAAGAAAGAGACTATGGCCAAGGAAGCCCAACGCGTCCGTCGTCGCGAACGCAAGAACATCGTTTCCGGCGTCGCGCATGTGAACGCCTCGTTCAACAACACCATGATCACCATCACCGACGCGCAGGGCAACACGATCTCGTGGTCGTCCGCCGGTACGATGGGGTTCAAGGGCTCGCGCAAGTCGACCCCCTATGCCGCCCAGGTCGCCGCCGAAGACGCCGCCCGCAAGGCTGCCGAGCACGGCATGCGCACCCTCGAAGTCGAGGTCACCGGTCCGGGTTCGGGCCGCGAGTCGGCGCTGCGCGCGCTGCAGGCCGCCGGCTTCACCGTCACCTCGATCCGCGACGTGACGCCGATCCCGCACAATGGCTGCCGGCCGCGCAAGCGTCGCCGCGTCTGAGCTATAAGCCGGATCGAAGCGGCGTCCGCAGGGGCGGACGCCGGTACGGGGCGGCCCGCCGCCGCCATTATTGAATCACCAGGAGTGCGGTCGTGATCAGCAAGAATTGGCAGGATCTGTCCAAGCCTAACAAGCTCGAAGTCAAGGTCGGCGACGACCCGAAGCGTCAGGCTACCGTGATCGCGCGTCCGCTCGAGCGCGGCTTCGGCATGACGCTCGGCAACGCGCTGCGTCGCGTGCTGCTCTCCTCGCTCCAGGGTGCTGCCGTCACCGCCGTCCAGATCGACGGTGTGCTGCATGAGTTCTCCTCGATCCCGGGCGTGCGCGAGGACGTCACCGACATCGTCCTGAACATCAAGGCGATCGCCATCAAGATGCAGGGCGAGGGTCCCAAGCGCATGACCCTGCGCAAGACCGGCCCTGGCGCCGTCACCGCCGGCGACATCAACACCATCGGCGACGTCTCGATCCTCAACCCCGAGCTCGTGCTCTGCACGCTCGACGACGGGGCCGAGATCCGCATGGAGTTCACGGTCAACACCGGCAAGGGCTACGTCCCCTCCGAGCAGAACCGTCCCGAGGACGCGCCGATCGGCCTGATCCCCGTCGACAGCCTCTACTCGCCGGTCAAGAAGGTCTCCTATCGCGTCGAGAACACCCGCGAGGGCCAGAATCTCGACCGAGACATGCTGACCATGCAGATCGAGACCAACGGCTCGGTTTCGCCTGAGGACGCGCTGGCGCTCGCCGCCCGCATCTTGCAGGACCAGCTCGCCGTCTTCATCACCTTCGAAGAGCCGCGCAAGGAAGAGGCCGTCTCGACCGCGCCGCAGCTGCCGTTCAACCCGGCCCTGCTCAAGAAGGTCGACGAGCTCGAACTGTCTGTTCGTTCGGCGAACTGCCTGAAGAACGACAACATCGTCTATATCGGCGATCTCATCCAGAAGTCGGAGGGCGAGATGCTGCGCACCCCGAACTTCGGCCGCAAGTCGCTGAACGAGATCAAGGAAGTGCTCGCCACCATGGGCCTCCATCTCGGCATGGACGTGCAGGGCTGGCCGCCGGAGAACATCGAAGAGCTGGCGAAGCGCTTCGAAGAGCACTACTGAGACCCCGGCGCGGGACTGCTTCCCGCGCCACTTCCCGCCCGGCGCATGAGCACCGGAGCATAAAGGACGGCCGTTCCGTGGCACGGCGGCCGTAAGCAACGAAGGAGCCAAACATGCGTCACGGTTTCCGCGGTCGTCGTTTCAACCGCACTGCCGAGCATCGCCAGGCGATGTTCGCCAACATGGCCCAGGCCCTGATCAAGCACGAGCAGATCACCACCACGCTGCCGAAGGCCAAGGACCTGCGTCCGGTCGTCGAGAAGCTGGTCACGCTCGGCAAGCGCGGCGACCTGCACGCCCGCCGCCAGGCGATCGCGCAGATCAAGGACGTCGCCCTCGTCGGCAAGCTCTTCGCGGTCCTCGGCCCGCGCTACAAGGAGCGCAATGGCGGCTATCTGCGCATCATGAAGGCGGGCTTCCGCTTCGGCGACAACGCCCCGCTCGCCGTGATCGAGTTCGTCGATCGCGACGTCGACGCCAAGGGCAAGGATTCCGGCCCGGTCTTCACGGCGGATGACGAGCAGGCGGCCTGAGCCGCACCGGCATCAAGCATTTCGGAAAGGGCGGTCTTCGGACCGCCCTTTTTTGTTTCTGAGGGCCTGACGGGCCTGCGCTTCGAAGTATATACGCATACGGGTGGATGCGAGCTTGGATATCCCCATGCGAGAGAGTCGTTTTGCCGCCTATGTCGACGCGGCTCGCAATGGGAAGAACGCGCTGTGGCGTATCGTCCTTGCGGTCGCGGTCATCGCCGGGGTCTGGCTCGCTACATCTGTCGTCCTTGCCGCCGCTGGCCTTGTCGCCATCTCGATCCGTGATGGGAATTGGCCACTGAGCTCGGACGAAATCGCCGAAGCCGCCGATTTGAAGGTGTTGGTTGCGGATCCGATAGGGACCGGGATTCTGCTATTGTCAGTCGCCTCGCTGTGGCTCGGAACCTGGCTAGCGTTGAAGGTTGTTCACAAGCGATCCATTCGCGACCTGTTGGGCACCGAACGCCGTTTGCATTGGCCGGATTTCGCAAGAGCCACCGTTGTGACGTTGATCTTGGCCACTCTTAGTGCCCCGGTCGTCTTGCTGATTGACCCAACGCTCATCCGCGGCAACCTCAGTTTGTTCAGCTGGCTTGCTGTGGCGCCGCTACTGCTTGTCGCCGTATTCCTGCAGAGCTCGGCAGAGGAAATCGTCTTTCGCGGCTATTTCCACCAAGTACTTGCCGCACGTTTTGCGGCGCCCTTGATTTGGCTCGCCGTGCCGACGGCTCTCTTCACACTACTGCACTGGCAGAGTGAGGCCTCGCCAGCCATGAATTTGGCAGGCCTATTCGTCATTCTGGCGCTATCGTTGAGTATGAGCCGTTTTCTCGTAGCGACCGGAAATCTGGGAGCTTCAATGGGAGTGCACTTTGGCAACAACATCAGCGCCATAATGCTCTTCTCCTCCTCTCCAGATTATGGAGCGGCTGCCCTACTCAAGGGGCGCTCTATCCTTGATCCAGGATGGACGACCTCACAGGCCATCATGCTCGGCCTGTATGGCGTTCTGGTGGTTGGGGGTACACAAGCCCTGCTGCTGCACCGCGCCTCACCGGTGCGGCTGCGATCGTTGTCGGAACGCGCGGAGCTTTAGGGACGATTGCTGCGGGAAATTGTTGCGCCCACTCGCGCTTTTTGCGGCGCAGGGCCGGTGTTAACCTCCTAGTTTGAACGGGCAGGGCAGCTCAGTATCGCCAGCGCAACAAGCCCGGCAAAATGGGGAGATCACATGAAGCGCGCTGCTCTGGCCGTTTTCGCCGCCATCGCCGTCCTGCCGGCCGGGGCCCAGGACAAGTATCCGTCCAAGCCGATCAACATGCTGGTGCCGTTCGCGGCCGGCGGCTCCTCCGACGTGATCGCGCGTCTCGTCGGTGAGGAGATGGCGCAGGTTCTCGGCCAGCGCATCGTGATGGAGAACATGGGCGGGGCGGGCGGCGCGACCGCCTTGACGCGGGCGGCCCGGGCCGAGCCCGACGGCTACACCATCGTGATCGGCAACAGCGGCACCAATGCCGCCTCCTACACGATCTATAACGATCTCAAATACACGCCCGCCGATTTCGTGCCGATCGGCCTGGTCGCCAAGACCTCGCCGATGATCGCGCTGAAGCTCGACTTCCCGGCCAAGGACCTCAAGGAGTTCCTCGCCTACGCCAAGGCCAATCCCGGCAAGCTCAGCCTCGGTCATGCCGGCGTCGGCTCGTCGAACTATCTGATCTGCCGCAACTTCCTGAAGGCGTCCGGCCTCGACGTGGCGCTGGTGAGCTATCGCGGCGCCGGCCCAGCGCTGAACGACCTGATGGGCGGGCAGATCGACGGCGTCTGCGATGCCGCGACCTCGCTCTCCGGCGCGGTCCAGGGCAACAAGGTCAAGGCGCTGGTGGTGGCGACGCCGCAGCGCCTGCCGAGCCTGCCCGACGTGCCGACCTCGGCCGAAGCCGGGCTGCCGGCGTTCCAGGCGCAGGGCTGGAACGCGATCTTCGCGCCGAAGGGCACGCCGCAGCCGGTGATCGACAGGCTGAACCAGGCGCTGCGCACCGCCCTTTCCAGCGAGAAGCTGCATGGGCGCTTCAAGGAACTCTCCTCGGTGCTGCCTTCGAGCGACGAGATGTCGCCGGAGTTCGTCGCCAAGATGGTCCCGGCCGAGATCGAGAAGTACAAGGTGCTGCTCAGCGACGCCAAGTAGGTTTCAGGTTCGGGTGCTGGCGAGTTCGGCGGCGAGATCGAGCAGCACGTCCAATGGCTGTGCGAAGATCTCGGCGTCCGGCGAGATGCCGTAGAGACCGAAGATGAAAGCGGTCGTCTCGTTGCGTTCGGCGAGGGCCATCGCCCAGCCGGCGAACTGCCGGTGAGCGATGGCATCCTGCGCCAGCAGGCGCAGATCGCCATGGCGCGGATCGACCATGATCCGGCCATAGGTTTCCGCGATAGAGCCGGCCTCGCCTTCGAGGACCTGGGCGAATCCGCCCGGTGTCGCCATCAGGAAACCCGTGAGATGTCTTTCGGCATTGAGCCGCTGCGCCGTCTCGAGAATGCGCGCGAGCTCGACGCGTCGATCCGCCTCGACGAGTCGGCTGCGGCTGGCATAAACAAGGCGCACGAGGCTCACGTCGACGGTCCTTTCGGGGGTAGGGTGGGGTGTTTCGCGACCCGGAACGGAAGCACGCAGCGCGTGTTTCCGGGACTGTTCGGGCTGCTGCCGTGGAGGGATAGTTCGGGAAACGAACGCCCGAGGCAGTTGTTTTGTTTCAAGAAGGAGATCGGCATGCGCCGTTCCATCATGCCGGGTCGTAGCAAGCTTGTCGCCCTGACCCTCGGCCTTGCACTGTCCGCGGGAGCATCGACGCTGGCCCTCGCCCAGGCCCGGCAAGTCCCCGAGGCGCGCCAGCAGATCACGCTGTCCTTCGCGCCCGTCGTGCAGAAGACCGCGCCCTCGGTCGTCAACGTCTATGGCGCGCGCGTCGAGCGGCGGCCGCAGAACCCGTTCATGGACGATCCGTTCTTCCGCCGCTTCTTCGGTGATGGCGGCTTCGGCCTGCCGCGCGAGCAGGTGCAGCGCTCGCTCGGCTCGGGCGTGATTGTCGATGCCGCTGCCGGGCTCGTCGTCACCAACAACCACGTCATCGAGGGGATGACCGAGGTCAAGGTGGCGCTGGCCGACAAGCGCGAATACGAGGCGACGATCCTGCTGCGCGATCCGCGCACGGATCTCGCCGTGCTCAAGCTCAAGGGCGCCAAGGACCTCGCGGCGATCGAGGTCGGCGATTCCGACGCGCTGCAGATCGGCGATCTCGTGCTGGCGATCGGCAATCCGTTCGGCGTCGGCCAGACCGTCACGCAAGGTATCATCTCGGCGCTGGCCCGCACCCAGGTCGGCGTCGGCGACGCCCAGTCCTTCATCCAGACCGACGCCGCCATCAACCCCGGCAATTCCGGCGGCGCGCTGGTCGACATGCAGGGCCGGCTCACCGGCATCAATACCGCGATCTTCTCGAAGTCGGGCGGCAGCGTCGGTATCGGCTTCGCCATTCCCTCGGCCATGGTCCGCGTCGTCGTCGACAGCGCCAAGACGGGCGCGACGACGGTCCGCCGGGCCTGGTTCGGGGCGCGGCTGCAGGCGCTGACCCAGGATGTCGCCGACGGGCTCGGGCTCGACCGGCCGGCCGGCTCGGTGGTCGCCAGCATCGTCGACTCCGGGCCTGCGGCCGAAGGCGGCCTCAAGCGTTCGGACGTGATCCTCGCCGTCGATGGTGTCGGCGTCGACGATCCCGAGAGCTTCGGCTATCGCTTTGCCACGCGGCCGATCGGCAGCACGACGCAGCTCACCGTGCTCCGCGGCGGCAAGCGCATCACCATCCCCATCAAGCTGACGCCGGCGCCGGAGACGCGCCCGCGCGAGCCGGTCAAGGTCGCCGGCCGCTCGCCCTTCACGGGTCTCACCGTGCTGAACCTGTCGCCTGCGGTGGCCGAGGAGCTCTCGATCGACCTCTCGACCGAGGGCGTCGTCGTCGGCAATATCGAGGAGGGCAGCCCGGCCGCGCGCGTCGGCTTCCAGAAGGGCGATCTCATCCTCGCCATCAATGGCGAGCGCATCAACGCCTCGCGCGAGATCGAGCTGGCGACGCGCGAGCGCAAGCGCTCCTGGGAGGTGACGATCTCGCGGGGCGGCCAGACGGTCACCTCGACCTTCGGCGGGTGAGGTGAGCGACCTCTTCGCCGTATCCGGCCTCGACAAATCCGGTCCGCGCCCGCTCGCGGACCGGGTGCGGCCGACAACGCTCGGCGAGGTCTCTGGCCAGGACCACCTGACCGGCGAGGACGGCGTGCTGACCCGGCTGATCGCCTCGGGCTCGCTCGGCAGCCTGATCTTCTGGGGCCCGCCCGGCACCGGCAAGACCACGGTGGCGCGCCTGCTCGCGGGGCAGACCGATCTCGGCTTCGAGCAGATCAGCGCGATCTTCTCGGGAGTCGCCGACCTGAAGAAGGCCTTCGACGCCGCCCGCGGCCGCCGGCTCGGCGGCAAGGGCACCTTGCTGTTCGTCGACGAGATCCACCGCTTCAACCGGGCCCAGCAGGATGCCTTCCTGCCGGTGATGGAGGACGGCACGATCACGCTGGTCGGCGCCACCACCGAAAACCCGTCCTTCGCGCTCAATGCTGCGCTGCTCTCGCGCGCCCGCGTCCTGACTTTCAAGGCGCTCGACGAGGGCGCGCTGCTCTTCATGCTCGGCCGGGCCGAGGCGCTGGAGAATCGCGAGTTGCCGCTGACGCCGGAGGCGCGGCTCGCTTTGGCGCGCTTCGCCGATGGCGACGGGCGGGCGGTGCTGACGCTGGCCGAGGAGACCTGGCGCGCCGCCAAGCCGGGCGAGATCTTCGACGAGGCCGGCCTTTCCGAGGTGATCCAGCGCCGCGCGCCGATCTACGACAAGGCACAGGACGGCCACTACAATCTGATCTCGGCGTTGCACAAGACGATCCGCGGCTCCGATCCCGACGCGGCGCTCTACTATTTCGCCCGCATGCTCGATGCCGGCGAGGACCCGCGCTTCCTGGCGCGGCGGCTGGTGCGGATGGCGGTCGAGGATATCGGCCTCGCCGATCCGCAGGCGCTGGTGCATGCCCGCGCCGCGGCCGAGACCTATGAGCAGCTCGGTTCGCCCGAGGGCGAGCTCGCTTTGGCCAATACGGTGATCTATCTCGCCACCGCGCCGAAATCGAACGCGGCCTATGTCGCCTACAAGGCAGCGATGCGCACGGCCAAGCAGGCGGGCTCGCTGACGCCGCCCAAGACGATCCTGAACGCGCCGACCAAGCTGATGAAGGAAGAGGGCTACGGCGCCGATTACGCCTATGACCATGACGCGCCGGACGCCTTTTCCGGTCAGAACTACTGGCCGGACGCGCTCGGCCGCCAGCGCTTCTACGATCCGCCCGAGCGCGGCTTCGAGCGCGAGATCAGGAAGCGTCTGGAGTACTGGGAGAAGCTCCGGCAGGAGCGGGGTGAGTAGGGTACCCCGTCATGCTCGGGCTTGACCCGAGCATCTCCGGCCGGAAGAGGCTCCGATGAGCGCCTTCTCGTCATGAGATTCTCGGGCCTGCGCTTCGCTTCGCCCGAGAATGACGGTTCTCTTCAAAAGCTCCGCTCGATGAACAGCTGCGTCGAGATCTGCCGCCCGGCTAAACCCGCAGCGATCTCGCGGCCGGTGAGTGCGATCTTCGCCCAGGCGACCGAGCTTTCGATGCCGGCCTTGAAGCCCTCGACCGGGGTCCAGACCAGATTGGCGGCGATGCGGTCGATTCTGATCTCGCCGCGGATCTGGTTGGCGAGCGGCACTTCGATCCAGTAGCGACTGAGATAGGCGTTGCTGGCGAGCTCGTCGGTCCATTCGAAGCGGCCGGAGACGACGCCGGAGAAGCCGCGCGTGGCATCGCTTGCCACCAGCACGCGGTTGACAGTGCGGGCGTCGAGCACCGAGCCGAGATAGGGCGCCCCGTCGATCGCGCCGGCGAGCTGGGCGGTCAGGCTCCAGCCATGGCCTAGCGCCTCGCCTTCATAGGTCGCGCCGATGATGCCTGCCCGGCCGAGGCGCGAAGGCGTGCCGGGGATCTCGCGCAGGGCGAGCGCGCCATGAATGGTCCAGCCGCCCTGCTCGTAGACGAGGCGGCCGACTGTGTCCGGTATGCGCCGCCCGGTCTGGACCGGCGCGCTCGAGGCGGTGTTGCCGAGCGACGGGTCCTCAAGGGCGAGCGTCGCCGTCCAGCTCTCGGTCAGCGGCAGTTCCAGCGCGATGATGCCGACGGTGCGCGAGGGCACGCGCGCCGAGAAGATGAACTCGTCGCCGGTCCAGAACGAGAAGCGCGAGGCATCGAGGCCGAACGTCCAGGGGCCGACCAGGATGGTCGCCTCGTCGATCGATGGTTCGCTGATGCCGTCGACCGGGCTGTAAAGAGTGAAGCCGAAGGCGGTGCCGACGCGCAGGCCCGAGGAGAGCTCGTGCGAGGTCGCGATGCGGAAGGCGGCGCTGACCGGGAAAGAGGTCGCGGGCGAGGGGGCTGGCGGGCCGTTGCGCGAGGCGCGGAAGGAATCGCGCTGCATGCCCGCGCTAACCGTGCCGGAGATGGAAAGGCAGGTGGCCGATCCCGGCAGGACGAGGCCGCGCTCCGGCGGCTCCTCGTCGTCGTCATCATCCTCTTCATCCTCGCTGTCGTCGTCCGCTTCGTCCTTGTCGGTGGCGGTTGAGGTGCTGGCGAAGAGAGGCGGGGTCTCTGGAAGCGCGATCGTGCAGGCGCGAGCGAAACTCGGAGCCTGCGCCGGGCGGGGCGGCAGGCGCAGCGGTGCGGCGAGGGCGGTCTGCGAGAGGAGTGCGAAGCAGAGGCCAGCGGGCAAGGCCGCGCGCCAACAGGCTGCGCCGATATGCTCGCCTTCCGGTCCAGAACCGCATGCCATCGGCGCGACGACCACCCCTTACGTCTCGACGTTTCTGCCGGCCGGGGAGGCGGCAAGTCAATCGTTCCGGCGGAAGGCGCGTGCGGCATCCCTCGATGAAAGCGGCCTGCTGGCGATCGCGGGCCACCGGATCGCTGCCGCCGATCAGGCCGCGGCAGGCGCTTGAGGCGGGAAGGCCAGAGAGGACGAGGCTTCGCCGCGGATTTCCAGGGCAATGAGCGAGAACCAGCCGAAGAGCACGAGACCGGCGCCGCCGACGATCACGCCCGCCCAGCTCGGGCTCGCCATGCCCGCCGCGACGAGCGCCGGAGCCAGCAGCGCCGAGGCAATGCTGTAAAGCGCCCAGCCGCGCTTGCCGACGGCGCTGAAGCGGCGGGCCAAGACGAAGCAGGCCGCGATCAGCGACAGGAACGAGACGAGGAAGGCGACCATGTGGAAGGCGCCGGTGACGCTCATCTGCGGTGCCTGGCCGGGGGCGGGGAGTGGATCGGGCCCGAACAGGCCGGCGCCGATCATGCCGAGGCCGTAGAGGCCGGCGAGGATCGGGCCGGCCGCTCCACCGCGCTGGCCGTTCAAGGCCCGGCGCAAGCCGAGCGCGCCGGCGAGCGCCAGGGCGCCGGTCAGCAGGAAGTTCGCGACCTGGATCCAGCCGAGCTCACCGAGTGCCAGGAAGCTGATGGGCTGGGTGCGGATGTCATAGCCCGGCCTCAACACCAGCTGCAGGGCGGCGAGCGCGTAGAACAGAGGTGTCGTCGCCACACCGCAGGCGAGGAGGGCGCGATCGAGATGTTGGGGCGAAGCGGTTTGCATCTGGTTCTCCATGAGCGGAAAGGGTAGATTGAAACTGAACGGTTTAGTACAACTAAACTGTGTAGTTTCATTTTTGATGTCAAGCCCAGAGGAGCCGCGCCATGTCGCAAGCCACTCTCGACCGCTCCGAGCGCAAGCGCGGCTCCGTCCTCGAGGCGGCGACGAGCCTCTTCCTGAGCAAGGGCTATGACGGCACCACCATGGACGAGGTGGCGGCGCTTGCGGCTGTGTCGAAGCCGACGCTCTACCGCTATTTCGCCGACAAGGAGCGGCTCTACGCTGCGATCGTCGCCGCGACCACGGACGATATCGATGGGCTGCTGCGGCTGGTGGCCGAGGAGCTTGCCGCCTCCAATGATCCCAGGGAGGGGCTAGGGCGGCTCGCCGACAAGTTTCTGATCGCGCTGATGCAGCCGGACCTGCTGCGCCTGCGCCGGCTGGTGATCGCCAATGCCGAGCGCTTTCCAGAGGTCGGGCAGGGCTGGTTCTCGCGCGGCTTCGAACGCGTGCTGGAGACGTTCTCCGCCGCCTTCCAGCGCTACGCTGCGACAGGGCGGTTGCGGATCGACGATCCGCTGCTGGCGGCCAATCACTTCGCCGGGCTGCTGCTGTGGATCCCGCTGAACCGCGCCATGTTCAGCGGCAATTGCGACAGCGACCCTGCCGAGCTTGCTCGCTATGCCGAGGCTGCCGTCGAGGCGTTCCTGCGGGGTTATGGTACGGAACCGTCGCGCTGAGGCGGCGGATTTCGTTTGTGCGCGGCCGCGGGGCGCTCTATGCCTCGGGGATGCTTTCCACCGCTCTCGTCTTTCTCGGCGCCGGCATCGGCGGCGTGCTCCGGCACGGCGTCAACGTCGTCTCGCTGAAATGGCTCGGCGCCTCGTTTCCCTATGGCACGATGGCGATCAACATCCTCGGTTCCGGGGTGATGGGCCTCGTCGCTGGCTTCCTCGCCTTCAAGGCCGGCGAGGACTGGACGCAGAATGCCCGGCTCTTCCTTGCCACCGGCATTTTGGGCGGCTTCACCACCTTCTCGGCCTTTTCGCTGGACGCCATGCTGCTCTGGGAGCGCGGCGAGATGATGCTGGCCGCGTTCTACGTGCTCGGCTCGGTCGTCCTCTCGCTCGTGGCGCTGGTCGCGGGATTGTCCATCGTGCGGGGGCTGACATGAGAACCGGCGGTAAGGGAACTGGCGGTAAGGGAGCTGGGGCTCCTCCGCGAGGCAACGGCCCCAAGCGCGGCGGCAGGCCGCCCGCCTCAGGCGCGCCGAAAGGCAAGCGCCCGAGCCATGATGCGCGCCGCTCGGCCCGCGCCAGGCCGCGTCCGGCGGAGGAGGAGGTCGTGCGCACCGAGCCGACGCGCGACCCGAAACCACATCATCCGACGCCGAGGGCCGCAGGGCCGCGCACGCCTGCACCGCGCAAGCCCGCGACACGCAAGCCGCCGATCACGGATGCGCCGACGCGCGCCGAGGTCAAGGCGGTCACCGCCGAAGTGCTCTCGACCGGCGTGCAGCAGCTCGTGGTGACGCCGGACGAGAACGAGATGCGGATCGACCGCTTCCTCGAGGCGCGTTTTCCGCAGCTCTCCTTCAGCCATATCCAGCGCATCGTCCGGAAGGGCGAACTGCGCGTCAACGGCAAGCGCGCCGACAGCAAGGACCGGCTCGAAGCCGGCCAGACCGTACGCATCCCGCCACTCAAGCTGGAGCAGGCGGCGGAGCGGCCGCGCTCGGCCAAGGCCGATGCCGACACGATCGGCTTCCTGCGCTCGATCACGCTCTATGAGGACGACGACGTCATGGTCCTCAACAAGCCGGCGGGCCTCGCCGTGCAGGGCGGCTCGGGCACGACGCGCCATGTCGACGGGTTGCTCGACGCGCTGACCGGCAAGGACGGGCAGAAGCCGCGCCTCGTCCATCGCCTCGACAAGGACACGGCCGGCTGCCTCGTCATCGCCAAGTCGCGCTTCGCCGCGGCGACTTTGGCCAAGACCTTCCGCTCGCGCTCGGCCCGCAAGGTCTACTGGGCGCTGGTCGCCGGCGTGCCGCGTGTGCGCCAGGGCCGGATCTCGACCTATCTCGCCCGCGAGGAAGCCTATGACGGCGACCAGCGCATGGCCGTCGCCCAGCATGGCGACGACGGCGCCATGCATGCGGTAACCTATTACGCGGTGGTCGAGACCGCGGCGCAGAAGCTCGCCTGGCTCTCGCTCAAGCCGGTGACCGGGCGCACCCACCAATTGCGCGCCCACGCCGCCCATATCGGCCATCCGATCGTCGGTGACCCCAAATACTTCAACATCCAGAACTGGGAACTGCCCGGCGGCATCCAGAACAAGCTGCACCTCCTGGCGCGGCGGATCGTGCTGCCGCATCCGCGCGGCAAGGGCACGATCGACGTCAGCGCGCCGCTGCCGCCGCATATGCGCCAGAGCTGGAACCTGCTCGGCTTCGAGGATGCGCCCTACGACCCGATCGTCGACGCGCCGGACGAATAGGCCTCAGCCCTCGCAGCCGTCGGAGGCCGCGATGCGGCGCGGGGCGATGAAGGGGGACCTCAGCAGGATCTCCTTTTCCTCGTCGAGCAGCCTCGCGCGCGGATAGCGCATGAAGCCCTGCATCATCAGGGCTTCGGCTCGGCATTGCGGACTCTGGCAGGCCGGAGAGCGATCCGGGTGCCTCAGGCCGAAGGTGTGCAGCAGCTCATGTACGAGGCCGCCGACCCAGCGGCAGCGACCCGCGACCTCGGCAGGGTTGGCCCGCTCGCAAGCCGGCACGATGGTCTCGCCGACGAGACCGCGCAGATCGTTTGCCGAGACGACCGCCAGCGCTCCTCCGGCCGCCCCGGATTGGCCGCAGACGTGATCGGCATCGACATAGACCACTGTCCGGACCGTGGCATCGCTGGTCCGGGCGATCCCGAGCCGTTTGAGCTCCTCGGCCGTGTTACGGTAGAAGGCGCCGAAACCGGCTCCCGGCTCGGCTGACGAGAACCAGCGGGCCGGCTTCTCCGAGCGCACGATCGCGACGGGGCCCATGCCGAAATCAAAGGTCGGGCCGTCGAGCGCGTAGGCCAGCCAGCGCTGGGCATCCCATGCTGCGAGCGCGATCGCATCGCGATAGGCGCTTTTCACCGGACGATCGCTCGGGACGAGATAAACGAAGCGGATCGAATAGGGGGCCGTCGCTGCCGATTGGGCGGCGGCGGGCATGGTGAAAATCCAACAGAGCAGCCCTCCGGCGATGGCTCGCAGCAACCCTGTCAGTACGGCTCGCATTCAGTGGTCTCCTGGTTCCTGGCGGGCGAGGCCGGTGGCGAAAGGTAGCTGATGATCCTGGGCGCGCAACCGAGCCGTGCATGATCCAACGTAAGAACACTTGCGGAACAAAGCGCGTTATGTTCTAATTTTGTTCCTGTTCATTCTTCGTCACGGGAGGCTTTCCATGTTGCGCATCGCCTTGCTTGCCGCCGGCCTCATTTTCGTTTCGCCTGCAGCCTTCGCCCAGGCGCAGCCGGCGCCAGTCGCTCCGAAATCGGCTGCTGCGGCGGCCGATGAGCCGGTGCCGCGTGCCGCTCGCGCCGAGGCGCGGCGCGATTGCTATGCCGAGAACATCGCACTCTCGGGCGACGACCTGCGCCGCGCCATGCGCGAGTGCATGCAGGAGCGCTTTCCTGGCGTGAAGCTCTATGCCAGCGATGGCTTGACCCGCGACGGCAAGCCGACGGCAGTGACGGCGCGGGCCGTCTGCAAGCAGGAGGCCGATGCGACCGGGCTCAAGGGGGCCGAACGGACGGCGGCGCTGGTCGCTTGCTTCAACGGCAAGCGGCCGGACCTCGCCCAGCGAGCCGAATGCCGCAAGGAGGCGCGCGGCAAGGGTCTCGATGGCGACGCCCTGAAGGCTGCCATCGCCGACTGTGGTCGCAACCCGCAAGGGTGAGGCCGTGATGGCATGAGGGCCTTGCGCCGGCGGAGATGGCGGGCTGCCGCCAACTCCTGTAGAGCGCGGCGCATGGATCTCATCATCTTCGATCTCGACGGCACGCTGGTCAATTCCGAGGCGATCATCCTCGGCGCGCAATACGAGACCTTTGTGCGCTGCGGCCGTGTCCACCCGGGCCGCGAGGTTGGCCTTAGTGTCATCGGGCTCACGCTCGACATCGCGCTGATGCGGGTCGCCGGGCTCACCGAGCCGGACGATGTGCTGACGCAGACCTATCGCGAGGTCTTCAACGGCATGCGGCAGCGGGCGGAGACCGACCCGGCTTTGGCCGAGCCGCTCTTTCCCGGCGTGGTCGAGCTGCTGGCGGGTCTGTCGCAGCGGCCGGCCACGGTGCTCGGCATTGCCACCGGCAAGTCGCGCCGCGGAGCCGACTATATCGTCGAGCGCCATGGCTGGGCGCCGATGTTCAGAACGATCCAGACCGCGGACGACGCGATCTCGAAGCCGCATCCGGAGATGATCCTGCGGGCGATGGCTGAGACCGGAGCTGCGCCGGAGCGGACGCTGATGGTCGGCGACAGCACCTTCGACATGGAGATGGCGGTGGCGGCCGGCGTGACTCCGGTCGCGGTCTCCTGGGGCTTCCAGCCGGTCGCTGCGCTGCAGGCAGCCGGCGCACGGCATGTGATCGAAGCTTGCGCCGAGCTGACCGGCATCGTCGATCGACTGGCGGTTGCAGAGCCGGTCTGAGCCAATCAGGGCGACCCCGAAGACCGCTCAGGACGCCTTGAACTCTCCGAGCTCGTGCAGCAGCGCCGCGCCGGTGCGAAGTCCGCTATAGAAGCAGTCGAGCGTCAGGTTCTCGTTCGGCGCGTGGTTCGCCTCGTCCGGATTGGCATAGGGCGTGACGAAGGCAGGAATGCCGAGGATCTTGGTGAAGACATAGCCGGGCAGGCTGCCGAAGCCAGCCGGGATCAGCAGCGGCTCGACGCCCTGCGCCGCGACGAAGGCCCGGCGCAAAGGCGCGGTGAAGGGCGAGGCGATCGGCGTCTTCGAGGGCTGCATGCCCGCATCGGCGGCGACGAACTCGACCTCCGGTGCATGCTGCGCCACATGCGCCGCGACCTTGCGCAGGATGTCCTGCGGATCCTGCGCCTCGACCAGGCGGATATCGCATTTCACCAGAGCTTCGTTGGGCAGGACCGTCTTGGAGCCGGGGCCGCCATAGCCGCCATGGAAGCCGTTGATGGTCAGCGTCGGGCGGAAGCAGAGGCGCTCGTAGAAAGCCCGATCGGCCGGCGCGTCGAGCCTGGTCAGGCCGAGGCTGTGCTTCACCGCCTCGATGTCGAGCGGCAGGGCCTCGATCGCGGCGAGTTCCTCGGCCGTCGGCGCTTCGATATCGTCATGGAGGCCGGCGATCGTGATCTCGCCGGCAGAGTTCTTCATAGTGCCGAGCAGATGCACCAGGGTCCAGATCGGGTTCGGCACGACGCCGCCGAAATTGCCGGAATGCACGTCGCGGACGGCGTGGCGGCAGCGCAATTCGAAGGAGACGACGCCGCGCGAGCCGAATTTGATCGCGGCCGCGCCGCTGGCATGGCGCGGCCCGTCGGCGGTGACGGCGAGGTCGGCCCTGAGCATCGCCTTGTTGGCCTGGACGAAGCCGGCGATGTTAGGGCTGCCGATCTCTTCCTCGCCCTCCAGCAGCAGGATGACGTTGCAAGGCAGCGTGCCGTGCACTGCGAGATGGGATTCGATCGCGAGGATCTGGGCGAAATGCTGGCCCTTGTTGTCGCCGACGCCGCGCGCATAGATCCGGCCGTCGCGGATCGTCGGCTCGAAAGGCGGCGAGAGCCATTTGTCGAGCGGGTCCGGCGGCTGCACGTCGTAATGGCCGTAGAGCAGCACCGTCGGCTTGCCCGGCGCCTTCTGCCAGCGTGCGACGACCATGGGATGGCCGTCGGTCGGTACCAGGCTGGTCTCCAGCCCGATCTGCGTCAGCATCTCGACCAGCAACGCGCCGACCTCGGCGATGCCGATATTCTGCGCGCTGATGCTGGGATGGCGCAGATAGTCGAGCAGGCGATCGAGGAAGGCGCTGCGGTTCGCCTCGATATGCGCGAAGACCGCAGCCAGCGTGTCGGAAGAAGCCATGGTCGCGCCGCCTGCCCAAGTTCGGATCCTGCAGCACGGTAGAGTGCCATGCTTGGCCGCGTCCAATGCGCCAAACGCAGTCCGGAAAAGCGCTTGCAGGCACGCAGCCCTGGTGGGTCAGTAATATCCTCGCAACCACGCTGACTCAGGACCGTTTAACCTGAACAGGCGTTCAGATTTGCGTGTTAACCACCTGCTGACTGGCTCGGCCGCATCGTCTTCACACGACAGGGACAAACCGACACGAAACAACGTCGGACAGGGGTTGAACGATGATTGGCCACGAACTTCGCGAATTCGTCGATCACGTGATGGACAGGCGCGTGATCGACGATGAAGACGTCCGAATTCTTCAGCGTGAAATCTTGCACGAGGTCGTCCTGACCCGTGACATCATCGATGTGCTGGTGGCGCTCGACCGTGCCGTCGCCGACAAGTCGCCGCTCTTCGCCGATGTATTGCTGGCGTTCTGCGTCGACTTCTCGGTCTGGGAGAGCCGCCCGACCGGCCGGATCGACCGCGACAAGGCGCATTGGCTGGTGACGACGCTCTCGGCCGGTGACGGTCCGACGCCGCTGGCGCAGAAGATCGCCTTCGAGGTCGTCCGCGAAGCTGAATCCTGCGACGAGGCCCTGGTCAGCTTCGCCCTGCGCAAGGCCGATGCCCGGATTTCCACCGCCCCGATCGCCCAGCGCGTGATCCTGGCGAGCTGAGATCGATTGACCGATTGGAGCGTTCACGCCCGGCTGCCGCCGGGCGTTTGCGCACGTTACAAAACTTTCGCATCAGTGGACGGATGCGCTTGCCTCCCGTAAAGCCCGCACTGCACAATCAAAGCTCCGGGCCGGGGGGACGCCACGCATGTTCTCGAAGATCCTGATCGCGAACCGTGGCGAGATCGCCTGCCGCGTCATCAAGACGGCAAAGCGGATGGGCATCAAGACGGTGGCGGTCTATTCCGATGCCGATCGCGATGCGCTGCATGTCGAGATGGCCGATGAGGCCGTGCATATCGGCGCCGCCCCAGCCGCCGAGTCCTATCTCCAGATCGACAAGATCATCGCCGCCTGCAAGCAGACGGGTGCGCAGGCCGTCCATCCCGGCTACGGCTTCCTCTCCGAGCGCGAGGCCTTCGCCAAGGCTTTGAAGGACAACGGCATCGTCTTCATCGGCCCCAATCCCGGCGCGATCGCCGCGATGGGCGACAAGATCGAATCGAAGAAGGCGGCGGCCGCCGCCAAGGTCTCGACGGTTCCGGGCCATCTCGGCGTGATCGAGAACCCCGAGCACGCCGTGAAGATCGCCGACGAGATCGGCTATCCCGTGATGATCAAGGCTTCGGCCGGCGGCGGCGGCAAGGGCATGCGCATCGCCCATTCGGCCGGTGAGGTCGCCGAGGGCTTCGCCCGCGCCAAGTCTGAGGCGGCGTCCTCCTTCGGTGACGACCGCGTCTTCGTCGAGAAGTTCATCGTCGACCCGCGCCATATCGAGATCCAGGTGCTGGGCGACAAGCACGGCAACGTCATCTATCTCGGCGAGCGGGAATGCTCGATCCAGCGCCGTAACCAGAAGGTGCTGGAGGAAGCGCCGTCGCCGCTGCTCGATGAGGCCACCCGCCGCAAGATGGGCGAGCAGGCCGTCGCGCTGGCCAAAGCCGTGAGCTATGACAGCGCCGGTACGGTCGAGTTCGTCGCCGGCCAGGACAAGTCATTCTACTTCCTCGAGATGAACACGCGGCTGCAGGTCGAGCATCCGGTGACCGAGATGATCACCGGCATCGACCTGGTCGAGCAGATGATCCGCGTCGCCTATGGCGAGAAGCTGGGCATCAGTCAGGCCGATGTGAAGCTCAACGGTTGGGCGGTGGAATCGCGCGTCTACGCCGAGGATCCGACCCGCAACTTCCTGCCTTCGACCGGCCGCCTCGTCACCTATCGCCCGCCGAGCGAGGGGCCGGATGGCGATGCCACCGTGCGCAACGACACCGGCGTGTTCGAGGGCGGCGAGATCTCGATCTATTACGACCCGATGATCGCCAAGCTGGTGACGCACGCGCCGACACGTGAGGCGGCGATCAAGGCGCAGGCGCGCGCGCTCGATGCCTTCGCCATCGACGGCATCCGACACAACATCCCCTTCGTCGCGGCGGTGATGCAGCATCCGCGCTGGATCTCGGGCAATATTTCGACCGGCTTCATCGCCGAGGAGTTTCCGGAAGGCTTCTCACTGCCGCAGCCGGAAGGCGAGGTCGCGCTGCGCATGGCGGCGATCGCGATCGCCTGCGACCATCGCCTGAACAGCCGCAAGCGCCATGTCTCGGCGCAGATGGAAGGCTGGCGCAAGGTCGAGTTCGAGCGCACCCGCATCGTCTCGCTCGGGGCTGAGCGTTTCGAGGGAGAGGTCTCGGAGCAGGGCGGGGCAGTGACGATCGCCTTCGCCGAGCGGAGCCTGACGGTCGCGAGCGACTGGCGGCCGGGCGAGCCGGTCTGGCGCGGCACGCTCGATGGCGTCGCCATCGCGGCGCAGGTCAGGCCGATCCTGAACGGCGTCGCGCTCGGCCATGCCGGCGCCTATGCCAACGCCCATGTCTACACGCCGCGCGAGGCGGAACTGGCGGCGCTGATGCCGGAAAAGGCGGCGGCCGACACCGGCAAGGTGCTGCTCTGCCCGATGCCGGGCCTGGTCAAGGCGCTGCTCGTCACGGTCGGCCAGGAGGTCAAGGCGGGCGAGCCGCTCGCCATGGTCGAGGCGATGAAGATGGAGAACGTGCTGCGCGCCGAGAAGGACGTCACCATCGCCAAGATCCTGGCGAAGGAGGGCGATTCGCTGGCGGTCGACGCCGTGATCATGGAATTCGCCTGACCGCTTCGTCGGTGATGCCTTCTCGCAATGACGGAGGCGGCTGCGTCCTGGTCGCTTGCCTTCGTCTGCGGGCAAGCTGATTGTCGCGGCCCTATCACGCGAAGGTGTCGACCATGCTGACGATCTGGGGGCGGATCAGCTCCATCAATGTGCAGAAGGCGGTCTGGGCCGCCGGCGAGGTCGGCCAGCCTTTCGAGCGCATCGATGTCGGCGGCCAGTTCGGCGGCAATCGCGAGCCGGCCTATCTCGCCAAGAATCCGAACGGGCAGATCCCGACGCTGGAGGATGGCGAGATCGTCATCTGGGAATCGAGCAGCATCGTGCGCTATCTCGCGGCCCGCTACGGCGCCGGCTGGATCTGGGAGGAGGACCCGGCCAGGCGCGCCGAGGCCGATCGCTGGATGGACTGGATGCTCTCCGAACTGCAGCCGTCGATGACGCCGGCCTTCTGGGGGCTGATCCGCAAGACGCCGGGCTATACTGACGAGGCGGTGATCGCGGCCTCGGTCGCCAAGGCCGAAGCCAAGCTCGATATCCTGGAAGCGCATCTGGCGGGGCGGTCCTACGTTGCCAATGAGCGCTTCGGCATGGGCGACATCGCGGTGGCGCTCGGCGCGCATCGCTGGCTTCACATGCCGGTGCCGCAGAAGGACTGGCCCAATATCCGCCGCTGGTATGCGCAGGTTTCGGCGCGGCCGGCTGCCGGGCCCGCCATGCCGTTGCCGATCACGTGAGGACGGCAGCTCGCGCTTGACCCGCCCGATTTGGCGGTCATGATCGCCGCCATGCGCGGTTTCCTCGTCATTCCCGTCCTGGTGGCGCAATTTTCCTGCGCGGCAGCGCTCGCGCAGGTGCCGACCAATCCGGTGCAATCCGCCGATCGCATGCAGGTCGCGAATTGCGTCAGGCAAGGCCTTGCCGCTAGCCCCGCCTGTATCGGCCTCGTCGCGGTGCCCTGCGTCAGCGCCGCGTCGGTCAGTGATCGCGCCCAGGCCGAGATCTCCTGCGCAAGGCGCGAGGAGGCGGTCTGGCGCGAGCGGCTGACATTGGCGGGCACGGCCTTGGAGCGCTCGCTCGATGCCGGGGCGCGCAGCCAGTTCGCCGCGCTGCAGCTCGCCTGGCAGAGCTACGCCGTGCAGAAATGCGCCTTCTATGGTGCCTCGCAGCCGCCGGCGCGCTCGGCCGGGCTTCAGGCTGGCTGCGATTTGCGCGAAGTGGCGGAGCGGGCGCTGGAGGTCGAGCGCCTGGCGGCACGGCAGACCCGCCGCCCGCCGGCGCAGCCGCCGCAGATCATCCGGTAATTTCGCGTCATGGTCGGCCTTGAGCCGACCGTCTCAGGCCGGGCGAGGCGCTGGCCGACATCTTCTCGTCCTGAGATTCTCGGGTCTGCGCTGCGCTTCGCCCGAGAATGACGGCTGGAGCTGCTCGGCCTTCACCGCAACGTGAAAGCAATCCCGTATCGAACTCCCGCCGCCTTCAGCCGTTTCCTAACGGCCTGTCAGCTTTCTGCGCGTAAGGGGAGGCGGGTCTGTTCAAGAAAGTCATGTTCTTCACACTCTCAAAGATCCTCTGGTTCTTGGCCTCGCCGGTGAACCTCGCCATTGCCGGGCTGGTGCTGGCGAGCCTGCTCGCCTTCACGCGCTTTTCCGGGCCGGGGCGCTGGCTCGGGCTGATCTGCGTCGTCGTGCTCGGCCTGCTCGCTTTCAGCCCGTTGCCGCGCATCGTCGTCAGGCCGTTGGAGGATCGTTTCCCGCAGCAGGCGGTCAACTCCGGCAAGGTGGACGGCATCATCGTGCTCGGCGGGGCAATCGGCGTGGCGCGCGAGGACATCGTGCTCAACTATGCCGCGGCGCGGATGACCAAGGCGGTCGAACTCGCCCGCGCCCATCCCGAGGCGAAGCTGGTCTTCGCCGGAGGGGGCGGCAACCTGCTCTCGCCGATCGTGCGCACCGAAGCCGACGGCGCGCGCCTGCTGTTCCTCGGGTTCGGCCTGCCGGAGAACCGCCTCGTCCTCGAGGACAAGTCGCGCAACACCTTGGAGAATGCGGTGTTCACCCGCCGCCTGGTCGATCCCAAGCCCGGCGAGCGCTGGCTGCTGGTGACCTCGGCCTGGCACATGCCGCGCGCCATCGGCGTATTCCGCAAGGCGGGGTTCCAGGTCGAGGCCTTCCCGGTCGACTTCCTCTCTGCCGGCACGCCGGCCGACTATCTGCGCCCCTATCGCAAGGCGTCGCGCGGGCTCGATATCGCCGACGACGCCTTCAAGGAATGGGTCGGGCTCGTCGCCTACTATCTCGCCGGCTACAGCGATGCGCTGTTTCCGGGGCCAGGACCAGCAGGCGCCACCCGATAAGGGACGGAGCCTGCTGACGACGAAGCTCCGGATCGTCCGGCACGGTGATTACCGACCGATCGCGTCGATCAGCAGCTTTGCGGCGACTTCCGCCCCGTCGGTGCGGACTGTGTGCGCCACTGCTGACGCCCGTGCTCCGGTCTCGGGCGCCAACGCGGTTGTCAGCGCCGCGGACAACGACTCGAAGCTCGGCACCGGACCTTCATGGGTTGCGCCAATGCCCAGTTCCGCCACGCGGGCAGCCCAACAGGGCTGGTCGGCGACCTGGGGGACGATGACCTGTGGCGCGCCGGCGCGGGTCGCCGCGACCGTCGTGCCTGCGCCGCCATGGTGCACGACAGCTGCCATGTGAGGAAACAGGGCCTGCTGGTTGACGTCGCCGGTGATGAAACAATCGCTTTGGTCTTCGCCGGGCGCCAGTCCGGCCCAGCCGTGGAGCATCACGATGCGGTGCCCCTGCGCCCGGATGGCTTCGATCGCCATCTGCGCCGCGTCCTTGACGGATGGTAGCGACATGCTGCCGAAGCCTACATAGATCGGTGGCTCGCCTGCCTGCAGGAACGCCATCAACTCCGCGGAAAGCGGACGTTCATCGGGCAGGATCCAAGCGCCGGTCTGGACTGCGTCGCAAAGATCGGTCGGCTGCCATGGCCACAGCACCGGGTCGGAAGCCAGCAGCGGATGCTCGGCAAGAACAAGATCGCGAGCACTGTCCACAGGTCGCAAGCCCACCGACACGCGATGTGTCGCGAGCGCCTCACCGAACAAGGCATTCACGGTCTGGGCATTGAAGCCCCACAATGCCCGGTTGTCGGTTACGCCCGACGGCAAAGGATGGCCCGGATAGAAGAACGGACGATGATGATGCGACGGCAAGAAGAACGGGCAGAACGTGACGTGGTGATAGGAAAGCCCTCTCAGCTCGGCGACCGACCGGGCCGCGCCTACGGACGGGAAGAGGCCGGTCGCCACGATCGCATCGCATCCTTCGGCCGCGTCGGAGATGGTGGCGAACTGCGCGGCCATCATGTCGGATGCCAGGCTATGGAAGTCCGCTGCCGCACGAGGCTTTTCCCTCTCGGCTATCCATTGGCGGATCGGCAGGAAGGCCGGCGCCAGCGGCACGCCGGCGCGGGCCAGCAGGTCGATGAATTCTTGGTCCGGAGGGGCGGACACGACGGCCTCGACGCCGAGCGCCTGTAACGCGACAGCCAGCGCCACCATAGGCTCGACATCGCCGCGCGAGCCGTAAGTCGATAACAGGACACGCATTTTGCTACTCCCTTTGACCTGGGGTTCAGGTCGAGGGCAGCGTTGCTACGCCGTGGAGGGGGGCTTGCCGCAAGCCCCGGGGCGCGTTAGATGATGATAGTGGCAAAGGGCGGAGGTATTCCTCGGCCCTTTTTTGTTGCCGCTGACACCGTCCCCCACGAGCTGGCGCTGCAGCATCCGACAATCCCATCAACACTAGGCCGGCGCGGTTAAACGCTGTGCGACGACCGTTGCCACGGCACGATTCAAGCTGGTCGCCGTGGAACGCCCTAGTCCTGCTCGGTCCCGTCATGTCCCGGCAATCTCAGCCGATAGACGCCGCGGAAATCGTCGGGGTCGACCGGGCGGCCTTTTCGGGTGATCACCAGCCTGCCGTCCTTCATCAATTGAACCGCCACGCGGCGGATCGGCTGCATCAGCGGGCCCCAGCCATCGGGATGGTCACCGCCGAGGGCGCGGGCCACGTCCATCGGGCCGAGCGAGCATTCGTCGCCGCGTTCGGCCACGAGGCGCAGGATGGTCTCGGCGAATTCGTCATCTGTCGGTCTGGTCATGCCGCTTGCTGAGCCGGACGCTGGAATTCGTCAAGCGCCGCGGCGTGTCGCGCCGACCGCCGCGGCCGAATCCGAGGCGAATTGCCGGCGCCACATCACCGTCAGCACCGCCGCGGTAGCGATCAGGAAGAGCCAGGGCGAGATGAACCAGCCGAGATAGGCCAGCGCAAAGAAGAAAGCGCGCTGCCCGCGGTTGAAGTGCAGCCCGGCAGCGATGTTCATCGCCACCGCCTCGCGCGCCGCCGCGATCGTCTCCGGCTTGTCGGCCTCCGTATGCGGCGGGATCGCGCCGATCAGGATGGCGCAGTAGTTGAACAATCGGTAGGCCCAGCCGAACTTGAAGAAGGCATAGGCGAAGATCACCGCGAGCCCGATCACCTTGATCTCCCAGGCGGCGCGGGTCGTCGTGGTGGCGAAGGGCAGATCGGCGAAGATCTGGACGACGCGGTCGGCCGATTGCAGCAGCGTCAGCGAGCCGCCGATGGCGATCAGCGAGGTCGAGGCGAAGAAGGCGGTGCCGTTCTGCAGGCCGTTCATCACCTGCGTGTCGATGATCCGGTTCTCTCGCTTGACCGATTCCATGATCCAGCGCTCGCGGCGCTCGTTCATCAGCGCATTCAGGCTACGCCGCGAATGCGGGCCGATTTCGACGGCTAGAAGATAGCCGATCCAGGCGGCGGCGAAGAAGGCGATCGCGATCAGGTCGAGCGGTCCGAATCCGGCCATGAGCCCCTCCGGCCGGCAGATTGGCGAGGCCGGCGCGCGCCTGCAAGCCTGTCGATTGACGCCAGCCGTCACAGCCGCCACTTTGCCGGCCTCGTGAGGGGAGGCCGGCCATGCCGCAGACGATCACCAAGGGCTACAAGGCGCTGCTGGCCGAGGCGGAAGCCGCTGTGAAGACGCTCTCGGTCGACGAGGCGAAGGGCCTGGTCGGGCGGGGCGACGTTGTCTTCGTCGACCTGCGCGATCCGCGCGAGCTCGAGCGGGAAGGGCGCATGCCTGGCGCCTTCCATTGCCCGCGCGGCATGCTGGAGTTCTGGATCGATCCGGAAAGCCCCTATGCCAAGCCGGTCTTCCAGGAGGACAAGCAGTTCGTCTTCTTCTGCGCCGGTGGCTGGCGCTCGGCGCTGGCGGCGAAGACGGCACAGGATATGGGGCTGAAGCCGGTCGCGCATGTCGCCGGCGGCTTCGGCGCCTGGAAGAAGGCCGGCGCGCCGTTCGATGCGCCCGAGCCGAAGCAAGGCTGAGCTCGCCGCTTGTCTCATTTCGTCATCGTTTTTCTCGTCATTTGCTTCGTCTTCCGCAAGCCGCTCGGCCGCCTGCTGGCGAAGCAATTCCCTGACCGGGGCAAGCGCCAGCGCGTGCTCGGCACGGTCATCGCGGCGTTCCTGCTGGTGATCGGGATGAGGCTGCTGGCGCTGTTCTGGTAGGCACGAATACCGCCCGCGCGTCGCCAAACATCATGACCGCATTGCGAAATCCGACCGGTTTCCATTGCAACCACCCCATGCATTGGGCGCGGCTTGCACAATAAGCGGGCATGCGGCATGTTGCCGGCCTTGGCTCCAACTCAGGAAAGGGAGGGCTGAATGGAATTCGCAACCATCGTCGCTCCCGCCACGCGGTCCCGCCGCCACTAGGTCGGATCAGCACGAGGCCCGCCTCCTAGGCGGCTCGAGCCAACATTTCCAATCGCGTTTTCTGAAGCGACGGCCCTTGTCGCGCTTCGCCTGAATTTGGAGCCGGTCTCGCAGAGACCGGATGCTTTCATGTCTCTTTCTCCCAAGAACGAGCGGCAGGAGCCGTTCCGGGCCGTTCTCGGCTTCACTTTTTCACATTGGGGCCGCCAACGCTGGCGCGTCGCCGGCGTGGTCTTCACCGTGATGGCGGCGACAGCAGCCGACCTGTTCATGCCGCTCTATGCGGGACGGCTGGTCGATGCGGTCGCCGGCGAGAAGGCGAGCGGGCTTGAGGCCGCGCTCGTTGCGCTCGCCATGATGATCGCGCTCGGGGCGGGCACGGTGTTCTTCCGGCACCTGTCCTTCATCGGCATCACCGCGATGACGCTGCGCACCATGGGCGACGTAGCACGCGAAGCCTTCGCGCGTCTGCAGCGCTTCTCGACCGACTGGCACGCCAATAACTTTGCCGGCTCGACAGTGCGCAAGATCACGCGCGGCATGTGGGCGCTCGACCTGCTCACGGACACGATCGTGATCGCGCTGCTGCCGTCATTGATCGTGCTGCTCGGCACGACGGTGCTGCTGGCCTGGCACTGGCCGGCGATGGGCGCGGTCGTCTTTGCCGGCGCAGTGATCTACTGCGCCGTGACGATGGCGCTGTCGCTGCGCTTCGTCGCGCCGGCGGCGACGCTCGCAAATAGCTGGGACACAAAGCTGGGCGGCGCGCTGGCCGACTCGATCTCGTGCAACCCGGTGGTCAAGGCCTTCGGCGCCGAGGCTCGCGAGGACAGCCGCCTCTCGGGCGTGCTGGCGAAATGGGCGGGGCGGACGCGGCGGACCTGGGTGCGCGGGACCTGGTCGGGTACGGCGCAGCAGGTCGTGCTGCTGGCCCTGCGTGCCGCGGTGATCGGCCTGGTGATCTGGCTCTGGGCCAATGGCCAGGCCTCGCCCGGCGACGTCGCCTTCGTGCTGACCAGCTATGCCGTCGTGCATGGCTATCTGCGCGATGTCGGCCAGCACGTGCACAACCTCCAGCGTTCGGTGAACGACATGGAGGAGCTGGTGGCGATGCACTCGCTGCCCTTCGGCGTGCCGGATCGTCAGGGATCGACGGCGATGGACGTGACCGCCGGCGAGATCGCCTTCGAGCGGGTGACCTTCCACTATGGAGGTCACATCGAGCCGCTCTATCGCGATTTCTCGCTGACGATCAAAGCGGGCGAGAAGGTCGGCCTGGTCGGGCGGTCCGGCTCCGGCAAGACCACCTTCGTCAAGCTGGTGCAGCGTCTCTATGACGTCACCGACGGACGCATCGCCATCGACGGGCGCGACATCGCCTCGGCGACGCAGGCTTCCCTGCGTGCGCAGATCGCGATCGTGCAGCAGGAGCCGGTGCTGTTCCACCGCTCGCTGGCGGAGAACATCGCCTATGGCCGGCCCGGCGCAAGCATGGCGCAGATCGAACAGGCGGCGATGCTCGCCAATGCGCATGAGTTCATCATGCGCCTGCCGAAGGGCTACGGCACGCTCGTCGGCGAGCGCGGCGTCAAGCTCTCGGGCGGCGAGCGGCAGAGGGTGGCGCTGGCGCGCGCCTTCCTGGCCGACGCGCCGATCCTGATCCTGGACGAGGCGACCTCGAGCCTCGATTCGGAATCGGAGGCGCTGATCCAGGAGGCGATGGAGCGGCTGATGGAAGGCCGCACCACCATCGTCATCGCCCACCGGCTCTCGACGGTGCGCGCCATGGACCGCATCCTGGTCTTCGACCGCGGCAAGGTCGTGGAAGAGGGCCGGCATGAGACGCTGCTGACCCATGACGGCGGTATCTACCGGGCGCTGTTCGAGAAGCAGGTCAGCGAGCTGGCCAAGGGGCTGGTGGCGTAAGGCCACCAGTTGCACCCCTGAATAGGGAAATGCCCTAGCTGTCCGGCTGGCAACAGCCGGACAGCAGGCCATCCTTGTACCAGACCGAGATCGTCATCGGCCTGTCCTCGTCGCTGTTGGTCGCCGAGCAGGCCTCGTGGCCGATGACGGCGCGGATCTCGGCCTTCAGCCCGAAGGTGACGCCGGCGATCAGCGTCGTGTTGCGGCTCTGCTGCAGGCTGAAGGGGGACATGGTGGCTTCGCCGTCGCCATCGGAGAAACGGGCCTTGCCGTCGGTCCCGAGCTTCAGGCTCCAATAGGGCTCGTCGCCCCCGCAGGTCAGCGGCGGGGCCGGGGTTTCCGGCGAGCGGGCGACTGCCATCCCGGGCATGGCAAGGAACAGCAGGACAGCAGCAGCAAGGACGAGCTTCATCGATCTTGCTCCTGAAGAGAGGCAATCAGGCTGCTACGAAACAGCGCCTTGCGCCGCCATCCTCGCAGGATTGCGGCGCAAAAGCTGGTGGAGGGTCGGCTCAGGCGGCCTGCGGCTCCTCCTGGCGACGGCGCCCGAGCAGGAAAAACAGTGTCGAGCCGACGATGCCGATGGCGCCGGCTCCGGCGCCGACATAGATCATCTCGCTGTCCTGGTCGGCCTGCTTGTCGGCATCGTCCGCGATGATCACGGCGTCCTTGCCGGGCTCGTCCGGGAGATACTTGATCTTCAACGTGTCGACGGTGAGCTTGTCGTTGCTGATGATGCGATTGGCGAACTGGTTGGAGACCGAAATCTTCTCGGCGCTACGGTCCTTGCCGGCCGAATCCTTCCAGGCGAGGTCGACGCTGTAGCTGGTGCCGCCGCGACGGCGCTTGGTGCGGGTCGCGCCCTCGACCGAGGCCTGCGCCTCGATGCCCTTCGCCGCGATCGTTCTGACGCGTTCGCCATCCTGCCAACTGAAGAAGGCGAGGACGGGCCCGCCGATCGCTGCGATCAGCAGCAGCCATTTGATCTTGCCGGTGATCCAGCCGACGATTCCGCTCATTGGGGCCTCCATCGAGACAGTTCGGGAAAGGAGCCCGGAAGCTTTCCGGACGCCTCCCGCCTGTCCCGGCCAGCGCGATTTTCGCAGGTGGGGGGCCTCGCGCATGGCGTGCATGCGCCAGCGTCGATCTTTCGAGACTCGAACTATTCCGATGCTTTGCCGGCGCGGATCGCCGACCTTGGCGCTGCGGCGCGCGGCCTGACGCCGGCGACCGGGCCGGCCGGCAGCGGCTCGCTCATGTCCGGATTAAACGGCTTCCCGTCCTGAATCGGCTTGCTCAGAAAGCGATTCATCGCGGCGAGGTAAGGCTCTGGCAAAGCCCAGCTTCTGGCGCTGACGATGACGCTTTCGAGATAGCCCGGGCGAGGGCGGCCGACCTGCGCGCTGCGCCCGACATAGATCAGCGCGCGCTTGGCGCCGCCCTCGACCACGACCGGCTGGTTGATCTTGATGTAGAGGCCGCTCGCCAGCTCCTCGAACTTGTCGAGCGTGCGGATGTCGCCGAGCGCGCAATCCCAGAGCACGCCGTGGACGCTCTCGCGCGGATCGCGGATCACCGAGGCATAGCCGTCGGTGGTGATGATGAAGCGATGGCGTGGCAGGCGTGCGAGGCCGAGCGGCGTCGAGCGCGGGCAGCGCTCGCGCATCGCGGCGACATCCATGTTGGCGCCATAGGCAAAGTAGAGGGGCATGAGCGACGCAACGATCTATCGGGGCGGATTTCCTTCTCCCCTAGGGGGAGAAGCTGTCTGCGTAGCAGACGGATGAGGGCGGTTCGACCGTTGAGACGGAAATTGGCCGAGGGCATCCTTCCCTCATCCGTCAGCGCTTCGCGCTGCCACCTTCTCCCCCGAGGGGAGAAGGGAGGGTGTAGCGCCTCACTTCGTCTTGTTGAACAATTCCCGCCCGATCAGCATCCGGCGGATCTCGCTCGTCCCCGCGCCGATCTCGTAGAGCTTGGCGTCCCTGAGGAGCCGCCCGGTCGGGTAGTCGTTGATGTAGCCGTTGCCGCCGAGCAGCTGGATCGCGTCGAGGGCGAGCTGCGTCGCCTTCTCAGCGGCGATCAGGATGGCGCCGGCGGCGTCCTCGCGGGTGGTCTCGGCCCGGTCGCAGGCCTTGGCGACGGCGTAGACATAGGCCTTGCACGAGTTCATCGCGACATACATGTCGGCGACCTTGCCCTGGACGAGCTGGAACTCGCCGATCGACTGGCCGAACTGCTTGCGCTCGTGGATATAGGGCAGGACGATGTCCATCGCCGCCTGCATGATGCCGAGCGGGCCGGCCGAGAGCACGACGCGCTCATAATCGAGCCCGCTCATCAGCACGTTGACGCCGCGGCCGACGGAGCCGAGCACGTTCTCCTCCGGAACCTCGCACTCCTCGAAGACGAGCTCGCAGGTGTCGGAGCCGCGCATGCCGAGCTTGTCGAGCTTCTGATGGGTCGAGAAACCCTTCATGCCCTTCTCGATCAGGAAGGCGGTGATGCCCTTCGGGCCAGCCTCCGGATCGGTCTTGGCGTAGACCACCAGCGTCTCGGCGATCGGGCCGTTGGTGATCCACATCTTGTTGCCGGTCAGGACATAGCGGTCGCCCTTCCTGACCGCCTTGGTCTTCATCGAGACGACGTCCGAGCCCGAGCCCGGCTCGGACATGGCGAGCGCGCCGACATGCTCGCCCGAGATCAGCTTGGGCAGGTATTTGCGCTTCTGCGCCTCGTTGCCGTTGCGGGCGATCTGGTTGACGCAGAGATTGGAATGGGCGCCGTAGCTGAGGCCGACCGAGGCCGAGGCGCGCGAGACCTCCTCGATCGCGACGCAATGCTCGAGATAGCCGAGGCCGGCGCCGCCATACTCCTCCGGGACGGTGATGCCGTGCAGGCCGAGCGCTCCCATCTCCGGCCAGAGATCGCGCGGGAACTGGTTGGTCCTGTCAATCTCCTCGGCGCGCGGGGCGATCCTCTCCTGCGCGAAGGCATGGACGGTGTCACGGATCGCGTCGGCGGTTTCGCCGAGGTCGAAATTGAAGGGGCGGGGCGCGTTGGCGAGCATGATGTCCTCCCGGCTCGGATGAGGCCTTTGCCCGGTTATAGCGCGGTTGGCTTCCGAGTCAGCGGGCATGCACTGCTAGATGGTTCTGCGCCGATGCCCAGGCACGACGAAGGACGCGGAGGAGGGCAATGTGAGCCGACTGGCTTCACGGGGGCAGCCGAGCAATCTGCGGTGGTCGATTCGCGTCCCGCACAGTCGAACGGTTGACGAGGCCTGCCTCGGTTCTGAGGAGCGACAGCAGATTGAGCGTGGCGGGACTGAGATAGCCGCCTCGGCGGATGACGGCATAGACGGGATTGGCCACCTTGAGGTCTGCGATCACGATGGTGGCCAGCGAACCGGTGCGCAGCTCTTCCTCGATCGCGCTTTCCGGCAAGAGCGCGAGGCCAAGGCCAGCCTCGACCAATCGCTTCATCGCGTTGAGACTGTCCACCGGCGTCCAGCGGATCTCGCCGATCCCGCATGCCTGAAACTGCGCGAATATGTTGTCCGCGAAACTTTCGCGCAGATCGTATGCGTTGCGGAAGGCGAACCAGCGCTCGTCGCGCAAGGCAGACATCGACGCCAGGCCTTTAGCGGCGAAGGGATGTTCGGGGGCACATGCGACGGCCATGGTTTCCGACGCGATGTGCTCGCAGACGAGATCGGGCGCGACATCGAGAAGATAGCGCAGTCCGATCATGGCTTCGCCACGCCTCACCAGCTCGCTGACTTCGGCGCTCGTGGCGGTGCTGATCGACAGATCGATTCCAGGGTGATCGGCTGTGAAGCGTTTCAGCACGGCGGTGAGGTTCGATCCAGCAAGCGTGCCAACGGTGACGAGCGCGACACGGCCGGCAGCGCCCGTGCGCATCGCCTCGATCGCGCTCTGCGCATCGTGCAGAGCGGCCAGCACGCGTTCGGCATGAGGCAGTAGCACTCCGCCTGCCTCACTGAGCACCACGCCACCTGCGGCTCGCTCGAATACCGGCACGCCGAGTTCACCTTCCAGCAGCGCGATGCGCCGGCTGATCGCAGGTTGAGAGCGGCCGAGAATTTCAGCGGCGCGGGAAAACCCGTTGGCATGATGGATGGTGACAAAGGTCTCGAGGGCTTCGCTGTCCATATTCATGCAAAAAGCTGATCGCTATTAGAGATACTATGACTTCGACAGATGCTCGTGCAAGCCGCATTGATGGAGATGACGAAGGCGACGAGGCGCGAACCGGATGGTGCCCAGAGATGCAGGTGATGACTTCGCCAGACGGTGATCCCGCCCATGTTCGCGAGGCGCCGTCCCATCCGGACCCATACCCTTACTATTCCCGACTCGCGCGAGAGCGGCCGTTCTTCCGAGACGAGATCAATGGCTGGTGGGTGGCTGCGAGCGCCGCTTCCGTCGCCGGGGTCCTGGCCAGTGCGGTCTGTCTCACCCGCCCTTTGAATGGGCCGATCCCAGAGGCGCTACGCGGCGGCGCCGCAGCCGAAATTTTCGGGCGGCTCGTGCGGCTGCGCGACGATGAGGCCCGCGGCAAACTCAAGGATGCGGTCGCGGGCGCCTTGGCCAGCATCGACCTTCGTCAGGTCGCTGATATTGCGCGGAGGCGCGCGGCTGAGCTCTACAGCGAGCTTGGGCCGGCCCGCGACAAATCCTGGATCGCGCAGTTCATGTTCGCGCTGCCGGTGCAGGTCATCGCTCACCTGCTCGGTATCCCCCAGAGACACTACGGCGACGTGATGGGTTGGCTCGGGGATTATGGCGCCGCCGCAGCGGCTGCCGGAACCGGAATCCCGGCAGCGACAACCGAGATGATCGCGCGCGGGCATCTGGGCGCGAAGGCGCTGCTGGACCTTGTCGGCGGGCTCGGGAGCGACCCCAACCGGCGCGGACCGCTCTTCGATGGGCTGACTCGGGAGGCGACGCGCCTCGGATGCGACGACAAGGATGTGATCGTCAACGCTGTCGGTTACATGATCCAGGGCTATGCCGGGACCGCGTCGCTGATCGGGTCGACCCTTCTGGCGCTCGCGCGAGATCCGGCGTTGTGTGCAAAGGTCGACGCCGACAGGACCTTGTTGCGTCCGCTCGTTGGGGAGGTGGCGCGGCACGACACCGTGACCAGCAGTACTTTTCGCTTCATGGCGCGTGACGGCGAGATCGCTGGTCACAAGCTACGCCAGGGGGAGATGATCATCGTCCTGCTGGCGGCGGCCAACCGCGATCCCGCGCTCAATCCCGATCCCGATCGGCTCGACATTGCGCGGGCAGACCGGAAATCCTTCGAATTCGGCGCCGGCGCTCACGCCTGCCCAGCAGACAAGGCCGCCTCGCTGCTCGTCGAGATCGCAGTAGACCATCTGCTGACCTGGCGCGTGCCTCTCAACGATCTCGAGGCATCGTTGACCTATGCCGCGTCCGGACATGTCCGCACGCCCTTGTTCAAGGGTTGAGGAGAGATTGTGTCCGCTACTGGCGCGGAGCCGCCGCTTACGTGCCACGCCTAAGCACATCGCGTACGCCGCTTCACCAGCCGATAGCCCTACCGCCCGATCACCCCACGACGGCGCAGCAGGAACAGGGTCAGCAGCGAAGCGCCGAGGCAGGCGAGGGTGACGAAGCCGGCGCCAAGGTCCCATTCCACCCAGGGCAGCCCCTTCACATTGATGCCGAACAGGCCGGTGATGAAGGTCGCCGGCAGGAAGAGCGCCGTCAGGATCGAGAGCGTGTAGAGCTGCCGGTTGGTCTGGTTGGCCGAGCGCACGGCGATCTCGTCCTGGAGCAGGCGGGCGCGGTCCTGCACCGACTGGATGTCCTGGCGCAGCGTGTCGACCCGCAGCAGCAGGCGCAGCGCTGCCGCCCGCACCGTCTCAGGTGCCGAGCGCCCCGACGGTGTCTCGGCGAAGCGGCGGAACAGCAGGTGCAGGCCGGCGAGCTGGCGGTGCAGTTGCACGGCGGTGCGGCGGACGGAGCCGACGCGCTGCGGCCCATCCTCCAGCCTGTCGAGCAGGATCTGGTCCTCGATGCTGTCGGTCTCGTCGGAGAGGCGCACGACAGCGTCGGTGACGTCGTCGATCAGATATTCGATGAGATGCTCGAACAGTTCGGCCGGAGAGCCGATCTGCTCGCCGGCATTGAGCGCCTCGACCGCCTTGCGGACCGATTGCAGTGCCTCGCGCCGCCCGGTCAGCAGGAAGCGTTCGCCGACAGCCCAGGCGAGCGTGCCGACATTATCGGTGCGGTCGACGATGTCGCGGGTCAGGTCATGGGCGATGCCCCAGACCAGGCTGGCGGTATGGTCGAGCCGCTGATGCGTCTCGCGCGAGAGCAGGAGCTCGCGCGCCGCGGATGGCAATTCCTTGCGCTCGTCGATCCAGGCCTGGGCCCTGGTGTGGACGAGGTCGAGATGCAGCCAGACGAAGCCGTCTTCCGGCGCCAGCGTCGGCACTTCGTCGCGCGGTATGAGCGTCGGCGTACCATCCGCAGTGAAGCGATAGGCCCAGACGATGCCGGTCTGCGAGTGGAGGTCAGGCATCCGGGATGTGCGTCCGTCCATGCGCGACCTCGTGCCGGGAATCCTGCCGCTGTCCAGCCGGGCGAGGGCACGCCGCCGAGCGCGCTTGGCCGCTTATCGCCTTGGGCCGCTTTTCGCAACCGCACAAGATCGGGGCTAGGGCAGGGTGGTTCACGTGACGATGCCGCGGCGCTTGAGGAGCAGCAGCGTCAGCAGCGCGCAGGCTAGGCACACCAGCAGGACGTAAGCAAAGCCGTTGGTGGTGTCGTCCCAGGGCACACCCTTGGCGTTGACGCCGAACATGCCGGTGATGAAGGTCGCCGGCAGGAACAGGGCGGTCAGGATCGAGAGGAAGTGGAGCTGGCGGCTGGATTCGGTCGCTGTCGCGGCAGCCGCTTCCTCCTGCAGCAGACGGGTGCGCTCGTGCAGGGCCTGGACGTCGTGGCGCAAGGTATCGATGCGCTGCAGCAGCCGCATGGCCACGCTCTTGACCGTGGCGGGCGCGGTCGGACCGATCTCGGCTTCGGCGAAGCGGCGGAACAGGAGATGCAGCCCGCTGACATGGCGGTGCAGCCGCACGACGGAGCGGCGCATGGCGCCGATACGCTGCGGGCTGTCGCTGGCACGGTTGGCCAGCACCTGATCCTCGAGCGTGTCGATCTCGTCGGTCAGCTGGAGCACGGCGGCGGCGATGTCCTGGATAATGAAGGCGACGATGCGCTCGAACAGGGCGATCGGGCTGTCGATGCGCTCGCCCTTCTGCAGCGCCTCCGCCATCTGGCTGATCGATTGCAGGGGCTCGCGCCGGCCGGTGACGAGAAAGCGCTCGCCGATCACCCAGCGCAGCGGATTGACATGGTGCGAGGCGCCGCTGGCGTTGAGGCCGACATCATGCGTCACGCCCCAGACGAGATCGGCGGAGTGATCGAGGCATTGATGCTGATCGTGGCTGATCAGGAGATCGCCTGCGGGCGCCGGGATGACGGGCTCGGCTGCGATCCAGCCGCGGGCGCGCTCGTCGACGAGGTCGAGATGCACCCAGACCAAGCCCGCCTCGCCGGCAAGATCGGGCATTTCGTCCCGCTCGATCAGGATGGCGGGACTGCCCGGTTCGAAACGGAAGGCCCAGAGAATGCCGCGCTGGGACTGGATATCGGTCGGTGAGAGGTGCGCGATGTTCATCGAGATTGGCGCCATCCGCGCGAAATCGAGACAAGGTCGTCGGCGGCGCGGGGGGGCCGCGCCGCCGAGTTGAGCGGGCTTTAGAAGACCTGGCGCAACAGCACGAACAGGGTGCCGGAGATCAGGATGGCGCAGGGCAGGGTGAGCACCCAGGCCATCAGCATGTTGCGCACCGTCGACATCTGCAGGCCAGACTTGTTGGCCGCCATGGTGCCGGCGACGCCGGAGGAAAGGATGTGCGTGGTCGAGACCGGCAGGCCGTAAATGTCGGCGGCTGCGATCGTGCCGGCGGCGACGAGCTCGGCCGAGGCGCCTTGCGCATAAGTCAGGTGCTGCTTGCCGATCTTTTCGCCGACTGTGACGACGATGCGCTTCCAGCCGACCATGGTGCCGAGTCCGAGCGCCAGCGCGACCACGACCTTGACCCAGAACGGGATGAACTTGGTCGCGTCGTCGAGCGAGGTCTTGTAGGCGGTCATCACCTTGAGGTCGTCGGCGGAGAAGATCTTCTCCTCCTTCTTGTCGGCCTTGAAGATGAAGCGCAGCGCCTCGGAGGCGAGATACATGTCATTGCGGGCGTTGGCGACGGTGGTGGCCGGGAACTTCGAGGGATGGCCGTAGGTCTCGATCGTCTTGACGATCTCCTTGTTCAGGGCCGAGAGCGCCGGGAAGGTCGAGTCGTCGATCTTCCGCTCGGAGACATAACGGGTCACGTTCTGGCGCGGGTCGCCGATGATGGCGTAGCCCAGCGCCTTCTGGTCGATGACGGCGCTGGCGGCGATTGCGGTCTTGCGGAAATTATCGAGATCGCCGGCTGGAATGGCGCGGTTCAGCGCATAGGCGGTGGGCGCGCAGCCGATCAGGATCAGCATGATCAGGCCCATGCCCTTCTGGCCGTCATTCGAGCCATGGGCGAAGGAAACGCCGGTGCAGGTCGCGATCAGGATGCCGCGGATCCAGAGCGGCGGCGGCTTGTTGCCCTTGGGCTCGGCATAGAGCTCGGGATTGCGCACCATCAGCTTGAGCGTCAGGAAGACCAGCGCCGCGGCAATGAAGCCGAAGAGCGGCGAGATCAGCAGCGACCAGCCGATCTCGGTCGCCTTGGTCCAGTCGACGCCGGAGGTCCCGCTCGCACTGTTGTAGAGCTGGTTGGCGAGGCCGACACCGATGATCGAGCCGATCAGCGTATGTGAGGAGGAGGCTGGCAGGCCGAGCGCCCAGGTGCCGAGATTCCAGATGATCGCGGCGATCAGCAGCGCGAAGACCATGGCGAAACCGGCACCGGAGCCGACATTCAGGATGAGTTCGACCGGCAGCAGCGAAATGATGCCGAAGGCGACGGCGCCGGACGCCATCATCACGCCGAGGAAGTTGAAGACGCCCGACCAGACGACTGCGACACTGGCCGGCATCGCGTTGGTGTAGATCACCGTCGCGACAGCGTTGGCGGTGTCATGGAAGCCGTTGACGAACTCGAAGCCGAGCGCGATCAGCATGGCCACGCCGAGCAGGGCGAAGGGCAGCCAGGTCGTCGCCGGCATGCCGGTACCGCTGATGTCCTGGTAGAGCGAATAGCACATATAACCGAGGCCGACCGTCATCACGGCGGCGAAGATCAGGCCGGCGATCGCGCCCTGCGGTGCATCGAGCTTCGGTTTTCCGGCTCCCGGCTTGAGATCCTGACCTTGGTCCAGCGTAACGGTGCTCATCGCGACGTCCCCACAACTCCGTTGAGATGCGCGGAAGCTGAGCGGTGTTGCCGACA
The DNA here is from genome assembly GCF_056400825.1 of Allobosea sp. P4_H5. Classification (NCBI taxonomy): domain Bacteria; kingdom Pseudomonadati; phylum Pseudomonadota; class Alphaproteobacteria; order Hyphomicrobiales; family Alloboseaceae; genus Allobosea; species Allobosea sp. P4_H5. The sequence goes on along the minus strand of NZ_JBFUKM010000006.1, from coordinate 25,426 downwards.
GTCTGATGACGATCGAGCGTATTGTCGCGATTGCGAAAGGTCACTGCGCAAGCTGAGAAAGTTTAGTCTTACGACTTTAGTCTAATAAATGGCGTGCCAGGGAGCGATTCCTTGCGGCTCGGCTCGGTTTCGTCAGTCCTCGTCGCGATTTGCCAGCGAACCTGTCGTAGCGACGTCGCGGGATGCGGTGCGCGGAATCTTGCCGGGCGGCAGGAATTTCAGCGGTGTGCCGCCGGCCGCCTTCGGCGTCCTCAGGCCGGCCGGCGTGGCCGGTGGCTTGGGCGTGGTCGCGACCTTGGGCTCGCCGCCGCGCCATTTGCGCGCGCCGATGTCATAGCGCCCGTCGCGCCAGGCGGCGAATTCATGCTCGCTGCCGAAAAAGGCGTTGCGGTCGACGTCGCCGCCGATGCCGGGGACGCGGCCAGTGGTGGTGAACTGCCAGAACTCCCACTGCTTGCGCTCATAGCGATGGTGCAGCGGGGCGGCGGTCGAGCGCAGCCAATAGGGATGGTCGTTGAACTCACCTTCCAGCACGTCCTCGTGGAAGGTGATGTCGGTATAGATGATCGGCTTCTTGCCGGTGTGCTCCTGCAGCCCTTTCAGCATCTCGCGGATCTTGGCGAGTGCCTTCTCGCGCGGAATCTTCTTGCCGCATCTGGCGGATTCGCCGTTCCACTCGACGTCGAGGACTGGCGGCAGGGCGTCGGGATCGCGCGGGATGTGGCGCTTGAACCAGCGGATCTGATCCTTCGCAGGCCGGCACCAGTAGACGAAGTGATAGGCGCCGCGCGGTACGCCTGCTTTCTTGGCCTCGGCCCAGTTCTTCCTGAACATCGGGTCGAGATGGTCGCCGCCCTCGGTCGCCTTGATGAAGGCGAAGCGCGTGCCGGCATCCTTGACCTTCTGCCAGTCGATATCGTCCTGCCAGCGCGAGACGTCGATGCCCTGGATGACGCGGCGTCGCGCATCGCGCACGCCGGCATGGGGGTCGGAATCGCTCTTCTTCGGATAAAGCGCGAGCGCCGGCTCGGCGCCGAACAGGCCGAGCAAGGCGCAGATCGCCAGCTGGCCGGCAGATTTCGCCATGCGCCGCGCTTCTGGTCTGGTCTCAGCGCGGGGCGCCATGCTTGTCTCCTCTTCGCAGAAAAGGATAGGCGAGGGGCGGGTTAAGAGGTGGTTAGCATTCGAGCGACCGGCTTCAGGCTTGGTTAACCGGCGGGAGGCTGGCGATGGACGATTCCGGCGGCGAGGATCCCGGCAAGGGCGGTCGGGCCCTGGCCTATGGCGTCCATGTGCTGACGGCGTTCGGCGCCGCGCTCGGCTTCCTGGCACTGCAGGCCGTGTTCACCGGCGACCTGACCCAGGCCTTCATCTGGCTCGGCGTGGCGCTGGTGGTGGATGCGGTCGACGGGCCATTGGCGCGGCGCTTCTCGGTCAAGAGCCGGGCGAAACGCTATGACGGGGCGCTGCTCGACCTCGTCGTCGATTTCGTCACCTATGTCTTCGTGCCGGCGGCGATGCTGCTGCGGCCGGAGGTGATGGCTGCACCCTATGGGGTGATCGCGGGTCTTGCCGTGACGCTGGCGAGCGCGCTCTATTTCGCCGATACCGGCATGAAGACCGACGATTGGTGGTTCCGCGGCTTCCCGGCAGTGTGGAATATCGTCGTGTTCTATGTCGTCGCCTTCGCGCCGCCGGCCTGGATGGCGCTCGCGGTCATCCTGATCGCCACCGTGCTGATGTTCCTGCCGGTCGTGTTCGTGCACCCGGTGCGCGTGCGGCGCTGGCGCGGGCTGACGCTGGTCATGCTGGCGGTGTGGGGCATCGCCGCAGCAGTGACGCTGTGGCAGGGCATGGCGCCGGACATCTGGAGCAAGGCCGGGCTTGGGCTGGCGGCCTGCTATTTCGTCGGGCTCGGTCTGGTGCGGGCCAGGATGTCGCGCGGATAGAGCGCCTACTCTGATTCCGGCGCGGGCTCTTCGCTCTCCACCACCTCACCGAGCGGCGCCGGCTGAAATGCGGCGGCTGCGACCGTCCGGCTCGCACCGGGCATCGCCGCAACGGGTGTATGTTCCGGGCCGGGGCTCGGATTTGGCGCGGCCGGGCGCTGGCGCGTCCAGGTCCGGGTGCCGATGTCGAAGCGGCCCTCGCGCCAGCCGGCGAATTCGCCCTCATTGCCGTAGAAGGCGTTGCGGTCGACATCGCCCTTGATGCCGGGGACGCGGCCGGTGGTGGTGAATTGCCAGAAGGCCCAGGGCCGGTTCTCGTAGCGCGCCTCAGGCTTGGCCGCGGTCGAGCGGATCCAGTAGGGATAATCGTTGAACTCGCCTTCCAGAATGTCCTTGTGGAAGGTGATGTCGGTGTAGATCACCGGCTTCTTGCCGGTGAGCTGCTCGAGCTCGGTCAGCATTAGCCGGATCTTCTCCAGCGCCAGCGAGCGCTCGACCTTCTTCGGGCAGGTCTTGGAGTGGCCGTTCCATTCGAGGTCGAGCACCGGCGGCAGCGCGTCGGGATCGTTCGGGATCTGCTGCTTGAACCAGACCGCCTGCTCATGTGCCGGGCGGCACCAGTAGACGAAGTGATACGCGCCGCGCGGCACGCCAGCCCGGCGGGCGGCTTCCCAATTCCGCTGGAAGGCCGGATCGACATGGTCGCCGCCCTCGGTCGCCTTGATGTAGACGAAGCGGGTGCCGGCCGCCTTGACCGAGGCCCAATCGATCTCGCCCTGCCAGCGCGAAATGTCGATGCCCTGGATCGGATAGCGCCTGGCAGCCTCGACGCCGGGATGCGGGCGGGCATCGCCCTTGGCCGGATAGTTGTCCAAACCGACGCAGCCGCCCAGAGCCGTCAGGGCGGCGAGCAGCGCGAAGGGGGCCAGGGAAAAGGATTTCATGCGGCGGGCGATCATTTCTCGGACAATTGCGGAGAAAACTTGACGCCCGGTTTACGTTACCGGTTTTTTCGAGGCTGTCGCTTCGAGATTGAGAGCGATTTCGGCTGCCCGTCATTCCGGGGCGCCGTGTAGCGGCGAGCCCGGAACCCAGAACCGATACCGTTCAAGAGAAAGGCGGCAACGTCGGCATCTCGACGATCAGGCGCATCGGTTCTGGGTTCCGGGCTCAGCCCTGCGGGCTGCCCCGGAATGACGGGAGAGGTTCCGCCCCGCCTAGGACAGGCGCAGCAGCATCGTCGCGATGCCGAGGAAGGAGAAGAAACCGACCACGTCGGTGATGGTGGTGACGAAGGTGCCGGACGAGATCGCGGGATCGATGCCGGCCTTGTCGAGGACCAGCGGCACGGCCACACCGGCAAACGCGGCGATGATCAAGGTCGCGACCATGGCGAGGCCGATGACCACGCCGAGCATATGGTTGCCGAACCAGAAGCCGGCGACCAGTGCAGTGATCAACGCGAAGGCGACGCCGTTGAGCACCCCGACGATCATCTCGCGCCGGAAGAAGCGGCCCATGTTCCAGCCGCCGAGCTCACCGGTGCCGAGCGCGCGCACCGCCACCGTCATCGTCTGGGTCGCGGCGTTGCCGCCCTGGCTGGCGACGATCGGTGCGAGCACCGCGAGCGCGACGAGCTTGCCGAGTTGCTCCTCAAACATCGCCATGACCGAGGCGCTGACGAAGGCCGCGATCAGGCTGATGAAGCGCCAGCGAAAGCGGCCGAGCGCGACCTGGCGCACCGAGTCGGAAATCTCTTCTTCGGCGTCGACGCCGGCGAGCTGTTTGACGTCGTCGTCGCCGGCTTCCTCGATCACGTCGACGATGTCGTCGATGGTCATGACGCCGACGAGCCGGCCGGCTGCGTCGATCACGGGGGCTGCGACCAGATTATAGCGCTGGAACATCCGCGCCACGTCCTCAACGTCGTCGGTGGCTTGCACGACGCGGCGGTCGTCCTCGACGAGATCGACGACGCTGACCGGGCGTTTCGTCCGCAGCAATTGGTCGAGCCTGACCGTGCCGACGAAATGGTGACTGGGGTCGGCGACGAAGATCTCGAAGAAGCGCTCGGGCAGGTCCTCGGTCTCGCGCAGGAAGTCGATAGTGTGGCCGACCGTCCAGAACGGCGGCACGGCGATCACCTCGGGCTGCATGCGCCGGCCGGCCGAGCCTTCGGGATAGTCGAGGCCTTGCTGCAGCACCGTGCGCTCGGCCGGCGTCAGCTTGTCGAGAATCTCGCGCTTGTCGGCCTCGTCGAGGTCTTCGAGGATGTAGACCGCATCGTCGGTGTCGAGATCGCGCACGCCCTCGGCGACGGTCTCCGGCGAGAGCTCCTCGAGAATCTCCTCGCGGACAGCGTCGTCGACCTCGGTCAGCGCGGCGAAGTCGAAATCGCCGCCGAGCAGCGAGATCAGCTTGGGCCGCTCCTCCTGGTCGAGCGCCTCGATCAGGTCGCCGAGATCGGCTTCATGGAGTTCCGCGACGAGCCCGCGCAAGGCGGTGACATCGGAGAGCAGCACGGCCTGGGAGACCTGCTCGACGAAGCCGGCGTCGATCGCGCCATCCTCGTCGCGGACCTTGCGCTCCAGCGTCTCGTCCGGAGCGGGCTCGGCTTCCACCATGGGTCGCTCCGCGATTCGAGGGCTGGAGAATTCGGGGCAGGGGATTCGCGCCTGAGCGCGTCAGCGCCCTTGTGTCAGCGCCTCCGCCTGATGGCAACGCGCCGCAGCGGGATTCGATGCATCCGCAACGAAAAACGGCGACCCTCGCGGATCGCCGTTTCGTGGACCTTCGTCCTAAACTGGTGCGGTCAAGAGGACTCGAACCTCCACGGGTCTCCCCGCTACCACCTCAAGGTAGTGCGTCTACCAATTCCGCCATGACCGCAGCGGCTCCTGGAGGGCGCCGCGCTGTGGCGGTGAACTCCGGAGCGGCGCGGGTCTAGCAAAAGCCGTGAGCCGGGACAAGCCCTGTTCGGACAGTCTTGTTGACGAAGTTCGTCCGGCCGGAGATCGTCAAGGCACAACGCTGCCGCCCGCGCGCTCCATGGCGCAGCCGGCTCAGCGATAATCGCCGCCAGTCTGCGCTCCCGCGCCGGCCATGAGCGGATACGGGAGGACGTCGATGCGCGCATGTTCCATTGCTCTGGCCCTGAACGCCTGCCTCATGGCGAGCGGAGCGCAGGCCGCCTGTCCCGACGCAGCCGCGATCAGCGGCTTTGTCGCCGATTGGGAGGCGAAGCGTCCGGCCAAGGCCTTGCCCGTGGCGAATCCCGAGGATGCGGCCTGCGCGCGCGGCAAGCTCGTCGCCGAGCTTCAGGGCAAGCTCGGCAAGGTCGTCGGCTACAAGGCCGGGCTCACTGCCAAGGCGGTGCAGGAGCGCTTCAAGGCCGATGGACCGGTCAGCGGCGTACTGTTCGACAAGATGATTCTGAACGACGGGGCGAAGCTGCCCGCGGCCTATGGCGCTCGCCCGGTCTGGGAGGCCGACATGTTGCTCGTCGTCAAGGACGAGGGAATCAACACCGCCAAGACGCCTGAGGAAGCGCTGCGCCATATCTCCGGGATGCGTCCCTTCATCGAATTGCCGGACCTGGCTCTGGCGCCGAGCGAGACGCTCGACGGCACGCAGCTGCTGGCGATCAATGTCGCCGCCCGCTTTGGCGTCGCCGGCGCCGAGGTGCCGCTCAAGGCCGATGCCGCGACGGTGGCGCTGCTCGCCGAGACCAAGATCGTCGCGACCGATGGCAGCGGGGCGGTGCTGGCCGAGGGGACCGGCGCCGCGACGCTCGGCAACCCGCTGAACTCGGTGGTCTGGCTGGTGCAGGACCTGGCCAAGAGTGGCCGCAAGCTCGCCGCCGGCGACCTGATCAGCGTCGGCTCGTTCTCGCCGCTGACGCCGCCGAAGCCGGGCCAGCAGATCACTGTCCGCTATGAGGGATTCGCGGGGACGCCGAAGGTCAGCGTCCAGTTCGAGTGAGGCGGCGGACCTGGCCGCTTCAGCGTCGTGGTTTCCGTCTCTAACGGACCGATCGGGCGGGCGCCGGGGGCGCAATGCCGGCGGCCTCTGTGGTCAGCCAAGTACAGAAGTTTTCGATCTTTCGATTCGACGGTGATTGGGTTCGCGCGACGTAATAGTACTCGGTGTGCGCGAACCCTAGCGGGGCAACCAAGCGACCAGTCTCGATATCGTTCATGACGAGATGCCAAGGGGCGATGCATATCCCCAGCCCGGCGCTGGCGGCCTCCAGCGTGTAGTAATAGTGATCGAACGCCGCTCCAGTAGCGTCGATCACGTCAAGCCCGGCCGCAACGCACCACATCGGCCAGGCATTTTCACGGGTCTTCGTGTGGAGCAGAAGGTGCGGAAGCAAGTCTTCCGTGGACCGGAACTGCACATCCGGCCGTGCCACCGGGCCAAGCAATTCCTGAAACAGCACAAGCGATTCCGGTCTGTTGCGGTCCGGGCGAAAATGCTCGTCGACCATGATCTCGATATCGAAGCGCTTGCGGCTGCGAGGAGCGGAATAATCGGTGGCGCTGAGGCGGACATCGACCCCGGGGTGAAGCTCCCTGAAGCCGTGCAGGCGAGGTATCAGCCAGCGCATCAGAAAAGTGCTGAGGCAGCCGACATCGAGAACCTCGTTCTCAGCGCGAATGGCTGTCTCAACGGCAGTTTCGATCTGATCGAAAGCGGAGGAAAGCGGGGGCAACAAGGCGTGGCCGGCCGGGGTCAATCGCGGCCTGGTCCGTGGGCCGGAAAACAGGGTGACCCCTAGAACGGCCTCCAGATGCTTGATCTGCCGGCTGATTGCGCCGTGGGTGACAGCGAGTTCGTCGGCGGCCGTGCTCATTCGGCCGAGCCGCGCGGCAGCTTCAAACGAGCGCAGCGCGTTCAGTGGGATCGGTCGTCGCTTCATCTTGTGAGTTTATCACACATAGAAGCTGCCGAGATATCGGTTTGATTCAAGGGTTTTTCTGAACATAAGCGTTCGAAAATACCCTCTGAAGCCCCCCGCTGTTGAAGGATTGAGACATGCCGTTTGTCCGCACTTCGGTTCGAAAAGACACAGACCAGGCGCGGGTAGCCGCCATCGTCGATGGAGTTCACCAAGCGCTTGTCGCTGCGATCGGCATGCCGGTCGACGAGCTTTTCAATCTCGTCTCGGAATATGAGCCGGAGCGGTTCTTCTACAGTCGCTCGTTCAATGGCATCGCCCGCTCCGACGATCTGATCGTCATCGAGATCACGATGCGTCGAGGCCGCAGCGATGTGATGAAGCGCGCGCTGTATGCGGCGATTGCCGAGAATCTGTCAGCGGCCGGGGTTTCGCCAAAAGACATCTTCATTTTCATGCACGAGAACGACTATTCCGACTGGTCGGTCGGCAACGGCGCTTTCGCCATGGCAATCGTTCAGCAGCGCGGTGACTGACGAGGTCGCAACGCGGGCTTCAGCAGCGAAATCAGGCAGCGTCAGCGACGGTTTCGAGCGTGTAGACGGTCGGGCGCATCAGCATCTCGGTGATCTCGACCGAGATGCGGGTACCGGCGACGACGACATGGCCCTTGGCGAAGGGATGGTTGTTGGCGAGGATCTGGACCTCGTCGTTCTCGGTCGCGTTGAGCTCGATGATCGCGCCGCGGCCCATGCGCAGCAGCTTGTAGATCGGCATCTGCGCCGAGCCGAGCACGACCGTGAGCTCTACCGCGACGTTGTCGAGATCGGCCTTCAAAACCTGCCTCCGCAGACTTACCTGAAAACAATTCCACGAACTTGCCAGCGGCGCGGAAACCGGCGCATGAGCAGCGGTGAAGCGAAACGGGCGCGGCACCGGTTTCCAAGAGTTGAACGGACAGGGTTAAGGCAAGGTGAAGACGCGCGAGGCGCTTTCGGTCTCGTTCCTGCCTGAGGCGGGTTCCGAGCCGGTCGAATGGGTGATCACCGACGAGCCGATCGGCTATGAGGCGGCCGTCACCGAGATGGAGGCCCGCGCCGCGCTGATCGCCGACGGCGTCGCGCGCGAGCGTGTCTGGCTGGTCGAGCATCCCGCGCTCTACACCGCCGGCACCTCGGCCAGGGACGAGGATCTGCTGACGCCGGAGCGTTTTCCGGTGCATCGCACCGGACGCGGCGGGCAGTTCACCTATCATGGCCCCGGCCAGCGCGTGGCTTACGTGATGCTCGACCTGAAGCGGCGCGAGCCCGATCTGCGCCGCTTCGTCTCGGCGCTGGAAGCCTGGCTGATCGGTACGCTCGCCGCCTTCAACGTTCGCGGTGAGCGGCGCGAGGAGCGCGTCGGCGTCTGGGTGCGCCGGCCTGAGAAGGGGGAGGGCGCCGAGGACAAGATCGCCGCCCTCGGCATCCGCGTCCGGCGCTGGGTCTCGTTCCACGGCATTTCGCTGAACGTCGAGCCGGAGCTGGCGCATTTCGACGGCATCGTGCCCTGCGGCGTCTCCGACCAGGGCGTGACCTCGCTCGTCGATCTTGGTCTACCGCTGACGATGCCGGAGGTCGACAGTGCGCTCAGGGCCGAGTTCGAGCAGATTTTCGGGCCTACAGTCGCCGTTCCTTGACGTTTACCTCGCGTTGACCATCCGCCGGGATGCTTGCCCCCGTGACGAAACCTTGGGGACGATGACGATGAGGATCATCTTCGCGGGCTGCCTGGCGGCCCTGCTTTCAGCCTGCACCACCACCGAGGAACGCATCGCGGGCGCTGCCGCCGGTGCAGGCACGGGTGCGATCATCGGCGGGCCGATCGGCGCCGTTGCGGGCGGTGCGGTCGGCGCCTTCGCCGCTCCGACCGTGACTGGCTCGGTCAAGCGGATGCGCGAGTAGCACTCGGCAAAATCACGCACGGCGCATCTGTGCGCCGTCGCCTGTTTGCCTTTTGGTCGCGGCGCGCCATAACCGGGCGAGAACTATCGCAAGGGAGCGCGCCGTGGCGGTCATCGAGAGCAAGGTCGATCTCAACTCGGCCGAGGCGCGCACCAATGTCGCCGCCTGGAGCACGCTGCGCGACCAGCTGCTGGAACGGCGCGCGACCGCCGCGCTCGGCGGCAATGCCCGCTCGCGCGAACGCCATACCTCGCGCGGAAAATTACTGCCCAGGGAACGCGTGCTGCGCCTGCTCGATCCCGGCTCGGCCTTCCTCGAGATCGGCTCGCTCGCCGCCTACGACATGTATGACAAGGACGTGCATGGCGCCGGCATGATCGCCGGCATCGGCCGCGTTGCCGGGCGCGAGGTGATGGTCGTCTGCAACGACGCCACCATCAAGGGCGGCACCTATTACCCGATGACGGTGAAGAAGCATCTGCGCGCCCAGGAGATCGCGCGCGAGAACAAGCTGCCTTGCATCTACCTGGTCGATTCGGGCGGCGCGAACCTGCCGCACCAGACCGAGGTTTTTCCCGATCGCGAGCATTTCGGCCGGATCTTCTACAATCAGGCAACCCTGTCCGGGCTCGGCATCCCGCAGGTCGCGGTGGTGATGGGCTCCTGCACTGCCGGCGGCGCCTATGTGCCGGCGATGTCGGACGAGACGGTGATCGTTCGCAACCAGGGCACGATCTTCCTCGGTGGCCCGCCGCTGGTGAAGGCTGCGACCGGCGAAGTCGTCTCGGCCGAGGATCTCGGCGGCGCCGACGTCCATGCCAGGCTCTCGGGTGTCGCCGACCATTATGCCGGCGACGACACCCATGCGCTCACGATCGCGCGCCGTATCGCCAGCAATTTCAACAGCGTCAAGCGGCCCGATATCGATCTCGCCGAGACGGTTGAGCCGCTCTACGGCGCCGACGAGCTCGAGGCCGTCGTGCCGACCGACCTCAAGAAGCAATACGATGCCCGCGAGATCATCGCCCGGCTGGTCGATGGCTCGCAGCTCGACGAGTTCAAGCCGCTCTATGGCTCGACTCTGGTGACGGGCTTCGCCCGCATCCACGGCATCCCGGTCGGCATCATCGCCAATAACGGCATTCTGTTCTCGGAGAGCGCGCTCAAGGGCGCACATTTCATCGAGCTCTGCTGCCAGCGCCGTATCCCGCTGCTGTTCCTGCAGAACATCACCGGCTTCATGGTCGGACGCGAGGCCGAGACGCGCGGCATCGCCAAGGACGGCGCCAAGCTGGTGACGGCGGTCGCCTCGGCGCGGGTGCCGAAGATCACCGTGCTGGTCGGTGGTTCGTTCGGCGCCGGCAATTACGGCATGTGCGGGCGCGCCTACTCGCCGCGCTTCCTGTTCGCCTGGCCGAACTCGAAGGTCTCGGTGATGGGCGCCGAGCAGGCGGCTAGCGTGCTCGCGACCGTGCGCGGCGACAATCTCGAAGCCGAGGGTAAGCCCTGGACGGCGGAGGACGCCGAAGCCTTCAAGGCGCCGATCCGCGACAAGATCGAATCCGAGGGCTCGCCCTATTACGCGACCGCCCGGCTTTGGGACGACGGCATCATCCTGCCCTCCGAGACGCGCCGCGTGCTGGCATTGGCCTTCTCCGCCTGCCTCAACGCCGAGGTGCCGGAGACGCGCTTTGGTGTGTTCCGGATGTGAGGGCGCTCGAAAGGCGTCATGCTCGGGCTTGACCCGAGCATCTCAGGCCGGATGAGACTCTAATAGCGCCTTCTCGTCCAGAGATTCTCGGGTCTGCGCTTCGCCCGAGAATGACGGCGGGAGTGCCGCTTACCCGAACGACGCCTCCAGCATTGCGAGATAGTCCGCCGCACTCGCCTGCCGCGGATTCGTCGCGCTCGAATGGTCCTGCGTCGCCGCCTCGGCGATGGCCGGCAGGACCTCGCGCGGCACGCCCATCTGCGAGAGCGAGCCCGGCAAACCGAGGCGCTGCGTCAACCCGGCGACCCAGGCAGCGAGGTCGGCGTCGGCGGAGAGGCCGAGCACGCGGCGGATTTCCGCATATTTCCCGGTGGCTGCTTGCTCATTGAAGCGCAGGACCGCCGGCAGCAGCACGGCGTTGAGTGTGCCGTGATGCAGCGAGACCTGCTTCAGGCCGCCGAGCGGGTGCGAGAGGGCGTGGACCGCGCCCAGACCCTTCTGGAAGGTGAGGCCGCCCTGCAGGGCCGCCATCAGCATCTCCTTGCGCGCCTCGCGGTCGGAGCCGTCCTTGGTTGCGCGCTCGATATTGAGGGCGGCGCGCTTCAAGCCGTCGAGGGCGATCGCCTCGGCCGGCGGGTTCTCGCGCGGGCTCAGATAGGTCTCGATGCAATGGGTCAGCGCATCCATGCCGGTCGCTGCAGTCAGCATGGCCGGCAGGCCGAGCGTCAGATCGGGGTCGCAGATGGCGAGCTTCGGGATCAGGTGCGGCGAGATGAAGCCGAGCTTGCGGCCATCCTTCAGCGTGATCAGCGCGGCGCGGCCGACCTCGCTGCCGGTGCCAGCCGTGGTCGGCACCGCGATCACCGGTGCGACCTTGCTCGTCACCTTCGGGATGCCGCCGAGGATCGCGGCATAGGTCTCGAGCGGGCCATCATGGGCGGCGAGCAAAGCGACGCCCTTGGCGAGGTCGATCGGCGAGCCGCCACCAATGGCGACGAGGCCGTCGCAATCATGCTCGCGATAGAGCGCGAGCGCGGCTTCGACGGCCTCCTCGGTCGGGTTGGTCGGGGTGTCGACGAAGAGCGGGGCATTGCCGAGCAGCGGCGAGGCGGCGCGTAGGCGCTGGATCAGGTCGGTCGCCGCCAGGCCGCGATCGGCGACGATCAGCGGGCGCGCGATCTTCAGATCGGTCAGGCCGGGTGCGATGGCCTTGAGCTCGCCGAAGCCGAACTGGACGGTGGTCAGATAGGTGATCGTCGCCATGAAGTCCTCCCGCCCGCTCAGTTTTCGGGCGGGCCTGCAGTTTGTCGCCTGCCCGGCGCCATGGCGCCAGCCCTGGAGCCCCGACTCCGACGCGGGACACCCCGGCGGTGAGCGGGATCAGGACGTTGGTGCGCCGGCGCCTTGCCGCTCGCGCCAGTAGCGCAGGGCCAGCGGCCAGAGATGCCAGGCGACGCTGCCGAGCAGCGCGAAGCCGAACAGGAACGAGCGCCGCGCGCCGCTGGTCAGTGCCTCGACGGTGTCGTCATAGGCGAGGAAGGTCTTGCCGCGCGAAGTCGCCTCGTAGACCAGTTTGTGGCCGGGATCGACGAGGAAGCGGACCTGCTGGCCAGGATCGAGCCGGTCGATGCCGTCGACCCAGAGGCCGCGGGCTGGCCTGTACAGGCGCTGGGAGTGAACTTGCTGATTGTCGCCGATCGCGACGAGCCAGAGGTCCTGCGTGCGGTAGGTGCTCGACCCGCGCCCCGAACTGACGCGCATCAGCGGCGTGCTGTAGCTGATCGGGCCAACATGGTCGGCGACCAGGAGATCGCTGCGCGCCAATGGCAGGCTGCCCCAGCCCGCCAAAAGCAGCCAGAGGCCCAGAACGAGGGAGATCGCGGCGCCGAGCCAGCTCCAGAAATCCGGTGGTTTCGCAGCCTCGGCCATCGCACCTCCGGATCAGTTCTGCTCGATCGTAACACGCTCCTTGGCGGTTTCAGAGGCGGTGCCACTCGCGCGCCGCTCGAGCACGAGCAGAACAAGGCCCGCGGCGACGATGAGCGCGGAGCCGATCAGCATGGCCGAGGTCGGCCAGTCGCCGAAGACGAGCCAGCCAAAGACCAGCGCCCAGACGATCAGCGTGTATTGATAGGGCACGACGGCCGAGGCTTCGGCGAGCTTGAGCGAGCGCGTCACGCACAGATGCGCGACCATGGCGACGATGCCGAGCAGGCCGAGCAGGCCGAGATCGGCCAGTGTGGGCGTGACCCAGCCGAAGGGCAGCAGCAGGAGGCCCATCACCAGCGCGCCAAGCGTCTGCCAGAACACCAGGGTGACGTCGGGCGTGCCGCGCAATTGCCGGCCGGTGATCATCATCGCGGCGAAGGAGAAGCTGCCGACAAGCGCGATGACCGCCGGGAGGGACAGGCTCTGCGCCGACGGGTTGAGCGTGATCACGACGCCGACGAAGCCCGCGGCGACCGCCAGCCAGCGGCCGCTATCGACGCGCTCGCCGAGCAGCAGCGCCGCCAGCACCACCGCCCAGATCGGCGCGGCCAGCCAGAAGGTCATGGTGTCGGCGAGCGGTAGATAGGACACCGCCCAGTAGAACAACGCGACCTCGCAGGAGCCGAGCGTGACGCGCAGCAACTGCAGGCCCGGCCGCTCCGGCCGCAGCGTGCGACGGAGGCCTTGCTTCAGCACGAAGGGGATGATCGCCGCGAGGGCGACGGAGGAGCGCAGCAGCAGGAGCTGGCCGACCGTATAGGTCGCGACCAGCCATTTCCCCATCACGTCGTTGATCGAGAACAAGAGGATGCCGAGCAGCATCATCAGGATGCCGGCGAGGGTGGCGTTTCGGGTGGGCATGGTCTCGTGGGAGGCGGCGGACGGGGCGCTCTTCATGGCCTGTCGCAACAGGGGCGGCAAGCCGGCTGGGCGCAGGAGGCGGGCGCAGAGTGGGCAGGGCACGTTATTTTCGTGTTGACTTAATTAAGTGAATTACTAAATTAAGAATATGGACCACTTCACCGCCCTTGCCGACCCGACACGCCGCCGCATCGTCGAGATGCTCGGCCAGCGCGCCATGGCGGCGGGCGAGATCACCGCGCAGTTCGGCATGAGCGCGCCGGCGATCTCGCAGCATCTCAAGGTGCTGAAGGAGGCCGGGCTGGTGAGCGTGGAGGTCAGCGGGCAGCGCCGGATCTACCGGCTCGATCCCGACGGGCTCGATGCCTTCGACGCCTGGGTCAGGCAGGTGCGCAGCTTCTGGAATGCCGGGCTCGACCGCCTGGAACGAGAGCTCGCAAAACCCGAAGACGAGTGAGGAGAGAAGTCATGAACGAGTATGGCGTGGTCCTGGAGAGCGGCGCGGTCCGCTTCGAGCGCCTTCTGCCCGGCCCGCTCGAACGGGTCTGGTCCTATCTCACCGATTCCGAGAAGCGCAGCACCTGGCTGGCATCGGGCGAGATCGAGCCGCGCGTCGGCGGCGAGGCCGACCTTCTGTTCAAGCATTCGCAGATCACCAGCGAGCGCCCGCCGGAGCGCTATCGCGAGATGAACGACAATGGCTGGCCGTCCAAGGGCATCGTGACGCGCTACGAGCCAATGACGGCGCTGGCGATGACCTGGCCGGGCGAGGGTGGCGCCAGCTCGGAGGCGGTCTTCGAGCTCATTCCCCAGGGCGACAAGGTCAGGCTGGTGCTGACGCATCGCAAGCTCGCCAGCAAGGCCGAGATGATCGACGTCTCCGGCGGCTGGCATGCCCATCTCGGCATCCTGGAAGACAGGCTCGCCGGCAATCCGCCACGCGGCTTCTGGTCGCGGATCGAAGGGTTCGAGGCGGATTATGCCAAGCGCTACGCCGATCAGCCGGACTGAAAGGGTACTTTTCAGTCGCGGCTCTAACCGAGCGGGAGAACTGCTCTCCCCCTCGTGACTTGGTGGGGTGATGCGGGATCGACTAAACTTGCTCCGTTGCAACGGAGTATGTCCGTCATGTTGATCAAGCGTCGCGCCGGCTGGGAGATGCCCGAAAGCCAGGCGACACCGGAATCCATCTTTCTCAATCGCCGGCAATGGCTTGCCGGCGGGGCCGGCGCGATCGCGGGTGCCGCCTTGCCGCAGGCCGCGGGAGCGCAGGGCGCCGATCCGACGCTCGACCTCTACCCGGCCAAGCGCAACGCGGCCTATACGCTCGATCGGCCGGTGACCGACGAGGAACTGGCGGCGAACTACAATAATTTCTATGAGTTCGGCACCTCCAAGGAGGTGGCCGCTGCGTCGAAGCGACTGGTCGCTCGGCCGTGGACGATCACGATCGACGGGCTGGTCGAGAAGCCGTTCGAGATCGGCTTCGACGACCTGATCCGGAAGGTCACACTGCAGGAGCGGCTCTACCGCTTCCGCTGCGTCGAGGCGTGGTCGATGGCGGTGCCGTGGACCGGCTTCCCGCTGAAGCAGCTCGTCGAATTGGCCAAGCCGCTGTCGGGCGCAAAATACGTCCAGATGCAGACCTTCATGAACCCGAAGGTGGCGCCGGGGCAGTCGCAGCGCTGGTATCCCTGGCCCTATACCGAGGGGCTGACCATGGCCGAGGCGACGCATGACATGACGCTGATGGTGACCGGTATCTACGGCAAGCCGATCCCGACCCAGCACGGCGCGCCGCTGCGCCTGATCACGCCGTGGAAATACGGCTTCAAGTCGGTGAAATCGATCAGCAAGATCAGCTTCGTCGCCGAGCGGCCGAAGACCTTCTGGGAGGGCTTGCAGGCCTCCGAATACGGCTTTTGGGCCAATGTGAACCCGGAGGTCTCGCATCCGCGCTGGAGCCAGGCGAGCGAGCAGGTGCTGGGCACGCGCGACCGCAAGCCGACGCTGCTGTTCAACGGCTATGCCGAGCAGGTGGCCGATCTCTACAAGGGCCTGGAGAAGGAACGGCTCTGGGCCTGAGCTGGGGCTCTTGCTTCCACCAGTGTCGTCCCGGGCGAAGCGAAGCGTAGATCCGGGATCCATGCCTGAACCTCTCTCGGAAAGGCTCCGGAAAGGGTCCCGGATCGGCGCGGCTTCGCCGCTTGTCCGGGGCGATCAGTTAAAATCGACCAGCAGCAGATCGTTCGGCAGGAAACGGGTGCCGTTTCCGGTCCAGCCGCGCTATCGTCTGTCCATGCAGAACTTCTGTCTCTTCACCACCGCGATCGGCTCCTGCGCCCTGGTATGGCAAGGCGAGCGCATCGTTGCGGCGCAATTGCCCGAGCGCGACCAGGATACGGCCCGCCGGCGGCTGGGGCGGCGCTTTCCCGAAGGCGTCGAGGCCGAGCCGCCCGCCTTCGTCCGGCAGGCGATCGCCGATGTCGTCGCTTTGCTGGCCGGCGAGCAGCGCGACCTCGCGCATCTGCCGATCGATCTCTCGGCCACGCCGGAGTTCAACCGGCGCGTCTACGCCGTGGCGCTTTCGATCCCACCCGGCGAGACCTTGACCTATGGCGAGGTTGCGGCGCGGATCGGTGAGCCCGGCGCGGCGCGGGCCGTCGGCGTCGCGCTCGGCCAGAACCCGATCCCGATCATCGTGCCCTGCCATCGCGTGCTCGCCGCGGGCGGCAAGACCGGTGGCTTCTCGGCCGATGGCGGCGTCGAGACCAAGCTCAAGATCCTGACGATCGAGAAGGCGCGCACCAGCGCCGAGCCGTCATTGTTCGGCGACTTGCCGCTACAGGCGCGGCAGCGGTAAGGGCGGATTTCGCAAGGCTGGGCTCGCTGCCAGGCAGCGAGCCCATTTTGTGAACTCTCAGTTCTTGGTCAGGCCGAGTTCCTTGAGCACGCCATTGCCGCGCTCGGTGAAGGCCTTCACATAGGCGGCGAACTCCTCCGGCTTGTCCCAGACCGGGGTGATGCCACGATCGGCCATGCCCTTGCGGACATCCTCGCGCTGCATGGTGCGCTGGGCGGCGTCGAACAGAATCTTGCGACGGTCGGCCGGCACGCCCTTCGGCGCGGCGAGCGCGAACCAGTTCTGATAGGTCCAGTCGAGCCCTGCCTCCTTGGCGCTGGGCACATCCGGGAAGTTCGGGTGGCGCTCCTCGGTCATCAGCAGGATGGTGCGCACGCGTCCGGCTTCCAGCATCGCCTTGGCCTCGATCGGCGAGCCGGTGAAGACCTGGAGGCCGCCGGCGACGAGGTCCTGCAAGGCGGGGGCGCCGCCATTGCTCGGCACCCAGCGCACCGCGTCGGGGGCGATGCCCGCGGCCTTCAGGATGCCCCCCGAGGCGATGTGCCAGGAGCCGCCGACGCCGGTGCCCGACGCCATGATCGAGCCTTTCGGGCTGTCCTTCACCGCTTTCAGATAGTCTGCCGCGGTCTTCCACGGGCTGTCGGCCTTGACCGTGATGCCGGCCGGGATCAGCGACACCCGTGAGAACATGTCGATGCTGTCGGGCGTCAGGTCGCCGAGGCCGAGCGACTTGAAGAAGGAGATCTCCGGGCTGGCGCCGCCGATGGTGTAGCCGTCGGGCGCCGCCGTCGCGATGGCGCTATGGCCGGTGATGCCGCCGCCGCCGGTGCGGTTGATGACGTTGACCGGCTGCTTCAGCTCGGACTCGAGCCCGTTGGCGAAGATGCGCATCACCGAATCCATGCCGCCGCCGGCCGCCCAGGGCACGATCAACTGCACGGGCCGATCCGGGAAGGCGAAGGCCGGCGCCACGCCGATGGCGAGCGTGGCCACAGCCAAAGCGAGCTTGCGGAAACCCTTCATCATACTCCTCCCATGCATTGTCATTGCTTCTTGCATGCAAGGAGTAGAGCGCTCTTGCTCCAGCGACAAGAGTGTATGCGGAATTTTGTATGCAGGATATCGAGTGCGCGATTGCGGGCGGCTACGGAGTGGCCTCGTTCTTCAAGGCATACGACGCAGAGAAACCAGAAGGCCGGATGTGACCAGCGCCACGCCCAGCGCAACCGAGAGGCTGGGCGTCTCACCAAGGAAGACGTAGCCCGCAATCGCGGTCAGGCCGGGGACGGCGGCGGTGAAGAGCGCAACCCTCGCGGCGCCCAGCAGGGAAACGGCGCGCGTATAGACGAAGATCGAGACGGCGCCGATCAGGACGCCTTGAAACAGGCCTTGCACCAGGAGATCCGGCGGCGAGGCGCGAAACAGCATCTTGCCCGGCAAGGCGGCGTAGACCGGCAGGAAGGCGAGCGCCGACACGACCGCGACGATCGCTGCGGCACGCGTCGCCGGCAGATCGAGCTGCTTCACGTAGAGCCCGTAGCCCGACCAGCACAGCGAGGCCGCCAGCAGGCAGGCATCTCCCAGAAGCAGCCGCCAGGACGCATGCCCGAAGCCATCCCAGGCCATGGCGACGATGCCGAGGCCGATGACCACCAGCCCGATGGTCTGTCGGCCTTGCGGCAGGCCGTTGGTGACGGCCCATAGCAGCATGGCCGTGGTCAGCGACAATGTGCCGTGCAACAGGACAGCCCCATGCGCGGCGGGCGCGAGCGCAAAGCCGGCATAGGCGAACAAGGCGAAGCCGAGCCCGCCCAAGATCGACAAGGCCAGGGCTTGCGCCGGCCGCAAGCCGCTGAACCCGTGCTTCAGCACGATCGGCAACAGCAGCAGCCCGCCGATGCCGAAGCGCAGCGCCGCTATGTCCGGAAGGGTCAAGGCCGTCGAAAGCCCGGCTCTCGACACGAGGACGAAGCCCGAGAACAGGAGCACGACACTGCATGCGTAGACGATAGCTTGCACGTGGGCGCCTCCCGGCCGGGCTCGGTGCCCGGATCAGGCCAACGTGCAGCACTGAAAGCGACGGGGACATTCACTAGCGGGTATACTTGCCCCCAGTGGCCATGGGAGCCGACTATGCAATCCGGGGGCGGACCCCGGGCAGAAGGCCTGCGCAATGCGGGCCCTTCGGCAAGGCACTTGCCTTTCGAGGCGCGCGGCGACCTCATCAACTCCGGCTGTGCGATTGCAAGGTGAGCGAAGACGATGGTTTCGGTGAGACGGCTCGTTCCGGCGGAGTGGCGCGAGGCCTTTCCGATCGTCGTGCAATTGCGGGCCGCGCTCGATGAGGCGGAGTTCCTGCACCGCGTGCGGCGGCAATCCTTCTCCGGCTACGAGCTGGTCGGTGCTTTTCGCGACGGCGCGCTGGTCGGTGTGCTCGGCATGCGCCCGGTCCACACGCTGGCGCGCGGGGCGCATCTGCATGTCGACGATCTCGTGGTGGACGAACGGGTCCGCAGCGGCGGCATCGGCCGGGCATTGCTTGCCTTCGCCGAAAAGGATGCGCAGGCGCGCGGCCTCACCGCAGTGTTCCTCGACGCCAGGCGCGAGGCGATCCCGTTCTATGAGCGCGAGCGCTACGCTTTCCACCCGGCGCCGTCGATGAAGAAGCTGCTGGGCGGGTGACGGCCCTGCAACGGACCGCTCGGCGTCTTCTCACAGCGGGAGCGCCGTCGTCTCCTTTGCGGTCTTGTTCACCACCATGGTGTAGTAGCGCGTCACATTGCTGCCTTCGCCGAAGAGCAGCTCGCACAGCGCCGTCACCTCGTCCATGCCGCCGACGCGCAGCATCAGGATCACGTCGGTCTGGCCGGTGACGCCATAGGCCTGGACGACTGCCGGCTGGCGCGCCGCCAGCTCGAGGAAGCGCCGCCGGTTCGGCTCGTCATGCCGGGCGAGCTCGATGGCGATGATCACCTTGAGACCCTTGCCGCTCTTGGCGGGATCGAGGATCGCGACGGTCCGCAGGATCAGGCCGGCCGCTTCCAGCCGCCTGATCCGCCGCAGGCAGCTCGACGGCGCCAGCCCGACTTCGTCAGCCAGTTGCGCATTGGTCTGCGAGGCGTCGGCCTGGAGCAGGTTCAGCAGCTTTCTGTCGATTCGATCCATCGCGACCTTCTCAGCGCTCGTGATGCAATAAAATTGCACGAAGGCGACGATTTTGACCACCGCCGCGCAGCCATTGGCGCTAGCTTCCCGGCGTCAATCGAGGACCGCCACCGATGCCGCTCCAGAGTCAGTTCTACCGCAAGACACGGGAAACGCTGGCCGTTTACCGTGAGCTGGTGGTGATCATGGTGCCGATCGCGGTGGCGACGCGGGCGCTGGCGGAACTCGGCGTCATCAAGGCCGCATCGCCCTGGCTGGCGCCGGCCATGAAGCTGTTCGGCCTGCCGCCCGAGCTGGCGCTGGCCTGGCTGACGGGCTTGCTGGTCGGGATGTGGGGCGGCGTCGTCGTGCTCTTCACGCTGATCCCGACGCTGGCGCTCAGCACCGCCGACATGACGGTGTTCTCGAGCCTGCTCCTGATGGCGCATGCCATTCCGGTCGAGCAGCGCATCGTCGCCAAGGCCGGGCCGAACTTCTGGGCGACCTCGACCATCCGCATTGCCGGCGGGATGGCCTTCGCCGCGCTGCTGCACCTGCTCTTTTCCGCAACCGGCTGGCTGTCGCAGCCGATCGCCCCGGTCTGGCAGCCTGCGGCGGGCGAGGGCGGCTGGTTCGACTTCGCCTATGGCACCGCCAAGACGCTGCTGGTGATGCTCGCGGTCCTGCTCGCCCTGTTCTGGGCGATGGAACTGCTCAGGGCCGCGGGCATCCTCAACGTGCTCTACAAGGGGCTCGCCCCGCTCTTCCGCCTCGTCGGCCTGCGCCAGGAGGCGCTGCCGTTCACCACCGTCGGCCTCTTGCTCGGCATCTCCTATGGCAGCGGGCTGATGCTGGCGGAGGTGCGCCGGCAGCCGATCGAGCCGCGCCAGATTGTCCTCGCCAGCGTCTTCATGGGCTTTGCCCATAGCCTGATCGAGGACACGCTGATCATGGTCGCGCTCGGCGCCGACATAGTCAGCATCCTGCTGGGGCGGTTGATCTTCGCGATTGCGGCGACGGCGGCGATCGCCTTCGTCCTCGAAAGGTTCTCGGACGCCCCCATTGCGCCGAGTGACTCTGCGAGCCGATCCTAACCGAATTCGGCGACGACGAAGTCGACGAAGCTGCGCAGCTTCGGGGTCGGGCGGCGATCCGGCATGAAGACGATGTGCATCGGTCGCGTCGGGCCGTCATAGCCCGGCAGGATCCGGATCAGGCGGCCGCTGGCGATGTCCTCGCGCAGCAGGTCTTCGGCCTGCAGCGTGATGCCGAAGCCTGAGAGCGCCGCCTGGCGCAGTGCCTGGCCGTTATTGGTCAGAAACTGGCTGCGCACGGTGACGCTCTCGTTGCCCGAGGGGCTGGTGAACTCCCAGTCGAACAGAGGCGGGGCAGCCCAATAGGCGAAGCCGAGGCATTCATGGCTGGTGAGATCGGCCGGGACCTGTGGCATGCCACGCTCGGCGAGATAGGTGGGGGAGGCGCAGGCGATCAGCTGGTAGGGCCTCAGCGTGCGGGCGATCAGGCCGGAATCCTTCAGCGGCGAGATGCGGATCACCGCGTCGTAGCCCTCCTCGGCGAGGTCGACGACGCGGTCGGTGAGCGAGAGGTCGACGCTGACCTCGGGATAGCGCTGCATGTAGCGGATCAGGGCCGGAGTCAGGCTGTGGGCGCCGAAGCTGAGCGGGGCGTTGATCCGCAGCTTGCCGCGCGGCGTGGCGCGCAGGTTCTGCGCGATCGCGTCGGCGGCGTCCGCCTCGGCGAGGACGAGCTTGCAGCGCTCGTAATAGGCCGAGCCGATCTCGGTCAGGCTCTGGCGCCGGGTCGTCCGGTGCAGCAGGCGTGCGCCGGTGCGCTCCTCGAGAAAACGCAGATGCTTGCCGACCATCTGCGAGGACAGGCCGAGGCTGATGCCGGCGGCCGTGAGCGTGCCTGCCTCCACCACCTTGACGAAGACCTGCATGCTGGCGAGGCGATCCATAATTACAAACCCAACGTTTCAAGTGTGGCGATGACACGCCGACTTATCGCCAGAAAGCGAGCAATCCATATCGCCCTCATCAGTCATCGATGAGGAGCTATCCCATGCCGCGTATCGTTCGTTTTCATGAGAAGGGCGGGCCCGAGGTTCTGCGGATCGAGGAGGTCGAGACCGCTCCGCCGGGGCCGGGCGAGTTGCAGATTGCCGTCAGGGCGATCGGTCTCAACCGGGCCGAGTCGATGTTCCGCTCCGGCCCCTATGTCGAGGAGCCGGTGTTTCCGGCCCGGCTGGGTTATGAGGCGGCGGGCATCGTCACCGCGCTCGGCGAGGGCGTCGAGGGCTTCGCCGAGGGCGATGCGATCAGCATCGTGCCGCCGCTCTCGATCACGCGCTGGGGCAGCTATGGCGAGGTCGCGACGGTGCCGGCCGCGGTCGCGGTCAAGCATCCGGCCGAGCTCTCCTTCGTCGAGGCCGCGGCGCTGTGGATGGCGCATGTCACCGCCTATGGCGCGCTGGTTGAGCTTGCCGGCTTGAAGGCGGGCGAGCATGTGCTGATCACCGCGGCATCGAGCAGCGTCGGCATCGCATCGATCCAGACGGCGCGAGCGCTCGGCGCGATTCCGATCGCGGCGACGCGGACGCGCGAGAAGGCGCAGGCGCTGCTGGAAGCCGGCGCCGCGCATGTCGTGGTCACGCAGGAAGAGGATCTTGCCGCTGCTGTGGCCAGACACACGAGCGGGCAGGGCGCCCGCGTCGCCTTCGATCCGGTCGCCGGGCCGGCGCTGGAACAGGTCTTCGGCGCCACGGCCCAGAACGGTATTGTCATCGCCTATGGCGCGCTTTCGCCGGAGCCGACGCCGCTGCCGCTGTTCCCGCTGCTGGCGAAGAACCTGCAGCTTGCCGGCTACCAGTACAAGGAGGTGGTCCGCGATCCGCAGGCGCTGGAGCGTGCCAAGGCCTTTATCCTCGACGGCTTGCGGCGCGGCGCGCTGAAGCCGGTCATCGACAAGGTCTTCGCCTTCGACGAGATCGTCGCGGCGCATCGCTATCTCGAGGCGAACCAGCAGTTCGGCAAGATCGTCGTCGAGGTGAGATAGGCGGTTCGACCCATCGGCGAGGCGTTCAGGGCAGGGGTAGTTCCCGGGCCTGGCGCCTCGCATCGACGCTGCAAATCGGCAACACAACCCCGAATTTATGGATTGTGAACGGCTGTTCATTGCCTCGCGCGCGCAATCGGGCAACCTCACCGGTTGGGGTGGGGTTTTGAATGCCGCTGATCGATCCGGATCGCCCGGAGGCCGTGCCGGCCCACGCGTCGGCGCGTGGCCGCATGCCTGCCGTCGCGGCATCGTCAGCATCCCTGCTCACACTGGCACTGCTGCTTCTTGCCGGCCCGGCAGTGGCCAATGGTGGGCGTGGCGGCAATCCCGAGGGTAACTCCAATACCGGTGGCACTGCCGGTATCGACAGCGCGACCGGCGCGGGCGGGGCAGGGAGCAATGGCTTCCAACAATATGCCGGCGGCGGCGGCGGCGGAGCCGGCGCGACGGCCGGCGGCGCCGGAGGTCTGACCTGGAATCACGATCCGACGCTTGGTCGTGGCGGCACGGGCGGTGTGCACGGCTCGGTCGGCGCCGGTCTGCCTACCGGCAACAGCACCGGCAGCAATGGCGGCAACGGCGCTGATGGCGACACGTCCAGTGCCGGTGGCGGCGGTGGCGCCGGCGGCTGGGGCGCCGTGGTCACGGGGGCCGGAACCACGGGGGTCGTCTCCGGCACGATCACCGGCGGCAATGGCGGGGCCGGCGGCAACACCTACTGGGATTTTGGCGGCGGCGGTGGCTCCGGTGGCACCGGCTTGATCTTCACCAATGGCAGTCAGGCGACGACGCTGACGGTCAATGGCACGGTCCAGGGCGGCAATGGTGGCGGGAGGGGCGTCCACAATCCGGCCGCCAGCGGTGGCCCTGGCGCCTATGGCGCTGGAGGCATCGGCATCGTCGGCGCCAATCTCTCAATCACCAACAACGGCACGATCGCGGGCGGGATGTCCGGCGACGGCGTCACGCGCACCTGGGCGGTCCGCTTCACCGGCGGCAACAACACGCTGACCTTCGGCAATGCGACCTCCGGGCTGATCGGCGGCATCCTGATGGACGCGGGCACGCTGACCTTCGCCCAGCCGACCGACGCCACCCTCGACAACGTCATCAACGGCAATGGCAGCGTGATCAAGACGGGGGTGGGCACGCTGACGCTGACCGGGACGAACACCTATACCGGCGGCACGACCATCGCCGAGGGCAAGCTCAGTATCTCCGCGGAGGCCCATCTCGGCAATGTCGCGGGTGCGCTGACGCTCGATGGCGGCGTGCTGCAGGTGACCGGAACGACGCTGACCAGCCTTTCGCGCAACATCGTGCTCGGCAGCAATGGCGGTGGCTTCGAGATCGTCGAGGCTGGCAACAGCTTCACGGTGACGCAGTCGCTGTCCGGCTCCGGCGCGTTGTCGAAGAGCGGCGCGGGGACGCTGGTTCTCCAGGGGGCGAACAGTTACAGCGGCGGCACGACCATCTCGAGCGGCAAGCTCTCGGTGTCGTCGGATGCCAATCTCGGCGATGTCTCCGGCGGGGTGACGCTGAACGGCGGCACGCTGCTGGTGACGAACAGCATCACCTCGGCGCGCACAGTGACGTTGTCGGGCAGTGGCGGCGGCATCGAGGTCGATGCCGGACGCGCCGTGCTTTTGACCGGCACCATCACCGGCACGGGCGGATTGACCAAGAGCGGCGGCGGCACGCTCGCCCTGCAGAACAACAGCAGCTATTCCGGCGACACGCTGGTCGAGGCCGGAACGCTGGTCGGCAGCTCGTCGACGGCCTTCTCCGCGAACTCGAACTTCACCGTTTCGGCCGGCGCAACGCTCGAACTCAGCGATGTGCCGGGCCTCGTCGCCACGGTCGGCTCGCTCGCCGGCGCGGGCGCCGTCCAGCTTGGCTCCGGCGCGACGCTGAAGGCGGGCAGCAGCAGCGCCTCGACCACCTTCTCCGGCACGATCAGCGGCAATGGCGCGCTCGACAAGACCGGTACGGGCACGCTGACGCTGACGGGGACAAACACCTATACCGGTGGCACGACGGTCTCGGGCGGCAAGCTGGTGGTGAACGGCTCGATCACCGGTTCGGTGAGCTTGAGTGGCGGCACGCTCGGCGGCTCCGGCACGATCGGCACGCTCGCCGTCGCCAATGGCGGCACGGTCGCGCCGGGCAACTCGATCGGGACGCTGACGGTGTCGGGCAATGTCGCCTTCGCTTCGGGCTCGACCTACCAGGTCGAGGTCAACGCGGCCGGGCAGAGCGACAGGATCGTGGCGTCGGGTTCGGCGACGCTTTCGGGCGGCACGGTGCAGGTGCTGGCCGAGAGCGGCAACTACGCGGCCTCGACCAACTACACCATCCTCACGGCAAGCGGCGGGGTCAGCGGCAGCTTCAGCAGCGTCACGTCGAACCTCGCCTTCCTGACACCGTCGCTCGGCTATGACAGCCAGAACGTCACGCTGACCATGACCCGCAACGACACCTCGTTCGGACCGGGCAACGGTGGCAGCTCGGGGGGCAGCATTTCCGGCAGCACGGGCGGCAATTACATCGCCGCGACCCGCAACCAGGGCTTCATCGCGATCGCGGCGGAGCGGCTGGGCGTCGGCAATCCCGTCTATGACGCGCTGATCTCGGCGACAGCCGATCAGGCCCGCGCCGGCTTCGACCTGCTCTCGGGCGAGGCGCATGCGCAAGCCGTCAGGGTCATGATCGACGAGAGCCGGCTGGTGCGCGACACCATTCTGGGCCATCTGCGCGGCCCGCTGCTGACGCAAGCGCCCGGTCAGGTTGCAGGCGCCTTCACGGCCGATCTGCCCGGCCGCAAGGGCGCGATCGTGATGCCCGCGCCAGTGCCGCAGCCGCGCTATGCGCTCTGGGGCACCGCCTTCGGCAGCACCGGCAATACCGACGGCGACGGCAACGCCGCGAGCCTGAGCCGCCGCAGCGGTGGCGCCCTGCTCGGCGCCGATCTGATGCTCTACGAGGCGC